>CANFKC010000008.1 GCA_947447265.1 Chitinophagaceae bacterium
CTTTCACAACAAAATATTCAACAGCCTTGATGACGTCGAAAATACTCTGAACAATGCACTCGCTCAATATCACATTAGCGCTTCAGATATCAAGCAACTGTCTAAAGGATATGCTTTTTAATAAAATTGATAGCGGTTTATTATTAGTGAGAGGTCCGGCTATAATAAAACTTACCGGAAGCTATAAGCCAACTTACTTTTAGGCATGGTTATTTGCAACAATGAAGATCGGGGAATTTAGAGGTGCGAATGTTACACAATTACTGATAGGTGTTATATTATTTGCACCTTCTGTGCTTGAAAAAAATTATTTTGCCTTCAGGAATTTGTCAACGGCTTTAACATATTCCGAGCCGGGAAATGTTTTTGAAAGTACGTTAAATCCGGCCAGGTGTCCGCCTTTATAACTTATTACGGTTAGCGTCGTTTTCTTTTGTTTTAGGGCTTTAATTGATGCAGGAGTGGACACTTTGTCGTCAGACCCCGCGAAGAGCAGCATAGGCGCTTTAATGGCTGCCAGTGCGGCATCATAATCCGCAGCGCGTGGCGGCAATTTAATGAAGTCATTCTTTTTCGCGTAGAATTGCTGCACCGCAATAGGGCTGGTTATAAATCCATCACCGATAATAAAATCGGGGTGAATAGTAGTTGCCGAAAATGTAGTAATAATGGTGCCCATGGAAAAACACCAGATTCCTGTTTTGTTAGCGGAATATTTCTTGCGTGCAAATTCAACCGCCGCAGCAAGGTCGGCAGTGAATTCATTGTAGTAGAGCATTTTTCCATCAATATCGAATGGGTCACTCTGGCCAAAGCCGCGATAGTCAAAAAGTAAAACGGTATAGCCGGACTGCGACAGAATAGTTGCCTGGCTAAGCCACCATGACATATTACCCGCGTCGGCATAAGCAAGCACCAGCGTCGTTTTTTTATCGAGTCCTTTTGCAGGCAGAAAGGTCCACGATTTCAGGTGTAGTCCGTCAGATGTTGTAAGTATATTTTTCTCGTAGGGCAGGCGAAGCGTATCGGGCACTATACTATATTCCTTTACTGGCTTCATTGCCAGTGCAATGTGGTTGCCGGATAGTAAGGCAAAAAGCAGTATGCTGATAACGAAGGTGTATTTCATAAATCCGATGTTTCCGTAAAAATAATAGCTATAGGTAAAACGAGCTATGCCATTGTGGTTAAAAAATGTGAATGCACCTACCTGTTTTGCCTCCTAATCTTCCGCTTGCCTTTCTTGTCTTTTACCACCTTTACTTTAACTTTAGTGGTGCCCTGTTGTTTAAAGCCGAGTTGCTCAGTGGCTGCAACGGTAAGGTCAATCAGGCGCTTGTCGTTGCCCATGCGGTCGTTGATGCGCACATAAACTTTATTGCCATTGCTTTTATTGGTTACCCTTGCGTAGGCACCCATCCTGAATTTGTTGGACGCCGCTGTATAACCACGGTTGGTAAATACGTCGCCATTCGCTGTTTTGCGCCCTTCAAACTTGCTGCCGTAATAGCTGGCAATGCCGCTGGCCCTGTGTTTGTGCTTGTATTTGCCTGCGAACGAGACGGTCGCCGTTAGCAATAAAAGGATGGTAATAGAAGTGTGTTTCAAGGTAAGCATAAGCCAAAGTTAAGACCTGGTTGAAGCCGTTCAGTTACCGGTTGAATTTTTCTTTACAGGGTACTCTAAAGAAATAAGCCTCTATTGTGCAAAACAACGGAGGCTTATGATTATAAAGTAAAAAAATTACATGCCCATGATCATCTCTCTCACTTCAACTGTGCCACCAACTTGAAAAATAGGGCAGCCTTTCGCCAGTTCCGTAGCCGCATCAAGCGATGCTGCTTTTATAACGGTATAGCCACCGACGCTTTCTTTAAGTTCAACAAAAGGGCCGTCAGTTACCACATTACCTGGTTTTACTACTTTGCCTTCCCGCATAAGGCGGTGACCGGGGCTTACCAGGTTACCTGTGGCGCTCATTTCTGCCATCCATGTTTGCCACGGCGTCATCATAGCCTGCATTTGTTCGGGGGTGATTTGTAACTGTGTTGTTTCCATGTCTGATCTGAAAACTAATAAGTAATTCTGCATTTTTGTTCGTTTTTGAAGGTTATGTAGCTAAGACGAACGGCAATTGGAAATTCGGACATCGTACATGCATTATTTTTTAGGTGAATATTGCCTGGAAGAAAATTGCGGGAAGACTATTCCACAACAAATTGCTTAATGATTCTACACAAGTTGTCTGATTCGAAGATAGCAAAATAGATGCCTTTTGTAAAATGCGATAGGGAAAATGCTATTGTGCCTGCCTTAAGGTGCTGTAATGACATAATTTTTCCTGTTACGTCAGTGATGTAAACAATACCATTGGCTGACGGTGAACTACAATGCAATGTTTGACAGGCTGGATTGGGGCACAGATTGAAATCTGTCTGGTTCTCTAGCTCGTTAATCGTTAGTTTGTAAGGGCTTTCTATGGCGCCTATGTCAATGATAGTGCCGGTAACCCTGGCATTGCCCGCATAGTCAAGAACCGACGGAACTGTACCACCCGTATCTCCTGTATTTACGCATGGCGAACTAATGAGCAGGCCGAAATTTGCCAACAATGCATTTTCAGTATCGCTTGTGGTAAGAGTAGGCGCAATAAGTTGCGGAGCAGCGCCAACCGCATCATGCAGCGTATCACCGGTTAGTGTATAGCTGCCCGTAGCAAAAACATCGGCAGAAAAAGAACGCTCGGAAAAATTGTACTCATAAAGAAGGGTATCGATACCTGCAAGGTAGACATTGACCGTATCTGTAACGCCGCCAGAAGTATCTACATTGTGGAAGAAGATATTGTTTTTCACTTTTACAATGGTACCACCTGTTGATGCATTATCAACAACATAAATGCCGCCTCCTTTTGCGGCTTTGTTGTTTATAATATCATTATTTAAAATGCCGGCATTGGCCCGATAGATATAAATGCCGGCTCCATAACCCGCAGTCGCATTATTGGCAATAATATTATTGCGTATAGTAGTTGTTCGGTAGGTGGTTGCGCCCGAGTCATTGATATGTATAGCAGCCCCTCCTTGTGCGGTTGCTGCACCCGGTGCCACTGTTACTACGTTATTACAAATGATGTTGGCATTGATTTCTATTGTCGATGCTTTGCCGTATATCATGCCGTCGAGCATACCAGTGTTTTTAAATATCCTGTTATTATTTACCTGGCCGTTTGAACGAAGCAGCGTTATCAACCCTCCACTAACTGAGTCGGTTTGGGTGTTTCGGTACACTTCATTATTGGCAAAAATGGTTTTATAGCTGCTGTCTTTGTAGGCGCAGTGGGTTGCATTATTGCAAAATGTATCGTCATGCACATAATGTTTACACCCGTAAGTACTGAGCAGTGTGGTGCCTGTGTTGTTATGAAAGGTGCAATACCCCAGGTCCACCAATTGGCCGGAATCACTTCCATTAATACGCATGCAACCATCTTTATTATGGTAAAACTCGCAATTGGCTATACTTATTGGCCTGAAGTCATCTAGGGTTCCATGCTTCAGGTCAAGTACTTCGCAATACCTGAATACAGACAGATCGGCCGAAGTTGGGTCAAATAAAATGCCTTGCCAGCCGCCATGTGTGGGTGTAGTATCACTCCAGCCTGTGGTATCATTTCTGTGGTAAACAATGTGTTGGGCGGCATTGCCTACAGAAAAAAGTGTTCCGTTAACCACTAATTTATACGAACCTTCAAATATAATCTCAACTCCTGGATCTATCTGCAGGGTTTGTGTATACGGCACAGCTATATCGTTGTAAATAAGAAACGGGGAATTGGAAATCATCCAGTGCCCGGAAACGGTTGCAGAGGTAATTGCGGTTGATGCAGCCAGTTTTGTAGCCAGAAGTAATAACAACAATAAATAGCGTATCCGGCCCATGAGCGGCGTTTAGTAAAGTTACATTAAAGGTAATGTAAATAATACGAATGCGCCCATCAGCTAGTTAACCGGATGTTCCTCATAATTCAGCAACCAATGGTTGCCATATTTATCGATAAGGTCACCAAATATGCCGCCCCAAAAGGTTTGTTCTAAGGGGTGGGTCGCGTCGCCACCGGCTGAAAGTTTTTCATAAAAACGTCTTAATTCTTCTTCGCTGCTGCAGGTAATAGCCATCGCTACTGCATTGCCTCTTATAAGCCCTGTTTCCGGCACCATATCAGACCCCAAAAGCATAATGCCGCCACTCTTTAGCATACTGTGCAGAATACAGTCTTTCATGTGCGGTGGCATTTTGTCAGCCATTGGCGATGCTCCTATTGTTTGCATACTGAGCTCACCCCCAAGGCAATCGTGGTAAAAGTTCATGGCTTCACCGCAATTGCCGTTAAATGTGAGGTAAGAATGAATCTGTGCCATGAACGTAGGATTTTACAGTACAGGAGATGTAATGCAGTAGGAGGTGATGGATTCGATTTTGCGGTTGCCGAATTTATAGATGTCGCGGTATTGCACCTGCATGGTCTTGTCGTCAGCATCAGTATAGCGGCAATATCCTTCTACCGCAACCTGGTCACTACTGGCAATTGTGTTCGTATTGGTTAATTGGCTGCCTGCCATCTCCACAAGCATTTTGTCGCAAAATGCAATTGTGTCCGCTTTGCCAAGGGTAGTTCTATCGCCAATTATAGTCCACTGTATACTGTCCGCGAAATGTTCGTAGACCGATTTGAAATCTCCTGCTGAAAATGTTTCGCCTATCTGCTGTATGTTATTCATAAATAAACCGGATTATTTTATTGGTGAATTTGGAGCGCCAACGCGCTACTTTCCTGTTACAAAGGTGGTTATACAAATTCAATTTTAACGGGCGCAATTGTGCCATTTCAATGGGTTGATTACGACAGCGGTATTACTTACATTTGTTACATGAAGAACGTTGTCATCCTCATTCCTGAAACTGCAGTTATTGAAGCCGTGGCCGATCCTGTTTATATTTTTAAAGCAGTGAATCAGTTCCTGCTTTCTGCGGGCAAGCCTGTGTTATTTAATGTAAAGCTTGCGGCGCTAAGGCGCGATGTGCAACTGGAAAACAGCATGTTCACTGTGCATGCTGATCTGTTGCTGGAAGAGGTGAAGCATGTTGATGTCATATTCATACCTGCATTGAGTGGCGATATGAAAAAGGCAGTGGAAATGAACAAGGAAATGGTGCCCTGGATAGTGGACCGGTACAGCAAGGGCACAGAAGTTGCTTCGTTATGTGTGGGGGCTTTCCTGCTGGCTGAAACAGGTTTGCTGCGTGGTAAAAAATGTTCTACGCATTGGGGTTTTGGCAATGAGTTCCGCGAGATGTTCCCCGATGTGGAGTTAGTTGATGGCAGCATTGTAACGGAGGATCATGGCATTTATTCCAGCGGCGGCGCAACATCTTACTGGAACCTGTTGTTATACCTCGTAGAGAAATATACTGACCGCCACACTGCCATACTAGCATCAAAATTCTTCGCTATTGATATTGACCGGAAGAGCCAGGCAGCCTTTACCTTGTTTCAGGGGCAGAAGGGACATAAAGACGCAGAGATATTGAAGGCGCAAGAGTTTATTGAAGAGAATTACCACGAAAGGATCACCATTGATATGTTGGCGGATATGTTTGCGGTAGGTCGCCGCAGTTTTGAACGCCGTTTTAAAAAAGAAACCAGCAATACGGTAATAGAATACATTCAGCGCGTAAAAATTGAGGCTGCAAAGCGTAGCTTCGAATCGAGCCGGAAGAACATTAACGAAGTGATGTACGATGTTGGTTACAGCGATACCAAGGCTTTCCGCACTATATTTAAGAAGGTTACCGGCCTTACACCAATTGAGTACCGTAACAAATACAATAAGCAGGTAGTAGCAGCATAAGGGTAAGACAAGTTGGTATTTTATTGACTATCTCAAATGGATGTATTTTACAGAACCAACTCTGACACGCAATGTCATTAACCTAAGCCCAGAATGGGCGGTATATAATAGCGATGGGCATCGCCCATCGTAACAAAATGAATCGAGACCAAGCCCTGTAAGGGCTAAATATTTTCTTTTACAGATGTGAATCAATTGACATTGGCTGAAAGGTGAGCAATATTTTTACCTTATTTCGGTTAGACATTGAAACCAAACCAATTTTGAAAGGGTTTTCTGCATCATATCCGCGACGCCGTCCCGGCGCGGACATTAGAGTAACAAGCTTCACACAACACGCCGGGGGGCTTCTTTTTTCTCGCGGAGCGATAAGAAAAAAGTGCCGCTTTTTTTGTTACTTTTTTTGCGGCAGCACAAAAAAAGTAAATAAAGACGCTGGGCCCATAAGACGATGACAATTCATCTTGTTGTATTTAACAAAACTTCAGCCGCGGCTTGAATAACACTTGTGTGCATAAATAGGACCACATAACTCTCATTGAGGCCAATGAAAAGACAAACGGTTTCGAAATAAAAGTTAGTAAGAGGGTAGGCGTAAGCATATTTTAAGCGGTATGATTTTAATGTCAAAATGGTATTACTTCAATGTCGCATGCATATAACGGAATGGTTCAAAACAAAAAAGGATGCCGACCGGCATCCTTTTCAAATAAATATCTTTCAAAAAAATTAGTTCAGATTTTCGTTCCAGTTATAAGAATCATGGTCGTTATACCATGAAGTTTCTCTGTAACGGTGAGAGAACGGCATGAGTATTAAAGAAAATACCGCATGAGAATTAGTGGTCAATTTAAACGGTCCGTCAGAATATGGATTGATAGCATCGCCTGAATTCATTAATTCTACATTACCCATCGTATACATTGCCCTGAGTTTAACGGTCCAGCCCATGAACATACCCACTTCAGCCTTTACGTACGGGGTGAAGCCGATGTTCGCTTCCGGTCCTATTGATGTTACAACACTATCCAGCTTGGTTACTGTAAGTTGTGGCATAAAGCCGCCACCAAATGCCGCACAGAATTTAAGACGTTTTGTACCAAAGGCATCGCAACCTATTTTGTAATCAATACCAAAAGGGATGCTCAGCTGGCTGCTGGTTGCATTAAGCCTTGTGGTCGGTATTTTAGGTGTGCCATCGCTGTTATTGGCAATATTAAGGTCTTTCCATTTGTACTGGTTAAACATACCCTGTATGGTGAATGCCCAAACGCTGATGTGGCCCAGTGCAGCAAACGGAACGCTCACGCCTATAGAACCACCAAAACCAGGTTCTGCATTTACGCTTCTTTTCAATGTGCTGTCGGTCAGGTAGCGGTTGTTCAGGCCATATAAAGGAATAACACCGTTGAAGGTGCCTTGCGTGAGCATATAATTACCTGAAATTTCCCAGCGCCTCAAGTCTTTGAAATAGCTGAAAAATGGTTGTATCTCAAATTTATATTGGGCAAGACTGAAAAGTGGGGAACACAAAAAAACGACCACAATACATATTTTCAGGCTCCTGAATAACTTCATATATTTACCTTTAGAGTTGTAAAAATATAAAAAGCAACCAAAAAAACCATTATTTTATTAATTAAGAAGGTTTTTAGAGCAAAGGAACATGACAAATCCACAAATATACCTGCTGCAAACCGAAAATAAGGGGAGGGGAGTGTACACTAAAGCGGCCATTAAGGCCAAAACCGTTATTGAAACAGCCCCGGTAATAGTAATGACGGATGCAGACAGGCAACTGCTCGATAAAACCCTGCTACACGACTATATTTTTGAATGGACACCCAATGGCGTAAAAATGTGCTGCATGGCCCTGGGCTGGGTACCCATGTATAACCATTCCAAGCGCAGTAACTGCGAATACTTTATGGATTATGATGATGATACCATATATATAGAAACTGTAAGGGATATAAAGGCCGGCGAAGAACTGACCATAAATTACAATGGCACCTGGAATAATGCAGACAAGGTTTGGTTTGAAGTGAAGTGAATAAGAGGAATGTAGGGGCGAGCCCTTGCGGTCGCCCTCGCTCGGGTTGCTCTTAATACCCAATGTAATTACCACAATGATGCTTTAATAACACCTGCGCCCCGGCGCAGACGTAATCTCACCCTTCTCCTTGGGAGAAGGGCAGGGGGATGAGGCCCCTCAATTACTCCACCCGATAAACCGGGTAGCGCAAATAAACAGGTTCAAAATACGGGGAGTGCTTGTACACATAATCGAGTTGGGCGAAAGCATTGTGCGCGAATGCCGTATCTGAACTTTTCTTTTCTTCCAGACTGCGCCTGAGTTGGGCATCATTCCTTAACATTTCAGCAGCCTTATCTTCAAAAACATAATCGCTGAAACCTTCTTTTTGCTGCAATATGCCGTCGAAGAAATTCCAGGCGAAAAACGCATCTGGTGCAGTAGGTTCCAGGGTTTCAATCAGGTACCTTTTTGCTGGTTGGTTCAGCATAATCAGGAAATCACCTTTCTTAAATTTGATAACGTTTACGTCTGTGGTTACTTTAACGCTATAGTGCAGATAGTGCTTTTCGTAGGGGTGTTTGCTTGTTTCATAATTTTCAATGTGGTAGGCAGTTACACTTATGGTCGTGTCGCGGGGTAGTGGCTTCATGTCAACATTATTCCGCTTCAGCCTGCTTATAACCGCATTCCAGGCTCGTGGAATAATATATGCGGTCGGGGCCTTTACTGATTGCGTGGGTTTGTAGTCGCTATAGAAAGGTACGTCGCAGGTGTAAGGCTTGGCATGATCGTAAAACAAACGCGGCAAGCCCGAAACCTCACTGGGTTTATGCGTTGATGCATAGCCGTGAAACGAAACCATATCATGCTTTGACGAATCTACTTTCCAGTCCAGCGGAAATTCTTTTTTGCTTTGCAGCGCCAGCCTGTCAGCGGCACGCACCTGGTTAATGGTTTCTGCATTTTTGCTCACCTCTTTCACAAGGCATTTCATCAGGTCTAGCGTAGCGATAACCCTGTCCTGATAGGGTTTCAGCATATGGGTTTCTGCGACGAAACCAATTGCCTGGAACAATGCCATGTAACCGGTCGCAAAGCGCGGCGGCTCATTAAAAGCGGTCCAGCCGTTTTCTGGTGTGTTGTCAAAGTTGTTTACGTAGGGCACCATATCGTAGCCCATTTTCTTCATGTCTTTAAAAAGCGAAGGGGTTAACGTATTGTGCATAAAGTCGCCCGTTTTGCCACCCAGTTTATTGTGTTGGGTTTCAATGAGCGTCATCAGGTGCTGGTAGTCCGCGCCATCGCTCACGTGGTTATCAATAAATACAGCAGGGTCGAGTGCCATAAAAAGTTGCTGCATGGTTTTGGTCTCATTGGCATCACACTTAATAAAGTCGCGGTTCAGGTCAAGGTTCTGTCCGTTGCCTCGGAAGCCATAGCTTTCAGGCCCGTTTTGTGTGGCTCGGCTAAAGCTGTTGCGGTTGAGTATACCGCCAATATTGTAGGCGGGTATTATGGCGAGCACTATGTTTTCCGGTATGGCAATTTTACCCTGTGCTGCATCCCTGGCCAGAAGCATACTGGCATCAACGCCGTCGGGTTCTCCTGCATGAATACCATTGTTAATCAGTATAACTATTTTTCCCTCTTTTTGCCAGTGGGTTTTATTAAAGTCCCCATCGGTTGAAAAGTAGACTACGTTCACCGGGTATCCGCCATCGGCATTGCCCGCTTTTTCCATTTGTAAAGTGGTATAGCGTACATCAAGCTTTTTATAAAAGTCAATAGCCTGCTTCAGAGTGGCTGTCTTTTTGCCGCCCGATGTTTCGAAAGGGGTGGTAAGATCATCATTTTTTTCTTGCGCGTAAGTAGGCGACAAAGTAAAAGACAGCAGTAAAAGCGGCAGCCAGCGTTTGTTCATGTTGCAGTTTTATGAAACGCAATGATACAATTTTTTTAGACTATGACTCGCTTGACTAATTCATAGCCATGATTGGAGGGCTGTAATAAGATGCTACAGTAAAGTCAACATTAGTTTTTGCCCGGAGCCGTCTCGAAATATAGCATAAAGAATGTATAATCCAGGAGTGTAACAACCAAGGTGCAGCCGAGCATTTTTTCCACTCACTTCCTGTGAAAATACTTGTTCACCCAGCATACTTAGCATCTTGATTTCCACAATTTCGGATCCCGACTCTACGGTAAATTCACCATAATTGGGATTTGGAAATACTTTGATACTTGGATCCGTGGCTATATTATCAAACTCGTCTGGAAGGGATTTTGAACATTTAGAACAAGTTGTGTCTATGGTATACATCCACATATCTCCGTCCATGCCCCAAACCGATGAAAAATTATCGATTCCTCCAAAAAACCAAAGATGCCCCTTTTTATCAGTAAAAGGCACCGCACCGCTTCTTACTGCAGGAGTGTTAGCCGCCGCAGGAACGCCTTTTATGCCATAAATACTCGTATCCCTGGCGAAGGTATCATTGTCTACCCAAACCCAAATGTCATTTTTTATGTCGTAATACACTAAATCGTTCAGGCAAAAAGCACTGGAAGTATTTGTATATCCACCCATCAACCAAAGATTGTCACAGGCATCTATCCAGCATGCTCTCGCCTCGGCACGCTCATATGGCCTTAATATTGAAGATCGGACACATTCCACGCTTTGGTAATTTTTAGGATGGGGTGTTGTATCACGATTTACCCAGGTCCACATATTTGTTATTACGCTGTAACGCCATAAAGTTGCGTTCGATCCTTTTAGATACCATAGATTTCCTTTACTATCAACCCACCGTGTAGTCAAGCACAGAATGCCCGGGAGTGTTGGCGCTGTCAGGTAAACCTTTAGTACCATATACTGCCGGCGGAGTAAAGGTAGTCGTGTCGCCACTCATCCATGTCCAGTTATTTGTTGCAATTTTATACCGCCACATACAACCTTTATTGTCAAGCAACCAAAGGTTATTTGTTTTGTCTGTCCAGCACACTCCAATCTCAATGTTTGCAGGTGGTTTATTGGCAGTATCTTCCACATACTTTGTGCCATAATGGTAGGTGGTAGCGAAACTGGTATCTCCTTTCAGCCAGGTCCAGACATTAGCTGCAATGTAATATTTCCATAAATCAGAATAGCCAAAAGTTGCTGTACCGGTATCGTAGTATCCTAAGCCACCGTACAGCCAAAGACTACCAGTTTTATCAGCCCATGAATAACAGACGGCTCTTTCACCAGGAGTATTGTTTGTGTCTGGCACTGTTCTAGTCCCGTATACAGGCTTTTGTTCTAATTTATTATGGCCGTTTATCCAGGTCCATGTATTTGAGTTTGGGCTAAATTTCCATAAGTCGCTTCCAATTTTTTGCGAAAATTCTCCACCATATAACCAAAAATTCCCGTACGCGTCTGTCCACTCAACTGCTTCATAGGCACTGGGTGGCATGTTGGTTGTGTCCGGTAGCCCCCTAACACCATAGTTTCCGATAAAGTCCAGTGTGTCGCTTCCCTTCATAAAAGTCCACTGTCCTGGAACTTGCGCGCGGGATAGCATGCAGGAAAAAAATGCAGCGACCAAAAGGCCAAAGAATTTATGAAAGGAGTGTGTTGGGAACATAAAAGGCTTTAGGCGAATATACTAGAATTCAATTTGTGTTTTACAAATAGTCAGCAACTCCGAATGAGCTAGAAACAGTATGTTATTGAAAAGGTCAGTAAAAGCAGCAGCCGGCGTTTGTTGACGTTGCAGTTTTATGAAATGTAATTTTTCGGAATGGTATTTTTTCCGAAAAAGAAGAAATAGATAAACCCATCTAACGCGTTGGCCAAATCTTAACTTTTGCGGGTGCCGCGAAATATTCCCCTGTTGTGGCAATTAAATGGGCGTTAAACCCCCGTTAAACTCATATCGCTTAAATTTATTACCTTGGGTGCTTCTATATATTTGCATTAATGAAAAGAATATTTCCTGTAATTGTAGTGTTGATCTCCCTGTCGGTGATAGGTATTTTGTTCATACAAATGTCCTGGATCTATAATCAGATACAGCTGAAGCACGACGAATTTGAGAGGGGAGTGGAAAATTCATTGAACCAGATAAGGGTTTCAGTGCAGGGTACATTTATGTACAAAATGGGCGTTGTCACCGCCAATGATGAGTCGCGCGACAAATATCTCAAGGACAATTTTACGCTCCTTAATGGTTTTTCTAACGATGAGGTAGGGGAGATAATTAATAAAAATCTGAAGCAGAACAACGTAAAATATCCTTTTGAATTTTGCGTAGTGAATATTTTTAACAACATTATTTATCAGAGTGAAGGTTTCCAGGTAACCGAAATGAATATGGATCACACGGTGCAGCTTTCACCCAAGGGTTCAACGCGGTCAAAGGAAACATTGTACATAGCCATTCATGAGAACCGCAACCAGGTGATAGGCGAAATGTGGTGGATGATCGCTGCCTCTATTGTATTTACCTGCATCATTATCATGGCCTTTTTTGTTACGGTGCGCACACTCTTTAACCAGAAAAAACTTTCTGAAATAAAGTCTGACTTCATCAACAACATGACGCATGAACTGAAGACACCACTTGCTACTATTTCATTGGCTATTGATGCGCTCACTAATGAAAAAGTAATTCATGATGCCGATAAAGTAAAGCTGTATAGCAGCATGATAAAGGAAGAGAACAAGCGTATGAATAAGCAGGTAGAAAAAATACTGCAGGCAGCGCGTCTTGAAAAAGAAGAAATAAAACTCAACCTTACTGAAATTGATGCCCACCAGGCCATTAATAAAGTTGCCGATAACCTCTCGCTGCAAATGCAGGAAAAAGGCGGCACATTGCAGCTGCGGCTTAATGCGCACGACCATACTATACAGGCCGATGATGTGCACTTTTCCAACATTATATTTAACCTGCTCGATAATGCTTTAAAGTACTCTGATAAGGCTCCTTACATTGAAGTAGAGACCATGAACAGCCATGCCGGCACCTTCGCCATAAAAATAAAAGACAATGGCATTGGCATGGATAAAGAGACGCAGTCGCGCATATTTGAGCGCTTCTTCCGGGCACATACCGGCAATCTGCATAATGTAAAAGGCTTTGGTCTTGGCCTTAGTTATGTGAAGGCCATTGTAGAGGCTCACGAGGGCAAAATAAAGGTGGAAAGCGTACCGGGCAAGGGCAGTACCTTCACGGTTACTTTTCCGCTGAAAGAAGCGTAGGTAATGGTGAATGGTGAATGGAGAATGGTAAATGGTGTTGTTGGTGCTCCAGCCGGGGTAAACGCATTAAAATGTATTAGCCCGAAAAGATTTACTTTGATTGTTTTAATGTGGATGTCAGTTACCCTTACTGGTTTTTCAGCTATCAACCATAAATCGTTACATTAATGCAATTTGCACGCAATGAAACTATATTCAGCCTTTTTACTTTTTATTTTTTGTGCCTGTTATGGCATAGAAGGCTATGCGCAGCAGCACAATAAAACTTCGCAGTATGTATGGAAGCAACTTGTAGAAAGGACCGTCTCTACCCACAATTGGATGGATGCGCAGGGGCAGAGACATGAGGAGCCTTCGTGTGATTCTCAAATGATAAAGTTCTTATTGTCGCCCGTATTAAGTGGCAAGGTAAAGGCTTATATACGAGGTTGGTTTGAAGACGATACCGACTACGTAAAATTCCGTAAGCCGATAACAAAAGAGGAGTTCCCGCTCATCATCAATCCGCCGCCGACTTATGACACCGACATAATTGAAGATGTAACTGGTGAGCTGGATACGCTTGTACATTTGACTGCTATTTACCAACTATATACCGGAAATTTAAGCGTTACCGAACAATGGGTATTTGATCCCGTAACCAGGAAAACAGAAGTTACAATACAGTGGCTGACTTTTAGCCTGGTATACCTTGGCGGCAGAGATAGCGCATATAAAGGGGAGACGCAACTGTTTAAGGTAAAATGGAGCGACTTAAAGGCGACAATACTCCAATGGTCGCAAACGCACAAGCAGCGCAATTTTCAGAGCTGCTGGTTATCGGCAATCTATGGATATCATGAGTTAAGGCAACCGAATCTCATGGTTGATACACAAGCGAGGCAACCATGCATTGTTTCAGCGAATACCATTACGCTTAATAACCTGCGATGCATTACCATGCCTGATACCAATCAATATGGTTTTCTTTCGCTCAGGGGGTTGCACAGGGCCAATCTTTGCTACGATATTTATCGCAATATTAAATCGGGGCAATTGAAGGCTTATGCCGATAGCGGTTTTAGATTTACAAGCGTTCTGTCGCCGACTAACATTGATTTCTGGCATGACGACGATACTACGCTTGTAGAAGGCCATAAAGGTTTAGATTCAACAGTTATCAGAAAGAAGGAGGTGTACTGGTACAGTCTTATTAACTATTGGCTCTCTGAACGCATGGTTTTTGACACACAAATGGGCGCATTGACTATAACCATAACCGGGGTCTCCCCTAGGTTTAGCGGAAGTGGGAACATGTTCCTGAAAAAGACAGATTTTGACATCTTTGATGAACAGCGTTTTCCAAAGCATAAGCAGATACCCTGGGTTCGTTACAAGGATCTGGAGCATAAACTGGCTGAATATGACCAATGGCATGGCGTCGACAACTTTTCATCGGCTATCTGGAAAAGCTATTTTTTACCGGTAAACTATGGAAGGTGATATTGGTTTAAAAATATTATTTTCAATATCATGAGCCGAAAACAATGTACCAGGTATTTAAACCTACTCCCTCTGTGCACCAAATTTTTACCGATTGTGTAAGTTCTTACTCCATTTCTCACCCTTTCCCCCTGACATAAATATGACATTGCAATAAAAAATATTTTTAGAAACAGCCTGAAAGCCGCGTCAGCACTGAGAAAACTTTTTTAAGAAATGTGTTTTAAGTTTCAGTATTGTGTTGTAGTTTTGCCTCCGCTTTTATTATATAAAGGAAAGTTAATTTTCAAATTCATACTCGTGCCAGAATCAATAATGCAACTGTTTCGTATATGCTCCCGGAGTGCGCTCGCAGTTATTTTTGCTTTGCTCCTGTTAAACACTTCAGCAATTGCCGCCCCTGATGGTAAGGCATTATTCCAGTCCAATTGTGCGTCCTGCCACAATCCGCTGAAGGATGCAACAGGGCCTGCGCTGCAAAACATAGACAAGACATTCCCGAGCAAGGAATGGGGTTATGCGTGGATCCATAACTCAGCTGCATTGATCGCTGCAGGCGATAAGACAGCGGTTGACATATTCAACAAGTTCAACAAAACGGCAATGACTGCATTTCCTCAGTTGAAGAATGATGAAATCGACGCCATCCTGAAATATGTTGATGACTATAAAGCTCCACCAACTGCAGTTGCTGCTGCTCCGGGTGGCAATGATGGTGGTCAGTCAGAAGGTGGCAGCGGCATGGTGTATACCATCATTACACTTTCTTTACTGGTGTTGGCTGTTATCCTATGGCGCGCTAACCAAACATTGGGCCGCTCTGCTAACGAGAAAGAAGGTATCCCTAATGCAAAAGAAATTCCACTTTACAGAAACAAGGTTGTAATAGCAATGGTTGCCATCCTGGCATTCATTATGGCAGGTTACTGGTTAGTAAATGGTGCTATCAACGAAGGTCGCCAGCAGAACTACCAACCACTGCAGCCAATTTACTATTCTCATAAAGTTCACGCAGGTATTAACCAGATCAACTGTTTATATTGCCACGCTGGTGCTGAAAAGAGTAAACAGGCTATGATACCTTCTACCAACGTATGTATGAACTGCCACAAACAGATCAACGAATACACTGGCGATAAAGATCATGCATTGGTTACAGCGGAAGGCAAAACCATTAACGGTACTGACCAGATCAAAATGTTGTATCAGTATGCAGGTTGGGATCCGGTTGCTAAGAAATACAAATTGGACAAGAACGGTAATATTGACGCTAAGCCAATACAGTGGGTTAAGATCCACAACCTTCCTGACCACGTTTACTTCAACCACTCACAGCACGTGAAAGTTGGACAGGTACAATGCCAGCGTTGCCACGGCCAGATACAGGAAATGGACGAAGTTTACCAATTCGCTCCACTTTCAATGGGTTGGTGCATTAACTGTCACCGTCAGACAAAAGTGCAGTTCGATAACCAGTACTACAGCATCTTCCAGAAATATCATGAAGAAATTAAAGCTGGCAAACGTGATGGTGTAACTGTTGAAGAAATAGGCGGTACTGAGTGTCAGAAGTGCCATTATTAGTACATGGTAATTAGTACCTAGTAGATAGAGGTCGACGCTAATAAGCTGATAAAAGAGTATTTTAAAGCGAGCGACTATATACTAAGTACTATCGACTAAATACTTGAAAAAAAACATTTGAATTTAGAATTTTTGAATATATAATATGTCTCAAAAACAATATTGGACGGGTCTGGATGAGTTAGGAACACCGGTTTCTCACCAGGAAGTTGCAGAAAATGAGTTTAAAGAAGATTTGCCGTTCGATTTGAGCGGTACACTTCTTGGAGCCTCTACTCCTCGTCGCGACTTTTTAAAGTTCTTAGGTTTTAGTACACTTGCCGCTACTGTGGTGTCAAGTTGCGAAATGCCTGTCCGTAAGGCTATCCCTTATGCTATCAAGCCAGAGGATATCGTTCCGGGTGTGGCGAATTACTACGCTTCAACTTTTTACGACAATGGCGACTATTGCGCTGTTATAGTAAAAACCCGCGATGGCCGCCCAATAAAAATTGAAGGCAATGAAATGTCGTCAATAACAAGGGGTGGTACTTCTGCAAGGGTTCAGGCTTCTGTACTTAATTTGTATGATAAGGCTCGTCTTCGTTTCCCTGGTTCACCGGAAGGAAGTGGTAAAACACTTTCTTGCAAAGAATCAACTCACGAAGCGATTGACCGTGTAGTTAAAGAAGGTATTGCTTCTAAGCCAGGTTACCTGCTTACCGGTTCTATCATCAGCCCAACTAAAAAAGAAGTAATAGCTCAGTTCCTTGCAAAATATCCTAACGTTAAGCATGTAGTATATGATGCTATATCTTATTCAGGTATGTTGCAGGCTAACGAAGCTTGTTATGGCAAAAAGACATTACCAACTTACCACTTTGATAAAGCCCAGACTATTGTTAGCCTTGGTGCCGATTTCTTAGGTACATGGTTGTCTCCTGTTGAATTTGCAAAGTCTTATTCCAAAGGCCGCAAGATCAGCGCAAAAAATCCAAAATTAAACCGTCACTATCAGGTAGAAAGTAACCAAACTACTACCGGCGCTTCTGCCGATCATAGGGTTACCTGCCGTCCATCTGAAATGGGCCTGGTTGCGACAGCGTTATATAATGAAGTTACCGGTGGCGCTAAAGTAGCTTTACCATCTGCAAAGCTTACAGAAATGGTTGCTAAAGCGGCAGCTGATCTGAAAAAAGGCAATGGTATGGTGGTTTGCGGTGCAAACGATGTAGCTATCCAGACAGTTGTAAATGCGATTAATAACAGCATTGGCGCTAATGGTACTACTATCAACTGGGCAACTACCAGCAATTACCGTCAGGGTATTGACAGCGAAATGGCTGCTCTTACTGACGCTATGGCTAGTGGACAGGTTGGTTCTATTTTCATACATGGTGTTAACCCTGTGTATGACTATTGCGACAGCAAGAAATTTACTGATGCATTGGCTAAAGTACCGGTATCAGTTTGTTTCAATGAGCGCATGGACGAAACTGCTCAAAAATGTAAATTCTTATTACCAGATCATAACTACCTTGAAAGCTGGGGTGATGCAGAACCTAAGGCAGGCTATATCAGCCTGATGCAACCGGGTATCTCTCCACTGTTCAAAACACGTTCTTTGGCTGACACTTTATTAACGTGGGCTGGTGCAACTACCAACTATGCTGATATGTGGAAGAATTACTGGACTACTAAATTTGGTGGTCAGGCTAATTTTGAAACAGCGTTACAAAATGGTGTTGTTGAGCCAGCAGGCGATATGCCGATTGGTGGTGCAGCATTTGCAGGTAATGTAGGTGACGCTATCGCTAAAATACAGGCTAAAAAGCCAGTAACTGGCGATGAGATTCTGGTTTACCAGAAAGTGGCTATCGGTCACGGTGGTGCATGGAGCAATAACCCTTGGTTACTCGAAATGCCGGATCCGATAACTAAAGCGACCTGGGATAACTACGCATGTGTTTCGCCTAAAAAAGCAAAATCACTCAATGCAGAGTTGAACGGCCGTAACGAAGTTGATTCTAAGAAAGCTGTTATCACAATTAAAGGTGCAAACGGATATGCCGTTAATCTGCCTATAGTTGTGGTGCCAGGTATGCATAATAACGTAATTGCAGTTGCAGTTGGTTTTGGTCGCGCAGAAAGCGTAGGCCGCGCTGCAGCAAGCGATAGCGCTACAGGATTGGGCGGCAGAAATGCTTATCCTTTCACTTCTTATAATGGCGTGAACGTTGAATCTTTCGCTGCTGCAACTGTTACTGCAACCGCTGAAAAATTTGACATCGCTATTACCCAGACCCACCTTAACTACGAAGCACGCCCAATAGTTCATGAGTATACGCTTGAAGAGTTCGCTAAGGATCCTCAGGTACTTATGAAAGAGCGTAACGTGGAAATAGGCGAGTTCTCTGGCCTTCCATGGATGGAAGAAGGTAAGGAAGATAAAAATGCTCCTGCCTACGATGCTGAAAAAGAAGAAAACTACCGTAAGAACGGTACTTTATATCCTAATTATCAGTACACAGGTATCAAATGGGGTCTTTCTATAGATCTTCATAGCTGCACTGGTTGCGGTGCGTGTGTTATCGGTTGCCAGGCTGAAAATAATATTTCAGTTGTAGGTAAAGAGCATGTACTGAAAAATCACGAAATGCACTGGATGCGTATCGACCGTTATTTCAGCGGTATGCCAGACGATCCGGATACTATACAAACTATTTTCCAACCTATGCTGTGCCAGCATTGCGATAACGCTCCTTGCGAAAACGTTTGCCCGGTATCAGCTACCAACCATAGCTCTGAAGGTATTAACCAGATGGCTTACAACCGTTGCATTGGTACCAAGTATTGCGCGAATAACTGCCCTTACAAAGTACGTCACTTCAACTGGATGGATTGGAATGGTGCGGATTGCTTTGCAGATAACCAATTTGAAGACTACCGTCGTGATGACATGAACGATGATCTGACCCGTATGGTGTTGAATCCTGATGTTACTGTCCGCAGCCGTGGTGTAATGGAAAAATGTACTTTCTGCGTACAGAGGTTACAGGAAGCTAAGCTTACAGCTAAGAAAATTGGCCGTCCGCTTAAAGATGGTGAAGCGCGTACCGCTTGCCAGACTGCCTGCCCTTCAGACGCTATCACTTTCGGTAACGTAAATGATATGGAAAGCAGCATTCACAAATTACGCAGGGAAGAGCAAGCTGAACGTACATTCTATGTACTGGAGCACATACATACCTTACCTAACGTAAACTACCTGGCGCGTATCCGCAACACAGAAGAAATTGTTGCGAATAACGAAGCTAAGAATGGCTTACTGGCAGACCACATTTAAGGTCAGCAATAGTTGAAAAGAGTTTTTTTTGATTTGAGTTTATAAGATAAAAGAGGCGGTAGTTATAAAATACTATCACTTCACTACTAAAATACCAATTACGTGCTATGCATATTAAGTACGAGTCATTTGTTAGAGAGCCGCTTGTAGATGGTGACAAGGATTACCACCAGGTGTCTGAAGATATCATTTCCCCTATTGAGCGCAAGCCGGGGCGCATGTGGTATGTTGGCTTTTTCTTTTCTATCTGCCTTCTGATGTTTGGAGTTTTCTCCGTTGGTTGGTCAGTTTACTGGGGCCTAGGTACCTGGGGCGTAAACCGTACTATCGGCTGGGGTTGGGATATCACCAACTTCGTATGGTGGGTAGGTATTGGTCACGCCGGTACGCTTATCTCCGCTATCCTTTTATTGTTCCGCCAGGGCTGGCGAACCGGTGTAAACCGTGCGGCTGAGGCAATGACCATCTTTGCGGTAATGTGTGCGGGCCAGTTCCCGATATGGCACATGGGTCGTGTATGGGATGCGATGTGGGTATTACCTTTACCTAACACCCGTGGTCCACTATGGCCTAACTTCGATTCACCGCTTCTTTGGGACGTATTCGCGATCTCAACTTACTTTACAGTATCATTATTGTTCTGGTATTCTGGCTTGATTCCTGACTTTGCGTTGATCCGCGACAGGGCACAGACTAAATTCCGCAAGATGATGTATGGTCTTACTTCATTCGGTTGGACCGGTACAGCTAAAAACTGGCAACGCCAGGAAGCTCTTGCCCTCGTATTGGCAGGTCTTTCTACTCCGCTTGTACTTTCTGTACACACTATCGTATCTTTTGACTTCGCAACTTCAGTAATTCCAGGTTGGCATACTACTATCTTCCCTCCTTACTTCGTGGCAGGTGCGGTATTCTCTGGTTTCGCAATGGTGAACACGCTGTTGGTGCTTACCCGTAAGATTCTTCATCTGGAAGAGTATATCACTATCGGTCACCTTGAAGCAATGAATAAAGTAATTGTACTTACAGGTTCTATAGTAGGTATCGCTTACCTTACCGAATTGTTCATTGCATGGTACAGTCAGTCATGGGGCGAAATGGCCGCATTCCAATGGCGTATCATGGGTCCTTACTGGTGGAGCTATTGGGCGATGATGACGTGTAACGTGGTTTCTCCACAGTTATTCTGGGTAAAGAAACTCCGTCGTAATATCCCGTTCACTTTTGTAATGTCTATTGTAGTGAATATCGGTATGTGGTTCGAACGTTTCGTAATCATCGTTACTTCAACTTACCGTGACTGGATACCAGGCAGCTGGGCATACTATAGCCCAACATGGCCGGAAATGGGCTTCTATCTGGGTACGTTCGGTTTATTCTTCACTTGCTACTTCTTATTCGCTAAATACTTCCCTGTAATCGCTGTATCTGAAATCAAGTTCGTATTGAAAACTTCAGGCGACAACTACAAGAGGAAACAAATACAATACGAAGAACAAAGCAGCGAAGATTTCATTACCATGGTTACCAGCCATCATGATGACGAGCACGAAGAAGTTGCAGTTCACCACTAATTGAGTGTGGCTAGCGAGTGTGCGGAGAGCGATTCAAATGAGTGCGATGAGCGAGCGAGCAGAGACTATGATTGGTGAGAGCGCTAAGCGTAGAGAGTTTTAATTTTTAAGTTTTGATTTTTAATTTTTAAAAATGGCTATAAAGAAATTTGCGGTAGCAGCTTATGATGACGAGGAAGTATTATTTCCTGCAGTTAGCAAAGTGCGCAAAAGCGGTTACAAATTACATGATATATATACGCCTTTCCCAGTACACGGATTGGATGTAGCTATGGGCTTAAAAGAAACAGATCTTCACATCGCCGGTTTTATTTACGGTATGTGCGGTACTTCTACAGCCGTTGGTTTTATTTCATGGATATATTGTTCAGATTGGCCGCTGAACTACGGTGGTAAGCCTCACTTCGCATTACCAGCCTGGATACCAGTAACTTTCGAGCTTACGGTATTGTTTGCAGCGGTAGGCATGGTGCTTACATTCTGCTATCTTAACCAGATAATGCCAGGTGTTAAAAAGCACGTTTTCCATCCACGCCAGAGCGATGACCTTTTTGTAGTTGCACTTGAATTGAATGATAGTGTTTCTGAACAGGAAGCTCTTGATTTTTTAAAGTCAACCGGCGCTAAAGAAACGAACATACAAAGGGCTGAAGCAAGCTGGTGGTATGGTCGTTGGGATAAAGCAGAACCATACGAAGCGCTGAATGCGTAGTAACAGGAAAGGTAATTTGAATTAAAATACATTGTCGCAGGTACTAAGCTGAACTTACGACTTACGACTAATAACTTACGACTAAGAATATGAACAAGATTAAAAGCATAGTAGTAGCAGGCCTTGGGTTAACCTTGGGATTGGCTTCGTGCGACTCAGGCAATATGCGCCGCACCCCGGGTCACGTCTATGCGCCTGATATGACTTATTCACGTGCCTACGAATCATATAGTTCTAATCCTAACTTCGGTGATGGTCTTACAAACCGTACACCTGTGGCTGGTGCTATTGCCAGGGATCATGCTATGCCTGATCATTTGGCTGAAGGTGATTCCAATGCCTACAAAACCTATACTACAACAGCCCGCTTTAGTGCAGCTGAATTGAAGGAAGGTGGCCGCTTATTTAATATCTATTGTGCTATTTGCCATGGAACTGGTCTTGATGGTAACGGTCCGCTTTATTCAAGTGGTAAGTTCGCTGCAATGCCTGCTAACTTTAAAGATGCGAAATACCTGCACGTGCCTGTTGGCCAGATGTATGCCGGTATTAAGTATGGTAAAAACATGATGGGCTCTTACGCCAGTCAATTGGATCCTAAACAGCGTTGGATGGTTATAGCATACATCAAAAAGATGCAGGCTGAAAATGGCGGTGACGCTTTCACTTTCGGTGAAGCTGCTGCAACACCTAAAGCTGATTCTGCTGCTGTAGCAAAAGCTGCTCCGGCTGATGAAAAGAAAATGGCTGACGTTAAAAAGAAGTAAACAATATTTGTATTAGTTTTAATAAAAGTAGCATACAATGAATGACCGTTTTGAGATACCTGCGCGACTAAGAAATACCAGCTTGATGCTGATAGGTGTAGGTGTGTTGACACTTATAGCTGGCATTGCTTTTTTGCTCATGGGGCATAATAGCACGGATATGGATAAGACCCGTTTCTGGGCTGTACTCCTCCACGATAGTGTATTTTTCACCTTTATTACAGGTGTGAGCATTTTCGTGCAGGCAGCTGTAAACCTTGCACAAGGTTCATGGCTTACTGCTTACCGCAGGGTGCCTGAAGCAATTGGAGCAAATGTTTGGGTATTTGGTGTGATCACGTTAGTGGTAACCATCTGCATCATTTTTGGATTTAGCACAAAAGGTCCTGATGGCCATACTGTTAATCTTATTTATCGTTGGGTTTATCCTGCAGGTGATAAGATTCTGGAAGGTAAATCGGCTTTTTTGAATAAAGGAATGTTTGTTGGCTTCAGTGCTATCACTGTTGGCCTTTGGGCTTTCTTCGGTAACAAATTCCGCGCTATGTCAATTGCACAGGAAAGCGCACCGAAAAATGATACTAAGATCTATTGGAAAGTTTTCCGCCTGTCTGGTTTGTTCCTTATCGTTTATGGTTTGTCTATGATGAGCACTATTCCATGGTTATGGGTGATGAGTGTTCAGGCACACTGGTATTCAACATTGTTCAGCTGGTATAACTTCGCAAGTTCTTTTGTAAGCGGTATGTCTTTGATTATGTTGTGGGTTGTTTATCTTAAGAACCAGGGCAATCTTGAATTGGTTACTAAAGAGCACATGCACGATCTTGCTAAATTCATGTTTGCATTCAGTATCTTCTGGACTTACTTATGGTTCGCACAGTATATGTTGATCTGGTATGCGAATATCCCTGACGAAACTGTTTATTTCAAATTACGTCAGCAAGGTCCTTACAGCGTAATATTCTATGCTAACTTCCTTATCAACTTCGTGATGCCATTCATTATACTTATGGCTCGTCCAAGTAAGCGTAATTACTTCACAGTTACTTTCGTGGCCATGCTTATTATTTTCGGTCACTGGTTAGATTTCTTCCAGATGATTATGCCTGGTGCATTAGGTGAAAACTGGCATATTAACTGGTATGAGATTGGTACATTTATGGGCTTTGTAGGTATCCTGATTTTCGTGGTGTCGCGCACACTTACCAAATCGTCACTGGTTCCTAACAATCATATTATGTTAAAGGAAACAACAGTTCATATTGCGTAATAGTCAGGGTTAAGATTAGGATAACAAATTTATTTAGAAAATAAGCTGAACGACCATGTCGGTATTTATAACAACACTATTAGTATTTCTGGTTTTTATCATTATTTACCAGATAGGTAAAGCAAGTGAGTACGCTTCGGTAATGCGTGGCGAAGAAAATATAAAATTCAAAACCAACCGGGCTATTGCCTGGATACTGGTCGCGTTTTTCTTCCTTGGCTTGTATGGTATTTGGGAGTGTAATGAAATTTTTAAAGACAGAATGCTCCCGGTAGCTGCCTGTGAGAATGGCGTTAAGTATGATAACATGTTCTTTGTAACATTAGCTGTTACTGGTATCGTGTTCTTCGCTACTCAGGCTGTATTGTTTTGGTTTGCATACCGCTACCAGGCTACTCCGTCAAGGAAAACAACATTCTTTGCTCACAGTAATAAGTTAGAGATACTCTGGACGACTATCCCTGCTATCGCAATGGCTATACTTGTAGCTATTGGTCTTAAAAACTGGGCTAACGTTACATCTGACGCTCCAGCTGACGCTACTGTTGTAGAAGTTGTTGGTAAGCAGTTCAACTGGTTGGTACGCTACCCTGGTAAAGACAACGAACTTGGTAAAAGAGATTTCCGTAAAATAAGCGATGCAAATAACATCCTTGGTCTTGATTGGAAAGATCCGCATAACATGGATGACATCATTTCACAGAAAGGTGAGTTGCACATGGTTGTTAACAAAGCGGTTAAATTGCTTATCGGTTCCCGTGACGTTATTCATGATGTTGGTCTTTCACACTTCAGGGTAAAGATGGACGCTGTTCCTGGTATTACAACAACTTTATGGTTGAAACCTACTATTACTACTGAAGAGATGAAACAAAAGACTGGTAACCCTGATTTTGTTTATGAAATATCTTGCGATCAGATGTGTGGTAAAGGGCACTACTCAATGCGTGGTACTGTAATTGTTGAAACACAGGCGCAATACGATGCATGGATGGCTGCTCAGCAAACCTACTATGCTGAAAACAATGCACCGAGTGCTCCAACAGCTGCGAATATGGCAGCACCAAAACCAGCAAGCGATACAACTCCCAAAGCTGCAGTTAAACCTTAGTAGAAGAAAGCAGTATTGATGAAATAATCGGCTATAAAGCAATAGCCACAAAAAGTGCAAAAATGAATCACGCAGAAATTATAATTGACGGTCACAATGTAGCGCATCACGCTGCTGCTGAGCATCACGACCACGAACATCACGAACAGCATTTTATCTGGAAGTATATTTTTAGCCAGGACCATAAAATGATATCCAAGCAGTTTTTAATTACTGGTATCATCTGGGCGATTATTGGTGCATTAATGTCAGTATTTTTCCGTTTGCAATTAGGCTTCCCTGATTCTACTTTCCCTATCATGGAGAAATTCCTGGGCGACTGGGCGAAAGGTGGCAAGCTGACTCCGGAGTTTTATTATGCGTTAATTACGATGCATGGTACAATCCTCGTATTCTTCGTACTTACTGCTGGTTTGAGCGGAACATTTGCGAACTTATTGATTCCATACCAGATCGGTGCACGCGATATGGCGTCTCCGTTCATGAACATGTTATCTTACTGGTTCTTTTTTGCTGCCAGTATTATCATGTTAGTTTCATTGTTCGTAGAAACCGGACCTGCATCAGGTGGTTGGACAACTTACCCTCCATTGAGCGCACTTAAAGAGGCATCTATTGGTTCAGGTATAGGTATGGATCTTTGGTTGATGGGTATGGCACTGTTCGTAGTATCTTCACTATTAGGTGGTCTTAACTACATCGCTACTATCCTTAACATGCGTACAAAGGGTATGACTATGACCCGCATGCCATTAACTATCTGGGCATTGTTCTTTACAGCTGTATTGGGCGTTCTTTCTTTCCCTGTATTGTTCTCAGGTGTTGTGTTGTTGATCTTCGATCGTAACTTTGGTACGAGCTTCTATCTTTCTGAAATTTTCATTGGTGGCAAGGCATTACCACACATCGGCGGTTCAGCTATCCTTTACCAGCACTTGTTCTGGTTCCTGGGTCACCCTGAGGTGTATATCATCATGCTTCCGGGTATGGGTATGGCTTCTGAAATATTAGCTACGCACAGCCGCAAACCAATCTTCGGATATTTTGCGATGATCATATCTCTTGTTGGTATCACATTGCTTGCCTTCCTGGTTTGGGCGCATCACATGTTCGTAACCGGTATGAGTCCCTTCCTTGGTTCTATCTTCGTATTGCTTACGCTTCTTATTGCAGTTCCATCGGCGGTAAAAGTGTTTAACTGGTTAACTACCATGTGGCGCGGTAACATACGTTTCAACCCTCCAATGTTGTTTGCGATTGGTTTCGTATCATTATTCATCTCTGGTGGTCTTACCGGTTTGTTCCTTGGTAACTCTGCATTAGATATTCACCTTCACGATACTTACTTCGTAGTTGCTCACTTCCACATTGTAATGGGTGTTTCTGCGTTCTTTGGTATGTTCGCCGGCATCTATCACTGGTTCCCTAAAATGTTTGGTAGGTTTATGAATAACACACTCGGTTACATTCACTTCTTTGTAACTATAGCTGGTGCTTATCTTATATTCTGGCCTATGCACTATGAAGGTATTGCTGGTATGCCGCGTCGTTATTATGATTTCTCAGCATGGGAGTCTTTCAAACACTTCCAGGGCATCAATGCTTTCATTAGCATAATATCTATTATCGTTTTCTTTGCGCAGTTGTTATTCGTTGTTAATTTCTTCGCAAGTATTTTTAAGGGTCGTAAATTAACTACACAAAACCCATGGGGTTCTACAACACTGGAATGGACTACACCAATTAATCCGGGTCACGGTAACTGGCCTGGCGAAATTCCTGAAGTTTATCGCTGGCCATATGATTACAAAGATGATGGCAATGGTGGTGATTTCATTTCGCAGACCACTCCACTTCGTCCGGGCGAAGAATCTCACTAAAATATTCCACTACACACAATTTATCGTTAACCGCCCTGTTTGCAGGGCGGTTTTTTTATTTTCAATACCCGTATAAATACGCATTTTGCCAGGTTTTTCATGATTGAGGGTTATTACTATTGTATATGCTGTTGGTAGTAATTAACTTTACCCTTCCTAATTACAAATACACCTGCCATGTTTAAATATAAAGTCACCATTATTGCTGCCTTTTCGGCACTCTTATTCGTTACAAATGCCATAGGGCAGGCATTTAAGGTGCCTGATCGCTATAGTTTCGAGTCTATTGAGAGTTATCATAAATATGATAAAGATATCATCAACTGTGTTACCTGGTTGGAAAAGGTTGCTCCCGGCGATGAGAGCAATAATGTAAAGCGTGCTACACGTTTTCTGTTGGAGTGGGAAACAGGGTGCCCGTATGTCCGTTTCGTACCCAATTCGCGCGTTGAAGCTTTCCTTAGCGATTGCCCGGAATACAGGGTTTACTATATTGGTGGATGGGTTCGCTATTCTCTACAGAATGAAGGCAAGGCTAATAAAATGATGTGCACCTATGCAGGTATCAAAACGGTATTGAAAGTTTACAAGCTTAACCGTGCGCAGAAGCAAGACACTAACCTGGATGAGTTGATGAAATTGGATGAGGAAAGCAAGTTGCGCATGTGGGTACAGGAGAAATTGAACTAATTTCCACCAGATATTTAGGAAAGAAGAAGGGTGCCATCAGCTGATGGCACCCTTTGTTTCTTATTAGTCTTTAGTACATTAATAATTTATTACTTGTTCTTCCATTTTTGGCATCTCGCGGAATTCATATTGCTGGTTGCGAAGCTGAGGTTCAAATCCCGCCTCCCTGATTGCAGCCTGTATACCAGCGGCTGTAAACCTGTGTGGTGCACCTGCCGCACTTACTACGTTTTCTTCTATCATGATAGAGCCGAAATCGTTAGCGCCGGAATTGAGGCATATCTGTGCCACTTGTTTACCCACAGTAAGCCATGATGCC
Source organism: Chitinophagaceae bacterium (assembly GCA_947447265.1). GTDB lineage: Bacteria > Bacteroidota > Bacteroidia > Chitinophagales > Chitinophagaceae > Flavipsychrobacter. The sequence continues at coordinate 27,916 of CANFKC010000008.1, forward strand.
TGTATGTTTTTCACATTTGGCAACATAATGCGGCTTAAAGCGATCATTCGGATATATTCTTCCGGAGTTGTCAGGTTTTTGGTACCACGAATACGTTGTAACAAAGTATCTACATCCTGGAATGTCCAGGGAATGAAGGCTATGAAACCCTTAGCCTCTGCCGGCTTTTTAGCCTGAACTTCCCTAAGCTTAACCAGGTGCTCAAAACGCTCTTCAATTGTTTCTACGTGGCCAAACATCATGGTAGCACTGGTAGTAAGGTCAAGCTTGTGTGCTTCATGCATTACATCGAGCCACTCCTGCGCACCACATTTTCCGTTCGATACCAGCCTGCGTACCCTGTCATTTAATATTTCAGCTCCGGGGCCTGGCAAGCTATCCATGCCAGCCTCTTTCAGCGCTTTCAGTACTTCGTGGTGCGTACTCTTTTCCAGTTCAGTAATGTGCGCTACTTCCGGTGGACCTAAAGCGTGCAATTTAAGATTCGGATAAAGCTGTTTCAATGTGCGGAACAGATCGGTATAATAGGCCAATCCAAGTTCAGGGTGATGGCCGCCTTGTAACAGTAACTGTTCGCCACCGTATTTAAAGGTTTCTTCAATTTTTGCCTTGTAGGTTTCAATATCTGTAATATAGGCTTCTGCATGCCCCGGAATACGGTAAAAATTACAGAACTTACAGTTAGCGACACACACATTGGTAGTGTTCATGTTACGGTCAATGATCCAGGTAACTTTGCCATGCGGCACCTGTATCTTGCGTAATTCATTGGCTATATAACTCAACTCAGCCAGCGGAGCGTTATGAAACAGGTAAACACCTTCTTCTATGCTCAAATGCTCGAAGCGCATTGCCCGGGCGTATAAATCAGATAATTGCATTCAATCAATTAATTAGGCTGTAAAATTACTGAATTACTACCACCTTAACGGCACTAATTCATAAGTAATTGTTATGGTGGTATTGCAGGTTCGAAACACATGAAACAAACAATTTTAAAAAATAAAGAAAATATAAATATAAAAAAATAAACAAAGTAATATTGTTGTTAAATGTAATGATATTATTTTTGGAGTAAGCATTTGGCCGAATGTTGGGCTTTCTATCTTGGCTTTATATAAATGGAGATAGGTATTTATTTGTAACCTTTAAATGTAACAGAATGAAAAAAGTAAGTTTTTGTATGATGCTCGCGACCGCAGCATGTCTGATCTACACTTCTTGTAAAAAAGAAAGTCGTGTTACTCCAGGCGCATCAACTTTAAGTACAACGAATAATGCTACAAGTTCACATAGCGGACCTCAGGCAAGGAATTCTAGTAAAGCGGTAACCCATTGGGAAGATGCTGTGAAAGATTGTATCAAACCCGCTCTAAACTGCGGTGCAGTGGTAGTGATTTCTGCGCCAAGATATGATGCATTGGTTTCATCAATTGATAATAATGGAACTCCGCAAGGCACAGCCTTGTTTTTTTCGTCTCCTAATGGTATCGCGACAAGTATTGAATTAGGGATAGACCAAAGCGATCTCGCTAATCTTCAATCGGGACAATATAATGTGATTTATCATGTTTCGGGAACAACCCCTGGCGTTGTGTATTTTTTTTTCGGCTTGGCTCCTCTTACTCGCCTGAACGCAGAATACATCATTCCTACTACTCATTGATATTATTTTGTTTTTTACAATAATAATTTTTAATTTACACAAAAATTAAGCAATAATCCATATCTATTTTTGTTAGGTATGGATTATTGCATACTGTTTATGAGAATTCTGATTATTTTATGTTTGATACTATTAAGCTTTGGCTTAGTTTACAGGTCCCAATTTTCTAAAACTGTCAAGGTTAGATCGCTTTCCATTTCTGAAAATTTGGAGGTTCCAGTGGAAATAAATGATGAAGATTACCATATTTTTTTTAAGTCAGGAAATGCATTTTACATTTATTCTGACGAAAGAAAGAGCATTTTCAAATATGATCTAAATCAACAAAAGGTAGTAGATTCCATTAACATAGGTAGGCTGAATATTGCGTCAAAATTTGACTATTGCCTTAGTGGAAATTCACTATTTACGATGAAAATCGATAGGAATTTGATATCAGAATACAGATTTCCTGAATTGCAACATGTTGATGACTATCATTTTGCTGATAGCAGCAATAGTTGTGATTATTCGTACGCCTCGATATATCTGCCGTTTTCTGTTGATAGAAATAAAATAGTAGTGTTATATCATGTGCCGAATTTATTTATACCCGATCAAACGCAGAGAGAGGCATATTTTTCGTCGAAAGTTATCGCAGTTAGTAGACTGCATAACTCAAATGCTCAATTGATTTCTGAAACAGGAAATTTCCCTAAGGAGTATATCTCAAAGTTGTATAATGAATTTTATCCACACGCCGCAGTTATGTGTGGTGGTGTTGTTGCCAGTCTTTTCAGTAATGAACCTATAATTTATCTTTCAAACGGCATTGAAAAAAATATTAATGGATTACCAAGAAATAAGCTAAAAGAGATGGATATTGATAGTATTCAGTTTCATAATTACACGTCAGCGTACAACATTAGAGCTGAAAAATACGAGTGGCTCTTATACGATTCCATTGCGAAAAACTTATTTATTTTTCAAAGTCATCCACCTGCTCCAAGGAGTGATGGAAATATCTCCCTTTGGAAAGATAAGCTGTTGACGGTTTACATGGTCGATAGCACCTATACCGTTGTCGCTAAAAAAGATATTGATAGAATAGGAACTTATATTTTCCCATCTTTTTTTTGTTTTAATGCAAAATTATATATGGGGAGATTTGATAGAAACCGACTAAAATTTGAAGTATATGAAGCTAAGTAAAATAGGATTATTCGTTTTCTTAGGATTTTCTGCTTGTAACATTTCTAACCAACAAAAAGGTGGCATTTTAATACAAAAATTTAATCTAAGATACAAAAATGAAACGGTGCATTTTGGCCAATATCTTTCAAAAAAATTTGGCGAAAATTTGAAAGCCGATTCGGCATACTATTTTTTGATTTCTGAAACGGGCTGTCCCTCCTGCGTGAAGAGTGTGATAAGTGCCTACAAGAAAAATAGAAAAACCATGTTCATAATGTCACCTACGTCGCGAATTAAATTTTTGCGCGAAATACATGACGATAATAATGTTTATATTGATTCAAGCGGCGAAATTGACCGCCTTGCCTACCACAGTGGTAACATTGGAATTATAGCAACTTCTTCAAAGAATATAGATACTATTGTAACGCTGGAACCTTCCACACTGATAGCGCAGGTTAGTAGTGTTAATATCCATTAGATACCTATTGCAGCTGTCCTGCGGCTTACTTTCCCAAAGTCACTTTATTACTCGGCTTGCTTTCGTTCCAGAGGCGGTCGAGTGCGGTTACAACATAGGTGTAGTTCACCGGGTTTTTGCCGGGGACTTCTGTATAATCGGTTCCTTGTTGTATGGATACAATTCTATCTGCGCGCTGCAGGTTAACAACTTCGTTGTTGGGAAAACGGTATACCGCATAACGAAGCTTTTCCTTCTTTGGGTTACTTACCTGCCAATCGAGTCTAGTGCCATTGCCTGTGGGTTTAACGGCAAGTGTTGGCGCAGCAGGGGCGGTGCTGTCTATCCAGGGCATTGCTGGTGGAAAGGCAGGGAACTGCGTAATATGTTCACTGATGCTGTCTTTAACAGCCGACTTTATTTTGTCGAAGCACGACGCGCTATAAAAAGCATAGCCTGAGTTTTCAGGGCATCCTTTACGGATATCCCTTAACTGCCACATCAGTTCTTTACCACCAGCCCAAACGCCGCCGCTGCTTTCTGTCATGCGGTAAACACCTAAGCCATAATAAACATGCCTTTTGTAACAGTGGCCGTACCACCATGGCATCAGCACATCAAATGCCGCAGCATGGTGTTTATGTTCCCAGTAGAGTTGCGGCAGCAAGTAGTCTATCCAGCCTTTTTGCATCCAGAGTAGTACATCGCTATACAGGTCGTCATAGCAGTTGGTGCCTGCGCAGGTTTTAGAGCCGTCCGGGTCTTTTGTGCTGTTGCGCCATACCCCAAACGGACTGATGCCGAACTTTACATAGGGCTTTGTCTTTTTAATGCTGCTACCCAGTGCCTGTATAAATTGGTTCACATTATCGCGGCGCCAGTCGTTAATATCCATGCCCTTACCGGTTTTAGCAAAGCTTTTGGCATCTCCGAAAGTTTTGCCTGCCACTTTGTAAGGGTAGAAATAATCGTCAAGGTGCACCGCATCAATATCATATCGTTTTACAACATCGGTTATCACTTCGGTAACATATTCGCGTGCCTTTTCGCTACCCGGGTCAAGGTAAGATTTACCGCCATAAGCAATAATCCAGTCAGGGTGGGTGCGGGTAACGTGGTTTTTAGGATTCGGGTTTTTCTTGCTGTCCATCAGCGCCCTGAAAGGGTTAAACCATGCATGAAACTCCATATTGCGTTTATGGGTCTCCTCTATCATAAAGACAAGCGGATCGTAAAAAGGGGTAGGCGGTTCGCCCTGTGTTCCGGTAAGGTAATGGCTCCAGGGTTCCAGTTTGCTGTCGTAAAAAGCATCGCAGGCCGGGCGCAGCTGCACAATGGCAACATTACATCCGAGGGCCTGAAGCCCATCCAGCCGTTTTATAAATTCCTGTTTCTGGTCTTCTGCCGGCAGGCCCGGGCGCGAAGGCCAGTCAATATTGGCTACGGTGGCTATCCATGCCGCCCTGAATTCGCGCTTGGGAGATTGGGCAATTGCCGTAGTAAAAACTACAAGAGAAAATATAAGAAAAGTTAGTTGGCGCATTGTAGAAATAATACTACAAAAATACGTGTTTTTGATGGTGGCATGAAATAAATGCGACCCGGCTCTACTCCAGTACAAATTTGCTTTTACTTTCCACATCAGTGCGTTTGTCAAATACGAAGTCGGCATACTTTGCCTCTCCTTTTTTGGCTGTTATGGCTACCATGGCTCTGCCATATTCGGCTTGCTTGGTATCAAATACTTTTGCAGAGATATTGCCGGAAAAATCTTTTTCAAATACCAGGTAGGCAGTTAGTTTATTGTTATTCCGGCTATTGGTATCTTTCCCTACCGTGAATCTGCCAAACGTAACACCTTTCTGCGATAATGCCGGGCTGAGTTCTATCTCGCATTCCATCGAGGTTTCTACACCTTTGGAAACACCTTTTACAAACTCTGATGACCCTTCGCCAACTACCTGCCCGGTTTTATTGATCGCCTTTTTAGTGCCATCAGCTACGCGCTTGCAGCTTGTAGCAAGCATGGTAGCCATAATAATGATGATAAATGTCCTCATACTTTGTAGCCAGATTAACGGTTAATTACGATGCTTTGTACTGCAAATGTAAATATAGTCATTTATGCGGCCGGACGGGCTGTTTTTGGGTACAAGTAAGACCCAAAACTACTTGTCGCCTTGCTTCATTTTCAGGTAGTCGGCTATGATCTGGTTATGGTCAAAAGCCAGTGTCATTGTTCCGGGCGCTGGTGTGGTCATCACCCCGGCAGCATCGTCTCCCGCCACAGGTGTGCCTTTTCGCACCGTGGCTGCGAAAGCAACTGAAACGTAGCGACCACGTGGGTCGCGGTTAGGGCTGGAATACACGCCTACAATTTTCCCTGGTATAATTTCCAGGCTGGTTTCTTCCCTGGCCTCTCTTACTGCCGCCTGTTCTATAGTTTCGCCTGCTTCCATCATGCCGCCAGGTAGCGCCCACATGCCCTTGTAAGGGTCATTTTTTCGTTTTACCAGTACAATGCCGCCGTCAGTATTGGTTATAATAAGGTCTGCAACCAGTCTGTCGATAGAGTTAGCCATATCCGGAAATTTCATTCCATCAATTTACGAATATCGCCCCGGCAGGGTTTCACATTGCTTAAACCCTTTTAGCGGAATGAGGACAATGTCCATTTGTATAGAGGAAATAACTATTTTTACCATGGATGAATAAGCGCACGGAAAATACCCTCAGCATTGGCTGCATTTTTATGGTTTAAGTGCATGTGCTTTTTTCAGAAAGGGTCAAATGAATCGCGCAGACTTGCGCATGAAAATGCCCGTTATTACTTTTTGATTTGTGCACGTGCTGGCTGGAAATTTCCATTGAAAAAAAGATAAGTTTTATGATGTACAGAAAACTGGTTACGATCATTGTTACACTGCTTGTTCTTTCCGCAGTGGCTCAGGCGCAAAACACTAAGCAAACAGGGGTGCCTGTTGCGCCAATGGAAGATACTATTTATAACTGCCAGAGCTACATTTATTACGATATCGGCAAGTCTGATATTAAGCGGGAGTACTACCGGGTATTAGACTCGGTAGTAACCTATTTAAAAAACAATTCGTCGGTAAGGCTGAGGGTATTTTCATATGCAAATGAAAAGAAGACAGACCAACTGAATATTGCGCTATCGCAAAAAAGAGCCGAACAGGTGATGGACTACATTGTTGGTAAAGGAATTGTGATGATATACGTTATTGCAAAAGGGCTTGGGAATGAAAATAAAACAGCGGGCGATGGTAATAGCAGTGCATCGGGCAGGAGGACAGCGTTCAGGTTTGAAGATCGTAATTACCAGGGGCACAGCACAATCGCTACCGAGGATGTTGGGCGTGAGCATAACGCACGGCTAAAACGCCGACGTAAGTAACTGCAAAAAGATGCAAAGTCCAGTAGCGTATTTTCAAACCACAGGCATTTCTATTACTTTTATAGCCAGCCGGTTATTGCATATCAGTGCCGGTAAGCAGAATGGTAGCACAAATAAAGAAGCTGGTTGCATTGCCCTTATTGTTGTTATGCGTAAACGCTAACGGCCAAAACCTCACTAAATATGTCGATCCGTTCATCGGTACCGGCGGGCACGGGCATACCTATCCGGGTGCTACCGTACCCTTTGGTATGGTGCAGCTGAGCCCGGATAATGGGGAACAGGGCTGGGACTGGTGCAGCGGCTACAACTATAGCAGTAATACCATTGCAGGCTTCAGCCATATGCACCTGAGTGGTACCGGCTGTGGCGACTGGACCGATATTTCGGTAATGCCCCACACCAGGCTTATTGACGACAGTACCACATTTTTTAAAGTGCCGTTCGATCATAAAAACGAAAAAGCAAGTCCGGGTTTTTATAGTGTGAAAATGGATAATGGCGTTAGCGTGGCCTTAACTGCCACGGAACGTTGTGGCCTGCACCAATATACCTTCCCGAAGGGCAGCACACCGGTTGTCCGTTTCCAGCTGAATTATATGATCAACTGGGACAATACCACCAGGTCGCGTATACTGCAGATAGACGATTCTACCATAGTTGGCTACCGCTTTTCGAAGGGTTGGGCAAATGTGCAAAGGGTATTTTTTGCAGCACGCACTTCAAAACCCATCAGCAAATTCCATTTGTACAATACCGAAACTCACGAAGAAATAGCGCAGTCTGACGAAAACGGAAAAGTATATAACGGCGAGTTGGAGTTTAAAGACCTTGAGGGACAGCCAATACTAATGAAAGTGGCGCTATCGTCAACCAGCTACGAAAAGGCGCTGGAAGCTTTGGGCGAGGTTAGAAGCTGGAATTTTGAACAATGCCGTAAACAGGCAGAAAGTAAATGGGAAGCCGAACTGCAAAAAATACAGGTAACTACAACCGATGAACATCGGAAGCGGGTATTCTATACCGCATTGTACCATACCTGCATGGCGCCGGTTCTTTATAGTGATGCTGACGGTGTTTACCGCAATGCAAAAAATAATGTGTTGAGTATGGCCGATAAAAGGCAACGCTACACGGTATTTTCTTTGTGGGATACCTTCCGTGGGCTGAATCCTTTGTTCACGGTTACGCAGCCACAACGCAATATTGACATATTGAACAGTATGCTGGCTTTTTACGATGAAAATGGCCTGTTGCCGGTATGGGACCTGAGCACCTTTGAAACCAATTGCATGAGCGGCTACCACGCTGTGCCCGTTCTTGCAGATGCTGTTTTGAAAAATACACCTGGCCTTGATGCGCAGCATGTTTACGAAGCCATGCTCGCAAGCGCTAACCAGACAAACGACAGGGGCACACCAGATTACATTAAATATGGTTACCTGCCATCAGATAAAGGTTCTTTCAGTGTAACGCTTACGGTGGAATATGCCTATGATGACTGGTGTATAGCACAGGTGGCCAAAAAGCTGGGCAAGATGGACGACTATGCTAAATTTATGAAGCGGGGAGATTCCTGGCAGCAGTTGTTTGATGCGCAAACCGGCTTTATGCGTGCCAAAAAGGCGGACGGAACGTGGGTAGCGCCATTCAATCCGTATTATGCTTCAACCGATTGGAAAACATCAAATTACGAAGAAGGCAATGCATGGCAGTACACGTTTTTCGTGCCACACGATGTGCGCGGTTTGGCTAAGTCGTTTGGCAGTACCGATGCATTTATCAACAAGCTTGATTCCTTATTCATAGCCAACAGCACGATAGTAGGGGAGTCCGCACCGCCAGACGTGAGCGGCCTGATAGGGCAGTATGCTCATGGCAATGAGCCAAGTCACCATATCGCCTATATGTACAACTTTGTTGGCCAGCCATGGAAAACGCAGGAAAAAGTGCGGCAGATATTAGATACCATGTATCACGATCAGCCAGAGGGTTATTCAGGCAATGAAGATTGCGGGCAGATGAGTGCCTGGGCTGTTTGGAGTATGATGGGGATGTTCCCTGCCAACCCAGCCAATGGAGAATATGTTTTTGGCAGCCCTGTTTTCAACGAGGCTACCCTCAACTTTCCCGGAGGCAAAAAAATGGTGATAAAAGCAAAGAATAACACCAAAGACAATAAGTACATACAGAGCGTAAACCTAAATGGTAAGCCATACAACAAAACCTACATCAGCCATGCTGACCTTGTAAAAGGCGGGATTTTGGAGTTTACGATGGGCGCTGCAGCCAATAAAAGCTGGGGAGTTGCGTCCGCAAGCTGGCCAACAGGCAGGGAGTAATGTGATTTTTTTGTTGCGATTGTGTCATTATGCAACGAACTTGACCGGTAAATTGTGGTTTCTGCGATTTGATAAATACATTTGCAAATTAATTTTGAGATATCATATATGTTTATATATTTAGCTAATAAGTTCCGACGGATCACGAGTAACCAGGCTTATATGGCCGAAATAGATGGTATGCGGTTCCTTTCTCTTTCGCTGGTTACGCTGTTTCACATACGCGGATATTTCGTAGAGAAGACTAAGCTGGTATTTGCAGATAAAATCAGCGACTACCATTGGTTCAATACATTTATGGAAGGCGCTGACAGGAGCGTTCCATTGTTCTTTGCTATTAGTGGCTTTATATTATGTCTGCCTTTTGCTAATCATTATGTAAAAGGTGGCAAACCAATTGAGCTAAAAAATTACTATATACGAAGGGTAACCCGGCTGGAACCGCCCTATTTTATTGTAATGATCATTATTTTTCTTGCACAGATTGCGTTGCATGTTTATAATTTTAAAACGCTTTTTCCTAGTTTATTGGCTTCTCTTATTTACTCTCACAACCTCATTTATCATACCACACCTTTAGTTACCGTTGTGGCCTGGACGCTGGAAGTAGAGATTCAGTATTATATTATTGCACCCTTTATGTTCCGCATACTAAAACTGTCAGCTTTAGCTAGGCGCACCATAATTACGCTGGCCATTCTGGGCTTTGTTATTCTGCAGAACGTATATCCGCCTACTTTCCTCAGTATCTACGCACACATACAGCACTTCCTTATTGGTATTTTGATAGGCGATTTTTACGTATGCGGTGTAGCGAAAGACTTCTTCAAACAGAAATGGATGGCATTGGTTGGGTTGGCTGTATTCCTGGTCATGTTCTTTATGCCGATGACGCATATCTACGGCGCTCAGGATATTGTTGCCAAGCTGGCATTTCCGTTTATGATAGGATTCTTCTATTACATAATTCTGAACAACGATATAGTTAAAGCCGTCTTTAGCTTTAAGTTTGTGCCGATTATCGGTGGTATGTGCTATACTATTTACCTGCTGCACTATACCGTTATTTCTATGCTGGGCAAGTATACCGTAAATATAAGGTTTACCGACTATTATCTGCCCAACCTCATGTTCCAGTTTGTAATATTGATGCTGGCCATATTGGCAATTTCAGCGGTATTTTATCTGTACATAGAACGACCGTTCATGGACAAGAAGTGGGTAGACAAATTGATGGGTAAAAAGCCAAAAGAAGTACCGGCAAAGGTTGAAACTAAATAGCAACGAGTCATTCATACCTATTACATCACTATATTTGTAACAGGCTACTATTAAATAACATTATGATTCTTTACGGGGCAAGCGGGCATGGCAAGGTGATAATAGAGATACTGGAAAGTACCAACGAACCTGCTATACAAATATGGGATGATGCCGAAAAGCCGCCTATCTGGCAGTACCCCGTAACTAAGCCATTACCGGCAGGAGAGCCGTTTCCTGATAAAGTTGTAATAAGCATTGGGGTAAACAGCACCCGCAAAAAGGTGGCTGATAAATTAAGCGCGGTTGCCGGTTTTGGCACAGCCATCCACGCAGATGCCTTTCTTTCAAAAAGAACAACAGTCGGGGAAGGAACGGTGATTATGGCTGGCGTTCGTGTGAACCCGGATGTTACCATAGGCAAGCACTGCATTGTAAATACCTGTGCATCTATTGATCATGATTGTGTGCTGGAAGATTACGTGCACATATCGCCGAATGCTACGCTGAGCGGCGATGTGAGGGTAGGCGAGGGCACGCACATAGGCGTAGGCGCATCCGTAGTGCAATGTGTAAGAATAGGCAAATGGGCAACTATTGGCGCCGGTGCAGTGGTAATTGGTGATATACCCGATTATGCCACGGCAGTAGGTTGCCCTGCAAAAGTTATAAAAATTAAACAACCATAAATACATGAGTACTAAAATCTGGTTATCATCGCCACATATGGGCGGCACAGAACAAGGGTTTGTGAATGAGGCTTTTGAAACGAACTGGATAGCCCCGCTTGGCCCGAATGTGAATGGTTTTGAAAATGATCTTTCCCTGTTTCTGGGCAACGATACGCATGTGGCTGCATTAAGCTCGGGTACTGCAGGTTTACACCTGGGCCTGGTACTGCTGGGCGTAAAAGCCGGAGATGAAGTTATTTGCCAGAGTATGACTTTTTCTGCATCTGCCAACCCTATTGCCTATGTAGGCGCAAAACCTGTGTTTGTAGATAGCGAGGAAGATACCTGGAATATGAGCCCTGAAATGCTGGAAACGGCTATAAAGGCGAGGATTGTGGCAGGGGTTACACCTAAGGCTATTATTCCGGTTCACCTGTATGGCATGCCTGCTAAAATGACGGAAATTATGGCTGTGGCCAATAAATACAATATTCCTGTGCTGGAAGATGCGGCCGAGGCATTGGGTTCGTCAATTGACGGGCGTAAGTGTGGCACATTTGGAGATATTGGTGTACTGTCTTTCAATGGTAACAAGATCATTACAACTTCGGGTGGCGGTGCATTGGTGTCGCATAATTCGGATCTGGTGAAGGAAACACGCTTCCTGAGTACACAGGCACGGGACGAAGCGCCCCACTACCAACATTCTAAAATCGGCTACAACTATCGCATCAGCAATTTATGCGCAGGCGTAGGCCGCGGACAGATGGAAGTATTACCTAACCGCATACAGCAGCGCAGGGACAACTATAAAAAATACTACGATCGTTACAACGGTAAAGCGGGCATCCATTTTGTAACCGAGCCTACAGGCTATTTCAGCAACAGGTGGTTATCAACAATAATGATAGACACTGCTGCAGCAGGCTTTAGCAGGGAAGATATGCGTCTTGCACTGGAAAAAGATAACATAGAAAGCCGTCCTTTATGGAAGCCGATGCACATGCAGCCAATATTTGAACAGTACGAGTTCTTTGGTAACGGAGTATCGGAAAAACTGTTTGCCAACGGACTTTGCCTGCCATCAGGCTCTAACCTAACCGACGCTGATTTTGAGCGGATATTTAAGGTGATGGATGAATTTGTGAAGTAAAATATTTTTGTTGTTATTATTGTAGGGGCAGAAAATTTTCTGCCCCTACAATGGTAAATCTGTTTTAGAAATTAATCTTCCCAATACTGCACGCCATCCTTATCAATGTAACCGAAATCGTCATCGAGCTCCACCAGCGCAAGGCCGTCGTTGAAGTCATCGATATAATCATCGTAGATGCAAGGGATAACTAATTCTCCATTGGTATCAATGTATCCCCATTTGCCTTCCAGGCAAACTGCGGCGCGACCATCAGAAAAATCCATAGCCAGATCGTAAATGCGGTCAACAACCTGCTTGCCCGACTTGTCCCTGAAACCGTATTTTTCGCCGTCTTCTGAAATGTCCATGGTCAGGCCATCGTAGAATACGTCATCGTCAGGGTCGTTAACGAATTTGCCAGCCTTATCAATGAATTTGGTTTCGCCATTCAGCTCCACAAATGCAACACCGTTTATAAAAGGCGCCACCAGGTCAAATTTGCAAGGTATTACCTGCTCGCCCTTGGTATTAATGAAGCCCCATTTTTCTTTTACTTCAACAATAGCCAGGCCATCAATAAAGTTCTCGGCATCGTTAAATTTAAATGGTATTACTTCTTTGCCTGTTGTATCAATATAGCCATAGCGGCCTTTCTTTTCAACAGCGGCAAGCCCATCTTTAAACGGTAGCGCATAATCGAATTTATACCCTATAACCAGCTTGTCTTCTTTATCTATATAGCCGCACATCTCATCCATCCTTACCGCAGCAAGGCCTTCGGAAAATGGGTCGGTATTTTCGTAAACATAGGCGATAACAACCTTTTTATCAGGTGTGCAATAGCCCCAACCCTCCCCTTTACGGTAGGGTATCAGTTTAACATCGCCATTGTTCTTATTTTCCATTGTTCTTATTTTAGTTGCTGAATTGAATAATTCCCTGTTTTGGGAACGGTGTAAAAATAGCAAAGTTTTTCGATAGCCTTGTCGGGCATATATTGTAAAATATTATTTTTATGTTGTATTAAGGGCGGGAAAAATCCGGGAACAAAATGTGAAACGCTATCTTTTCATTTTACCCCAGAGGTCAGGTACTAATACTTAAGCCAATTCTCGCGATCCATACTTTAGTCATTGACTTTTTCTGTGGTGATTAATGTTGCCGAGACCATTGAGTTATTTATAACCAACGCCGGCAATACCTAAACTGTTTAGATGAGTTTGGTATGTAGAAAAAAATATTTTGAGGAGCTGTTCAGAGACTTTCTGCGTTCTAAAAATGTTGAATTGCAGCAGGGACGGGCATCGTCAATTTATATTTGTAAACAGTCAATTTTTAACTATTCTATATTTGGCTGACTTGGTGGATTTTGGTAAATTGTGTGAATAAAATGGGGACAATTTTTAATTACATATTAGTGTAAAATTTATACTCTTTAGCCCGCTTGAGGTTCAAAGGTTATCCACAGAAAACAATCGAGTTGTGAGTTTCTTTCTTTTACTGGCGACTGGGTTTTTGATAATTTAGCTGTCCAAATAGCATGAAAAACAGCCCTCTTCTCTCAAAATCTAAAACAAAAAAATTACAGGCACATGGCTTCAAAATCGACTAATACAAAGGGGCTTTCCTTTAACAGGCATTACACTCGCGACGGCGTAAGCGCGTTTGATATGTTTGACTACGACTACCGTACCTCGGTGATAAAAAATCCATCGGGTGAAAAGGTATTCGAAATGACCAATGTGGAAGTACCAAGCCACTGGTCGCAGATAGCTACCGATATATTAGCACAGAAGTACTTCCGCAAAGCGGGTGTTCCAATGCCAGATGGCACAACCACCCACGAGACTTCTGTAAAACAGGTGGCACACCGCCTTGCTAACTGCTGGAAAGGTTGGGGCGAAAGCAACGGCTATTTCGCATCGGCTGATGATGCACAGGTGTTTTACGATGAACTTATTTACAGCATATTATTGCAAAGCTGCGCGCCTAACTCGCCGCAGTGGTTCAATACAGGTTTGTTCAGCAGTTATGGCATAGAAGGCAAGCCACAGGGCCACTTCTATGTTGATGCAAAAACAGGCAAACTGGAACGTTCTACCAACGCTTACGAACGCCCTCAGCCACATGCCTGCTTTATATTGAGTGTGGATGATGATTTGGTGAACGAAGGTGGTATCATGGACCTGTGGGTTCGCGAAGCACGTATCTTCAAATATGGCTCAGGTGTCGGTACTAACTATTCTAACATCCGTGCGGAAGGTGAAAAACTGAGCGGTGGTGGTACTTCAAGTGGCTTAATGAGCTTCCTGAGAATAGGTGACCGCGCTGCAGGTGCTATTAAGAGTGGCGGTACTACCCGTCGTGCTGCTAAAATGGTGTGTCTCGATCTGGATCACCCTGAAGTAGTTAACTTCATTGACTGGAAAGTAGAAGAAGAAAAGAAAGTTGCCGCGCTGATAGCTGCAGGTTATGCATCTGACTACGAAGGCGAAGCATACAAAACTGTATCTGGCCAGAATTCTAATAACTCGGTTCGTATACCTAACTCTTTCTTCAAGTGCCTGGATAGCAATGGCGATTGGGAAATGACCGCACGCAGCACAGGTAAAGCAATGAAAACCATTCCTGCGAAAGAACTGTGGGAAAAAATTTCTTATGCTGCATGGCGTTGCGCTGACCCGGGTACACAGTATAACACTACCATCAACGAATGGCATACGTGTCCGGAAGGTGGTTCTATCAGGGCATCTAACCCATGTTCTGAATACATGTTCCTCGATAATACTGCTTGTAACCTGGCATCACTCAATCTGCGTCGTTTCTTTAACGAAGAAACCAGCAAGTTTGATGTGGAAGGTTTCGAATATATGACCCGCCTGTGGACCGTAGTACTGGAAATATCAGTATTAATGGCACAGTTCCCTTCACCTGAAGTTGCGCAGTTGAGTTATGACTACCGTACCCTTGGTTTAGGCTACGCAAACCTGGGCTCTATGCTTATGGTAAGCGGTATTGCTTATGATAGTGAAGAAGCCCGTGCTATTGCCGGTTCTATTACCGCTATTATGAATGGTGTTGCTTACAAAACATCGGCTGAAATGGCAAGTGTTTTAGGCACGTTCGCAAGATACCCTGAAAATAAAGAGCACATGATGCGTGTAATGCGCAACCACCGTGCAGCGGCTTATGATGCTACCGATGCTTACGAAGGCCTTGAAATAAAGCCTGTTGGTATCAACGCTAAATATTGCCCTGACTACCTGCTGAAAGCAGCTACTAAGGCGTGGGATGATGCAGTGCAGATGGGCGAAAAATATGGCTACCGCAATGCGCAGGCTACCGTAATAGCGCCTACCGGTACTATTGGCCTGGTAATGGATTGCGATACTACAGGTGTTGAGCCTGATTTCGCTCTAGTAAAATTCAAGAAACTTTCAGGTGGTGGTTATTTCAAGATCATCAACCAGAGTATACCTGCCGCGCTGAAGAAATTGGGCTACAAAGCAGACGAAATTGATACGATTGTTAAGTATGCAAAGGGGCATGGTACATTTGCCGGAGCACCTTTCATAAACCACCAGAGCCTGAGCGAAAAAGGCTTTATTGCAGAAGAAATAAAGAAACTGGATATTGCAGTAGAAAGCGCGTTCGAAGCTGGTTTCGTATTTAACGTATACACACTTGGCGAAAGCTGCCTGCAGCGCCTTGGCTTCACATCAGAGCAATATTACGCACCTGATTTCAGCCTGTTGCATGAATTAGGTTTCAGCGATGACGAAATTGAAGCAGCCAACAGCTATGCATGTGGTACCATGACGGTAGAAGGTGCACCATTCTTAAAAGACGAACACCTTTCTGTATTCGATTGCGCAAACAAATGCGGTAAGCATGGTGAGCGTTACATTCATGCACATGGCCACCTGCGCATGATGGGTGCAGTGCAACCATTTATCAGCGGTGCTATCTCTAAAACCGTAAACCTGCCTAATGAAGCAGCTATTGACGAAATAAAAGATTGTTACTACCTCAGCTGGCAGTTAGGCCTTAAGGCTTGCGCGTTATATCGTGATGGCAGCAAACTGAGCCAGCCGTTAAGCAACAAGAGTGATAGTAAGAAAAAAGATAAGGAGGAGTCTAAAGAGGAAGCAGCGGATAGTGGCCAGATAGTAGACATGAGCCGCCTTACGGTTGAAGAATTGCTGGAAGAAGTGAACCGCAGGGTTCAGGAAAGTCCGGATACTCAATTGAAACGTGAACTGAGCCGAATAGTAGAGCGTAAGCAGTTACCTGCAAAACGTCGTGGCTATACCCTGAAGGGTAAAGTTGGCGGACAGGCATTATTCCTGCGTACTGGTGAGTATGGTGATGGTACATTGGGCGAAATATTCATAGACATGGCCAAAGAAGGTGCAACTATGCGTAGTTTGCTGAACAGCTTTGCAATTGCTATATCTGTAGGTCTGCAGTATGGTGTGCCGCTTGAAGAGTATGTTGATAAATTCATCTTTACCCGCTTTGAGCCATCTGGCATGGTAGAGCACCCGAATATTAAAACAGCTACTTCGGTACTAGATTATGTATTCCGTTTACTGGCTTACGAATATCTCGACCGCGACGACCTGGTACACGTACTGGATCCTGAAAAACTATCAAGGCAAGAAGAAGTTGAAGCACAGAAACAACATGAACTATCGCAGGTGCGCATAACTGCACCGCAAAATGCAGCACCAAAGCCTAAAACAGCAATAGTGCCAACGCCGGTAGGTGCGGCATCGCTGAACAGTGCAGAGGTGAAGAAGTTAATGGGAACCAGCGCTGACGCTCCGGCCTGCCGCAACTGCGGCAACATTACCCTCCGCAACGGTACCTGTTATATGTGCCCTAACTGCGGAACAACTACTGGTTGCAGCTAGTTTTTAGTTGGCAGTCGGCAGTTCACAGTCAGCAGTCCACGGCTATTGAATAGAGAATTTAGGATATAGAAAAACCGCCATGAAAATGGCGGTTTTTTTAATAAAATCGAATGATTGAAAAAAAATGGCTTTCTCAGCCTATGGGTCAACTATACATGAGATTTAATGGCAACGGCTTTTTTTTGTCGTTTTTTAGAAGAAAGTTTTTTCTGCTTAATCCATTCACTTATTAAAGCAAAGTCTTCTTTAGAAGGCTCCTTGCCTGTGGTATAAAAGTCAATATCTTTTGCCTCTTTAATCATGATATAAAATTAACGAAAATTCGGGAAATATTGTGCTATCAGTTTTAGTGCAGCTTTGGTATCAAGCATCATGAAATTGCCGAAGAGCGTTTGTGCGCCGAGGGATTTTTGATAATGTACAACCAGTTTGCTTTTTGATTCGAACGAAACATAACCTTCATACCCTTTTTGAAAGGAGAACACACACCCAAAGGCGACCAGATTTCCGGGAACGCCGAGATAGAGTTTATTTTTGCCTCGATTGAATTTGGCGCTTTCAATCAGGTGCATAAAAACATGGTCACTTTTATCTTCAAGACAAACTAATCCCCGTAGAATAAGCGGGTTGTCGTTGATTACCAATTTGAATATCTTTTTTCGAGGATTTTTATGCTCATCTTTCCAATTGAATTGCTAGTCTTTTGATTTTATTAGCTTTACATCAGTGTTAGTTAGTGGTAACACTTCAGTTTTGAAGCTATCTCCTGATATCGAGTTTTCTATAGACCGAGTAAGCTTATCAATTTTTTCATTTATCTGCATTGTGCATAGGTTGTGTAAAGGTTAGTTAGGAACACCGGTGCGATACATGCTCGTGAGCAATCTATTCAATTCGGCAGCTTGGTAACAGCTTGCACGTCAGTGTAATCAATTTCATCAGCTTCAATCAACGGTTCAGATAGTTTTTACCAGCGAAAAAATCGCCGAATCAGTGAACTTACCATCATGATAATAATTCTCTCTAAAATAAGCTTCCTGAACAAAGCCATTGCGCATAAGGGTATTTTGTGAAGCCTTGTTTTCAGGGTTGGTGTTGGCTTCTATGCTGTGTAATCCCATCGCGTTAAACGCATAGTCTATAACGGCTTTCATGGCTTCGTCCATAATTCCATTGTGCCAGTATTTCGGGTGCAGCACATAGCCTATTTCTGCCCGGTAATGCTCTTTTATCAGCCGCCAGAGGGCTATGTTGCCAATTGTAGTATCATCCCCCTTAAGGATAATGTTCCATGAAATACCGATGTTGTTATCACTGTTGTCTATTACCAGTTGCAGCCAGTCTTTTGCCTGGTCTATCGATGTTGCGGGCTCCCTGTCAATGTACTTCAACATCTCGGGGTCTGAGCGAAAAAATAATATTTCGGGTGCATCTTCGAGTTTCGCTTTTCTTAGCACTAACCGTTCAGTTGTTAGAACCGGAAACGGGTTGAAATTAACTTCGAGCATGGTGGTTGGTTTTGAAAAGCGATATTAATAAAAATCAGGCACTACTCCTTATTTTGCGTATCCATAACAATAGTTACGGGGCCATCGTTCACCAGGGCTACCTGCATATCGGCGCCGAAGGTGCCTGTTGCAATCGGTTGGGCAGTTTTTTCGGCCAGGCATTTTATAAAGAATTCATACAGCGGAATAGCCTGCTCAGGCCTTGCAGCTTTTATAAACGAAGGGCGGTTGCCTTTTTTGTACTGGGCATGCAGCGTAAACTGGCTTACCAGCAATATACTGCCGCCAGCCTCGGTAATGTCTTTATTCATCATGCCCTGCTCATCAGCAAATACACGCAGCAAGGCAATTTTATTGCAAAGCCATTCTACATCTTCTTTAGTGTCCTCGATAGCAATACCCAGCAGAATAACAAAGCCTTTAGCAATGGAGCCGGTTACAAGCCCGTTAATAGTAACACTTGCCGATGAAACCCTTTGTATAACAACACGCATAAAAAGTAAAACTAAAAAATGAAAAGTAAAAATACCCAATTGCTGTAGAATGCGCTACGTGTCCGGCCATAATTTAGTGCGCAACATATCAAATTATCAACCTAATTTTGCACCTCATTGTAAGCAAACGCGCTTTTTAATTTTTTACATTTACTTTTTTATTTTTAACATGACTTCAAACATAAACATACAGATAACGCTTGATCAGGATAAAATGCCTGAAACCATTGAATGGACAGCACCCGATGGTGGTGTTGAAGACCCTCAGAAAGCGAAGGCCGTATTAGTGGGCTTTTGGGACGGCGCTCAGAAAGAAGCCCTCCGCATCGACCTGTGGACCAGCAAAATGATGGTTGACGAAATGGACCAGTTTTTTTACCAGACGTTATTTGGTATGGCTGATACCTATTTACGTGCAACAAAGAACACCGCACTTGCCGCTGAAATGAAGGAGTTCGCAAAAGACTTCCTGAAAAAGGCAACCAATAATATAGAAAAAGCGGGCCAGTAGCATAGTAGATGTACACAGAACCTGTGAGTTTTTATTTTTTACCATTACTTAATAGAGAAAGAGCTTGCCAGTAAAGTGTGGCACATCTAACCCAAATAACACGAGCGTTTTTACTTTTTACTTTTACTTTTTAA
Organism: Chitinophagaceae bacterium; assembly: GCA_947447265.1. Taxonomy (GTDB): domain Bacteria; phylum Bacteroidota; class Bacteroidia; order Chitinophagales; family Chitinophagaceae; genus Flavipsychrobacter. The sequence goes on from CANFKC010000008.1 coordinate 47,601, forward strand.
TTTTTATACAATGGCTTTGGAATCAAGAATAATGGAAGAATTGAAGGTCGCAATGAAGGCTAAAGATGAGGCTGCATTGCGTACACTTCGGGCTATTAAGGCGGCAATTATTATTGAAAAAACTGCCGAAGGCGCTTCAGGTGAAATATCAGAAGCTACAGAGCTTAAAATGCTGCAAAAACTCGCTAAACAACGCCGCGATTCATTGGATATTTTCGTTAAGCAAAACCGCGAAGACCTTGCATCGAAAGAGCGCGAGGAATTGGCTATAATTGAAAAATTCCTGCCGGCGCAAATGTCGCAGGAAGAGCTTCATGCTGAGCTGAAAGCCATTATAGCGCAAGTGGGCGCTACTTCGGCTGCCGATATGGGCAAGGTAATGGGTGTTGCCAGCAAACAACTTGCAGGTAAAACCGATGGTAAAGCCATATCAGAAGCTGTGAAACAATTGCTTGCATAAGAGCAATGGCGCTTGACATAACAGGACTCATCATTATTGCCTTATTTTTTATTAGGGGTTATACCCGAGGGCTTATTGTTGCTGCGTTTTCAGTGATTGCGATATTGCTGGGTATTTTATGTGCCCTTAAGCTATCGCAATCGCTGGCAACGTGGATGCTGGCGCATGGCTATACTACAACTGGCTGGGCACCTATGCTCAGCTACCTTATACTTTTTGTGGGTGTGGTGCTGGTAGTGCGCATTGTAGCTAAAATGCTGCAAAAAGCTATTGAAACAATTAAGCTGGGCCTACTGGATAAACTTGCCGGAGGTATACTATATGGCATACTGGGCGCAGTATTGTACAGTTCCATCCTCTGGATAGGCGCCCGCATGAATATGTTTTCCCCCGAACTTGTTGCAACCAGCAAAACCTATCCCTGGCTTTCGCAGGTTGCGCCACATTTCTTCTCCTTTGCCGGCAACCTGCTGCCATTTGCCAAAGATGTGTTTGGGAAATTGCAGGAGTTTTTCGATAAGGTGGGGCAAAAATAATTGTTATCATGGTAGGGGCAGAAAATTTTCTGCCAGTTACATTATCCATTATTTCGTATAAAGCATATGTTATTCAGGGCAGAAGATATTCTGCCCCTACTTTATACTGCTATTGTTTAGAATAATAGCATTTAACTCCCCAACATCCTAACATTCCCTACCTTTGCCATCCAAATAAAAACCATGGCCAAAGTTTCCATTAATATAGCCACAGGCAGCCTGTTACAAGAAGAAATAATTGTAGGGATTGACCTCGGCACAACCAATAGTTTAATAGCCATTGTAAAAAGCGACACCCATGAGCCAATCGCTCTGCGGGAGATCGACGGCCTTACACTGGTGCCTTCCATAGTACACTTTGATGAATATGGGAATGTTACCGTAGGTAACCCGGCTAAAGACCTTTTGGTACAGCAACCGGAACGCACTATTTACAGCGCTAAAAGGCTGATGGGCAAGAGTTATGGAGATGTAAGTAAAGACAGCGGATTTTTCGCTTACAACATTATTGACGATGGTACCGATGCCTTGGTAAAAGTGCAGGTAGGCGATAAATTTTATTCGCCAATTGAACTATCTTCTTACATACTTAAGGAACTTAAAAAGCGCGCGGAGCATATACTTAAAACGACGGTTACCAAGGCGGTAATTACAGTGCCTGCATATTTTAACGATGCCCAGAGGCAGGCTACGCGTGATGCTGGCCGACTTGCTGGCTTAGATGTGCTGCGTATAATAAACGAACCTACCGCCGCAAGCCTTGCTTATGGTATTGGCGTAAAGCATAACGAAGAAAAAACGATTGCGGTTTACGATCTGGGAGGAGGTACATTCGATATTTCGATACTTACCATCAACAACGGCATTTTCGAAGTGCTGGCTACGAATGGCGATACTTACCTGGGTGGCGATGATATGGATAATGCCGTTGTGCGGTATTGGCAGGAAGACTGTGGCGTGGATAATTCTTCCTTAGGTTTGGGTAGCCATACCGATAAATCGCTGGCACAGGAAATGCGTGTGACAGCCGAAGCAGCAAAAGTGCACCTGAGCACCCACGATGTGTTTGAGGGTAAAATTGCGGGGCAGGATGTGCGTATTACTAAGCAAGATTTCAATGAACTGATAGCGCCATTGATTGCGCGCACCATTAATTCATGCAGCAGTGCACTGAAGGATGCTGGCCTTACTGCATCACAAATTGATGCGGTAGTAATGGTGGGTGGCTCAACAAGAGTACCTGCGGTAAAAGAAGCGGTAAAACAATTCTTTGGCAGGGAGGTGTTTGATGGAATTAACCCGGATGAAGTAGTAGCACTTGGCGCTGCTGTGCAAGCCGATATACTGGCAGGTAATAATACCGAGATGCTGTTGCTTGATGTAACACCGCTTTCTCTGGGTATTGAAACCATGGGCGGACTTATGGATGTGCTGATACCGCGTAATTCTAAAATACCTAACAAGGCAGGCAGACAATACACTACGCAGAAAGACGGCCAAAGTGGTATGCGTATATCTGTATACCAGGGCGAGCGCGACCTGGTGCAGGATAACCGCAAGCTTGCTGAATTTAACCTGACCGGCATACCGGCAATGCCTGCTGGCTTGCCAAAAGTGGAGGTGACGTTTTTGATAGATGCTGATGGCATTCTTAAAGTTAGCGCCACTGAATTACGCAGTGGTGTAGCCCAAAGCATTGATGTGCAGCCGCAATACGGGCTTACCGACCAACAGGTGGAGGACATGCTCCTTGCTTCTCTTACGCATGCCAAAGACGATATTAAAATGCGCGCATTGGTTGAGGCTTTAACGGAAGCAACCCAAATGCTGGAGGTAACAGAGAAATTTATTGCCAAACATGGCGACGTACTATCGCCAGTGGAACTTACCGCTTCAGTTACCCAAATGGAGCGCTTGCGCGAAGCTATGGAATCGAGGGATAAGGACCTGGTGCAAAGTGAAACAGAGCGCCTTAACGAAGTTTCCCGCCCTTATGCCGAGCGCGTAATGGATGCGGCATTGAAAGATGCAATGCGTGGTAAGAAGGTGATATAAAGCTGTTCATTTCCTAAGTTTCTGAAACTCCCAAAATGTTACTCCCCGCAGGAGCCATTCCGCTATGCCATAATTAAAGTACCTGAGCCAGATATTGGCTAGTGCCATTTGCAACCCAAAAAAGGCTAACCCTATTAATACATTGTAAGTAGGCGTGGTGTGGCCAAACATTCCCAAACCAATGCGGTAGAATATGAACAGGCCAAATGCCGTTTGCATTAAATAACTGGTGAGGGCTGTGCGGCCTAGGTTGGCTAGCGCATTAAATAGCTTGTGTATGTGCTGGGTAAAGAACAAAATAGCAACAAAACTTATATACAGAATTATAGAACACAGGCATTGCAGCGAATTAATTGCACTGCCCAGCACTATTTCAAAAGTGCTGCTTGTATAATCGCTATAATTGAGCTTCATGGTTATCAACTGGAATATTATCATTAAAGCATAAGCCGGCAGAAAGATAAAGTAGATTTTGTTCTTTACTTCCAGCACCCTGTTAAGCCAACATCTACGGGCTGCAAGCATACCCAATAGGAAAAAGCCCAATGTTACAAAAAGTCTGCCTGAAAGAGCCTGGAAGTGTATTTTCCCGGGGAGGTGCTGAAGATTGTATGCAAATATCTCGCCAAGGCTACCTACTGAAATGATGTGATAGAAGGCCCATGCTTCTTTGTCGTCGCTGTTGGTAACTATGGCATTTGAGAACAACTGTCCTACTTCGTAAAGCATGCCGGGAATATTAAATACGAATAACAGGCCTATTATAAGTAAACGCCTGTCGCTGAGCTGCCTTAGAAATACAAGGGGTAACATTAGCAGCCCGTAAACCATGAGGATATCCCCCATCCAGAATAACTGGTGGATAAACCCAATGAGTAATAAGCATAGCGCCCTTCTAAAAAACTGGAGGTTTATGTTTCTGCTATCCCTGGTGAAACTTTTGGTCTGCAGAAAAAAGCTGAAACCAAAAATGAAAGTGAACAGCGAATAGAATTTACCATTCACAAAGGCCGCATTAACGAACTCTGATATCTTATAAATACCAATCATGCTACCCATTTCATTGGCTGGCTTGCCGCCAAGTGTATGAACATCGGTAGGCAGGGGCCCAGCCGCATAAGAATGACTTATATGTGCTAAAATAATACCGAAAAGTGCAAACCCTCTAAGTGCATCTACTAGTATTATTCTATTACCGGGAATAGCAGATTTTTTGGCCATATTAATAGCCAAATATATAGTTATATTTTAAAAAAACCAATGCTCAATAAAAACTTTATCAACAGAATATGATCGTATTTTGATTGCAGACCCGTATAAATGACGTGGAATAAATCAACCTTAATTTAGTGCTTGTATCAAAGTTCCTTCCTCAGCCTTGCCACCGGTACGTTCAGTTGTTCGCGGTATTTGGCAACAGTGCGGCGGGCTATGTTGTAACCTTTTTCTACCAGCATATCGGTAAGGTGTTCGTCAGAATATGGTTTCAGTTTATTTTCCGCACCTATAATTTCGTTCAGTATCATTTTTACTTCGCGGGTCGAAACTTCCTCGCCATTTTCGAGTTGAAGTGCCTCCGAGAAAAAGTACTTTAGTTTGTATGTGCCGTATTCAGTTTGTACGAATTTACTGTTGGCAACGCGTGATACCGTTGATACGTCCAGCTGTGTCATCTGGGCTATATCTTTCAATATCATTGGCCGCAGCGCAGCTTCGTCACCGGAAAGGAAAAATTCCTTCTGGAAATCCATTATGGCCTGCATGGTATGTAGTAGCGTATGCTGGCGTTGTTTAATAGCATCAATAAACCACTTGGCGGAATCGAGTTTCTGCTTAATAAAAAGCACAGCTTCCTTCTGGCGTTTATCTTTTTTCTGCCCCCTGTCGTAAGCACGCATCATCTCTTTATATCCTTCCGATACTCGAAGTTCCGGGGCGTTCTTTGAGTTGAGGGTTAGTTCAAGTATGCCGTTATTGTTAAAAACGAAAAAGTCGGGTATAATGTAGCTTTCTGCCTTATTCAGCACCGCGAAAGAGGAGCCTGGTTTAGGGTTCAGCTTGATGATGATGCCGATAACGTTCTTAAATTCTTCGTCGTTAATATTAAGATGGCGTTGTATTTTATCATAGTGCTTCTTAATGAACTCGTTGAAATACTTGTCCATTACTATAATAGCATCCTTTACAGGTTTGCTTTCCGGCATCCTTTTCAGTTGCAGCAGCAGGCAATCCTGTAATGTCCATACGCAAATGCCGGGAGGGTCAAATTGCTGTATCTGTAAAATCAGGCTGTTTATTTCTTCAACGCTGGTTTCTATATTCTGGCCAAAGGCGAGGTCGTCGCAAAGCGAAGTAACTTCCCTGCGCAGGTAGCCATCTTCATCAAGGCTGCCAATTATCTGTTCTGCTATTTTATGCAGGCGCTCATCAAGCTCCAGCATGCCCAGTTGGTCAAGAACATGGTCATGAAAGTTGGTTTCTACCCTTGCCGGGGTTTCCATTCTTTCTTCTGCTCCATAGCTGTCATCGCCATAATCATAGCTTCTGTCGCCATCATCTTCGTGGCGCAAAAAGTCGTCAAGGTCCACTTTTTCAGCAGTATCGTTGCTCAATTCCACTTCTTCGCCATCACTTTCAAAATTATCATCGCTGCCGGAATCGTCCAGGTCGTAGTCCAGTTCACCATCATTCCGCTCTGCTTCATTTTCAAGCGCAGGGTTTTCTTCCAGTTCTTCCTGTATCCTGTCTTCCAGGCTAGCCGTAGGTATCTGCAGCAATTTCATAAGCTGAATCTGCTGTGGAGATAATTTCTGCAAAAGCCTTTGCTGGTTCGATTGTCGTAGCATAATAATTTCTTGCGCCTTGTTGCAAAAATAAAGGTTAAAGCTACATAACGAGCACGTTAAAAAGGTTATTGCCGGTTAAAATATTAATTGGTTGGGGCAATTGTTAATCCCTTTTTTTAATTAGCCTGTTTATTGTATCTTGTGAGTTATCTTGAATCATCTATGGCTCAAATGATTAAAAAACCGTACATATCTGCTTCTTTCTCCTATACGCCGTTAGAGGAAACTTTAATGGTGGCACATAAAAAGAAACAGCTCTTTATTGGCATACCCAGGGAAACATCGTTCCAGGAGAACCGTGTGCCTTTAACGCCGGAAGGCGTTTCTGTCCTGGTAAACCAGGGGCATGATGTGGCCGTAGAGCACATGGCGGGTGAAGGATCGTTTTATTTTGACAATGATTACAGCGAAGCAGGTGCGCGCATCGTTTACGATAAGCAGGAACTGTACAAGGCTACAACCATATTAAAGTCGGCACCTATTTCAATGGAAGAAATAGACCTGTTGCAAACCAACCAGGTTGTGTTTTCGCCCATACATATGCCTATGCTGAAGCATGAACTGCTGGAAAAACTCATAGCAAAGAAAATAATAGCGGTTGCTTTTGAATCGATACAAGATGAAGAAGGCAACTTCCCCATTGTTAGGAGCATGAGCGAGATAGCAGGTAACTATTCCATACTTACCGCTGCACGCTATTTAAGTAATACCGATAATGGTAAAGGTGTGCTATTGGGTGGTATTTCAGGCGTACCCCCTGCACGGGTATTAATAATCGGTGCCGGAGTGGTTGCTGAATTCGCAGCGCGGACTGCCTTTGGTCTTGGGGCTTCGGTAAAGATATTCGACAACTCTATCTACCGCCTCATGAAGCTGCAAAATAACATTGGCCGCCGTTGTTTCACATCGGTATTAGACCCTGTTATACTGGCAGAGGAACTTATAAATGCTGATGTAGCCATAGGCGCGTTAAAACCTGTAAATGGCGTAACGCCGGTAGTTGTTACCGAGCAAATGGTGAGCAATATGAAGGCTGGTTCTGTAATAATAGATGTGAGCATAGACCGTGGTGGTTGCTTTGAAACCTCGCGCGTAACTACCCACGAAAAACCGGTGTTTAAAAAGTACGATGTTATACACTATTGCGTACCCAATATAGCTTCTGGTGTTTCCCGTACGGCATCAAGGGCAGTAAGCAACGTTATTATGCCCATATTACAGCAATGTGCCGATGCAGGTGGTGTTGATGACCTTATTTTAACCCGTAAAGGATTGCGTAATGGCGTTTATATGTACAAAGGTTCTGTAACCAATGCGCCGATAGCCAAGAGGTTCGGATTTAAGTATACTGACCTGGACCTGTTTTTTACCGGCCAGAGCTAGGGGGGAACAGGTTAAAAGTAGAATGCGGTTTACTGAAAATACCTTCCGATATTTTGTATAGTGCTATTTATCGGCTGTGGCATCAACTATATCTACCGATACTGAAGTAGCGCCTTTTACCTTAACTTTTATTTTAAAATCGGTCGTAGACCCTGGTTTTACAGCATCATCTAAAGTGTGCTTTTGTTTTTCAATGCTGCCGCCTTCAGCATCCAGGAAATTGATTTGTACCTGTATGTTCTTGTAAGTGGTTAGGGTAGCTTTATTGCTTACTTCACCTTCAACCACATCCTGGTTAATTATGTTTTTGCGGTGAGAGCCGCTTATTTTCAGGAATTTCAACGGGCTTTCCTGCTCCATTTCTGCAATAGAAGCTTTTTTCTCTTCATACTTTGTTGACGGATGTTGGTTATTAGCAGAACCTCCACAGGCTGCGAACAAAACGCTTATAGCCGCAATGATGAGAATATTTTTCATGTGCCCGATATTTTTTGTCAAAACTAGTACAGATTAAGAAAATGGACAACTTTTTCGAATACAGCGAATTGGTGGCAAATATTCACGCTCTTGAAGCAGGCCAATGACACAATACCAAAGTGGCACTTAACAGAGTGAACCCGCCTACCGCGTAAAAAGCAAATGGATGCCTTTTTGGAGGCACCCATTACTCAACAATGCAACGGCGGTAACTATTTTTTAGTCTCTGTCATGGTTTTTGCATCCGTTTTCACATTGGCTGGTTTAGCAGCTTGTGTAGCCCTGGTCGCAGCGGTTTTATCCATGCGAACTGTAGATTTTTTCTTTGTTTTTTCTTTTTTCTCAGTTTTGTTGCCAGTAGTTTTTTCGGTGGTTACAGTTTCCTTTGTAACTTTCTTCTGGGTTGTTTGTGCGCCTGCCACAGAGGCTGTAAAAAGTGCGCCAATCATCGTTGCCGCTACAATCATCTTCTTCATAAACGTTTGTATTTATTTGGTTTACGTTGTCTATTTCATAATCCGTGCCAAACTCTATTTTGCAAAAGTTAAAGAAAACAGAAAGGGGAGAATGCATAACCCTGCTAAATAAAGAGGTGTGCCACGCTTGCTAGTGTGGCACACCTGAAGACTACCAGGCACAAGCTTTTAATTTTTTACTTTTAATTTTTCACTTTTTATTACCTTACCCTAAATTTAAAAGTATGGCAGATACCAATACCCCAAAATCGGGAGCATCTAATTCGGGAGCGCTATCAACCCTGGTCACGGTTTATTTTTTCTGGGGTTTTATTGCTGCTGGCAACGGTGTATTTATTCCGTTTTGTAAACACTATTTCCAGCTCGACCAGTTTCAGTCGCAGCTGATCGATTTCGCTTTTTACCTGGCTTATTACCTGGGTGCACTCGGTTTGTACTTTGCTGCCTCAGTATTTGGTAAAGACCTTGTGGCTAAGTGGGGTTATCGAAACAGTATTGTATATGGGTTGCTGTTTTCGGCTCTCGGTGCTATTATTATGATATTCGCAGTAAACGCCAACACATTCCCCGGAATGCTGGCTGGCCTGTTTGCCGTTGCGCTAGGTTTTTCTTTACAGCAAACAGCCGCCAACCCTTTCACCGCATTGCTCGGCTCTCCCGAAACTGGCGCACACCGTATTACCCTGGGGGGAGGTATCAACTCATTTGGTACTGCCATTGGCCCTATTGTAGTGGCGCTTGCTTTATTTGGCGCAACCAAGAGTAATGACACACTGATCAATTCACTCGGGCTGGGCAAGGTTTCCATACTGTATGCAGGTGTAGGTGGTTTATTTATACTGGCTGCGGCGTTGTTCTTCTTTTCCAAAAAATTGCCATCGGGCAAGTATGAAACAGATACCGAAAAGTCCCCAAAAGCATTGGGTGCACTGCTGGCAATGACCATATTGCTTGTTGCCGTATTTGTTCCAATCTTTAAGAGTTACACTATCATCACAGAAGATAAGGCCCTGCTGCAAAGCATAGAGATGGACCGTTTTAAATGGTTGCTGTGTGGCCTGGTGGTTATTGTAGGTACGCTGCTTATTTCGCTTAATCGCGCTAAGAAAGATGCTACAGGCTGGGGTGCCATGAAGTACCCGCAGCTTATATTGGGTATGCTGGCCATATTCACCTATGTGGGTGTGGAAGTAACGATACAAAGTAACCTGGGTGCCTTATTGGAGTTGAAAGAATTCGGTGGCTATGCATCATCGCAGGTTGCACCATTCATTTCCATGTACTGGGGTAGCCTTATGATAGGCCGCTGGACGGGCTCAATCAAAGCTTTTGAGCCAACGGAAAGCCTCAAAAATATGTTGCTTTTCGTTACGCCCATTGTGGCATTCGGGGTGGTTATAGCAGTTAACACAATTGCGCAGAACGATATGGCGCCGCTCTACCAGTATATTGTTTGCGTTGCTGTGCAGGCCGTTGCATTCTATATGAGTAAAGATAAGCCTGCCCGAACCCTAATGTTGTTTTCGTTGCTGGGTGCCGCTTGCATGGTAGCAGGTATTTTAACAACGGGTAAAATTGCCACTTACGCCTTCCTCAGCGGTGGTTTATTCTGTTCAATAATGTGGCCATGTATATTTGCACTGTCTATAGCTGGCCTCGGGAAATTTACATCGCAGGGTTCGGCATTTTTAATAATGATGATATTGGGTGGTGCAATTATACCGCCTATACAGGGTAAGCTGGCGGATTTGAAAGCGATAGGTATACATCAATCATACTGGGTGCCGGCAATCGGTTTTGCATACCTGGCGTGGTTTGGTTTTGCAGTGCGCCGTATGTTACAAAAACAAGGAATAGATTATGATGCAGGAACTGGCTCTGGGCATTGATATTGGCGGTACCAATACCGCTTTCGGAATAGTAAACAGGCGGGGGGCTATTATTGCAAAGGGCAGTGTGCCCACTACGGGGCATGCGTCGGTGCAGCACTACATAGCTGCGCTTAAAAGCGCGGTATTACCACTTGCTGAAAAAGAAGGACTGGATCACTTTGCGGGTGCCGGTATCGGCGCGCCTAATGGAAACTTTTTTACCGGGGAGATTGTGTTCGCACCCAATATGCCCTGGCGCGAGATTATACCGATGGCTAAGCTGGTCAGCGATGCGCTGGGTATGAAGGCCACGCTCACTAATGATGCCAATGCAGCGGCAGTGGGCGAGATGATGTATGGTGCCGCCAAAGGCATGAAAGATTTTATTGTCGTTACGCTGGGTACGGGCCTGGGTAGTGGCTTTGTAGCCAATGGCGATGTAGTCTATGGGCATGACGGGTTTGCCGGTGAACTGGGTCACGTCATAGCTATCCGCGATGGCCGCAAATGCGGTTGCGGCCGGCTGGGATGCCTGGAAACTTATGCTTCAGCAACGGGTATAGTTCGCTCCGCAGATGAATGGCTGGCAGTAAGAAATGAAGATAGTTTATTGCGTAAACACACAGGTAAAATAACGGCTAAAGCCATTCATGATGCAGCTTTGCAGGGCGATGCGCTTGCCCTGGAACTCTTTGCATATACCGGTAAAATTTTGGGCCAAACCTTAGCTGATGCCATTGCTATCACTTCGCCCGAGGCTATTATTTTCTTTGGCGGCTTGGCTAATGCAGGCGACTTGTTGTTCACACATGTGCAGCATCATATGGAAGAAAACCTGCTCAACATTTACAAGGGTAAGGTGCAGTTATTGCAGTCAGCTTTGCCCGATGCCGATGCCGCTATTTTAGGGGCGAGCGCGCTGGCGTGGTAGTGGTTTTCAGTTATAAATGATAGTATTGGATAGAGTTGATTACTTTCGCCTTGCTACGCGTTTCATTCTTTTTTAATTTTTATCATTTTTTCAATGATGGTATTAACCAAATCATTCGCTGAATCACTTCTGCGGAAGTTAACAATAGGAAATTCCCGTTCTATTTTGTTGAACGCAATTCCTGGACGACTTTTGACTCGGTTAGCACTAACAGATTTAGATATAATCGGTAAAGGTTTATCCAAACAGTTCATAACAGCACTAACCTCACAAAAAAAGTTCAGTTTTAAATTTTCTATAGATCTCAACGAAAAAAGCGACAATGAGCTAAAACAAATAGCTAGAATTGGGAAACGATTGGCCGCAATAAAGTATGATCATGATGATTATCAGAAAGAGCATGGCGTAGAAACGTTTGGTTTCGGGTTTCCTATTTGGGTACGGAAAAATCCCAGAGATTCAGCAAAATTCATTGCATCTCCTGTCTTCATATTTCCACTTGATATAAAACAAACATTTGATAAGGAACGAGAATGGATTATTAATAGGTACGATGAATCTGAGATCAAGTTAAATGAAGTTTTAGTATCGTATCTTGAAAATGAAGAGCATATAAAAATACCCGCTATTACTGAAGAAATGTTGGAAGATGGCTTGTTGGATAAAGATGAAATTAACGCATTTTGTCAGAATCTAATATCGATCTTTGAAAAAAATGCCAACCTAACTAATACTTGGGAATCATATGACATACTGCCTGAAAAATTAAGCACTACGGATGCTGACTTTAAAAATAACAGCATTATATGGAATGGTGTCTTTGGTTTGTATAAAAGCCAAAAGCAAAGCCAAATCAAAGAAATGGAGGCATTGTTAGATGATTTTGAGAATATCACCGAAAATAATGAAACAAAGTTTGAATGGGAGCATGTTCACAGTCCAAAGGAAACTGACCCTAGTCAAAATGGAGTTTTGCGTTCACTTGATTCAAACAAAAATATTGTTATTGAGGGACCTCCAGGAACTGGTAAAAGCCAAACTTTGACAGCAGTAATTGCCAGTGCATTAGCTAACAACAAAAAGATACTTATAGTTTGTGAGAAAAGAACTGCACTTGAAGTATTGAAGGAAAATCTAATAAAATTAATTCCAGAATTGACAAAATGTATTGCTCTAATTGAAGATACTTCAAGGGATAGGGGGAATATAGTAGAAACAGTAAGAAACAGGACCGCAACATATTTAGCCGGACGCCATCATTTATCCTTACTGCATGAAGACATCAAGCGTTTTGAAAGTAAAGCAAGCCTTATTGAAAAACAATATGAAGCATTAAGAACGCCTAAAAAAAAGTGGTGGTCTAACCTGGTTTATAAGTGGATTGCTACCAATAAGACAGACGAAGATATCAGCGTATATTTTTCATTACAGAAGGTTTTCGCAGAACAAGGGTTGGACGAAGTAGGATATAAAGCATTAATAGGAAAAATAGAAGATTGTGCTATTTTGTATGCGCGTTCTGAAAATACATTGGAGCAACTTGAATTGAAATTTAAGCCAATAATATTTGAAGAGAATATTAATGATAGAACTATAATTTTTACATTAAAAGAAACTATTGCAAAATTAAAAAATATTCAAGTCGAACTTAAGGCAGAAGCTAGCCAGTTTTTGGAAACAGTGAATACTGAGTCTCAAAATAACCTGCGAAACAATAGAACACTTTTAGTAGAGTTGTCTGAAATAGTCAATAAACATCAACCTAAGAAAATTGATATTTTCAACCCATCCTTTTCAACAAAAATCCTTTCAACTATATTCGCAAAACAAAAGCAAATCATAACAGAATCCGCAAAAGCAAAACAACTGTTGCGAAGTATACAATCTTTTTGGAAAGAATATTTTCAAAAAAACATAAGTGCAAACCAGCTAATGGAGTGCACTCAATATATTGATACTAATTGCGATAATATTGTTAAACTAAGGCAAGCAAAACTGATAAATGAGCCAATTAACAAAATTGGATCGTATGGGTTTAACATGGACGCGTTATCAAAAATATTGGAAATACTGCAAAAAGCCGATAAAGAGGTGGACAAGTATATTAACAAAAACAATTACTCTGTCCCTCAAGCCTACATCCATGAATATGAAAAAATAATTGCGGATTTTATTTTTGATTTACAAACAGTTATTGAAAACGACAGCAATATCCGACATTACTTTTCATGGAAATTATTAGAAAAAACACTGCTGCCTATTGAAAGACAGTGGATTACTTTGCTAAAAGCGTATAATTCAAAGCAGTGGAAAAATATTGTGGAGAATACATGGTTATTTCATAATCTTTTTCATCAAGACCAAAATGACAAATTCCCAACTGATGACCAAAGCTTACAAGTGCTTAGGGAACTAGGGTTAAAAATTCAAAAACAACAAAAGGAAGTTATTGCGCACAACTTAAATAACTGGTGTGTATCTGGACAAAATAAAATTAAAGCTACCGGTATCCAAATCAATCAGCTTTATAACCTCAGGGGGCCTAAAGGCGGGACAAGAAATTCACTAAGGAAAATAATACAAATTAACCCGGATGCTTTTACAGATTTTTTTCCAGTACTGATGCTTAATCCCAGCACCTGTAGTTCTTTGCTACCTTTAAAAAAAGATTCGTTTGACATTGTAATATTTGACGAAGCAAGCCAATTGAGAATTGAAGATACATATCCTGCCTTAATCAGGGGAAAGCAAGTTATCGTATCAGGTGATAGCCAGCAAATGCCACCATCTAGTTACTTTGAAAGTTCGAAGCAGATTATTGATGACAATAATGACGATGATGATATTGAAGAGCTTTCTAGCGAGGAACTCAGCGTTCAATTATTGAATAGTAGTTCAAAAGAAAGTGCATTAACCGAGTCCCTTTTACAGTTTGCAATTGATATTGGTTTTACAAAGACTTATCTGGATATGCATTATCGCTCCAGGCATCCTAATTTAATCGCTTTCTCAAATGTTTGTTTTTATGGTAGCAGGTTAGTCCCAATGCCCGAAACAATTACATCCCCACCAATAAGTTACTTTCATGTAAATGGATTATACGAAAACAGAAAAAATTTAGCAGAAGCAAAGGAAATAGTTAGGTTAATTAAAGATGAAATTGCATGTAATTTATCAGTTGGTGTAGCGACATTTAATTTAGAGCAACGCAATCTTATTTTGGAGCTTATTGGGGATGAACGTTCTGCTAACCCTGAATTTCAGAACAAAATGAACGAATTTGACAAGAACGGTTTCTTTGTTAAAAACTTAGAAAATGTACAAGGTGATGAACGGGATATTATACTGATAAGTACGACATTTGGCTCAAAAAGCGATGGGTCTTTTCGTTTATCTTTTGGGCCAATCGGCAATAAAAATAATGGACATCGTCTGCTAAATGTTATCATTACAAGAGCAAAGCATAAATTATATATACTAACGTCAATTCCCGAAATAAAAATCTCTTCTTATCGAGAACGACTTACTGTAAACGAAACTGTAGATGGCACTACCGGGCTCCTTGCATATCTGGCTTTTGCCAAAGCGGTCAGCGAAAATAATGTCGAAGAAACGCAGGCAATACTTAGTTATATAAGTTCTAAAATTGCTAGGGGCCAAAGTGAAATTCAGGGAGATTATTTAGGTCTTTCAGAATCTCCCTTTGAAGAAGAGGTATATTGTTGGTTAGCTGAAGTAATTGGTACAGACAGGATACAACAACAATACCCCTGTGGCGGATTTAGGATTGACATGGTAGTACTTCCCAAAAATGCGAACGGTGCGTTAAAGTTAGCAATAGAGTGTGATGGAGCAGCTTATCACAGCGATCAACTTTCATGGCATTACGATATGTACAGACAGGAGCAGCTGGAAAAAAATGGCTTCAAATTTCATAGAATATGGTCAACAAATTGGTGGAGAAACCCTAAAGACGAGTTGCAAAAATTATTGCGAACAATTGAGGAACTTAATTAACGCTTTGCAACATTCTTTGTTTTTGTGTTTCACTTTCAAAGCACTTACATCAACAAATGCTTCCTCTCCCTATACACCTTCCATACAAATTCGCCAAAGAGTGTGTTAGCCCATGCAAACCATGGCCGGCTGTATTTTGTGGCGTCATTTTTATGGAAAGACTCGTGCATAAATCCGGTTCCGGCATGGCTCTTTTGTAACATTTCGAGGCATAACGCAATCTCTTTATCGTCAGTGCTCGTAAGGCCGCGCATAATTATGCTTATGGGCCATATCATGTCAGCGCCTACGTGTGGTCCGCCTATGCCTTCTCCCGCGCTGCCTTTAAAAAAGAACGGATTGTTTTCTGAAAGCACAAATGCGCGCGTATTCAGGTATACTTCATCATCCTTCATTTTGGGCATAAGGTAGGGTAGCGCAAGCAGTGAAGGAACATTGGCATCGTCCATCAGGTTGCTGCTGCCGAAACCATTTATTTCGTAAGCATAAATGTTGCCGAATTTCGGGTGTTTCACTTTTGCCTCCCGCAATCCCTGATTTACTTCGTCTATCAGCTGGTAAACGGGTTTGGTATTAAAATCAACCTTGAGTTCAAAAATAATATCCAGCATCTGGAAAAGGGAGGCAACAGCAAACATATTGCTGGCCACCAGGTAAGGATATACCGTGGCGTCGTCGCTCGGTCGGAACATAGAACAGATCATGCCATTGGGTTTGGCCGGGTAGCCAAAGCCATTCATGGGTATGCTGTCGGTGGCGTACTTGCTGCTGCGCATAAAACTATAAGGCCCTTTATCGTGCCAGCGCTGCTGTTCTATAAAAGTCTTCACAACCAGCCTCATTGCAGCCAACCATTCGTCATCAAAAGCGCTGGTATCGCCCGTTTCTTTCCAGTAACCATGTGCAAGGCGAATAGGGTAGCAAAGGCTGTCAATTTCCCATTTACGCTCATGCAGGCCCGGTTTCATGGCGGTTTCGTCATTGTGCCATTCGCTTATTTTGCTTTCGTCTTTGTAAAAAGCGTTCGCGTAAGGGTCTTTTAAAATGCAATGGGTCTGGCGTTTTATCACGCCTTTTACCAGGTCTTTAAGGTATACGTCATCATTGCACAACCGCAGGTATGGCCATACCTGTGCCGAAGAGTCGCGCAGCCACATGGCATCAATATCGCCGGTTATCACGTAAGTATCCACTTTGCCGTGATTGTAGGTATGGTCAACCGTTGTATCCAGCGTATTCGGGAAGCAGTTTTCGAACATCCAGGCAATTTCTTTGTTGCCTATGCTTTGGCGTACTTCCCGTATCAGTTTTTCAACAGCTACCGAATGGAACTTTCTTTCACTCCGCGGTATACGCACATTCGGGAACCCTAGCCGTGGGGTGCTGCCAAAAGTATATCCAGAAAGTAAAATACCTGCCGAAGCCAGGGTGGTTTTTTTAACGAAATTCCGCCTGTTCATGCCATAAATGTAATTCAGCCTTAAATGCCAACAAAGCGACATTCGTTATTACTACATTATAAGGCCCAAATTGAAGTGCCAAAACTTCATTATTTGTGATATAATTCTTACATTGCACTCAAGTAACTTTAACAAAAAAATTTTGCATATATGTATTTTAATGGTACAAAATGCCAACTGCTTATACTCAGTTGTTTCATGTCCGCTTCCCTGTTAGCCAAAGATGTGAAAACTCTGCAACATCGTAGCCTCGACAAGCCATTGTGTTTTGTGGAAAATAAGGGCCAGGTACTGGACGCGGATAACCATTTTCGTTCTGATATCCAATTCAAACTAGCCGATAAGGGATTGAACCTTTTCGTTGGTAATGCGCAATTGCACTACCAGTTCAAAAAGGTGGAAGACAGGAATAATACGCCTTTTATCACTTCATACCCGATGGATGTTACGCTTGTAGGCGCTAACAAACACGCAGCGGTGTTGGTGGATAAGGAGCTGGAATACTATGAAAATTACTTTCTGGCACAAACCGGTAAAGAAGGTTTTACTGCACATGCCTATGGCAAAGTGACGTATAAAGACGTTTACCCGAACATTGACTGGGTGCTTTATGTGAACAACGGTTCGGTAGAATATGATTTTGTGGTTCGTGAAGGCGGTAATCCTGCTGACATTAAAATAAAATATAGCGGTTCTACCTCTTTAACCATGGCTAAAGATGGCGGTATAATCGCGAAAACACCAATGGGCGAAGTAGCCGAAAAGCAACCATACGCTTTTGAAACAGCTTCAGGTAAAAAAGTGAATTCGCACTTTGCAATACATGATAATGTAGTGAGTTTTGAAACCGGCAGCTATAATGGCTCGCTGACCATTGACCCATATCTTAATTTCTGCACTTACTCAGGTGGTACGGGCGATGATATGATAGCAGCTGTAAAAGTTGCTCCGAATACTCCTTATAATATTTTCGTTTGTGGTAAAACCAGTTCTAATACAGGCATTACTTCAGGTGGTGTTTACCAGGTTACTTATGGTGGTGGTACTTATGATGCATTTGTTGCCAGGTATTCTGCGACAGGTGCACTGGGTTTTGTTACTTACTATGGTGGTACAGGTGTTGACGATGCAGTAGGCATTGTTACCAGCGCAAGCGGCAATACAGTGTTTGTTGTGGGCAATACTACTACTAATGCAGGCACTGCTATTTCTACTGCGAATACCTATAGGGGTTCGGGCGATATTTATATTGCTTCTTTTAACAATACAGGTACTACCCGTAACTTTGGCCGCTACATTGGTGGTCCTGGTCTTGATGTGGCTACAAGTATTGCAATTGACGCAGGTGGTAACATTTTTGTAGGTGGAAGCACACAGAGCACGTCTTCTATTTCAACAAATGGCACTACGTTAACCGGTTCGCAAGATGGTTACCTTGGCAAATTTAATAGTGGAGGCACTGTACAATGGGCTACTTACTATGGCGGCAGCATTGACGATGAAATTGACGCTGTAGCAGTTGATGGTTCTAATAACGTTGTAGCTGTTGGTACCACTACCAGTGTTTCGGGTATGGCAACTACCGGCGCGGCTCAAATGATCTTGGGTAGTGGCACCGCTTCAGACGGTTTCCTTGCTAAGTTTTCGGGCGCTACCGGTAACCGCACTTTCGGTACTTATGTTGGCGGAGCAAACGCTGATAAATGCCTTGGAGTTTCGGTTGGTGCGGGTAACAATATTTATGTTACAGGTATTACCAGCAGCACAGATAGTATTACAGCCGGTATTGCTTACCAGGGCAGCATTGGTGGCGGCTCTGACGCCTTTGTGCAGAAGTATAGTACATCGGGTGCTGAACTTTGGGGAACTTACCTGGGTGGTAACAGTAACGAACAGGCTAACGCTATTGCAACTGATGCCTATGATAATGTTGTGGTAACCGGCTTCACTTTCAGTACTTCAGGTTTATCTACTCCTGATGCTTACCAGGGTTCATTTGGTGGCGGTGGCGACGCTTTTGTAGCTAAGTTTACACCTGCAGGCCAGGATATCTACACTACCTACTTTGGTAATACCGCAACTGACCTTGCTTATGGTATTTCAACTGATCCGTCTAATACCAGCGTGGTAATTGCAGGTTCTTCAACCAATGGTACCGGCTTTACTTCAACAGGAGCTGCACAAGGTACTTATGGTGGTGGTGCTCATGATGGTTTCGTGGCAAGGTTCCTGCAGGATACCATAGTATTGCTCAGGCAAAGCACGTTTACCGATACGCTTATCTGCAGTACAGGTACCCTTACTGTTTATGATACCACACTAACCAATTTCGCTGCGGGCAATACCTTTACCGTTCAACTTTCTGATGCTTCAGGCAGCTTCGCTTCCCCAACCGTTATCGGTACTTCATCGGCTACTTCAACAGGTGCTATAACCTGCACACTTACAGGCGTTACACCGGGTACTGGCTATCGTATACGCATTGTAGCATCAAACCCTGCTTTTGTTTCGCCTGATAATAATGTTGACATACATATTGTTAACTCTTTACCGGCAGCTACTGTTACCGGCACTCCGCTGGTTTGTGTTGGCCAAACGATCAACCTCGGTATTACTGCACCTTATGTAGTAACTGCTTATAACTGGTCAGGTCCTTCTTCATTCTCTTCAGCAGTTCAGAACCCAGTAGTTACTACATCGGCTGTAACAGCTAATGCCGGTACTTATACGGTAACTACTTCGCATAACGGTTGCCCTGATGTTAGCAATACATTCGCGGTTGCAGTGAATTCATTCATTCCTCCGGCAGCTGATGACAGTACCAATAGTCCTGTATGCCTTGGCAGCCCTATAAGGTTGTATGCTACACCTACAATGTCAGGTACGTTCTCTTATCATTGGATAGGCCCTGGCGGCTTTACCTCTACACTGCAGAACCCGGTTATACCGGCTGCAACAGGTGCTACCGCAGGTATGTATTATGTGGTTGATACGTTAAACATGTGCCCTTCAGCATTGTCTGCAGGTGTTTTGGTAACTGTATTGCCTTTAGATACGCCAAATATTACCATTGCGGTAAGCCCTAACGATACTGTTTGCTTAGGTACTACAGTTAACTTTACGTCAACCAATACACACGGTGGTTATTCACCTACTTACCAATGGTTAAGTGGCCCGACCACACCAATTGTTGGCGCTATTTATGATAACTACTCTACGGCATACTTCTCATTGGGTACGGCTATCCGTTGCGTTATGACCAGCAATATTGCCTGCCCTGACAAGCCAACAGATACCAGCAACATTATTTATATGCACCTGGTTGACAATACTCCAGTTGTTACTATCAGCGCTATGCCGGATACATTTGTTTCTTATGGCAGCAATGTTACCTTCCATGCTATTATAGCAGGCTACTCTCTGCTAACAGGCCAGTGGTACGTTAATAATGTACCGGTTGCTGATACTACAACTACCTTAGTGCTGAACCACATTACACATAACGATACCGTACGTTACGAGGTGCCAAGCAGTATGATATGTGCCAGCATTGGTGTGAGTAATACAGTTATTGTGCGTTTGAACACAGCCGTGGGTAATGTATCGTCATCAGAAATGAACATTGACATGTTGCCAAACCCTAATAGTGGTAGCTTCTCGTTAAAAGGCCTTGTTGATGGTATGGATAACGGTATACTTACCCTTGATGTTACTAATGCGGTTGGCCAGGTAGTATATAACGGAACTGCTGCAGTTAAGAACAACATGGTTGATGCCAACATCTCAATGAAGAACGCTACACCGGGTATGTATTTGCTTCGTGTAAGCAAAGAGGGTGCAACCAGGGTATTCAGGTTTATAGTAGACTAAGTAATTACTTTCAATAAAAATTGCAACAGCGCATAGGTAACTATGCGCTGTTTTTTTTTGATATTTTATCAAAGCTGGTTGTACAGCAACCCTGTGTTTTGTGCCCGTATATAACCAGCTTTGACACTTTTTCAGAATGTTGTCAAATCGAGGCTGGTATCAACCGCTTTGACAACTCTTCGGAATGTTTCAAAGCTACCTGCAGCAACCTTGAGTTTTGTACTGGTGAAATCTTTGTGTATCAGGCATATAAAACGGTTTCTTTTGTTTGGTGTATTAACGCGGGGGTGCAGACCCATCACCCCTGGTTTTTCGCAAGCGAAAAGCCGTCCCCTCTTTGGCAAGAGGGGAGTTACCACCAAATGTGTGTAGACTATATTGGCTAAGCTTTTTCAGAGTGTTGTCAGATCGAAGCTTGTATCAACCGCTTAGACAACTCTTCGGAGAGTTGTCAAAGCTACCCGCAGCAACCTTGTGTTTTGTACTGGTTTCAAATCTTTGTATATCAGGCATATAAAACGGTTTCTTTTTGTTTGGTGTATTAACGTGGGGCTATTTTCTGCACTTTCTTATATTGTATGCTGTAAAATATTTATTTGTTAATAAAATGTGGCCTTTTTTGACCGTTCGTGAACTTTTTCGACCGTTCGTGCCTTTTTTCTTGTTTTTACAGGTATTTATACCTATCTTAGATGTGGAATATACCTGACAAATCCCCTCCTGTTTACAATAAGCCCCTTTTTTTGTTAACTTATCGGTAACATGTTAAAAATATTTTGCCAAAATATTTTGTTATTTAGTTGTTAAGCAGTATGTTTGCACAAGTAAAAACACATCCACACACACTTTAAACTTCTTTTTATGATCAACGAGCTAATCAAAACACCAAAGCAGGTTAAGACACTTGTGAAAAAGAGTGCGGTTACAGATTGCGTTGTTGCACAGCCCTTCCATTATGCCAAAGGAAGTGTCGAAGAGCTTGTTTTCAGCAGGATATCTTTTTGCGAGGAATTCTCATTGAAGTCGTTAATGAACAACAGGCTCATTATACTTGAAGATTGTGTTTTTCACAAGGCAGTGCACCTCGATTGCATTAAGAACGTAAAAATCATTATCCGCAATTGTCATTTCAAAGACAACCTGAATATTAAGAACCTGGAAAGCGGAATGGTGGAATTATATGGCACTAGCCACAACCAGGATGCTGTATTATCAAACATAAAGGTAGATACCTTTTTTACCTCTGATATTGCCATGAAAAGGCAGAATATGCTACACCTCGTGAATTCCAATGTTTCTAATTTTGTAAGGCACTAAACACCACCAATAGCAATGCTGCCAGCTATTTTAGCTGATTTACTTTCTTTTGTAGTAGTAATTGCTTTTACTTAGTAATTTTGGGGCTCAAATCTTACCATTGACAGATTCAGGCCAGGATAAACAAAACATGTTTCAAAATCGTTTGCTTAAAGTGTGGAAGCATTTTAGCAAGCTTGCGCGCAGACAGGAAATAGCCTGCTTCAGGTTCTATGACCATGATCTGCCGGAATTTCCTTTTGCTATTGAATGGCTGGATGGTGCGGTACACGCTGCGGAATACAAGCGCAGGCATGGTATGGAAGACGAAGAGCATGCCGTTTGGCTGGATGCCTGCAAGGCGACCATTTGTACTGTTCTGGAAGTAGACCCGTCTGTAATTTTCATGAAGATACGCCAGCGCAAAGCAGGCAGGCTGGGGCAATACGAAAAATTTGATGAGCTGCGCACGGAGAAAATAGTATCGGAGGGCGGCCTCAATTTCATACTCAATCTTACTGATTATCTGGATACAGGTTTATTTCTTGACCACCGCATTACCCGCGGACTTGTAAAAAGTGAATCGAAGAATAAAAATGTGCTTAACCTGTTCTGCTATACGGGTTCTTTCAGTGTATATGCTGCAAGTGGTGGTGCGGCAACGGTAACATCTGTCGACCTTTCCAAAACATACATTAACTGGGCGAAGCGCAATATGCAGTATAACAAACTGTATAAAGATACGCAGCACGATTTTATTAACGCTGATGTAATAGAGTGGCTCGATTATATGCCCACCGATAATTATGACATCATTGTTTGCGACCCACCAACATTCTCCAATAGCAAGCGCATGGAAGAGAATTTTGACGTGCAGCGCGACCATGTTATGCTCATAAAAAAGCTATTAAAGGGCTGCACCGAAACCGGCAGAATTTACTTCAGTACCAACCTGCGTAATTTTGTACTCGATAGGGATGCTATACCGGCCACCATTGTAAAAGATATTACTGCTCAAACCACTCCATTTGATTTTCAAGGAAAGCTTCATAGGAAGTGTTTTATCATTGAAAAGTAAGCATGTTTGCTAATGCAGCAAAGGGCCTTACGACGAACCATCACCAAAATTATTTTCACGTTTTACGTAGGGACGCAAAATCTTGCGTCTCCACATGTTTGGGTCTGTTTATCGCTGGATAAATTAATAAAATTGATAGCAGTCTATTATTATACCATTTCGATATTAAAAAAACGGTATACATCTCGTTGACTTAGCGCCTTCTTTGCGAACACTCCGCGCTCTTTGCGTTTAAATCGACATGCCGAAATTTTCCGTCTAATTGGTATTACTTATTGATATCACGCGCGGGAAATAACAGTGTTATTTTATTCTCGCGGTAAAGAAGGGCTCGATAGCAGCAACAGCAATTTTTAAGAGTTCGCTAATCAAATAGCTCTTCTTTATTCTTTGGACGGCGGTCCTGCTGCCACTTAAAACGGCTGAGTTTGGTGTTGGGTAAGTCGGCCTTTTCCAATGGCGTCAGCACCTGGTGTGTATCGGTTTGCAGCCTTATTTTCTTAATTTTTTGGTCGCCGAAAACAATATGTATTTTATCACTTTTGGCTTGCACTACGCCAATAAATGCATTGTTATCATCTTTAGAATAATATATGGCTTCAGCATCAGGGTACACCACCATATTTTCAATGGCGTTATTTTTAAAACTTCCTTTCAGTATTTTACCCTGCACCTGGTCATAAAGTTGGGCTTTCTCAGGTCCGGCAAGCGAAACAATAAAAGTGTTATTGGGCACATAAATACTCCTGATACGGTTACTGTCCAGTTGCATAAGTATGGTATCTCCAGTTATCTGGCTGTTACGCGCCCATGCAACCGGGCTATACATCAAGCGTACCATGGAGTCGGATTGTGAGTAGCTAATGCTGTCGCAAACCGCCTGCATAGAATCAGAATAAATGCGCACATGGTGGTAACCTGTAAAGTATATCGGCGCAGTAGTATCAGCTAGTGTAGTATCGCTGAGTACCAGGTTAGGTGCGCTTATGCCATTGTTCTTCTTCTTTTCCTTTTTCTTCTTTTTGTCTGTATTTGCCGGAGTAATTGCATCTTTAGCTACCAGGTGGGTATCTGCTTTGGCGACTACCTTCATTGCAGCTTCCATTTGCTGTTTTAATGCAACGGCCATCTTGAAGCTGCTGTCTTTCTTTATTTTAATTTCCGGCGCCGAATAGAAGGTATCAGCGCGCATAAAAAAGGTATCGGTATTCTTTATCTGCATCATTACCGGTTTTACTGTTGCCAGCAATACCCGTTTCTTCTGGTTATAAACAGCCTTGCCGCAATAAAGGGTTGACTGGTGCGCAGTATCCCAGGCTATAACGTTACCATAGGCATATCCGTAGCCCGAAGCCCGGTTAAAATAAAGCGTATCGCCTTCTATGTACTGGCCATCGTACCAAATTGTGGAATGCGTATAAAAATAGGCAAGCCCTGCATGGCTATCGTAAGAGCCGCCTGATGTTTTTATTTGTGTTTTACCGCTATCGCCTTTTACCACAGACTTTGCGAAGAAGCGCGTGAGTTTAGATTCTGTATTATAACCCATGTCTTCTGACTCGGTATAGTAGTGCGGGTCAGTAACAGTTACATGCCCAGTAAACCGGGCTTCCTTGCTTTTTACATTGTATTCGCCACGGTAGCTGGTAACAGTTGTAGAATCAGCTTTTAGTGTTCCAGAATTATCATACACCCCGAATTTCGTGCCGAGATTGTAAGACATGTTATCGCAGATAAGTATGTTTTTACCGTCAGTTAACGATACATTGCCGCGCATATAGGCCATTTTCTGGGCAGATACATATTTAAGGTAGTTGCTGGTAGCCTGAGTTCCACCTGCTTGAACCACTCGTACATTGCTGAATGCCTCAATGGTATTATTGGTTATGTTTTGGTAGAGGCTATCGCAATAAAGGGTGTCAGTGCCCTGGTAAAAAACGGCACTGTCAATAAATTTATTAATTTGCCCGGAGTCGGTCTGAATGTGAATGAACTCCTTAGCCGATGGGTAAACGGTCATTTTATCGCCGGTATCGGCTTTCTGGCCAAAACTTTTAGTTACCGTGCTTATGAACAGTAATATAAGGCAAAGCCTTGCTATGGTATGGTACCGACGGTGCTGCAATTTTGAATAAGGGATCGTTTTACGGGAACACTATTTTTTCTTCTTACCGAACACACTGATGTTCACGTACTTTGAAGGGTGTTCTTTAAGATCGGCCAGTAAATTGTCGAGCGATTTTAAGGAACTGTTCATATTGTTGTAGAGGCCTTTATCGTTTACCAACAAGCCCAATGACCCGTCTTTGTTGTTAATCTTGGTCATGATACCCTGCAACTGAGTTACAGAACCCTGCAGGTCAGCAAATGTCTTCTGAATATTGGCATGTGCCAGCTGCCCGGAAACATTATTCAGGTTCGACAATAAATGGGTAATGGTATCATTATTCTTAGCAAGGGAAGTAGTAAAGCTATTGGTGTTGTGCATGATGCTCTTGATCTCGCCATTTTCTGCAGCCAGGGTTTTACTGAGAATCGATAAGTTTTCCGCCGTAGCATTGATTGATTTTAAGGTAGCTGTAATAGCTGCGCGGTTATCAGCATTGGTAATCAGGTTAACTCCGGCTATAACGGTATCAAGCGCCTCTACAGTTTTACGCAGTCCCTTCATGAGTGGTGATATCTGATCACTCATATTGTCCATCAGGCTGGTTTCTTCTGATGTAGGTAATACGCTTTCGGCAGGGTAGTAGTCGGTTCCGGCTGCCATATCTAACCGTATCATTTTGGTGCCCAGCAAACCTTCGGAAGTAATAACTGCAACCGTGCCTCTAGGTATCGGGGTGCTTTTTTGCACGGTCATCGTCACTTTTACGCCCTTGTTTCCTTCAAGTTCAAGCGCAGTAACCATGCCTACGTGCAAGCCTCTTACTTCTACGTTAGCGGCAGAAATAAGGCCATCTACTGCAGGGTAGTAGCAATAGTAAGTTTTGGTATTCGAAAAAACGTCAGCGCCTTTAAGAAAATAAAACCCGATAAATAATATAATGAGTGAGACTGCAGCAAGTAGCCCGGTTCTCACTTCTTTCGAAATACGCATAAATTACTTTAAGTGGCACAAAAATAACGCCATTAGGATTATAAACCGACGAGAGATAAAAAATGATGTTAATGTAATGATAAATAAACCATTATTTGTTACAAAAATGGCGGTCGGCAGACATAATGAGGCAATAGGAAAGCTTAAGCTGTGATGGTCACCCATATTTTATCAGCATCCTTCTTCCGCAGGCTTAGGTAATATCCTGCTATCTGGATAGCCAGCGGGTCGCCCATTGGCGCTATCATTTCCACCCAGATAGGTTCGCCGGGTATACAGCCCATTTCCATTAAAGTAAGCTGAAAATCACTTTCATCATGCCTTGCTATTACCGCCCTGGTGCCTGCCGTTAACTGTGATAAACGAATCACTTTCCCTTCCTCTAATGTCATTAGTGCAAAGTTAGGGAAGTTGTTGTAGATGAGAGGGTAGAGAGGCATGCACATCAGCAGCAAATGCGTTAAAGTTTGACGCTGGCTGTTAAAAATTCAGAGCGGTAGTATGATTGTAGGCAATTATACCTACAAGGGTAAGACAGAAAAGCTCTGGGTATTGAAAACGGATAGTGATTTGAAAAATGGTTTGTCAGGAATTTCAAGGGCCGCGACAGAGCGCATTGTTAATAGCGCACTCTACTAAAAAAGTGCTCTTTTTCTCACTCCTAAGCTTTTATACTTAATTTCACGCCCGGTATGGCTGAAGTGAATTACATGAAACGTTGCCTCGAAATTGCGCAGAGAGGAAAGGGCTTTACAGCTCCCAACCCTATGGTTGGGGCAATGTTAGTGTATAACGACAGAATCATTGCCGAAGGCTGGCATCACAAATATGGTGAAGCCCATGCCGAAGTGGATTGCCTAAACAATGTTACAGATGGTGACAGGCACCTGATTCCAGATTGTACTATGTATGTGACGCTGGAACCATGTGCCCACCAAGGTAAAACACCACCCTGTGCCCACCGGTTAGTGCAGGAAGGCATAAAGCACGTGGTAATAGCTAATGCAGACCCATTTGAGCAGGTAAATGGCAGAGGGGTACAGATATTAAGGGACGCAGGCGTTAACGTAGAAGAGGGCCTGTGCGATGACGAAGGTAAGTGGGTGAACCGCCGGTTCTTTTGTTACCACAGGCAACACCGCCCATACATTATATTAAAGTGGGCGCAAAGTTCCGATGGTTACATAGCTCCAGCAGATAGAAGCCGCGCACAACTCACAAATGACCACTGTATGCGGTTGGTGCATAAGTGGCGCACGGAAGAAAGTGCGATAATAGTAGGTGCGACTACCGCCATAAATGATAACCCCCAACTCACGGCCCGCCATTGGGAAGGTAAGCAACCTTTAAGAATAGTGCTGGACAGGCGAATGACACTGCCCACCACGCATGCTATTTTCAATGGCGAAGCAACCAGCTGGATTGTTAACGAGACCATTGAAAAAACGATGGGTTCCATCCGTTTTGTAAAGGCGCCTTTTGGCGATAGTTTGCTGGAGGCTATCCTGGAAAAGTTATATGAAGAAAATATTTTATCGCTGATAGTGGAAGGCGGCGCGCAGCTGTTAAACAGTTTTATTCAGGCTGGCCTTTGGGATGAGGCTCGGGTTTTTACCGCAGAAACGACACTCGGGCAGGGTATTGCCGGACCGCTGTTGCAGCATGGTAATAAGGCGTTTTCTACCATGTTGGGCAGCGATAGCCTGAATGTGTTTATAAATACGAATAGCCACTATCCTTACGCAGCTGGCATGCAGCTATAACCCACACTTCTTTTATTTTTATAGACAACCAGATTCATGTTTTATTTTATAGCCACCATATTGTTGAATGTAGTTATCTCGGTACTTTTTAAAGTATTCCCGAGGTTTAAGATCGATACGCTGCAAACAATTGTCATCAATTATTTTGTGTGTGTTGTTACAGGTAGTCTGTACATCGGTAGGGTGCCTTTTCATGTAGCGGAACTCAGTCAGCCCTGGTTTCCGTGGGCGGTGCTCATGGGTGCGGGTTTCATTTCTATTTTTAATCTTATTGCCTACTGTACCAGGGTTGATGGAATCACTACTGCTACCATATCTAATAAGCTCTCTCTGGTAATCCCGGTGCTGTTTGCTATTGTCTTTTTTCACGAAGGTGCGGGTATCGCTAAGCTGGCCGGAATCGTGCTGGCGTTCCCGGCGGTTTATCTGACAACAAGGGTTAAAGAAGACGACGGGAAAATACCTAATCTGCTTTGGCCTGTGCTTTTGTTTGTCGGTAGCGGTTTGCTAGATACCATTGTCAATTATGTGCAGCATAGCTATCTGGCCTCGTCAGATGTTCAGGCGACCTACACCGTATTTGTATTTGGCGTGGCGGCCTGTATTGGCCTGGTCCTGATAACGGTATTGACATTGATGAAGAAGATTAAGCTGGAGCCAAGGAACATTGTGGCCGGAATTGCAATCGGCGTGCCGAATTACTTTTCAATTTACTTCCTAATCCGTGCGCTCAATAGTAATGTAATGCAGAGTTCTGCAACCATTCCTGTTATCAATATCGGGGTATTGGTGGCGTCTTCATTGGCCGCAATAATTTTCTTTAAGGAAAAAGTGAATGCACAAAGGCTGGTAGGGCTGCTGCTTGCAGTAGTAGCAATTTATTTAATCGCGTTTCAACCGGGTATGGCAAAGTAATGGCAACACCTCATAAATATAAAACACTGGGCGGTACCGGCATCGGCGATTTTCGCGACAGAGGCAGTAAGTTTCTGGCCTATGCATACCCGATACAAACAGTGCAGGATGTAAAGGACAAATTACAGGCGCTGAAAAAAGAACACCCCAAGGCTGTACACCATTGTTTTGCATGGCGCATCGGTAATGACGGTATGCAGTTCCGTGCCAGTGATGATGGTGAGCCCTCCGGTAGTGCCGGCAAGCCGATCCTGGGCCAGATTGATAGCCTGGAATTGACCAATACATTGGTTGTGGTAGTCCGTTATTTTGGTGGTAGCCTGCTGGGTGTACCCGGCCTTATTAACGCTTACAAAACTGCCACGCTGCAGTCGCTGGAAAATATACCGAAGATAGAAAAGTGGGTAGAGGCTTTGTATGAATTCTCGTTCGATTATCCTGCTATGGGCGAAGTACTTTATATCTTGAAACAAAATGAGTCTACCATTTACAAGCAGGACCTGCAGCTTTTCTGCATTGTAAATGCGGGCATACCCGTGCATCTTGCTGAGGCATGTGTTGCAAAATTGACCGAGATACGTGGCCTGACCCATAAGCCCATATCTTAACAGCAGTTTATTTTGGGAAGCCCTGAAAGGGCGTAATTTAAAAGCGATGGGTGAAGCCCATCGAAAGAAAACAATGCAAACTAAAGCCCTGTAAGGGCGTAATATGTTCTGGGCTCAATACTTTTTAATAGAATAACCATGTTATCAACAGCCTTACATAACGCTAGTTTTATTAAAGCCGAAGCCGCCAGGCTCGGGTTTAACAGCTGTGGCATTGCAAAGGCTGTTCAGTTAGATGATGATGCCCTGCGGTTGGAACAATGGCTCAACAAAGGTCACCAGGCAGGTATGGGTTATATGGAGCGCAACTTCGATCTGCGGATAGACCCTCGTAAACTGGTGCCTGGCGCTAAGTCTGTAATAACGCTGACACTCAATTATTTTCCCGCGGAAAGGCAGACATTGGATGCGCCCAAAATAGCAAAGTACGCTTGGGGCACTGATTATCATTTTGTGATAAGGGACAAACTAAATGAACTGCTAGATTCTATACGCCGAAATATTGGTGATGTAGATGGGCGTGGTTTTGTAGACAGCGCCCCAGTGCTGGAACGCAGCTGGGCTATGCGCAGCGGCCTCGGCTGGATAGGCAAGAATGGCAATCTGCTCACAAAACATTCTGGTTCCTTCTTCTTTATCGCTACGCTTATAACTGATCTCGACCTCGCAGTAGATGCGGCCTTTACGACCAACCATTGCGGCACCTGCACACGTTGCATAGATGCATGCCCTACCGACGCAATAGTATCACCAACAGAAATAGATGCCAACAAGTGCATTTCTTACCTTACGATAGAGTTGAAGGATGCACTTATACCAGACGAGTTTCATAACAAAATGGAAGGCTGGATGTTTGGCTGCGACATTTGCCAGGACGTATGCCCCTGGAACCGTTTCTCAAAACCCACTACCGAACTGAAATTTACACCCATCCCGCAAATACTCAACCTCTCCCTGAAACAATGGGAGGAAATAGAAGAAGAGACGTTCAATAAAGCCTTCAAAAATTCTCCCCTAAAGCGCGCTAAGCTAAAAGGTATATTAAGGAATGTGGAAGCGGTAAAGGGCAATGGATCTTAGCTCCGTATTTTATTATTCAGGTAATGAGAAAATATACCGCTCATCATACTCAACTCCAAAATCTGAAAGCATCTTCTTATACTCATCCAAAAATGTTGTGTGTTTATGGTGATCTTGTTGGTTCGCAATATATTGCGCCACATTACTTACCTGAGACTTTGAGTGACTGAAAGCTCCATATCCTTCCTGCCAGCCAAATTTATTTGTTACCAATCCATTCTTATTAATCCACTCAGACGAATCTCCTTTTACTAATCGTAAAAGATCAGAAATGGACTGCTTTGGATTTAGTCCAATAAAAAAATGAAGGTGGTCAGCCACATTATTTATCGCAAGCATTTTATGCCCGTTATTTTGTACCGTCGCAGTTATATACAATCTTAAACGTTCATCCCACGTAGTGTTCAGCAACGCAGCGCGATATTTTACGGCAAAAACACAGTGCATATATAGTTGCGTGTAGGTGTTGGGCATAAAGTGTTTTTTCGAAAAATACAGCTTAGCTCTGAATTTTTGATAGATGCAGCCACTTATTTCATATTGCACCGTTAGGTGCTACCGCTCTGTAGAAAACCGCAATAATTGGGACCTTGCTCCGTTAGGAGCTACCCGATAGCCAGACTATCTTGGTACATGATTGTTATTTCCATCACCAATTGGGTAGCACCTACGGCGCATAGAAGGCATTGGCATTCTATGCTACAGAGCGGTAGCTCCTAACGGAGCAATACATTGCTATGCGAAGTATGACGGTAATAAAATGTGCCCTGATTTGATACAATTGCAATAACCCCCCAAACCCTACATATTTTTCCCCTGCAACATCGGCACGAATGAAGCAGCGCCCAGTTCTTGGGTGTGTAATGTTCCATCTTTATCCTTGGTGATGCGCAGCATCTTCTGGCCGTTTTCGTCGCCTACGGGCACTACGAATATGCCGCCGGGCTTCAGTTGTTCTATCAACTTAGGTGGTACGTATGGCGCTGCTGCGGTAACTATTATTTTATCAAAAGGGCCGTAGGTGGGCAGGCCCTCATATCCATCTCCGTAAAACCGCTTGATGTTGAAATATTTCTTCAGGAAAAAGAACTTGCCTACGTAATCATACAGTTCTTTCTGTCGTTCAATGGTATATAGCGAAATGCCCATTTCGGCAAGTACACATGCCTGGTAGGCGCTGCCGGTGCCGATTTCCAACACCTTGTCAAACTTCTTTAGCTCCAGCAACTCTGTTTGCAGGGCTACAGTATAAGGTTGTGATATGGTTTGGTCTGCTAAAATAGGGAACGCCTTGTCTTCATAAGCGTGACGTTCAAATGCCGGGTCCAGGAAAAAGTGCCGGGGAATATTGCCAATAGCTGTTAGTACACGCTCGTCTTTTATCTTTTTATCACGAAGCAATTGCACCAGTTGATTTCTCATTCCCTTGTGTAAATAGGTATCTTCTTTAGGCTTGCTATGCAACATACTCATACTGCAAATGTAATTAAACGATTGCAGTAGTAGAAGAGTAAAAAAGCGTGTTTAAGGGCTTTATTCTGTTAATGCAGGTGCATAAAGCACTATTATCAAAATACTTTCATCAGTTCACCTAGGTCGCACACTTCATAAGTGGGTTTCCTCGCATGGGGCTGATTGTATTGGTTAAAATAAACCGTATCCCAACCTGCATTTATGGCTCCCAATATATCAATATCTACAGCATCACCTATCATAATACTGTCTTCAATATTGGCATTTGCAGCAACAAGGGCATAGTCAAAAATTTCCCGGTGCGGCTTCATGCTGTTGCTTTTCTCTGATGTTATGAGGTGTGTAAAATACCGGGAGATACCGGAATATTGCAGCTTCAGGCGTTGGGTGGTTTCGAACCCGTTCGTAATAAGGTGCATTTCGTAGCGACCTTTGCAATGGTCCAGCAATTCCTTGGCATTAGGTAGCAACAACGTTTGTGTGGGTAGTATTTCCAGGTAGGCTACACCGAGTTCATGGGCAAGGGCTGTGTCTGCAACTTTAAAATCAAGCAACATCAGCCACATACGCTTCCAGCGCAGTTCATCGCGCTTAATATAGCCGTTGCGGTAGCGGTCCCATAGCTTGTCGTTATGGATGTTGTATGATTTGTAGAGGGCATCAAAATCAGTTATTCCCCTGCTCGCGAGGTCATATTCTTTATACAATTGCTTCAGGGTAGCTTCTGAGTTTTTTTCAAAATCCCAAAGCGTGTGGTCAAGGTCGAAGAACAGGTGTTTATATGATTTAGCCACTTGCTGATTTTTTGGAAAGGATATGGTGAAAGGATGTTGCGCAGGGTTACAAGCTCACTTGCTGCAAATAAATAAGCTATTCCTTGTTCAGGAATAGCTTATTGAATAGGTTTTAGACGTAATTATTTCTTACGATAGTAAATTCTGTCGTCGTTAAATTCGGTAAGTGCCTGTAATGGCGCGTTAGCCATACGCTCATAAATACGAGAGATCTCGATTTGCTCTTTATTTTCATGAACTTCTT
This sequence comes from Chitinophagaceae bacterium, assembly GCA_947447265.1. GTDB lineage: Bacteria > Bacteroidota > Bacteroidia > Chitinophagales > Chitinophagaceae > Flavipsychrobacter. Next base: position 80,334 of record CANFKC010000008.1, read on the forward strand.
CAAGATTATCGGCATGAACTGAAAACTCATCCAGTTTGCGGTGCAATTCTTCCTTCATGTTTACAGATATCTGTGCAGCACGACGACCAATTACGGCAATAGATTCGTACAGGTTACCTGTTTTATTTTTAAGAGCAATTACATCGCGGGTTTCCACCAACGGATTAACTGAAGAGAGGGATTTCTTATTTGTGCTCATTGCGTATTTTTTTAACGTTATTTGAAGCTTCTGTATTTAATTTATCTGCGTCCGCAAGATACTTAGATTGCGGGTAATTATCTTTTAATTCTCTGAAGGCGTTTATTGCATTAGCATAGCGCTCTTCCTGTTTCGATTCTATGCTTGCTTTTGCATACTTAAACCAGGCTTTCATTTGCATGAACTGGTAGAGGTCATTGTTTGGAGATTCTGGGTAGTCACGCAAAACACTTTTGTAAGCAACCGTGGCCGCTTTGAACTGGCCGATATTGAAATACAGCTTGGCTGCATCAGCTTCTTTCTGTTCCAGTTTTTTGTGTGAAGCATCAATATAGCCATTCGCTTCTACTAATCTGGTCGATTTTGGGTAGCGGCTAACGTATGATTGCAGTGCTTCCAGTGCTTTTAACGAATTGGTTTGGTCGAGCGTATATTTTGGTGCGTATTTGAAAAGGCAAACGGCACTCATAAATTCACATTCTTCGGCATCTTTACTGGTAGGGAAGTATTCCGTAAAGTTCTTGAAGTGATAAGATGCTTCAATGTAGTCTTTCAGATAGTAAAATGTATAGGAATATTTGTAGTAAAGCGCCTCGAAGTTACGGGTGCTCTTCATAATAGGCAACAGGTCTTTATACAGCTCATTAGCATGTGCATACTCCTTCTTATCGAAGAATTCATTTGCCTTCGTAAGCTTAAAGTTAACATCGCTGCTTTTCTTTATCTTTTCGAAATGCCCGCATGAAACAAGCAGGGTGCAACACAATAACAGATACAATAAATTCTTAAGCCGTTGGTGCATAAAGGGAAGCAAAGATATTGAAAAAAATCGATTCCTGCGCAGCCATATCGCAAAAGTGTGTTAAAACAGCCGCCTGAAATGCATTAAAACAGGACAATTATTAACGTTTCCGGCATACCACTATGGGGTAATGGAGTAACCGCAAAATTTATAGCCCTTGCTGGTTTCCGTAAAGGTGAATATTTTACTCAGGCCAACCTTGCCGCTGCGGTCAATAATGTGTACCTCGAAAAATTTGGGATTCGATGAAATAGGGTGGTCTGAAATGCAGAATTTGTTGAATGTTTTCCGGTTGGCTTCTCCACTTTGGAAAGAAAGATTGCTTTTATCTGACAGCTTAGCTTTTACTGCTGCAGGGAAAATATCATTAAAATCTTCTGTCAAGAATTTATCGGCAGGGAGGTATTGCAATTCGTTATTTACTTTCAGCGTCCATAGGTCGCCATTTTTTTTCATGGAATCGACATAGTTCTGGTTGTCTTTGTCCGAATTGAAGAGGCAATAGTTACAGTATACGCAGCCGGTTGACATTGCCTTTAGCTCTTTTATATTGTTGGTTTTTACAGCCTGGGCGAAGGCGTTCCATGCCTTCAGCATTTTTTCATCGGCCACAAATTTATTGCCGGTAGCCGCTTTTACGCTGTCTTTCGGGTAGGGTGTTGCATTGGCCTGCTGATTAAAAACGGTGTTCAGCGTAATTACTGAAAGCAAAATTGCTGCAAAGCGGAATATATGGGGATGCAATGACATGGGAGCTTATTTAGTGCTGCCCTTTTTCGGGTGCAGGGCATAAAGATAGTCTGATTTCCTAATTTGTTGTAGCGGCTAAACCGGAATCTCTTTTTTCTGAATGAGGTATTGCATTTTAATTGCCAGCGCGTGCAGCTGAGTTTTAGAATGCGCATTTCGCTCAATGAAGAAGATGGTATCGTTCAGTACATCTATAAGTCCGGTAATAATTTCAAACGATACCATGCCAGACAGTGTGCGTACAAACTTACTTTCAGCCTCCGGTAATGCAAGTGGCGCATCTGGAGTAAAATGTGCCCTGATGGTTTGTTCCAGCAACTGGATGATATAGTGCAACAGGTTCTTTTGTTGTTCACGGCCGGCCTTAGACCACTCATCGGAAAATTTTACAATGCCAAGCCCGTTATTCATGAAGATGCAATTGAACAGATCTTTTACCGCCGGGAAAAGGTCATTTTCTGCTTCACGCAACAGGCGCAAGGCTTCAGAATAACTGCCTTGGGCAATGTGGGCTACCTGTGCGGCCCTGGCAGGGTCGGTTTCAGATCGGTACACCAGCATTTCCGCAATATCGCGGGGGTGGATCGGTGCTAGCTTTACGGTTTGTGTACGCGACTTTATGGTAGGCAAAATGTCATCCATATCCTCGGCAATAAAAATCATTACCGTATCATGTGGTGGCTCTTCTATCATTTTTAGCAAGATGTTGCCTTCCTTACCCAGGTATTCAGGTCGCCACATCAGCAGGGCTTTTTTCCCACCTTCGTACGATTTGAGGTTAAGGGTCTCAATAATTTCGCGGCACTCTTCAGCGGTAATATTTCCCTGTTTATTTTCAGCGTTAATATGCTGCAGCCATTCAAAGGTAGAACCATACGGAGTCTGGTGAATGAACTCTCTGAATTCGTTGATATAGATCCGGCTCATCCCCTTAGTGCCGGGTTTCGGTGGAATAGTTGGGAAACTTGCATGCACATCGGCATGTTCCAGCCGGGAAACTTTATGGCAATTCGGACATTCCCCGCAGGAGTCATTTTCCCGCTTGTTCTCACAAAAAATAAACTGTACAAGTGCCAGGCCCATTGCAAGGCCACCAGTGCCATCGGCACCTGCAAGCATCAAAGCATGCGGCAAAACATTGTTATGCCACATTTTTAATAAACCCTCCTTCGCAGCCTGCTGGCCAACTACATCTTTAAATTGCATTATAAAATCAGAATCCCGTCAAAAATAAACTAAAAAGAGGTATGACGCACAAGAAAACAGAGCTGGTTTAGCTCGATGCGTCAATTAAATCACAGCTATTGCATTGGAAATCCCGACGGGATGATATTATTGTAGCAATCATTTACGTAAAACACCAAACCCTGAAGGGGTGATATATGCGCTTTGAAGTTTTATTCAACCCTTTCAGGGTTATTGCCAATAATTTTTACTCATTTTTATAATAATGTCATCCCTTCGGGTTTATACATTTCAATATGTAGAACTTGATTGAAGCTCAATAGTCGCAGAGGCAATTTATAATTTACAATTTATCATTTATAATTGAATCCTATTGCTCCACAGGCTTAACCTGCTTTTCACCAATGGTGCTAAACGCGTATTGTACCAGGTTGGCACCCATTTGTAGGGCGGCAATGTGCTTTTCTGCGGGGTCGCGATGCACTTCAAAATCTTCCCAGCCATCGCCAAGGTCGGTTTCATAGCTGTAAAAGCATACCAGGCGGCCTTTGTAGATCAGGCCATAACCTTTAGGCGGCTTTTTATCGTGCTCATGTATTTTAGGCAGTCCGTTCGGGAAGTTGAACTTCTGGTGGTAAATGGGGTAAGTAAATGGCAACTCTGCAAGTTCCAGTTCAGGGAACACTTTTTTCAGTGCAGGGCGCACATAAGGGTCGAGACCGTAATTATCATCTATATGCAGAAAACCGCCACCTTCAAGGTATTTGCGCAGGTTCTGGGCTTCAGCATCGTTGAGGGCCCAGCGGCCGTGGCCCGTCATATGTATAAAAGGGAAATTAAAAATATCGGGACTACCTACTTCTACTCTGGCCTCAACCGGGCTGAAAGTAGTATGTAGCTGGTCGTTGCAGAAAACAGCAAGATTTTTAAGAGATGTAGGGTTGGCATACCAGTCACCGCCGCCATTATAAACAAGCAAAGCCAGCTTCATATTCTGCGCCTGAGCGCCAATGAAAAAAAGTATCGTAAGCAGCAACAATAACCCTCTCTTACTCCTTGCCATCGTTTATCATGTTAAAGTGCGCGCAAACCGAAATAGCTGCTGTTTCAGTACGCAGGCGTTGTGAGCCCAGTGATACAGGTTTGTATCCGTATGACACACACAAACTTACTTCATCGAAACGAAAATCCCCTTCAGGGCCTATAAGTATAACAGTTTCCGAACATGGTTTTAACATTTCAGAAAACGGTTGTCTTTCCTTGTCTGATATGCAATGCGCTACAAATCTGTCTTTTACGTTAGCGAACTTTTTAAGCACATCGGCCAGCGGCATAGTGTCAGAAAGTTCAGGCAGATATTGTTGTTGCGACTGCAGTAATGCCGAGGTGAGTATCTTTTCCCAGCGCTCTTGCCTGAAGTGTACTTTTTCTGATCGCACCGCCATTACCGGGGTAATAGTAGTAACGCCTAATTCCGCGGCTTTTTCAAGCAACCATTCGTTACGGCTATTATTTTTGGTGAATGCCACACAAAGATGCAACAGGTGTTTTTTGTGCGGAGCGAACGTAACATCAGTAAGTAAAACCTCGCAATTGTGCCTTTCGGCAACCTGTATGGTGCCGGTAGCCGTAGCGCCTTTACCATTGGTAATGCTCACTTTATCATCGGCTTCCATGCGTAGCACCTGCCATATATGTTTGGCAGAAGCGTCATCGAGTACAATGGTGCTGTTTTCTTTTAATTCGTCCGGGTAATAGAATCTATGCAATTCTGGCATACTGCAAAATAAAGAAAAAATAACTAACGGAGAACCATTTGGTTATCGGTTATCATTTTTCTGAGGTTTAAAAGGGCATAACGCATGCGTCCGAGTGCTGTATTTATACTCACACCGGTAAGCTCCGATATTTGTTTAAAGCTCAGGTCGGCATATATGCGCAATACAATTACTTCACATTGTTCTTCAGGCAGGTTTTCCACCAGTTTTCTTACGCTGTCGTGCACCTGGCGCTTTTCAATACCGTCAGATGCCATATCGCCGGCACCGAACAGTACCGAAATATCCTGGCCATCGGGCAGGGTTACCTGCACATTCTGGCGGCTGCGGCGGAAGTGATCCATGCAAAGGTTGTGTGCTACACGTATAGCCCACGGTAAAAATTTACCTTGCTCATTGTAGCGGCCACTTTTCATGGTCTTGATTATTTTAAGAAATGTATCCTGAAAAATATCTTCCGCAAGGTATTTGTCTTTTACGAGCATGTACACAGATGTGTATATCTTGTCCTTGTAACGGCAGATCAGGGTTTCTAAAGCTCTTTCATTGCCATCGGCAAAAGCTTGTGCCAGTTGGGCATCAGAATAGTGGGAAAGCTGCATAGTTCTACTTTTTTAAAATGGTCAGGTAAAGGTCAGGCCATCAGGGATTCAATAGTTTAAAGTAGAAGTATGTTCGCTATAGAGATGATTTTAGTTTAGAAATAAAGTACAAATGACAGATAAAAAACGGACAAAACCAAATTTATTTAACACTTTGTCTCAATTTTTTTAACTGTCTGTATATACTAAGACGGGTGCTTAAGTAAAAACGTTAGGAATTTTTGAAAATATTTTTTTCGGCATCAGAATGACTCATAATAATAGGTATGCGTGAGATTGCCATTGCCATCAGGATTGTGATAATCGGTGATACTTATGCTGTCGTTACCGGGGTAATAATAAAAGTCTGTTTTTTTATAAGTAGGATTGTTGTTTCCAAAAACGGTGTAGGTATAATTATAGTGAAGAATTGTGGTTGACGTATCGAATACATAAACAACTACCGCTGAAACAGGGCTCAACCTAAGCGTGAAATTGTCCATTGTTGTTACGCCGACCGTAGTATCCCCAAGAACATAAAATGAATCGGATGCTGGCGTGGAATACTTGCAACGCAAATGGCAGCGATAGGTTCCAGGTATGAAGTCCTTATAAACTAGTGCCGGGGTTATAAGTATATGCAGCGTTTTATGGGCTTTATGTCCCACATCGCCGTTAACAACTAATGTAACGTCGTAAGTGCCTGAATCTTTGTAAATATGGGTGGGGGACGAGTAGTTTGCAGTGGTACCGTCACCGAATGACCAATTATATGTTAGCCCTGCAGGCGCATTTGTCGTAAATGCGATGGACTGTAGATTGTATAAATTACCTGAGCTTGTAAATGTGTATGGAGCAAGCACAGGATTGTCGTTATCGTTCTTACTACACGAACCTATAAGCATTATAGCAACGGCGAGGATAACATAAAATGATCGCTTCATAAGGGTATCAGTTGGATGCGTAGCTGGAGATAAGTAATTAGACGAGTTCCCTGCTAAACAAGTAAGTAATTTTTAAAAATATTTTTTCAACCGTTGCTAATACGATCGGTACACGATCGCTTTGGTATCCGTCATCGAGCGGCTTTCGTAATGTATAATGGTAATACTATCCCCTTTCGGGTAGTAATAGACGTCTCCTCTTACATATTCATAATAGTGATAGCTTGGCTCTAATGTTGCTTCGCGATGGTAATGTATAACCTGGCTGTCAAGGCTGAATTGGTATACCACATTCCCCGGCCAATGTATCTTGTCAATGTAAGCATGATCGGCATTTACTGTAGTGTCATCAATTACCGTAACTGCAAATGTCGTATCCGGTAACGGGTAAGTACTGTCGGGTTTTGATATGATACTTCTGTCCATAAAAACCAACCCGTGCCAGTGGCGCATGCTGCCGAGCATTCGTGTATAAACAGAGGCCAGATTTTTACCGATATGAACCAGTTTTCTTGTTTCGTTGGTATGGTCGTCGTTAACAACAAGGGAAACCAGATAGGTGCCGGAATCGGCATAGATATGTGAAGGCGCAAGTAAAGTTGAGGTATTGCCATCGCCAAATGACCAGGAATATTGTTGGCCTTCAGCGGCATCTGCTTTAAAACTGAGTAATTGTAGACTATATGCAGTACCCGAAAAGGTAATAGTGGTAGCTTTTAGTGTGGGTTGACTGGTAGCGGCGTTCTTGGTACACGCACTGTAAAAAAGTGTGCTGCAGATAATGATGCTAGTGCATATATGGGTTAGTTTCAAAACGTGGGGGTTTTTAATCGGGTGTCTTTAAAGGACGATAAAACAGATAAAAGTGTTAGTAATCAGGGGTGTTTTTGTTCATTGTGGCATTAATTAAACTGTAAAATACGCTTACAATTGTTTCACCCACCGTTCCACAACTTTTTCATAATCACCATACCTGCTCTGCAAATCAGGGAAAGTGTATGGGAATTTCGCGGCACTGTTAAGCGCAACCGCAAGGTTAAAATTCTTTTGATTTTGGTACGGAAAAATACCCTGCTCCTGCAAATGGTTGGCCAGATATTCCTGCTCCGTCTGCCCTGGCGTCGGTATTAAAATTGCTTTTTTGCCCAATAGAATTAGATCCATCAGTGTGGAATAGCCACTCCGGCAAATAATGATGTCTGCTGCCATTAAGGTGTCCGCAAGTTGTGCACCCGCAAGGGTTTTGTAGTAGGTAATGTTTGCTGGTAACGTTGGTTCGGGTTGTTGTGCGGCTTGACTGCCTGCAACAAAAATTACCCTGCCTTTGTGCTCTTTTAGCTGCGCCCAAAGCAAGGCCGATAGCATGCTGCGCTGTGGTTCAGGCCCGGAAAGTAACACAAGCAGGTAGCCTTCGTTAGCCTCTTTTTTTTGTTGCCCTCCAAATTGTGAGAGTAAGCCGATATAGGTCGTCTTTGCTGGTAGTTTCAGCGTGTGAGAAAGTTGCCCCGCCAGGTTGTGCGCATCCGCCACATCAGGCACCCATACTTCATTGAACTGTTCTAAAAAACGGTAGTGCATGCGCTGCACCAATTTATTAGCGGCAGCGCCCATGCCTGTTTGTACTTGTAGCTGGTGGGTAATTATTACACATGGTATTGTATTACTGTAGAGCCCGTAGCGGTTATCCGCAATAATGCCATCGGGTTTAAGGGTAGCCAGGTGCTGCTGCAGCCAATCGTGCTCCGACTTTATGGCCCTGCATACCTGTGGCACTAATTTAAGGTTGGCAGCTCCGGCAGGGCTCAGTTTGTTGGAATAAGTAATATTATACCCGTCCAGCTGCACGAATTCAATGCCTGGGAATGTTTGTTGCAGGAATGAACGCTGCCATTTATTGCAAGCCGCAATAACATGATGGCCCGCTTGTAATAAATGTTTAATAATGGGTATGCAACGCGTAGTATGCCCCAAACCCCAGTCGAGTGGCGCAATTAAAATTCGTCGTGGTCTATTTTCGGTCAATAATTCCTATTTTTACAAAAGTAAAAGATATGAGAAATAAAACAGGAACTATAATTCTTTACGCTTTTTTAGGTTTTCTTGCGCTTGAATTGCTGCAGGGTTGCCGCAGTGCGAGCAGGAAGTGTGGTTGCGGAAGTGATTTGATGGGTGCATACAGGCCGCCGAGAAGAAGATAGCAGGGAAGTAGATTGTGTGCCTTACGGCGCGTTAACACGAAGAAACCTAGCCTTATGTGGAACAGACAGCATATTTGGTTGCATTACGCAAAGAATATAATGGCGGCAGATATGTCATCAGCGCTTTTTTTAGCCATATTCCTTCGTCAGATCAAACTGAATAAAGGCCATGCTGCAGCACTTGAGGTAATTGATTTACATAGATATAGAGTCATCAGGCAAAAAAATAAGGTCAGGATAGCATTGAATAATGCATTTAACGAGCCTTTTATTTTCTTCGTTGGCAAGAATTAATTAAAATACAACATTGTTGTTAACACCGCATTCCGGGCGCATATAGCGCCTATAAATTATAGCAATATGCAAGCTGCGGCATATAGTTGCTAAAACTTTATTTTTAAACTTTTGTCATTTTTGGCTCATTATAGTATTTTAGCAGCATAGTACAAATCACTTAATGGAATACGAAATTAAACATTCCGGCAAATTCAACTACCTTGAAGAGGGTAATGGAGAGCCATTAGTTCTGTTGCATGGCCTTTTTGGGGCGCTTAGCAACTTTAAAGACCTTGTTGATCATTTTAAATCTTCTTATAGGGTTATCATACCCCTATTGCCACTTTACGATCTTATTCTGCTGGAAACGAGCATATCGGGCCTGGCACGCTTCCTCACGAAGTTCATGGATCACCAGAAACTGAACAAAGTACACATACTTGGCAACTCTCTGGGTGGCCATGTGGGCTTGGTTTATACATTAAAGCATCCGGAAAGGGTAGCAACAATAACCCTTACCGGTAGTTCCGGCCTCTTTGAAAACGGCATGGGTGAAACTTACCCTAAACGCGGCGACAGGGAATATATCCGCAAAAAAACTGAACTTACTTTTTACGACCCGAAAGTAGCTACCAAGGAATTGGTTGACGAGGTATACGATATAGTGAATACCCGCATGAAGGCGCTTAAAATAATTTCCCTGGCACGCTCGGCCATTAAGCACAACCTTGGCGACGAGCTGAAAGACATGAAAGTGCCTACCTGTCTGGTTTGGGGTAAGAACGATACCATAACTCCGCCAATGGTGGCCGAAGAATTTCATGCCCTGATACCGAATTCCGAATTGCACTGGATAGATAAGTGCGGACATGCCCCGATGATGGAGGTGCCCAACGAATTCAATGCGATACTTACAGGGTTCCTGGCCAAGCACAAATTATAATTTGTAAAACCAACGCCATTTTTTTGCCGTAATTTATACTAAAGAAAGATTGGCTTGCGTTTTGCAATACAAGTAAGATACCCGAAAAACTGTGGATAATGAGCATGATGCGATTAATATCTCCGTTAATACCTACCCTTCAGCCGACTGATACCGGCGACAGGGCACTCAACTTGATGGAGGAAAACCACCTGGGCCATCTTCCTCTGGTGCAGGACGATACTTACATAGGCTTAATAAAGGAAAGTGACCTTTTAGATTGGGACAACACCGGCAATGAATTAAGTACACTGCCTGCTGCCAATTTTAAACCAGCTATTCTGGCTGCGGCACACCCATTTGAGGCATTGCGTATTTTTAACCAGATGGAACTGTCGGCGCTGCCGGTTGTAGATGCTGAGGGCAAATATGTAGGTGCCATAACCAAGGATACCCTGCTTAAATATTTCGCTGAAAATAGCGGGCTCGATGTTACGGGTGGCATTATAGTGCTGGAAATACAACCGCATAACTACAGCCTTTACCAGGTGGCGCGTATTTGCGAGAATGAAGATGTAACTATCTTAAACACCCAGGTAAACACCAACCCGCAGGGCGTTATGGAAGTTACCATTAAAACCAACCGTACGTCGCTGGAAGCATTGGTGTCATCATTCGAAAGGCACGACTACAAAGTACTGGAGGTGTATGGCGATTCCAAAGACCTGGAAGACGTAATGGGAAAGTATAATTTGCTGATGAACTACATCAACATGTAATAAAACATTCTTACAAAAAGATAATGATAGCGATAGACAACGTACTGCTGAGCAATGAAATTGTAGAAGAAAGATTTGTTTGCGACCTTGATAAATGCAAGGGCGGCTGCTGCGTTGATGGTGATTGCGGTGCGCCGCTTACCGAAGAAGAAAGTAAAATAATTGCCGAGATTTACCCCACAATAAAACCCTACCTGCACGCTGAATATTTACCTGAAATAGAACGGCAGGGCACCCACACAACAGACGCAGAACATGGCCTGGTTACCCCTACCGTAAACGGCGGTATTTGCGTTTATGGCTATACAGATGCTGTGGGTATTGTAAAATGCGGTATTGAAAAAGCATGGAAAGATGGCGCGGTCGATTTTCGAAAGCCTATTTCCTGCCACCTCTTCCCGATAAGGATAACCGTGCATCCTGAATATGAACTGGTGAATTACGAACCTCGTCAGGACCTCTGCAAACCTGCATGCAAGCTGGGCAATAAACTAAAGGTGCCCGTGTATAAATTTCTGAAAGAAGCGCTGGTACGAAAGTATGGCGAGGAATTTTACGAAACACTGGAAGCTACAGCAGAGGAAATACAAAAGAATGGATGGAGATAATACCGGGGCGACGGGAAGCGGTTTAGTCAGAGAATACTAATTTTACATCCTTCATTACACATACAGTAATCGTTTAATCATTACATGAGAGTATTTAAATTTGGTGGTGCATCTATTGCAACGCCTGAAAGGGCCGCAGCCTTGCTGCCTGTAATTGCCACGGCAACAGAGCCGCTGGTGCTGGTGATATCCGCAATGGGTAAAATGACCAATGCGCTGGAAAACATTGTAAACAATGCCTGCGGCGGCAATAAAGATGCTGCACTTGACCTTACCCGAAAGCTGGAAGAACAGCACCTGGAATATGCAAAAGCCCTGCTTAGCCCTGAATATTACACTAAAGCGCAGGATGCGCTCAGAAAGTATTTTACCGAACTGGAAGAGGCCGTAAATGCTGCCGACGGAACGAGGTATGATTTCTCTTACGACCAGATAGTGTGCATGGGCGAAATATTTTCAACACTTATTTATTCCATGTTGCTGGCACAGCATAATATGCCGCATGAATGGGTAGATGCCCGTACCATAATAAGGACCGATGATACCTACCGCGATGCAGTAGTTGACTGGAACTACAGTAAGCAGCAGGTGCAGGCGGTAATAGGTCGCAAACTAAAGCAGGGTAAGAGCATACTCACCCAGGGCTTTATTGGCGCTACAACGCAGGGTAAATCGGTTACGCTGGGCCGGGAGGGGTCAGACTACACCGCGGCGATATTGGCTGCCATGCTGCAGCTGGAATCAGTTACGATATGGAAAGATGTGGAAGGTTTGCAGAATGCAGACCCTAAGCTGTTCCCGAATACCGCTAAAATAGAAGAGATAACCTACAACGAGGTGATAGAGATGGCTTTCTATGGTGCGCAGATCATTCATGCTAAAACCATTAAGCCGCTACAGAATAACAATATACCGCTTTACGTAAAGTGCTTTCTTAACCCGGCCTTAAAGGGTACGGTAATTAAGAATGAAGCCAATGATGCGCACTACCCGCCATTGATAGTACTGAAAGATAACCAGGTGCTGCTGCAGGTAACCACCCGCGACTTCTCGTTTATAACGGAAGATAATCTGAGCAGGCTCTATGCAATTTTCCACGACCAGAAGGTAAAGATAAACCTGATACAGAATGCGGCCATCAGCTTTGTTGCCTGCATTGATAACCGGGCTGATAAAATAAAAGTACTTACCGAAGCGCTGAGCAAAGACTACAAGGTTCTGCAGAATGAAAACGTCCAATTGCTTACCGTTCGTCACTTTACACCGCAAGTAGTAGCCGAGCTCACCGAAAACAAACAAATATTACTGAGGCAGGAAACCAGGAAAACCTTGCAGGTGGTAATGAAATAATGTTCCCTGGAAATATACATGTTACGTAGAGACGCAATATTTGCGTCTCTACTTTATTGGGACTATCTATGAACTGTTTCGACAGCTACCTTGTGCTATTTGCAGGAACGCATGTCAGCCTTCCTGCCGCAATCGGGTAGGGGAAGGGCATGATGACACTAACAGCAACTGATGACAATTTTATGAACAATTAGTATTATTCATATTGCCGTATCTTAGTGAACTATTTAAGTGCTTATGGATACAGGCCTTTTTGAACAACTGCATGCCGAAGGGCAGATAGACGATGCTGAGCTGGCGGAAATAAAGCTGAAAAGCAACGGCCCGGTTTCGGTGCATTGGGATCTGCGGACGTTGCTTTACCTGGGTATTTTACTGCTCACTTCCGGCCTCGGTATATTTATTTACAAGAACCTTGATGCCATAGGGCATGTAACCATAGTTGCCGCGGTAGGTATTTTGTGTGTCGCCAGCTTTGTCTATTGTTTTAAGCATGCCGCACCTTATAGTAACCATGAGGTGGAATCGCCCAACTTATGGTTTGACTATGTGTTGCTAATGGGGTGCCTGCTGCTGCTCACTTTTATTGGTTATCTGCAATACCAGTTTCATGTGTTTGGTACACAATGGGGGCTGGCCACATTTGTGCCCATGCTGGCCTTGTTTTATTGTGCTTATTATTTTGACAATAAGGGCATACAGGCAATGGCGGTTACCAACCTTGCTGCATGGATGGGTATTGCCGTCCAGCCTAAGTCAGTGCAGTTTACCGAACAATTTGCAAACGATACTACGTTGTGGAGCGCCATAGCCCTTGGTGTGGTGCTCCACATATTCAGTTATGTATCCGTGGGAATGAATATCAAAGCCCACTTTGCCTTTATCTATAAGAACTTTGGCATCCACCTACTCTTTGTAGCCCTGCTTGCGGCTATGTTCCGTTACGAGCATTTTTATTTTTTGTGGTTCCTGGTGGTTGCTGCAGTAGCAGCCTTTCATTTATGGGATGCTAAACGCGAGCAAGTCTTTTACTTTTTTGCGGTGGCGGCCTTATATGGCTATATAGCGCTGAGCACTGTTGTGGTGCATCTTTTATTTTTTGCCGATAGAACTGGTGGATCAAGCGAAGCCATGGTTTATTTAGCGTTGTTATATTTTATTGCATCCGCTATCGTGCTCATTACATTCCTTATTGGTTACAACAAAACATTCGGGCAAAATGATAGCATATAACAAGGAATGGCTTTACAATAGTTACGTAATGCAGCAGGCCGTTGAAGCGGTGCATTCGGGCTGCATTGGCAGGGAACGTTACGAGCAATTAAAAGCGGATAAGCCTGTAAAATTCTATTCGCCCAATATCTATGCTACCATTGCGTTGGGTTTACTTACTGTTGTTATCGTAGCGTTCGCAACCGGGCTGCTTGCATTGATTTTTCAGCCCGAAAAAGGTGCCGCTATATTCTGTGTTTTCCTGGGTGGACTCTGCTGGGGTGCGGCGGAGTTAGCGATCGCGCAGAATGCCCATTACAATTCAGGGGTAGATAATATACTGGTTTGGGCAGCAGCCGTTTTCTTTATTTTTGCAGCTGCAATTGGTTTCGGCTTTTTTGATTACAACCCTGGCCGGCAGTGGCATCCGGAAGGGATGGTTTGCCTGTTGTCGGCGCTAGTTTGTGCATTTCTTTCGGTCCGTTTTGTTGATGCGATACTGAGCATTGCAGCGGTACTTGCTTTGATGTTAAGTGCCTACTTTATGGTGGGTGCCACCACTACTACGGGGAGCGCTATTTTACCTTTTGCGCTCATGGCGGTGAGTGCACTCGTGTTTATTTTTGCCAATAAATATACAGCCAGTTTGGTCTTATACCGCACCTGTTTGCGTTACGTAAAAATAACTGCACTGCTGTTGTTTTATGCTGCTGGCAATTACTTTATGCTTCAGCGGTTCAATACATTGGTATTTATGAAGTTTGGTGCAGCAGCGGTCGCCTTTGGCTGGATATGGACATTCGCAATTCCGGTTGTTTATTTATTTTGGGGTATAAAAAAGAAAGACATTTTGTTCCTGCGTACCAGTCTTATCGTGCTGGCTACAGCGGTGGTCACCTTTAAATTATATCATCACGTTTTAAGCCAGGAAGCTGCGTTGCTGTTGGCAGGTATTGTGCTGATTGCAGCCAGTTATAGCCTTATCCGGTTTTTGCACGTTCCCAAAGGTGGTTTCACTTTTGCGCCTGATGCCATAGTAACTGACCGTCCCGAATTAGACAAAGTACTCACAGGGCATTTAATAGAGCATGCAAGTGGCGGAACACCATCAGGTAAAGGCGATGGTTGGGGGTAATGCCATTTATCCGGCAAATTTCGGCATGCAGATTTAAACACAAAGAGCGCGGAGTATTCGCAATGAAGGCTCCCTCTGGTCTAATACCGTTTAGACATTAAAATAACACCTTGCGCTATTTACACACTCTCCTCCTTTTAAAGGAGGAGTACCCGAATGAGCGCCGCTCCTTCAGCGGCGCTCATTCGGGGGAGGTGGTTAATTTTACCGGCCATTTAGTGCAGATTTAATGTCTAAATGGTCGAAGTTTATCAAATAGAGTACACTGGTTGAAGCATTTCCTTCGACCTACTATTCAGGAAGCATTTGCTTCCGAAATAAGGCTCTCCCCACCATCGATCATACTGAAGGGATGAGGGACACCAGCGACAATTTGATACCGGGTTTTAATGTCGTAGTAGTAAAATCACATTCTTTACGCTCATCTGGCGAAGCAGACGCTTCGCACAATTTTTTATTCGTAAATTGCTACTGATAAATTCCGGGTTATGAGAAAGAAATTGGTGTTTGGTTTACTGGCAATGGTGGTGGTGACCATGTTGCTGTCTTTTATAATGCCGGCGGGGTGGCAGGCATCGGGCGGCTCGGAAGATAAATACGAGATGGGTTGGTGGAAGGTGTGGGGCCATGATAGCAGCAAATTCTGCGGTGTTATCAGGTCATCTAAAAAAGTATATGAACCGGGTGAGCATGGCAGCCTGATTCAGAAAATATCTTCGCAACGTTATCTGGGCAAACGTATAAAAATGACCGGTTTTATGAAGAGCCGCACCGCAACCAAAGCAGGCTTTATGCTGCGTGCCGATACCGATGAAGATAAGAAGCCGCTGGCATTTGAAAATATGCGCGACAGACAGGTGCGCGGTACTACTGACTGGAAAGAATATTCACTGGAAATTGATGTGCCGAATAACACTTCTAAAATAACGCTGGGTGCCTACATTACTGGTGAGGGTCAGATTTGGTTCGATGATATCAATATTGAAATCGTAGGTAACTCCACCATCGCGGCCGACTACGTAAAATGCGATACCTCGTTGCGCCGCGAGCCCCTGAATCTTAATTTTGAACAGTAATCATCAATGCAGTTGCGTCGACTACAATGCGTTTAGCTCCTCCTCAGTTTGCACGATCGACTGCCTTAATATCTCCTTCATCTTGGTTAATAAGATAAGCGTATCATTAGCCGGCGGCAAATAATTTAGCTGGTCTTCAATGGTTGCAAGCAAGTGGAATAATGTATCGGCTCCTAGCAGCCCGACAGAGTTTTTCAGGTAGTGAACGCCTGCTTTTACCTGTTTAAAATCTCCATTGCTGATGTGCTCATCAAGTTCGGTTATGAGCGCTGGCGTGCGGTTAATGTATATCTCCAGTATTTCCCTGATCAGGTCGGTATCGCCATCGGTTATGTTGCGGATATAGCTGATGTTGATGATCTTATCGCTGATGGTTACTTCGCCCTTATTAATGAGCGCTATTATTTTCTGATGCAGCTCAACCGGGTTAAGTGGTTTCAGTATATAATCGTTCATGCCGGCTTTAATACACATCTCGCGGTTGCCCTGCATTTCCGATACCGTCATGCCCAGTATAGGGATATTTATTTTCAGTTCATTCCGGATAAGCTCTGTGGCTTCAATGCCGCTCATTTCGGGCATTTGCAGGTCCATCAGTATTACATCAAATTTATTGGTGGTAACCAGTTCTACCGCCTTTTTGCCACGGTCAACAACGGTAACATTTGCGCCCCAGTTTTCAACGGTAACCCTGCCTACACGCTGGTTCATAATATTGTCTTCTACAAGCAAAATATTATAGCCTACCAGCGATGTTTTTTCGTCAATAACCGCCTTAGTTTTTACTTCATTGACTACCGGGCGTGCCATTTCCGCTTCGCGCTCCGCAATGGTAGCATTGGCTTGCTTACACTGGAATGTGAATGACAGCGTGGTGCCGATTCCCGGCTGGCTCTTTATCTGCAGTATGCCATTCTGGTCTTCAATAAGTTGTTTGGCAAGTTGTAGCCCGCTTCTTTCAGCGCCTGCTTTTGGCTGCGTGCCAAAAAGGCTTTCCAGTTTTGCTGAGCTCATACCAATGCCGGAATCTTTTACAATAAATTCCAGCGTTATCAGGTTCCTTGCTACTACTTTCTGTAATACGCTGATGCTGATGCTGCCCAGTTCAGTGAACTTAAGCGCATTGCTGGCTAGTTGTTGCAGAATGGTGGTAAGCCTTGCCGCGTCGGCAATTACGGTTGCCGGTATCTTATTATCAACCTGCAGAATGAAGCGGATATTTTTCTTGTCTGCCTCAGGTTTCAGCGCGATGATAAGGTTATTTACCAGCGTCTTTATTTCAAACTCCGCATCACCACCTATTGAAATATTGGAGTCAAACGGTGTTTTATTGTCTTCAAGAATGGTATCGAGCGACCGCAGCATTAGCGCTGAAGATTCTTTAATGCCGCCCAGCAGCACTTTCTGTTCCATAGAAAGCGCAGTTGTGCTCAGCAAATTTATCATGCCCACAATACCACCAAGCGGGTTGCGAACATCTGTATTCACCTTGCCCAACAATGTTTGCTGCAGTTGCATTGCCGCTTCCGCCTTAGCGGTTACCTGCTGCAGCTCTTCGTCATTTCTTCGTTTGTCCGTTACATCTTTCACCGTGCAATTAAAGCCGGTAATGCTGCTTTCCAGCAGGTTAAAGCCCGCAGTAATTTCGAGCCATATTTTGTCTCCGCTTTTTGTTTTCGCAGGTAGCGTATAGGTGGTATGTTCTACTACTTCGTGTAGCTGTTTTTCGTAAAAATCAAGTGCCTCGGTTCGGGATGGCTCATCGGCAGCAAAAGCAAACTTTGTGCGGGTAAGTTCCTTTTCATCATAACCGGTTATTTCCATCAGGCTTTGGCTGGCGGAAAGCACATTGCAATCTACATCCATACTGAATTGCAGTTGGTCATCCACTGCAACTTTCTCTTTTTTATGGGTGCGGTTGGCAGCTACCATATCTTGAAGGCTTATCAGCTCATCGATATCCTGTACAGTATAAAGTGCGTGCGAAAATTCACCCAGCGCATTGTTAATAACGGTCGCATTCACCAGCGTATGCAGGCTGGTGCCGTTCTTGCGCTTCATCAGCACATGCGTATCTTTCAGGCTGCCGTTTTTCTTGAGCAGAAAAAAACTGCTTTCGAAAAAAGGGTAGCTATCGGCATGCAAAATGCTCTTGAGGTTAAGCTGGCTTATTACCTCTTCTTTGCGGTAGCCCAGCCAGTTGGCAAAGGTGTCGTTGAGTTCCGTTATATATCCCTCTGCGTCCAGCGAATAGTAGCCGCAGGGTGCGGCGTCGTAAAGTTCGTTATAGCGGGCTGTAGCATCACTGGCCTGGCTGTTGCCGCTTTTACTGTCGGTTATGTCCATCAGCGTGCCATAAATGCCGGTAAGACCGCCTTTGCTGTTGAAGCGCTTACGCACAATGGCGCTGATCAGTTTTTCGTTATATTTTTTTGTTATTATCCTGAACTCCAGCAACTCTACCTGGGTTTTGTTTTCCAGCATCCGTTTGTTCACATCATTCACCCGGTCGAAATCGGCGGGGTGTATAAAGCTCATGATGTTTTGCTCGGTAAGCTTTTCCTCGGTATTGTCAAATTCCAGCAATGCATACATGCCGGGTGTCCAGGTGGTCTGGCGGTTAAAAATATTCAGTTCCCAGCTACCTGCTTTCGCAAGTAATTCCGAGGCCGCCAGTTGTTCCCGCAGCAGCATTTCCTGGGTAATATCCTGCCGGGTATTCAGTATCTTGAAGATCTCGCCATCTTTATTGGTAAATGGTAAAATGTTGAGCTTGCTCCAGGTGACTATGCCTTTTATATTCTGGTTCTTAATAACGCCGCTCCAGTTCTTACGCTCTACAATACTGTTGGAAATACTGTTGGCCTGGTCTGGTGTTATGTCTGATAGTTTTACTTCACTTATGTTTTTGCCAAGTAACTCATCCTCTGTCAGCCCGACCATTTTGCAGAATTTATCATTCGCATAGATCAGGTTCTGGTGGGTGTCCAGAACAGAAACTACTGATATTTCATCAAGTGTCTGGCGGTAAGAATCGGCATCTTTACGCTCCCGCCTCAGTTCCAGTAACGACATCACCGATGCAGTAAGTATTCGTAATGAAATGCGCTGGTAGCTATTGAGCTGGTGGTGCTTGGGCGACATTACGCACAACGACCCCAGGCGATAACCGTCTTTATTTATAAGCGGTATGCCTGCATAGAACCGCACGCCGGGTTCGCCTGTTACCAGTTGGTTGTTTTCAAAACGTGGGTCTGATAAAGGATTATTAACCTCAAAAATTTCGTCGTCAAGAATGGTGTATTGGCAAAAAGCAAATTCGCGCGGCATTTCCTGTAATGCTATGCCGACGCTGGCTTTCGTCCATTGTTTTTTTTCATCGATCAGGTTAATCAGGGCAATAGGGGTATTGCATATTTCAGCGGCCAGTTGCGCCAAATTATCGAATTCCTGCTCGGGAGCTGTATCCAGTATGTCATAGAGTTTTAATGCCGCAATTCGCCCCTGCTCATTTTTGGGAACCGGAATTTTATTCATCATTTCAAAACTGTCTTAAGGCCGTAACAATATTAAGCAATTTTCGCCCTTCAGGTTAGTGATTTGTCAACCTTTTAAGTGTTATTTTATTGATGGCCGGTGGCTTATGCCGAATTTGGTTGCAACCTGGTCTTGAGTCCGGCTGAAATTGTCGGTTAAATGAATGCGTTTTGCACTTTTGAGTTTTGACTTTTTCCCTTTAAGTTGACACTAGCCAAACAACTGCTTGTATTCTGCCACAATTTCTTTTAGCGACTGACGCATAAGCGGCTTTACTTTTTCAATTTGCAGCAGGGTTTCTTTACCTGGCGGCAACTTGTCAAGGCTAACTTCTATCAGGTCCAGCAGGTGGAAAATGCTATCGGCGCCAACAATACCCACAGAACTTTTCAGGCTGTGTACTATTGATTGTATCTGCGCGTATTCGCCGTTTTTGGAATGCCTTTCCATGTCTTCAAGTAACACGGGCGTTTTAGAAAGGTAGAGTTCCAGTATTTCTTTTACGGCTTCGTTGTCATCTCCCACCGCATTTCTGAGGTAGTTTACATTCACTATTTTTTTGCTGCTCTCGTCGTTGCTCTTAGGAATGAGGGCAAATATTTTTTGGTTCAGTTCCGCAGGATTGAACGGTTTAGAGATATAGTCGTTCATCCCGGCCTTGATACAGTTTTCCCGCTCACCCTGCATTACAGAAGCGGTCATGGCCATTATCGGCGTTTTGCATTTAAGTTCCTTCCTTATTTTTGAAGTGCACTGTATGCCGTTCATTTCCGGCATCTGTATATCCATGAGTATAAGGTCGTAATTATGCTGCCCCACCATTTCCAGCGCCTTTGGTCCGCTTTCGGCAATTGACATTTTGGCGCCCCATTTTTCAATAGTATACTTCGCCACCCTCTGGTTCATAATATTATCTTCCACCAGCAGAATATGCAGCCCTACCAGAGAATGGATCTTCATATTCTCCTGCTTGGTCTTTTCGTCAGCGGCATCCCTGTTAACGGGCTTAAAGTTAAACGTGAAGGTAAAAGTTGTGCCCTTACCTTCCTTACTTGTTACCTTTATTTCGCCTTTTTGTTGTTCTATAAGTTGCTTGGCAATAGTGAGCCCGAGGCCCGTTCCGCCATATTTACGTGTAGTGTCACTTTCTGCTTGCGTAAAGCTCTCGAAAATGGTATTGATCTTCTCGGTAGGTATGCCGATACCTGTATCCGCAATAATAAATTCCAGCTTAATGTTTTCAGGAGTATTCTCTTTCTGCAGTACGGTAATGCTGATACTGCCTTTATCAGTAAATTTCAGCGCATTATCAGCAAGGTTAAGTAGTATCTGGTTCAGCCTTACCGGGTCAGCAACAACATTGTCAGGTATCAGGCTGTCAATCTGCGAAAAGAGTTGAATATTCTTTTGGTCGGCAACCGCCTTCAGCGTAAATATTACACTGTTAACCAGGTTTTTCAGTACGAATTCCGTTTCTTCAAAAACCAGTTTTCCAGACTCTATTTTTGTTACATCAAGTATGTCGTTAATAATCCGGATCATGTTGCCCGATGACTCCTTAATGCAGTTGACAAACTCCTGTTGTTCTTCGGTGAGCCGGGTAGTATTCAGCAGGTTTACCATGCCCACTACACCATTCATCGGGGTGCGTATTTCATGGCTCATTTTGCCCAGGAAGGTGCGCTGCATGTCTTTAGCTTCGGTTGCCAGCCTTGCCGCTTCCTCCATCGCATCCTGCGTTTTCAACCGCTCGGTAATGTCGTACATGGCAAACCTGTAGCCTACTATGCTGCCGCTGGTTTTTTTAATGAGGGTCGCAGATTGCTCCACCCATAATTTTTCGCCGGTTTTAATAATTATCGGGAAGGAGAACGTCGTCTCGTCAGTTTTATCAAGTAGCTGTTTCTGGTAAAAGGCTATGGCCTTTTTGCGCCATTCGCCATCGTAAATTGATGCGAATTGTTTGCCCAGCAGGTCTTTATCAGTATAGCCAATGGCTTTTTTCAGGCGCTTGCTTACATAGGTGAATCTGCCCTGCACATCTGCGGTAAACAGCATCAGTGGCGATTCTTCTATAAGTGTGCGGTACATCAGTTCACTTTCGCTTACCGCATGCTGTTTCTTTTTTACTTCGGTAATGTCAAGCGAGAACACGCTTATGTGAGCTGCCTCATCTTCACTGCGTTGCACAGTCTGGAATGTGGAAACAGTACACAATGCACTACCGTCACGTCGCCTGAAACTCAGACATACTTCGTTGGCATTGCCTTGCTTTTTTGCAAGCGATATTGCATCGGTATAAATTTTTAAGCTATCTGTGGAAAGTACATCCTGTATGGTGAAAGCTTCTCCGGCGCTATAGCCGAGCCATCCCAATTTGGTATCATTGATTTCGATGAGGTGCCCATTGGCATCAGTTAGATAGCAGCCAAAAGGGTATCCCCCGTATTTAGTATTTAGCCTTAGTTCTTTACTTCCCTTTATCAGTTGCTCCGCCATTATAACAAGGTCTTGTTCTTATAAGGTTTATATGTGTCGGCTCTCCCGGTACATAGCCATTATTCCTGTTTCTTCTTTTGTGCGTAAGTTATTAGGGCTATTGTTTCTTTGGTGAGGGGTTTAATCAGGTAGTAAACTACATTTTTATTGGCCTGGGCCTTTTCCATATCTCTCTTATCTACGGATGAAGAAAGGATATAGATTTTGATCCTGTTTTTTATTCTGTCGTCCAGTTTTTCAAATAGCTCCAGAAATTCCCAGCCATTCATGCCGGGCATGTTGATATCGAGGAATAATATAGCGGTATCGTTATGTGTGTCAGACGAATATTCTACCTCCAGGTGCTCAAATCCAGCCCGTGGGTCAGTGAATGTTGCGACCGGTGCATCCTTGTACAATTTTTCAATACATGCTTTGCATATCTTGTTATTCAATGCATCATCATCAATAACTATAAAACGAGTTGCCTTATCCATAACTTATATATTTGCAGGGTAATTGGTGTGTAAGTTAATATTTTTTTTCAGTAGTAGCGTTAATTTAGTGCCACCGGTATTTCAAATTCTATTTTAAAAGTAGTGCCTTTCCCCACTTCACTTGCTACATTAATTTTGCCGCCAAGTGTTTCTATTTGTGTTTTTACCATAAAAAGCCCCATGCCTTTACCTTCGGCTGCCTGCTGGTGGAAACGCTTATAAAGACCAAATAGTTGCTCGCCATTCCGTTTCAGGTCGATGCCCAAACCATTATCAGCAAAGGTCAGTTCAATTTTATTGTCGTACTTCCTGCTGGTTATTTCAATTACCGGTATAAGATCTGGTTGTTTGTATTTTAAGCTGTTGGAGATCAGGTTGTAAAAAATACTGTGCATATAGCTTTTCAGCGTTAGCATTTCGTCAACTTCTGTAAAATCATATTTTATCTGGAACAACTCGGTTTCGGACAGCCCGGCAATAGTGAACTTAATATCTTTTACCAATTGCGAAAACAGCACCGGTTCTTTATTCTCATTTACTTCGTGCTTCATCTGCAATATCCTGTTGAGGTCTGTAATGATATTGTCTAGCTTTTTAGCAGAGGTCTTTAGTCCGTCCAGGAAGAAATCACGCTCTTCTTCGTTGATCTGGGTGTCGTTCAATGCATCGGCTACACCAATTATGTTGGCTACCGGCGCACGCAGGTTGTGCGAAATAATGTAGGCGAATTGCTCCAGGTCTTTATTGCGCTGAATCAGTTCAGCAGTTATTTTCTTTTCTTGTATCTCTGATGTTTTACGCTCTGTAATATCCCGCAGCGACATAATTACCCCCAACATTTTCTGCTCTTCTGACCATACAGGGTGAAAATGGGCATAATACCATTTAATTGAACCATCAGGTTCCGGGAAGCTTACTTCGTAATTGAGGTTGTTGCCGGTGAGCGCATCTTTCAACGATTTTTTTACCTGCGCCTGCACATCCTTAGGGAAATAATCTACCGCGTGGGTATCTTCTTTTATTTCCCTGTTCAGGTGTTTTATAGAGAACCTTGAAGCCGGGCTGTTGTAAGAGACAATTTTAAGATTAAGATCAAGCAGTACATAAACCGTTTCCGTGTTTTCAAACAGGCTCCTGAGGTTGGCTTCCGATTTTTGTAGTAATTGCGCCGCCAGCCGTCGCTCTGTAATATCTTGCACCGTGCCGGTAATTTTGAGTTGCTTACCGGTTTCGGGGTCAAATATAATTTCAGCGAGTTCAGTAATAATACGTTGGGAGCCGTCATTGCGCCGGTTTAGGCGAAACTCTACATTATATTCCGTCCTATTTTTTATTGCATTGTCAAGTGCTGCGTTAAGTTTCGTGTGGTCATCTGGGTGCACCAGGCTCATGAACAGATCTGATGAATTACCCGTTTGGTTCGGGTCAATTTCATTCGGCTCAATACCGAATATCCTGTAGGTTTCGTCTGTCCACTTGATAGGGCTTTTGTTATCCGGATCATTGGAAAGGTCAACTTCCCAACTGCCAATATGTGCTATGCGTTGCGATGTAATTAGCCTGGCTTCACTTTCCTTTACCTGGTTAAGTGCCTCAAGCTTGTCGGTAACGTCGTTTGACAATACAAGTTTACATTTTTTATCCTCGAACATTATTTCCGAGGTGGACACTTCAACATAAAGGAGCTTACCGTCTTTCTTAATGTTTTTCCATACTTCTTTATCGCTGCTGCCTTCCAGGTAGGGGTCTCTGGTCATGAGGGCCCTTTCTTCCTTTGGGTTGAGGTCGAAAGAGGTCATGGTAAGAAATTCTTCCCTGCTAAAGCCATACTGCTCCATAGCTGCCCGGTTCACATCAAGAAACTTGCCGGTAGCTGTTTCAATTACAAAAAGTGCACTTGGGTTGTTTTCGAATAGGCTGCGGTATTTTTCCTCGCTCTCCACCAGTCTAATTTCCGCCTCGGTATGCTCTGAAACATCATGAATGATACCGTTAAGCTGGGTAACATTCAGGTTGGCATCGCGGGTAATAAATATTTCGCAGTGTATATATTTTACCGGGCCTTTCGCCGTCGCTATTTTAAACGTGTACTTCTGTCGGTTCCTATTTTTTTTGGCCTCTTCAGTGGTGTACTTCACAAACTCTACATCGTCCGGGTGTATTTTATTAATAAAATTCTCCCATGTTGGTGCCACCTCGCCGGGCTCATATCCCAGTATCCTGAATTTTTCGTCAGACCAATAAGTATTGCCGGTAACAAAGTCCTCCCTCCAGCTGCCAAAGTGAGCGAGACGTTCGGCATCCTTCATCAGTGTTTTTCGTGTAATGAGTTCGTCGAAAAAGCGCTCTTGTTCAGCCTTTAGGCTTATTTTCTCAATAGCGTTCATTACCGCAATGGGTAGGCGTTCTATGCTATCTTTTAATATATAGTCGTGGGCTCCCTCTACCACAAGCTTTGTGAGGTAGTTCTGTGTTATTTTTTCTGCTATAATAATTACGCCAGTAACAATATTTGCATCGTTAAGGGTGGCTAGTGCATCTTTCGCACTGAATTTAGTGACCGGGTGCGCTATGAGTACGGCGTCAAAATGCCGGGATGAAACAGCCTCAACAAACTTTTTCTTATCGTGAACGACTGTTGTAGTTACATTAAACCCGGCATTGCCCATGACCTTTTCAATCTGCAAATCCACAGACTCCTCATTCTCAAGCAATAGTAAATTTAAAGTAGCCATATCCTGGTCATAAATTTATGATTTTTTCCCACCATAATGCAACAAATTATTTGCAATAGTGGCAAGTTTATTTTTCGTGATTTGTTAATGGTCGGCCCTCACTTCTTTTATCTGAAATGGTGTAAATTCTTCGTTTTATTGACTTTAATGAAAAGCGATTAACTGCCGATTAAAAAAGTCCGATTTTTCATTAGGTAATCGGCTCATTTTTAGCTTTTTTCAGTAAAAAATGTGCGATATGTTAATAAAAGCGGCTCTTATTTACCGTTCGTAAACAAAAACGACCGCTCGTAAACCGGATTTGGAATGCGGCTGCCGCATTCCATAGATTTGTGAAGTAATAATTTTATGTAAAACATTTTTTTATTTATTTAAACAAATTTCAAAAATTAACAGAGATAAAAAATATTGACTGATAATTAAGTGTTTAGCTTAATTGATTTCAGGGGTGCTCTGCTTTTTGTACACAATTTCGGTCCTTTTAAAAACCAGGATATATACGTTATGAAAATGAAAATGATTTGGAAGGCCTTCTGCCTTATGGCCTTGATGGCAATTGGGAGCCCCGCGGGAGCGACACTGACCCAATACAATATCGGCAGTATTGTAGGTGGTAATCCGAAAAACGAAACTGCTATCAGAACAGTACACATGTCTGATGGATCAGACATTATCGCCGGTTATGACTACGACCTGAGCGGTACGAATGCTATCAACGCCCGAATGATAGTATTGAAAATAACTGCATCTGGCACTATTGCGTGGCAAAAGTATTTTGAAGTTGCCGGGAAGAACAACCTGGTTCAGGATATGATTGTTACCGATGATAATAATATTGTTATTGTGGGCACAGTAGGTCGTAACAGCATTTACCAGGCTAATCGTGCGCTCATATCAAAGTTGGCCGCTTCTGATGGTCACACAATGTGGAGGCAGGTACTCAACGATAATGCAACTACAACCGGTGGTGAAATGTTTTCCGGCGTAACCGAATTTTTGGTTGGAAGTACACATTATCTCGCAGCTGTTGGTGTGCACGATTTTTCGCACAATGCCGGTGCAGCCTTGATTTGCGTTTTTGATGAGGCTACAGGTAATTTTATGTACGATGAAGACTACTACTATGGTTCAAAAGGCGGTCAGTACCTGGGTGCAGTTACATCAGCAGATAAAAAGACCATCTACATTTGCGGCGTATTTACAGGTGTTAACTATGGCGATGGAATGGTTCTGGAATATCAGCCATTTGGTACCTCTGCAACTTTGGGTTTAAAAGTATGGGAGCATTGTTATGATTTTGTTCAAAACCCACAATTGAAACTGCAGGACAATTTTTTCACCAGGATAAAAAGGTATAACAATACCCTTGTAATAATGGGGGGCAGCCTGCATGACTATTGCACTACCTGCGGTAGCGGTGAATTTATCTTCAGGGTAAGCACTTCAGGCGCGGGTCACAATGTAAGGCCTATTACAAATAACAGTGCTGCTTTTGCCAATAGCACAGCCTATGCTTTAGTTGATGATGAACACATTTTTAATGTACAATCTCCAACCGCAGCAGGAACATGGTTTGATCCTTTGCTTTGGGCAACCGGTACCCCTGCTGATGCAGTTGTTACTGAAGTAACTTCTTTAACAGCAATGACGGCTAACACTCCGGTAAAATATGTTAACTCAGGTAATCTGGGCTATCATTCATTAAATGACATGACTTTTGACGGCTCCAATCTGCAAATGGCAGGTATTACCTCTTCTACAATTTTCGGATTGAATGATATCTACTTTATCAGAACTTCTCCATCATTGCACAGCGATAATAAAGACTGCGAGACTGAAGATCAGAATGTAGCATTCGAAAGCCCGACGATCACTGTTTTTACGCCAACGATTGTTCACCGCGTATTCACACCGGTCTTCTCAACTATTACGGAAGGCGACCTGAACGCGCAGATAAGTAAAGTATGCGGAGACGGTCCGTTACCGGTGCCTTGCTACGAAAAAGCTGACTTGAATGTGATTGCAGCAACTGCAGTAAATGGCGATTGTATCTTCAATATTACAGCATCAGTTGTTACGTCAAACACTATTATAAGCTATGATTGGTGGGTGCCACCGGGCATTTGGGTAACTACGACTACGCCAACTTATTCTATTACCATACCTGCAGGTACTTCCTGGCCATTACAGTGCAAAGTTCATATACTGAACATGCATTATGACCCGAATAAGAACGAAGGCCCTTGCTGCGAGGCTGATCTGGAGCAGAAATTGATATGCGATCCTATTCAGCAGGAAGGTTGCTTTGATCCGGCAAGTAATGTTGCGCCATTTTATATGACAACCGGTTGCGGATGGGGCTTTATGGCTACTGCAATACCGATGGCGGGTATTACTATAACACACTATGACTGGGTAATTGCGGGTACTGCTTATGCTCCTCATTATACTTCTGTAACTACCGATATGCAACCCTACACTACCAGTCTTATAGGTCCTGTTGTAGTAACGGTTACTATTTGGGGTGTAGACGCTAATGGCAAAGAATGTTCGGTAACTGTAACCTGTACCGTAAACTGCGATGAGCCAACACCTCCCGGTAACAACAATGGCGGCGCTGTTGGTAAAAACGCTGGTGGCAACAAAATGAACTTAAGCGACATCAACGTATTCCCTAATCCAACTACCAACGACATTATTGTAGGTTCTGTTGGCAGCGATATCAGGACCGTACAGGTGCTCGATTTTGCAGGAAAGAAAGTTGCCGAATATGACTACACTGAAGGCACCAGGAAAGCGACTTTGTCCATGACCAAACTGCCTGCTGGTAACTATATGCTTCGCATAAATAGTTCAATTTCTAAGGTAATTACTAAGCAGTAAAATGCAATTTATCAATCACCATGTGTAATAAGCAAAGCCCCTGTTATGCGTAAATAATGCCGTATCAAAAGTGGTTACTAAGAACTAAGCATGATACGCTAAACAAGCTTTTCAAAAATAAACGCCCCGCATCCGGGGCGTTTATTTTTTAGCTGGTTTTGAATTTTAAACTTGTTTTTATGCAGCCAGGCTTCACCATTACAACAGCAGCTAAAGTAGTTATCAGGTTCAATTTTTATAAGGAAGATGCCCCGGTAACGGTTGCTGCTTTTGCAGCGGCATTACCTTTTACCCGCACCTTCTTTCATGCCCGCGTTTCCGGCCAGGAAATATGGATAGATAATGCGCCCCGCCTGGATATTATACAGGAGAACGCTTCAGTTTTTACCGAGCCGGGAGAAGTTGTTATAGGACCAGTAAGTGCACCGAGAAATAAGACTGCGGGCTTTATGGGTATATTTTACGGAGAAGGTAAATTGCTGGACTGTGGTAATATTTTTGCAAAGGTGCACCCTGAAGATGCTGGTGTATTCCGTGAACTGGGGGAATCTATCTGGAAGAAAGGAGAGCAGGAACTGACCTTTGAATTGATGCCCTAAGCTACTGCTACTTTCTCAACCGCTGTGTAGAGGTTATAGTAGGCCCCTTGTTGCTGTAACAGCGATGCATGGCTGCCGCGTTCTATAATATTGCCATGGTCCATAACCAATATCTCATTCGCTTTGCGGGTGGTACTTAAGCGGTGCGCTATTATAATAGATGTACGCCCTTTGATAAGGGTATCAATGGCATGTTGTATCAGTTGTTCGCTCTCGCTATCGACTGACGATGTAGCTTCATCTAAAATAAGAATGGATGGATTATACAGTAATGCTCGAGCGAAAGAAAGTAGCTGGCGCTGACCCTGCGATAGCGAATTGCCACGCT
Organism: Chitinophagaceae bacterium; assembly: GCA_947447265.1. Classification (GTDB taxonomy): domain Bacteria; phylum Bacteroidota; class Bacteroidia; order Chitinophagales; family Chitinophagaceae; genus Flavipsychrobacter. The sequence goes on from CANFKC010000008.1 coordinate 109,186, forward strand.
CCATTACTTCAAAATTGTAACCACCTGGCAGGCGCATTATAAAATCGTGGATGCCCAGCATCTTAGCTACTTCTTCCACTTTTTCAAGTGGTATTTCACTATTGCGCAGGGTGATGTTATCTGCAATGGAACCACTGAATAAAAACACATCCTGCAGCACTATCCCGATGTGGTTGCGCAAATTGTAAATGTCGTATTCATTCAGGTTGCGACCATCAATTAATATCTGTCCGCCCTCAATTTCATATTGTCTGTTCAGTATGCTGATGAGTGACGATTTACCCGCACCGGTATGGCCTACAACGGCCATTGTTTTACCAGCTTCCAGCTTAAAAGAAACGCGTTTCAGCACGGGCACACCCGGCTTATAACTGAACTCAACATCTTTAAATTCTACATTGCCATTAATGGACGCTACCTGCAAGCTGCCATTATTTTTAAGATGTTCATCACTATCTAAAATAGCGAATACGCGCTCGCCGGCAATAACACCCATTTGCAATACATTGAACTTATCCGCCATCATGCGCAATGGCCGAAACAACTGGTTTATGTAGAGTACAAATGCAATAATTACACCGGGCAATATAGCATGGTGCAGTATCCTTACCGACCCGTACCAAACCAGCAGACCAAGCGAGAGCGCCAGCACAATTTCAACTACGGGAAAGAAAACCGAATAAGCAAAAATACCTTTAATATTGGCATCCCGGTGTTCTTTATTGATCTCGTTAAATTTCTCGATCTCACTTTTTTCAGCCGCAAAAACCTGCACAATATACATGCCGGTTAAATGCTCTTGTACAAAGGCATTGAGGGCAGACACGGCATTGCGTACGCGCTGAAAAGATTTGTTCACACTTTCTTTAAAAATGTACGTTGCCACAATAAGAATTGGGAATACAGAAAGGCAGACAAGCGTAAGCCAGACATCAGTAAACAGCATCACTATAATGATGGAAACAATGGTCATTATATCAGCGACAATGGAAATGATGCCTTCGGAAAAAACGTCGTTTACCGATTCCAGATCGTTGATGGTTCGGGTAGTCAATGTGCCGATAGCGGTTTTATCGTAAAAGCTGATATCCTGGTTCAGTATCTTTTTAAATACAGCTTTTCTAATGTCATTTACTACAGTTTGGCCCAGCCAGTTTATGCGGTACATGAACCAAAAGCGCAGTAGGTTTTCTACCAGTAAAATGCCCAATTGAATAACAGAAATAAGTATCAGCCCATTCAGTAAGTTGCCCGCAATATAGGTATCGACAGAGCGCTGAATTAACATCGGCCTTATTGGTGAAGTAAGGGCCAACAGAATAGAAAGGGACATGGAGAAGAGCAGCGTCTTTTTATAGGGCGCTGTATACGAGAATAGCCGCCTGAGCAAGCCTACATCTACAAGTTTCTTCTTGGGTTGTTTGTCCATTTATTTGTTTGGCTGTGCTGTTTTTTTATGCTGTCGATCAGCCTTTTGGAATTTGTTATTTTACTCTTGGAATTTGGATTTTTACTTTTGGAATTTTACCCTTAGAATTCCCTAATCCGTTTCTTTTTCGCTCATCAAATAGGCTTTAATAAAATCATCCAGCTCGCCATCCATTACCGGGCCTACATTGCCTACTTCATAGTCGGTACGGTGGTCTTTTATCATTTTGTAAGGATGGAAAACATAAGAACGGATCTGTGATCCCCATTCAATTTTCTTCTTAGATGAGTTGGTGGCGTTGAGCACTTCCTGGCGCTTACGCAGCTCCTCTTCATACAACTGACTTTTCAGCATGGTCATTGCCTTTTCGCGGTTCTCGCCTTGCGTACGCGCTATCTGGCACTCTACAATTATGCCGGAAGGGATGTGCTTCAGTCGCACCGCTGTTTCCACCTTGTTCACATTCTGGCCACCAGAGCCCCCTGAACGGAAAAACGCCCACTCCACATCTGCCGGACTTACCTGTATATCAATAGTATCATCAATAAGCGGGTACACAAATACCGAAGCGAATGATGTGTGCCTTCGCGCATTAGAATCGAATGGTGAGATACGCACCAACCGATGCACCCCGCTTTCTGCTTTCAGCAAACCGTAAGCGAAAGCTCCATCAAATTCCAGTGTTGCCTGCTTTATGCCGGCACCGTCCCCATACTGCACATCTACCTCGCTTATTTTCCAGCCCTGCCTTTCGCCATACATACGGTACATGCGCAGCAGCATTTCTGCCCAGTCCTGACTTTCCGTTCCACCGGCACCGCTGTTTATCACCAATATACCCGGCATTTCATCCTCTGGTTTATCCAGTGTGCTCTTGAATTCCAGTTCGTCAATTTCTTTGCTGGCCTTTTTGTGCGCCTCGGTTACTTCTTCCTCGGTTGCTTCGCCTTCTTTCCAGAAGTCGAACAGCACAGCAGCATCTTCTACTGAATCTCTGGTAGTATTATAAAGGTCAGTCCAGTATTTATCTATTTTAATTTCTTTGAGTATGGCAGTCGCACGGGCATTATCATCCCAGAATCCGGGCGATAAGGTCATTTGCCTGTCGTTTTCCAGCTTTGCCAAACGGTCTTCAATGCGCAGGAAGCGATGCAGTGTTTGCACCTTATCCCGCATGTCCTTCAGTTGTTCCTGTGTCATTGCGGGTGCAAAGGTAAGTACAATAAAGCCAAACAAACCGCCATTAAGGGTCCAAATAGAGGGTAATAATGCGGTATGCCTACCCCAATAAGGGTGTTTTTTACATAAAAGAGAAAATTTAACTATTGAGGAACCTAATAATTTTTGAACTTGCAGCCCGTTACAACCTACACTATGAACAAATTTCTTCTTTCTTTTTCTTTCTTATTGGCTATCTCGTCGGTGTGTTTTGCGCTACCCCCAGCGAAAATTACAGGCTCAGTCAGAGATGCCGCACACAATGGTTTGCCTGCTTTTGCAGTTGAGTTGCTTAACGCCACAGACAGTAGCCTGATAAAGGCTGCCATAACCGAAGGCGATGGACACTTTGAGTTGCAATGCGCCGGAGGCAGTTTTTTGTTGCGTTGCAACCGGGAAGGGTACAAAATGTGCTACAGTGCGCTGTTTAGAGTGGCTACTTCATCAAATTACACTGCGCCCGATCTGGTTCTCGAAAAGGAAGTGGCTAAGCTTAAGGAAGTTACGGTAACCTCAAAGAAACCTATGATAGAGGTTAAGGCCGACAAGATGGTGTTCAATGTAGAAAGCAGCATTAATGCTACCGGTAGTAACGCACTGGAATTACTACAGAAGAGCCCCGGAGTTACCGTTGATAATAATGAGAACATCAGCCTGAAAGGAAAGACGGGTGTAAAAGTTTACATTGATGGCAAAATGACCCAACTGGATAGCAAGGAGCTCGCGGCCTATCTGAAAAACATTAACAGCAATGATATTGAGGCGATAGAAATGATCAGTAACCCCAGCGCAAAGTATGACGCCAGCGGTAATGCAGGTGTCATCAACTTCCGCCTTAAGAAAAATAAAAAATTGGGAACGAACGGCAGCGCCAGTGCAACCTATATTTTAGGTATGACGCCAAAGGCCAACGGCTCGGTAAACCTTAACTACAGGAATAAGAAGGTAAACCTCTTCGGTAATTTTGTGGCTGACGCCGGCAAGCGCGAAGGACACCTGGATCTGGACAGAATACAAAACGATACCAGCTATCTGCAAAAGAGCACCCAGTGGACCGACAAGCGCACTGTAAGTCTGAAAGCAGGGGCCGATTATTTTATGACCAGTACCCAAACATTTGGGGCGCTGGTAACGACAAATGTAAGCGACCAGTTTTCAACCAGCGAGAGCAACACTTACATTTATGATAAGAGCGGGAATTTTGTTAAACAGCTCCATGCCAATAACGATGTGCCGGGCAGCCGTACCAACAATAATATGAACCTCAATTACCGCTATGCTGACACCATGGGCAGGCAATTGAACATAGATGCCGATTACGGTATTTTCCGAGGAAGGGGTAAGGGCTGGCAGCCCAATTATTACCTGAATGGCAATAAGGCTTTGCTATACCAGGTTATTAACGAAAGCTATACCCCAACCAACATTGATATATATACCGCAAAGGCTGATTGGGAGCAACGTTTGGGAAAAGGTACGCTGGGTCTTGGAGGTAAAATAGCTTATGTTACAACCGCCAATACCTTCGATTTTTTTAACGTAGTGAACGACGAGCCGGTAAAAGTGCTTTCCCGCAGTAATTCATTTAAGTATACCGAAAATGTGAATGCGGCCTATGCCAACTACAATAATAACCTTACTAAGAAACTGAGCCTGCAGGCCGGGCTGAGGTTAGAAAATACCGCGAGCAAGGGCGAACTGACAAGGGCTGATGGTATAAAGCAGACCGATGATACTGTGAAGCGAAGTTACACTGATTTGTTCCCGAGTGCGGCGCTCACCTATAATGCGAATAAGAATAACAGTTTCAGCCTGACCTACAGCAGGAGGATTGACCGCCCTACTTACCAGGATCTTAATCCGTTTGAAAGCAAGATAGACGAACTTACCTACCAGAAAGGTAATGCCTTTTTAAGGCCTCAATACACCAATACAGTTGAGCTTACCCATTCATTTATGAGTGCGCTGAATACCACCATAGGGTACAGCAGGGTTACCGACTACGCGACCGAAATAACCGATACTGTTTTAAATGCCAGTTATTTGCAGGCACGCAATCTCGCCACACAGCAGATATTCAGCGCGAACATCGGTGCCGGAATTCCATTCGCCAAATGGTGGACGGGTTATGTAAATGTTTGGTTTAACTACATGATACTGGACGGCAAAATTGGCACCAATACTGTGCGCCAGGAACTACCTATGTACGGCGCCTACATGCAGCATAGCTTCAGCCTGCGCAAGAACTACAGCATTGAAGTAAGCGGCTGGTATAATGGCCCGTCGGTATGGGGCGCTACCTGGAAGGTAAAACCAATGGGTAGCCTCGACCTCGGTGCACAAAAGCAATTCTGGAATAAAAATGCCACAATTAAATTAAGCATTACCGATGCGTTCTGGACATCTTACTGGCGCTCAGAAAATCACTTTGGAGGACTTGATGTTGTTGGTAGTGGTAAAGACGAAAGCCGCACCTTGCGGTTAAGTTTCAGCTATCGCTTTGGCAGCAGCCAGGTTGCCGCGGCAAGAGAAAGGCGCACCGGCCTCGAGGCAGAGAAAGGAAGAATAAGGTAGTCGGCATTTAGCAGTTGGCAGTCCCTCGGTTTTGGATATTTTTTTATTGCTGTTTTTAGTGAGTTCTAAAATGTGTGAAGACTGACACATGAACTTCTGATCTCCCTAAACATATCTGTGACTTTGCGCAACTTTGCGAACACTCTGCGTGCTTTGCGTTGATATCCTCTAGAAAAGCTCCATTAGCAATCGCAGTATTGCTCCTTATATTTTTTCATTGTCGCCAGCCGCTCTGAAAGATAGTTTGGTCCCCAGAATGTGTTGGACCAGTCGTCGTGGTTTTCGTATTGGAAACCCAGGTAAAACAGTAACAATGCAAAGCCAAGGGAGGGCACTGCTTTTAACTCTGCATCACTAATGTACCTTCGTTCCCTGTAACCGGCTACGACGGTGTTAAAGGAAGCACTAGATTCCTCCGCCGTAATTTTCTTCATGCTGAACCAAAGGAAGAAATAAACGTGAATCGATGCCAGATCGTTCGCAAGGTATCCTTTACCGGCAAAGTCAAAATCGAACACGGTGAAATTGTTCTCTGTATCGAAAAAGAAGTTTTTCGGGAAGTAATCGTAATGGCAATAACCAGTGCTTAGTGCGGCAGTATCGAAACTATTCAATTGTTCAGCAACGGCTGCCGATGCTTCGGTTAACCACTGGTATTCGGCGTCTTTTTTGTATTCAGCAAAAATGCCTTCAAGTATTTTCAGTGGTCGTTCAAGAGTAGTATAGATATTGTATTCCTGCCTTGTATATTTAAGGTCGACAGAAGCAGTGGCATTGTGAATTGCAGCCATTTCACGGCCAACTATTGCCAGCATTTCTGGCGTAAGGTCATTAGTTGCCTTGCCGGCTGCGTAACTGGTAACGACACCATAACGTGCGCCTTCGGGCGCATGGAATTGCTGCACATATTCACCGCTCAAATCGGCAATAGGGTAGGCGACTTTACAGTTGTCTGTTGTAAGAATATTCAGCAGCTCCACCTCTCCCTTCACTTCCTCCAGCGTGCGATGCACCGACCTGTATATTTTTAGAATGTACTTAGTGGACTCGGTATGCAAAACATAAGTATCGCTAACGCCATGCAGCAGTAATGTACATTTGGTTAATGGTAGGCCATATTGCTGTTTAACGTATTCATATAATGCCCCACTAGACAAAGTAGAGTACTGCGTAGGAAAGAATTGCATGGTGCGAATTTAGGGGAAATAGGGTATTGATCATAAAAGGATTGCTAGTGGCTGTTTTGAGATTTCCCTCACACCCCACTATACAAATAATCTTACAACCAGCATGGGCAGCCCAACCGCAACCGCAAAACCGTATATCGCATCGAGCCAGAACATCGAGCCCAGCGCGCCGAGGTAGATGAGACCGATGATGGGCATCACAAATATTTTGGTGATCAGGGGTGTTTCAGGTTCGTTAATATGCTCCCATAACGATTTGGCATCGCCCGTGCTGGGGAAAGCATGCATGGCAATGGAAATGCCCAGGTATAGCAACAGGTAATCAAGCGGGTAGGCGGCACCGAATTTATATTGCAGTGCTGCAGGGAATGCAATAATAAAGCCCAGTATAGTGTTCAGGAAGAACGGACCGATGCTTATCATGGTAGCCTGCAGATTTGTAGCAGGTTTTTCATGCAGCACATAACCCATAGGGTTTTCGGTCCTGAAGTAAACTACCTCAAAAACGGGCACCTTATACAGACGGCAAAACAACTGGTGTGCCAGCTCATGTACGATAACGCCGGGGAAAGTAATGATACTGATAATTATGCCAATGCCGGGTGCGAAAAACATAGTGGTGTGGTTTTAATTGTAAGGTGCATTTCCGTTAATAACCGAATCCATTCTTTTGTAAATCATTTGCTCGCTGTCGTCAATTGTTTTTATCTGTGCGAGCAACGTTTTAGCTTTTGCGTTGTCGCCTGCTGACTGCGCCAGCACGGCATCTATTTCCAGGCAGCCGATATTTCCGGGTGCAATGGTGGCTATTTCTTTACGATATGCCGCAGCCTTTGTGAAGTTTTTCCGAACTAATTCTATTCGTGCTTTTAGAAAAATAGCATTTACATTTTCCCTGTTTAACTGAAGTATTTTATCGCAGTATGCCAGTCCTTCATCAAACAACTTTAAATGCCTGTCTGTAGCAGCCATAAGTTGCAATGCCGCATAGTGTGTCGGGCTAACTAACAGTATTCTATTCAGTATTAGCTTGCAGCTATCAAAATTCTGCCAGTCATAAAAACGATCGGCTATCCTGTATTCCGACATTAATTTTGTATCGATATCGATAGCAGAACTATCCACTTCCTGAAACAGCCTGAGCAACCCGGCTGAATTATCTTTGGATGCGGCTTCAAGCCTGTCGCCGATAGTAGTGTCGTTAGCGAGCATTGCAGATACAAAATTCATTGCAGTGCGCGCTTCAGTTTCCAGGTCTTCGTCTATGTCAACATTTACTCCGTTTATCTCGGTAAACATTTGCCTGGCTACGTCCACATCAAAATTGTAGGCTGCGGCTATGAACATGCTGGCTTTGCCATTATTAAAAGCGGGGGCATTCTGAAGTACTGTTTTAAGGTGGTTTTGCGCGGTAAAATACTTGTGCGCTTTCATGGCATTCTGCGCCTTGCCAAATTCTATTGCGGTATGTATATAAGGGGGGATTCTTATTATGGATAGCGCCATTACCAGCAGTATAATGGCGCCAAAGCCATATATCCATTTGGGTATGGGATATTTAATAAAGTTATTGCGGCAGTTGGCGCAAAATGGGTTGGGGTATCCTTCAAGAGCCGGTTCCTGCCTGCAGTTGCTGCATATCTGCTGGTCAGGCTGGGTTGGGGATACATCATGGTTGTCATCCATAAAGAAAGGTGTTGGGCTTCAATTAAATTAATGGATTTGGTTTTATAAAACGAAGTAAATGTAGTATATATTCTGTATGTTTTATATTACCCATAAAAAATGCCCACCTTCCGGTGAGCATTTCGAAAAAATATTAGTCAGGCTTATTTCCCGCCATTGTCTATCACATAAACATCTTCATTATCCTGCTTCATGCGGTAATTTTCACGCGCATACTGCTCCAGTTTTTTAGTGTCGTGCAGCAGGGCATTACGTTCATCATCCATCTTCGCCACTTCTGAATTCAGGTAGGCGATGTTGGCTTTAATAGCGTCCAGGTCTTTCTGTTTGTCGTGTAGCGAAAACCAATCATTCTGATCAAAGAATGAGCACCACACTACAAAGGCCAGGCCCGTAATGAAGTATTTGTTGGTAATGACTTTTAAAACCTTTTTCATACAGTAACATTTATACCTAAAATGAGAAGCTCGCGCAAGGGAGCAAAAGCGCAATTTCCAATTAGCAATCCAAATCAAGATTTCAAAGGCGCATCATGTTGTTTACACGGCATTTGCGCCTCTTAAAACTTGTAGTAATTAATAACCTGTGCTTGCGACTTTGCGTCTTTGCGTAAGGCTAATTTACTTACCAAATTTAAGTGTATTGCCCGGATAGTAAGCTATCTCGCCCAATTCTTCTTCAATTCTTAATAACTGGTTGTACTTGGCCATACGGTCGCTACGGCTTGCAGAACCGGTCTTAATCTGTCCGCAATTCAGTGCAACAGCAAGGTCAGCAATAGTCGTATCTTCAGTTTCGCCGCTACGGTGACTCATAATGGTATTGTAGCGGTTGTGCTGTGCCATAGTTACAGCGTCAATTGTTTCGCTGAGTGTACCTATCTGGTTTACTTTCACCAAAAGGCCATTGGCAATATTTTCTTTCAGACCCCTTTCCAGGCGCGTAGTATTGGTTACAAACAAGTCATCACCAACAAGCTGCACCTTGCCGCCTAATGCTTCTGTAAGCATTTTCCAGCCTTTCCAGTCATCTTCAGCCATACCATCCTCAATGCTGATAATAGGGTATTTTTTGCACCAGCTTACCCAATAAGCAACCAGTTCTTCGCTGCTCATTTTTTTGCCATCGCTTTTATGGAAGTGATACTTTTTGTCTTTTTCTTTCCACAGTTCGCTGTTAGCTGCATCCATAGCTATGAATACATCAACACCTGGCTTGTAGCCCGCTTTTTCAATAGAGCGGATCACTATTTCAATAGCTTCTTCGTTGCTCTGTATGTTTGGAGCAAAACCACCTTCGTCGCCAACGTTAGTGCTGTAGCCTTTATCTTTCAGTTGTTTTTTCAGTTCATGGAAAATTTCCACACCCCAACGTAAACCTTCGCTGAAGGTGCTTGCGCCAGTTGGCATTACCATGAATTCCTGGAAGTCGATTTTGTTATCAGCATGCGCGCCACCATTCAGAATGTTCATCATTGGCACAGGCAGTGTTCTTGCATTTGCGCCGCCTATGTAACGGTAGAAAGGTAAGCCTACGCTTTGTGATGCCGCCTTAGCAGCCGCCATGCTCACAGCCAAAATTGCATTGGCGCCCAGTTTGCTTTTATTATCGGTGCCGTCCATTTCCAGCATCAGGTTATCAAGGCCACGTTGGTCAGTAACATCGGTGCCATACAGTTCTTCCGCTATAATTTCATTTACATTGCTTACAGCCTTCAGAACGCCCTTGCCACCATATTTTTTCTTGTCGCCATCCCTGAGTTCCATTGCCTCATGTTTGCCGGTGCTTGCTCCGCTCGGAACGGCCGCACGGCCCACAATACCTTCACTGGTGTGTACATCTACTTCTACCGTAGGATTGCCACGGCTATCTAATATTTGCCTGGCGATAACATCTGTAATGAAACTCATAATTGTGTGATTTTGGGGCAAAAGTAAAACTTATACGTCAATAGGGGTAAATATTAAATAAAATTGCTGGTTAATTATTGTGAACCGGCAGTGAAGCGCCGGTCTGTCAATATTTCGCGTGTAATTGGGTGGTATCCTTCCTCAGCCACCCCAATGTCCTGCTAAGGCCTACGGTCCATAAATTATTTTTATGCTGTAAAGCAATAGTGTCGCGCGATGCCGCAAATGGCCCCGGGTTTTGCTGTATAATGGTAATGCTGCTATCGGTCGTTTCGGCAATAATGGCTACATGCCCATACTTATTTCCGGCATGCCCATCAAATATTATCAGGTCTTCCGGCAGCGGTTTGCAACGGCTGCCATTGGTAAATTGGAGCAAGTCTCTTTTTGCGTTGTGGGCACTATCGGGTAGTTTGCTGTCAAAAAAATCTTTTGCATTCCCAAAGGCATCAGGCATTTTATGGTGAAAGCGCTGGTAATAATAGCGTTTCACAAACTCCACACATTGGTATTTTATGCCAATATTGTAACCGGAATCGCCCACACTGCGCTCCCCGGTGCGCCCTACCATACCATTATAATAAACTATAACGCCGTTAAGGCTGTCTAGTGGCTGCCCTATGGTATACTTTGAGTTTGGGTTAAAGTTGCTTCTGCTCAGCAGCCGGAAGGTAGCGTACAAGCCTATAAGCAGACATACACCCACTACCATGAAAATATTACGTTTATTCACAGCTATTTTTTTGATTTTAGAATAATTGTTGCGCTTTTGCCTTGCACATTGTACGCGGTGAAGCTGTATTTTACATTGCCATCAAGCAACAACATACGGGCAGTATTTGGGGCTGCGCTCCCTTCATTCTCCGCTTCTATTCTCAATATATTGTAACCCTTGTGCAGTGGCAACCGCATTTCTTTTTTTGTGCCGGTCAGTTCGTAATTGGTAAGTATTTTTTTGTCATGAAAAAAAACGGTCACTATGTCTCCGTCTACGTTGCCATAATCCCAAAGCTGCACCGTGCAGGTATCGCTTTCCCAATCCAGCTCTTTATTACGGGCTGCGGTTATTACTTCGTGTTCATGTTCTACCGGTGCGGGTGGCGGCATCTCAATTGGTACCGGCTTATGCCGTGGTTTAATAGTTACCCCGAGTAAAGAATCGCCTTTTGATGAGTGCGACATGGTTATTTCGCCTTGTCCACAATATTGGGTATACTTGGTAAAGCCCGTAAACCTGCCTGAAAGCAGGAACATATCCCCTATTTCCTCGTAAGCAAGTGTGCCGCTGAAAAAACACATATCCTGGAATTTCACCATCAGGATGTTGGGGTCTTCATGTTCGGCAAAAGTTATGGTGCGTTTAACCTTGTCAATTGTACCTATTACTTCAGCACGGCTGGGTATGTTATAATCGAGCCAGGTATAAGAATACCCTTTTATAATGTTCTTTTCTTCTTTAAAGTCAAGCTGGTATTTATAAGTAGCGCCACCCGCTACAGCTACCTTCCCATCAAAATGATAATGGTTTTTTTGCGAATAGCCGAGTAGGGGAGCAAGTAACAAGCTCCAGGTTAGTGCATATTGTAAAAAACGAAAATGCTGCTTCATAGTTTAACAGCCGGAAGGCCGGGAAAAAAATAAAGATAACGAATATCCGGGCGCTTTTGGAAACGAAACAATATGTGGCTATTTTTGTTCATTCATGGCACAATTACCCCGTCGCATTTTTTATCTGTTGCTGTTTTGCCTGTGGTGCCCATTGGCAGCCATAAGTCAGGAATGTAAGCCATATACCGGCTGGGGCATAGAGGCTAACCCTTTTATAGGCAAGGTAATAAAGCATACCGCGAAGTTTCATTTGCCGATACCGGAGCGTAGTTCCGGCATTGACGTAAATTTCGTTAGCAAGCGCTATGGCAAGCATTTATGGGAACAGCGCCGCCGCTTTCCGCAATTGGGTCTGGGCATCACCTATACCAACTATGGTATTGATTCGGTTTATGGCAGGTGCATCGGCCTCTACCCCAATATAACCATGAACCTGATTTCGCTAAAAAAATTAGAGTGGACAATGCGCATAGGCGATGGCATCGGTTATGTAACCCAGTTTTACAGCAGGCATCCTATTACCGATACCATTAACAATGCTATAGGTAGCCATATTAACGATTACTTTTCTTTTAACACGGACATTCGTTACCACATCAACGATCATTGGGATGTGCAGGCTGGTGTAAGTTTTACGCATATTTCCGATGCATCATACCACCAGCCTAATCTCGGGGTTAACCTGTTGGGTGAGCATATTGGTATCAGGTACTTCCCGGTTGGGCGCTCCCCGAAGTGTATTATGCGCGAGCTACCGAAACTTAAAAACCGCTGGCTGGTGGAAGGCCGGTTTGGTATGGCATTTACGCAAAGCGATGCGCCTTATGGGCCGCTTTTTCCGGTATATATGGGCTCGTTATATACCAGCAAGCGCTGGATAAGCAAGAACAAGGCATTTGCCGGCATTGATTACAGTTATCATACGGGCATTTACGCTTTTTTGCGTAACAACGAGGTTTTACCTGGTGAAGAGGCTAAAAATTCTTACAAGAGCGCTTTATTTATTGGCAATGAATTTTTGCTGGGCAGGGTAGGGGTAATGTTGCAGATAGGCTTCTATTTAAAGCAGGCCGCGCTGAAGCAGGATATCTACTACCAGAAAATAGGAGCTAACTACTACCTGCTGCAAAAGGAAAAGGGCCCTATAAAAGAGTTGTTCCTGACTGGTTTGCTCAAAACCCATAAATCGATAGCGGAATTGGCAGAGTTTGGTGTGGGAATGGGCTTTTAAAAATTAAAAATTAAAAGTAAAAAATTAAAATGCCCGTGCAGAGGTGATTGTGCTCTTCTGACTTTTTGAGAATTACAATCACTGCACTCCTGCGGCAGCCGATGATCCTAAAACTTCCTTGCTCTTTGGGGGTGTGTTTTGGGCAGGTTTGTTAGGAAAATTTTGTAAAAATGGAGGCGGACGCACAGCTGTTCGATAAATTAACTAACTATGACAAGACCCGCTCTACCCCAGAACATAGGGGAATACGCAGAAAAATTTACTACAGAAGAATCACCATTGCTGGCAGCGCTGGATAGAGAAACACATATTAAAACTGCAAGGGGCGTAATGCTATCCGGACACATGCAGGGTACTTTCCTGAAGTTGTTTTGTGCGGCTTTGCAGCCCCTGCGCATATTAGAGGTCGGGACCTTTACAGGTTATTCCGCATTGTGTATGGCGCAGGGTTTACGCGAAGGTGGTATGTTGCATACCATAGATATTGATGAAGAATTGCACGACATCGCTGCTAAGTATTGGGCGCAGGCGGGAGTGAGCGATAAAATTGTGCAACATACCGGCGATGCAGGCGATGTGCTGCCATCGCTGAATGAAACGTTTGACCTGGTGTTTATTGATGCAGATAAAGTGAGTTATGGCAGGTATTACGATCAGGTATTTGATAAAGTACGCCCCGGCGGCTTCATTTTTGCCGACAATGTGTTGTATGATGGTGAAGTAGTATTACCTGCAGAACTGCAAAGCAAGAATGCAAAGGCGATGCACGAATTCAATGAAAAGATACAAGCCGATACAAGGGTAGAGCATTTTTTAATGGGATTGAGAGATGGCATTATGATGATCAGGAAGAAATAACCACAGATCAAATTCCTGGCGTGACATTTCAAATTCCAAACCTGGAGTATAGGGCGCTAAGCTCGCTTGAATGATGCAACTTTAATGCGCAAACTATGAAACCATGAAAAACATCCTTTCCCTGCTGGTATGTGTAATTATCTCTATTGCATTATTGCAGTGCAGGGTGGCCAATATAAAGCCGGGAGAGCCCCTTAAAATAACGCAATGGGATGCTAACGGATACTATCTATACCTCCCCTCAATTCTTATTTACCATGACTATAAGAAGCTAACCTGGCTGGAAGCTATTGACCAGAAATATAGGGTTACAGGTGGCAGCGGCCACGGTGGCGATGGCTACCAGACAAAAACCGCTGACAATGGAAATTATGTATTTATGTATCAGGGTGGGGTAGCTATGATGGAATTGCCATTTTTCCTTATAGCCCACTTTATTGCACAACACTCCCATTACCCGCCTGATGGGTTTTCACCACCTTACCAATATGCATTGGGCTTTGGTATTATTTTCTACAGCCTGCTGGCCGCGCTGGTGTTGCGCAAACTGTTGCTGGTCTACTTTAACGACCTTACTACGGCCCTTACACTTTTGCTGGTTTGCCTCGCTACTAATTACATACAATATTCGGCGGTAGATAGCGGGCAAAGCCATGCTTATCTTTTCTTGCTATACACTCTGGTTTTATACGCAACCTACAAATGGCATAAAGCGCCCTCGGTGGGGTGGGCATGTGTTACAGGGTTTATCTGTGGCTTTGCTACCATGACCCGGCCTACGGAAGCGATAATTATTTTTATACCCCTCTTTTGGGATACGCACACCAAAGCTGCTGCAAAGGCTAAATGGGCAATGGTGAGGCAACATACAAGCCATATTGGGTTTGCGGCAGCTTGCGGTATACTAGCGTTGCTACCACAGCTCATTTACTGGAAGCTGGCGTCTGGTAGTTGGGTGTTCGATGTCGGTAGTAAATGGAAGTTTCTGAACCCGTATTTCAGGGTGCTGTTTGGCTTTGAAAAGGGATGGTTTATTTACACGCCCGTAACGGTATTATTTATAGTGGGTATGTTCTTTATGAAAGGCTTTCAGTTCCGCAAATCCGTGCTGTGGTTTTGCCTGCTGAATATCTACATCATTATTGCCTGGGACGACTGGCGCTATGGCGGCAGCTATTCTACCCGCGCTTTGGTGCAGAGCTACCCGGTATTTGCATTACCTCTGGCCGCATTGGTTGATAAAGTGATTTTCAAAAAGTGGAGGCCGGCTTTTTATGTATTGTGCGCGTATTTTATTGGTGTCAATTTATTCCAGATCAACCAATATTGTAAAACCATTCTGCACTTCAACGATATGAACCGCAGGTATTACGCCCGCATCTACCTTAACCCTAACCCAACACCGCTGGATATGAGCTTGCTGGATAGCAATGAAATTCCGCCTGATATAGCGCTGTACAAAACCGAAACTGTAGTTAACACAGGCGAGTCTTTTGCCATAAAAAGCCAGTTAGGTAATCATACGGTAATCGCTGATACAACGCTACCGGCTTTAAAAGGAGATGTACGTTTATGCTGGTACAGGATAAAGTGCGAATTGAAAACACCCGATTTGTGGCAGGCATATCTTAACGCAGCTATCACAACAACTAACGGGGTAAAACAGGGAAGAGTCAGGTTATTTAGCCCGATCAGTGATGCCACAAAGGCGAATAGCTACGAATTTTGGCTCTCCACAAGCAATACTAAGGGCAAGCTGGTTATTACTATAACCACCCCTTATAGTTTAACAGGCGAGATAAAGCAGCTTGAAGTTACCCGGTATTACCAGGAATATGGCATTGATTAAAGACCTGAAATACACAAACCAACGGTCATTGGCGTAATAACTGGTCCGTTAGCATCTTTGTAAACACCGGTTATGTTGTAAGAACCAAACAATGAGAAGTTACCATAGCCAACGCGTGCTGTAGCAGCAAAGTTCCATGGGCTTACATATCTTTTGGTGTTTTCCTTGTCTTTTATGGTAGTGCCACCTACAGAACGGATGCCCTTGGTATGTGCGCCCAATAAAGTACCTACTTCTACGCCCAAAGCGGCTTTAAAGCCATTGTTGCGGTTCTGCGTATTACCGTAATAGCGCAATTCAAAAGGCGCCTGTAAATAAACGGTAGTGAATTTGTAGCGCTTATATTCTGTGCTGCTTAAAAAATGTGCTGCATTACCTAATGTGCCAGTATCGTTAACCGCCATTACCTGCTTATCAAAATACACCACTGCTGCGTTAATACCAATGCCGGTAGCAAAGCTCAATTTAGATTTTTTTATAGGGAAATCATAGCACAGGTACGATTTGAAAACATAACCGAAAGATTTTGTTTTAATAGAATCTGGCTTAGAAATCCAGTTGTTGTAGCCTAATTCAATCATCAGGAAATCGCGCGATGGTTTGCTGATAGGTGTCAGGTGGTTATATAAATTCCTGGTACTATCCTTTGAATAGGTAATGTCGTCTCCACTACCATGAAGCGTTATATTGCTATTTTTCTTTTGGGCCAGTAAAAGAGATGTAGGGAACAATACCAATGTAAGCAACACCGCAATGCGTCTGATCATAAATTGAAATTAGTGTGCAAATATAATAGCTGTTGTTCGGAGAAATTGTTAAAATGCTCATTTAAAAGTTAAAATTGAATCCAGGTGCAGGGTTAAATGGTGTTATAACCGGTTGAACAGGCAGTTTTATTGTGTTTATTTTATTTTTAATATTTTATCCGCTTCGGCTCCTGATGGTAGTATTTTATCGACGGTTTTGTTTTTGAATGTATAATTTTACCCGGTGGAATTTAATGATGAATATTTTATGAAGGAAGCCCTGCGGCAGGCACAACTGGCTTTCGATGCCGGGGAAGTGCCCGTGGGTGCAGTGGTGGTTTGGGGCGAAAAGATCATTGCCCGTGGGCACAACCAGGTGGAACAATTGCAGGATAGCACAGCACATGCCGAAATGATAGCGCTTACTGCAGCTTTCAATTCGCTTGGCAGCAAGTATTTGCCTGAAGCCACACTCTATGTGACCGTAGAACCTTGCCTCATGTGTTGCGGTGCTATGTATTGGAGCAAACTGGGCACCATAGTCTACGGGACTGAAGATGTTAAGAACGGCTACCATAAGACTACAGGCGAAAACTGGCCCTTCCACCAGAAGGCGGAGTTGCGCAAAGGGGTGCTGGCTAATGAGTGCGCCCAGTTAATAAAAGCATTTTTTGTGGCCAGGAGGTAAAATGCTTTCGAGCAAAGGCGCAATGTTGCTTTTGGTTTTTGAACAATAAATAATAACACTTTGTACAACTGGCATAAACTCGATATTACCCTAACGGACCTGGTTGAAAATAAACCAACCGAAACTACCGTTGGCACTAAGCGTATAGGGCTGTTAAAGAAGGGTGCGGAGCTATTTGCCTTTGCAGCACTATGCCCCCACGCAGGCGCACCCATGTGCGATGGTTGGGTCGATGCCCTGGGCCGTATTGTTTGCCCATTACACAAATACCGCTTCGACCCTAAAAATGGCCGCAACACCAGCGGCGAAGGCTACAAACTATTTACCTACCCGATTGAAATGAGGGAAGATGGGGTTTATGTGGGGTTTGTCTAATGGCTGACCTAGAAAGATTTTAAAGAGTATGTTATACCAATTGAATATCAAAACTCGGCATAACCCTCGTTGACTTAGCGCCTTCTTTGCGAAAAATACGCGCTCTTTGCGTTTAAATATACATGCCGAAATTTGCCTTCTGAATGGTATAAACATGCCAAGGATGAAAATCAAAGTTAAATCACAGAAGTGCTAACGGTGAGCAGCTATAACGCGTTAGCCAATAAATTTGCTTGTATCGCCGGAAAATCTATTCTATTACAGAGGCCCAAACGTTGGGAGCCCCTTACCCGCGATTGGGTTAATATTTCCGGGATAGTATCTTCGAACTTAAGTACAAGAACGTGTTTGTGGCCATGTGCTATTTGGTCAACGGGTATCCAACCATTTATAATCGACATTTTTACAGTAAATGCGGCTTCTGTGTAAATCTCCGGCTTTTCAATTATAAAAAGGGTGTCAAAAGTAATTGGCAACGGCATATCAGCATAAGCGTACAAGGTAACAACGGCTAACTCTTTGCCGGAAGGCTGCAAGTTTATGAATTCATGGTAGAGTGCATCCTGTTCGTGATTTTTACAAAACTCTGTTACGTTTTTCTTTAAAAGAACTATCGAATCGCTATCCAGAATAGAATTGCAAGCCAGGTATTTGTCTGATGGATTTACGTTTTGTTCCGCTAGCATCTGGCAAAGTTAAATGAGTAAATACAATTTCCGGCTTTGATTCCATTCCTGAAAATTTTACCTGTTTATTTTGGTGTTGAAAAAATAGAACTTGGTTTATTTTCCAAAAACGGCATGCTGCTTTTAGGTATTCCGACTTGTAACAGAGGTCAGTAAGCTGGCTCAGTTTTGTAATACCGGCTTGAGTTGGCACTTCCAAGGGATATCTGGTTCGGACGATGCACCTAAATGCAATGTCTGTCTGATGATTTGCCAAAAACGAAAAATGCCGTTTCAAAATTTCTTTTGAAACGGCATTTTCTATTATCTATATTTTTTATTCGTTGATTTCAAATTTAGTCAGCTTGTAGTCATTTCCGCAATTAACTTTCAGCATGTACTGGCCGGGTTGCATATGGTTACCAAGATCAACCTTGTAGTTTGTTGCAAGTTCGGCAGCTATTTTGCCGGTTGCTATTAGTTTTCCGGTTACATCGTAAACTTCGTAGCTCATGTCGCCTGTATTTTTAAGATTTGTAATTCCAGATATTGTAAAGGTACCTTTGTTAGGATTAGGATACAGCGTTATACGATCGGTAGACGCTGAAGCATTTTCTACACCGAGGCTACCAGCCCTGATAATAACATTGTTGCTGTAAGTAGTAGGGTGATCGGTACATGGAAGGCTGCTGGTGATCATACATTTTACGCTATCGTCTGTGTAGACATTTTTTGAGTAAGTGGCATTTGTTGCACCTGCAATGAGCACTCCGTTGTCATACCATTGGTAAGTTACACCGGTTCCTCCATAAGTAACTTCAGAGTAGAAAGTAACTAACTGACCAGGGAATGCAACCTGGTTAACCGGAACTGAAACCACATTAACCGCAGGGCTTACATTAGGGTTAACGACAATTGTAGCGTTATTAGTTACAGTATCAACTGTTGCACATACTGCATTGCTTATCATTTGCAGCGTAATGTAGTCTCCATTGGCCGGGGTGTAAGTGTATGTCATGCCGGTTCCAACATTTACTCCAAATTTCTTCCATTGGTATGCAGGAGATGTTCCGCCATTAATACCCATTGCTGTGTAAGTAACTGCAGTACCGCTGCATAAAGTTGCTGTTGCACCGCCTATGTTTACCGCTGGGGTAACTGTTGGCCTTACTGTAATTGGGGTGTTGATGCTATTTACCGGGTTAATTGTAGGGCAATCAACTGATGACGTAAGTAGCACGCTAACGATATCGCCATTTACAGGGGAATAAGTATAAGAGCTTGCTGTGCCTGCCGGAGTTCCGTTGATCAGCCATTGATATGTCGGTGCTGAGCCGCCGTTTACAGGATGTGCAGTATAAGTTACCAGAGTTCCGTTACATATTGTGTCAGTGGTGGTTTTAGTAACCGTTACAGCCGGAGTAAGTAAAGGATTGACTGTGATGGTAATGCCGTTGCAGGAATCAATTGTGAAGTGGCCAATAGGATCGACTAATCTGTAAGACACCACGTCGCCATTATTTAATGTGCTTGAAGCAAACCTCATGCTGTCAGTACCTGCATGAGCACCGTTCACTTTCCATTCATGAATAAGGCCTAGGTCGTGGTTCAATTCAGGAACACTGAAAACATTGTTAGTTCCTGCACATATTGTAGTTCCTGCGCTTGCAGTTATGTTAACGGCAGACTGTTGCCTGATTTCGCGAATAACATAGTTTCTGCGGTCAGTAATGAAGATGTTCTTGTTGTTACCAAGGCACAAAGAAGTTGGGAATTTCATGCCAGCATTGGTAGGTGCACCGCCGTCGCCGGAATAAGTCCATGAGCCATTGCCTGCAATTGTAGAGATGATGCCTGAAGCAGTTACCCTGCGTATTCTGCCATTGCTTTCGTCAGCAAAATAGAGGTTGCAGTTGTTGTCAATAGCTAAGCCACCTGGTGTGTGAATTTTAGCGCTTGTTGCAGGTCCGCCATCTCCTGTAAATCCTGGTGAATGCAAGATTCCAGCATAGTTAGAGATAACGCCAGAAGTACTTATTTTGCGAATGATGCCGTTATTCTGGTCAGAGAAAAAGATATTACCTAAAGTGTCAACAACGATGCCGCAAGGACCAGATAGTGCTGCAGATGTAGCAGGGATGCCGTTACCATAGTAGCCTACTGCACTTGTACCAGCTATTGTAGTTATGATGCCTGCTGTATCTACTTTGCGAATGCGGGTATTGCCATCAGTAAAAAACACATTACCTATTTTATCTACTGCTACATATACACAACCCATCATTCTTGCTGCTGTAGCCGGGCCACCGTCGCCGGTGTGGGCATGTACTCCGCTTCCGTCTCCTGCAAAAGTTGTGATGATGCCTGATGGGCTTATTTTGCGTATAGCAAAGTTGGCGTTATCGGCGAAATAAAGATTGCCGCGACGGTCAAGTGCCATGCCTGAAGGGTAGTTGAGCCTTGCAGCAGTAGCAGGGCCACCATCCCCGGTATAACCGCCATAAGAATAAGGCGTGCCGGCTATTGTTGTAATAATGCCTTCTGGCGAAACTTTACGTATCATATTATGCTCATCATCAGCGATAAAAATATTTCCAGCCTGATCTTGCACCGTTGACCATGATGGGCCTATCATTGCCCTGGTTGCAAGACCTCCATCGCCTGAGTGGCCCAATGTATCGTTGCCGGCTACTGTCCTTATTACCTGTGCGTTTGCAGCAGTATTAACAGTTAAAGAGGAAATTGCTATCGCTAAACTTAAGATTATCTTTTTCATGTTTTTTGTTTTTTACGTTTTTTACGTTTTTTTGTTTTTGTTTGGTTGTTTGATTATTGTTTGATTATTGAATGTTATTGATGAGTATTGTATTCCTATATTTTTTGTCTGCTTCGTGATGCGTTAATCGGAAGTGAACCAGAGGTGATGCAGCATCGGCACTACCTTATAGGATGCTTGCCTCTTACTGTATTTGCCAAAAGTGGCGATGCTGAGGTTTAGTTTTTTGCACATTATTTGTTGAATGATTTTCTGTGTTGTGTTCGAAAGAGAGTTAAATGAGTTTTTCATATGCTGTGCTTAAAACGTGTGTTTGTTTTTGACTACAGGACAAAAGTATACCCACAGAGAGGCGATTAAAATGACACCCATCAAAGCCCTGTTTGATTGTAATCAAACAGGCTATTGACCATGTTCCGGGCTCAGAAAAATTAAATTTATAAATATGCTGTAAGGCAATACCAGTAAGGCTTTAGCGAGAATCTGTGAATTTCTTTTTTAAGAGCCGAAAGCAAATTTTACACCCCCGATTGAGTGTGGAATTGGTGCCTTTTTTAAA
>CANFKC010000009.1 GCA_947447265.1 Chitinophagaceae bacterium
CACTGTTGCCGGTTGTCCAGGTGCCCCCTGTTGTAGCATCAGCCAGTGTTACGGTTGCACCAACACAAACTGTTGTTGGTCCGGTTATTGGTGTGATGCCCGATGAAGAGTAAACCGTAAGTACTTTATTAACGGTAGTCAATCCGCATGCATTGCTTACCACATAATTAATAGTATCAACACCAGCAGTAACACCTGTTACCAGGCCACCTGTGCTCACAGTAGCGGAGCTATTGGTAGCGCTCCATGTACCACCCGCAGTTGCATCTGTAAGCAGGGTAGAAGAACCTGTACATACAAAGCTTGCACCAGCTATTGCATTGACAATCGGGAAGGTGTTGACTGCTACAGAATAAGTGGCTATCGCTGTACCACAGGAAGAAGCAATCACATAGGAAATTGTCACTGTTCCTGCTCCTACACCAGTTACCACGCCGGACGTGTTTACTGTTGCTATCGCATTATTGCCGCTACTCCAGGTGCCACCTGAGGTAGTATCTGTGAGCGCAATTGTAGATCCGGCGCAAACAACAGATGGGCCACTGATTGTGCCTGCCGTAGTTGGGCCCGAACCAACTGTTATAAGTTTGGTTACATCGCTGGAACCACATGAATTTAACTTGGAATACGTGATGTATGAAGTACCTGCTGAAACACCAGTAACAACACCCGAGCCATTCACCGTGGCAACACTCAGGTTACTGCTTGACCATGTTCCTGATGCAGTGGTGTCTGCTTCGGTGATAGTGCCGCCTATACAAACAAATGACGGACCTGTAATTGGCCCTAAAACTGGTGGTGTATTTACGGATATGGTTTGTGTCACAAATCCTGATCCACAAGAATTGGTAACGGTATAGGTAATGGTTACAGTGCCACCGGACACGCCTGTGACAACGCCGGTGCTATTGACGGAGGCAACAGCAATGTTGCTGCTGGTCCATACTCCACCGGATGCAGTGTCACTTAATGTAATGGATAGGCCAACACAAACTGCAGTAGGCCCTGTAATAACACCTGCACCTGCTGAGTTCGATACGGCAATGGATTGCGTGTCAGACACAGAACCACAGGTATTGGTAACAGTATAGGATATTATTGTTGTGCCTACCGAGATTGGAATGACTGTACCGGTAGTTGTAACGGAAGCAACCCCTGGTGCGGTACTTGACCATACCCCACCTGAAGCCGTGTCTGTAAGTATTATTGAAGAACCAACACATGCGCTGTTTCTACCTATTATTACACCTGCATTCGGCAGTGGCTTTACACCTATAGTTTTGGTTGCAGTAACGGTTCCGCAAACATTCGATTTTGTATAGGTGATAATAGCCGAGCCTCTGCCCACACCAGTGACAATACCTCCGGAACTTACGGTAGCAATGGCTGTGTTGGAGCTGGTCCAGGTTCCACCCGATGCAGTATCTGTAAACGTAACGCTTGCGCCCACACAAACGGAATCGGAACCGGATATGGCACTGACGGCCGGATGCTGATTCACCGTAACCAGCATGGTGTCGGAAACCGCTCCACAGGAACCGGTAACCGTGTATGAAATAATTGTTGTCCCAGAGCTTACCCCTGTAACAACCCCGGTACTGCTTACAGTTGCCACTCCGGTATTGCTGCTTGTCCACGTTCCACCTGTCGCAGTATCACTTAAGGTTAGGGTAGATGGAAGGCAAAGCGTGTTAGAACCGGTAATAAGCCCGGCACTTGGCGCGGCTACGACTCTGATTACTTTACGTGCAACAGAAGTTCCGCAGGACGTCGTAGTGTATTTTATAGTATCAGTGCCTACTGCAAGTCCGAAAACTACACCGCTGCTGTTCACTGTTGCAATAGATGTAAAAGTACTTGACCAGGTTCCGCCCGATGGCGTGCCTGTCAATGTTATCGATCCGCCGTTACATACCGTGTCTGATCCGGTAATTGTCGCGGGTAGGGTATCTGAATTGACATATATATTAGGGAAGTCTAAGGTCATTACACTTGTGCCCGAGAGGGTTACAGCGGATGCACTATAACCACAGCCTGTTCCTGCCGCGTTAGGGTTAGATATGCGATCAAGTTGTGTGCTCCCTGAAACTGCCCTTAGATAAATTTTGCTATCTGGAGCCAGCCTTAAATCGGAAAACACTGTTCCAGAAATAACAGTTGTTTTCGTTGCCCTGATTGCCGCCGCGGTGCCCGCAGTAATATCATATTGAGAGACTATCGAAGACCATTCCTGCGTATAGAGTTTAGTATTATCCGGAGAGAATTCCGCACCA
Organism: Chitinophagaceae bacterium; assembly: GCA_947447265.1. GTDB lineage: Bacteria > Bacteroidota > Bacteroidia > Chitinophagales > Chitinophagaceae > Flavipsychrobacter. Next base: position 2,274 of record CANFKC010000009.1, read on the forward strand.
TACTGCTGGGTGGTGCTGTCAAGTACCCTGCAATTAGATACAGCACCTGTGCCAGGGTTGAAATCGAATAATTCTGTTCCCATAGCAGAGCCAACCGGATAAACCTGCGAAACAATCTGCAACCCATTTGGCGATGCCTTAATTACTCCTAGAGAATAGGCGTTTGCACCTGTGAACGTTCCTGCTGCCGAAGTTACAGGGGCGGCAATACCAGAAGAGGTAATGCTGTAAGCAAGGAATTTAGCGCTATCATTCAAGTGTGTAATTAACCAGATATTGCAACTTGTTCCTGCAACAGCAATCATTTTTTCAGCAAGGGTATTTCTAACCACAGTACCAATTGACGATGCAATAACATCGCCGGTTCCGCCAGCTAGTGTCATATCGACTATGCAATAGGCGAGGTGACTAAAGCCGGTGCTACCGCTATAATTCTCAAGAGAAAATACGTAGTACTGATTAGGATTGCCCAATACCGGCACAATTAATGCGCCCTGGGTAGTGCTCGATGTTGCATAAGATACTATCGCACTTCCTGAAGGCATCACTGCTCCGGAAGCATTCCAAACTTTTGTGCCTTCCGTATAAAATAATAAAGTACCAGATGCGTTACATACAGATGCGCTTCCTTCGCCGGCATTTATGCTAGAGCTAAATGCGACCGGGCTACCAGATGTAAAATCTAAGCCAGCATTAGTACCAAAAGCCCACTTCTTATTTTGATTGGTATTATACTGAGCAGTCACAGTATATGAAGTCAAAATAAATATAGCCAAAACGCACAATGACAGGATACGGGTAGCTAGTGATAAAGTTCTTTTCATAATCATATTTTTACTTTCTCTGGTCAATTTGCAAAGAATGTGAGCGCCTAAGAGCGTGTTTGCTCCCGGGACTGACAATTTGGAGGTAAAGTACAAAATTATATATAATAATTGCCCAAACCTGAGGCTGAATTTAAGGTTTATTTGCAGGCAATAACTTCAGATTAATAAATTGAAAGCTGACCACCATTTTCCTCCAGAAATTAAAAAAATCATCTATTTATTTGTCGGTTTTTTAGTTATGGTTCGGGGAAATAGAATAAATTTGTTGAAAAACGAATGCAGTTTTTACCTTTTACGAAAGAACAGGCGATTGATATATGTGATGATTTTGAAGATCTTATCGGAACCAAATTCAGCGCGGAAGATGCTACATTAATGAAAATTGAAAACGTTGTGGTTGGTCCTTATCATAATGATGATATTGTCATTTTTGCTGATGAATATGTCAGGACCAGAAATGTGGATGCAATGATGAAAGCATATTTTGGTGACGATTTCGATGTTTTTGTTTTCGCTTACCCGGTTGATGACAAGGCCCAAATTTCGCGTATCGATATTCGTTCGTTTGCAGAATTAAACGGCATATTTTATAATTTTTTCAAGTAATTTTCTCTCGTTGTTGATATTGGTATTTTTCAAATAGTTTCTCTATGAAGCCTGTAATTTTAATTAGTGTATTTTTATTAGCCGCTTTATCTGCAAATGCTCAAATGATGTATTATCCTGATAATAGTGTCAGAGTTTTCTCAGGTAGCAAGGAATTGACGTTAGCCTGGGCAGGTGGTTTTAATAACCCTCAATTTAGCATGGGCGACATAAATAATGATGGGCTGCAAGACCTTGTTATTTACGAACCAGGCAAAGGTGTCAAAACATTTATTAATAAAGGTGCTCCCGGCAACCCCGATTACAGGTACTATCCACAATTTGAGAAGAATTTTGCACCCTCTTATAGCTATATGGTTCTGGCCGACTATAATCGTGATCGCATACCTGATCTTTTCGAAAGGGGGCTTGATGGCTTTGCAGTTCATAAAGGATATTATAATGCATCAAATGAACTTTGTTTTACTTTCTACCAGGATCTGTTTTACTATAACGATCTTTCTTCGGGTGGGGGAACCAATGCATTCTGTAATCCCGGTGATATTCCCGGCATAGCGGACCTTGATAATGATGGCGACCTCGATTTCATCGCGTACAACATTGTTGGCGGAACCATTAACTATTACAGGAATATGCAGGTGGAGAATAGTTTGCCAACGGATAGTATCCGTGTGTTTCTGCGGGACCGTTGCTGGGGTAAAGTTTACCAGGCATACTGGCGGGAACATATGCTCCACTATTCTTGTAATAATTCTGGCTTGCTAAGGGAGGCCGCTGATACCACGGGCGGCAAAAAGACCCATTCCGGCAATACGCCATGTCTTTTTGACTGGGATATGGATGGTGACTATGATTACCTGGACGGCAGCGTATCGTTTAACGAGCTGACTTTTCTTAAAAATGGTCGCATTGAACATGGCAGCGGACCAGACAGCATGGTAGCTCAGGACACCATGTGGCAAGCCGGAGGAAAGAGGGTAGTACTGCCTGTTTGGCCAACGGCTTTTAATATTGATATTGACCAGGATGGTAAAAAAGACCTGCTTATCGCGCCCAACCTTGGCGGAGCATCTGAAAATTACAAGTGCATCTGGTTCTATAAAAATCTCACTACTGCTGGTTCTCCAAACTGGCAATTTCAATCAGATTCTTTTCTTACCGATAAAACTATCGATTTGGGCACAGCTGCATTCCCTATGTTATTTGATTATAATATGGATGGTAAACCCGATTTGTTTCTTGGTTCGGACGGTTACAGGCAGGCGAGTGGCATATTAAGGAGCAGAATTTCTTATTATAAGAATACCAGCACCAGCGGCAGTCCTTCTTTTACACTACAAACAACTGATTTCCTGAATATTGATACATTTGGCTTTCAAGGAACAGCACCTGCTTTCGGCGATATTGATAATGATGGTAAAGCTGATATGTTGATCGGCCATACTGATGGTACCCTTACTTATTATAAAAATATAGCATCTAGTGCAACCGCACAGCCAGTCTGGCACCCGGCACAGGTTATATTGCAGGATAATGCTGGTGTTGTTATCAATGTTGACGGACATGCGGCTCCGTTTATATACGACATTGACAAAGATGGGAAAAAAGATCTGGTGATAGGCAACTTGTACGGAACGATTCAATACTACCGGAACGTAAGCACAAGTCCGGGTACCATTAGCCTCCAATTGGTTAACCTGAGCCTCGGTGGCGCCCAGGTAGACCCTACTCAATCTTTTGGTAATTACAGCACTCCATTTATAGGTAAACTTGATGCATCTGGCAGAGATTTTCTATTGATGGGTAGTAATTCAGGACAACTCTACAGGTTTGACAGCGTTGGTTGCGGTGACACCACAGTTGCTTATCCGCTGCTGAATGGTCAATATTCGTATATCGATACATCGTTTTTACAATACAATCACGCGGGTAGCATGGCAGGCGCTTATGGGGGCTTGCGCAGCGCACCTACAGTAGGTGACGTTGATGGTGACGGGGAGTACGAGATGATAGTGGGTGACGTAAGAGGTGGTGTTAGATTCTATAAACGTAAGCCCTATGATAATTCAGCTGTGCCGCGCGTAACGGGTGAGAGTGCTATTATTAATCTGTACCCCAACCCAGCAGCTAATTCTGTTAATGTCAGTTGGAGCGGTAATTTTCAAAGTTCAATTAAATTGTCCATCATAAATATGCAGGGGCAGCTGGTAAGCTCGGTTGACGTGTCTTCTTCCCTCCAAACTTATTCCATACCATTGGGTGGATTGCCGGAGGGTGTTTATATCTGTATGTTACAGAGTGGAGATAACAGATATTACCAGCGCGTTTCAGTGCTTCGATAACAATTGCTTAAGATGAATTGAAAATGCAGTGTAATTTACATTGCATTTTTTTTGCTTTATGACCAGTGGTTAAAAATGGTGTTATCCGCTAATTTAAAGTTGTTGTACTATTTCTTTTGTTCTCTTATCTTTTTTTGCGGCTATATTGGCCTTTTCGCTTTGCGTATCGTCGAAGTGCGTTCTTTAAACCGTCATTTCATGTCATTTTTGGCACAAAAAATGTTAACTGCACGATAATGTTTTGTTAAACTAAAAATAACTATTGGCATGAATTAATTATTTTGAATAAGCATTTTTTTTGATCGGGGTGATATTTATAGTTGTTTTGACCTGCTAACTATAGGTATAAAGACTTGTTTTTCTGTTGTTTACAATAAATTTAAATTAAAACCTATAAGTATTGTGTAGTAAGGCTTTACAACACTTTTTTCTCATTTTAAGAGATGACAAACTGTGTTTAGCTTTTTTATGCTTGCTAATGGTTTATATTTTTTTGTCATGCTAATTTTGAATTGCGCTTTGTTTTATTTACGAAAATATTAGTTAAATATAAAAATATCTAAATTATTAGCAGGGCAATGTGTTTTTTGAATGTTATAATCAACATACCTTTGTGCCATGAGCAATTTAGCAAATCCTATTTCTCTACTCAAGCCTGAGTGGATTAATACTATCAGAACAGAAGCGGCAAATGCCGAAAAGCAAGGGAAGCTTACTAAAAAGCAGTTGGCCCTCATTTATGACCAGGAGTGGTTTAAAATGCTGGTCCCGACAACTTATGGTGGAAGGCAGCTTTCTTTACCTGATGCAATGCAGATTGAAGAAGCGCTTGCATGTGCTGACGGAAGTTTTGGCTGGTCGGTTACATTGTGTGCCGGAGCAGGTTGGTTCGGCGGATTTATGAATCCGGAATTGGCTAAAAAAGTATTTGAAACTGAAAAGGTTTGTGTTGCGGGTAGCGGTGCATCAACAGGCACGGCTGAAGTTACTTCAACCGGCTATGTGGTAAACGGCAAATGGCGCTATGCGAGTGGTTCTAACGAGGCCACAGCATTTACAGCTAATTGCGCTGTTGTGAAAGATGGCAAACCAGTGAAGGATGAAAAAGGTAACGCAAAGATTGTTTCATTTTTGTTCAATAAAAATGAAGTTATAGTATCATCTGATTGGAACAGCATGGGTATGGTTGCCACTGGCAGCAACTCATTCGAAGTTCGTGATATGGCTATAAGTGCAGAAAGGGCGTTCAGCGCTGGTAGCGAAGCAGTAGTAAATTCATCGTTGTACCATTATCCTTTCCTTCAGTTTGCTGAGGCTACACTGGCTATCAATTTATCAGGTATGGCATTCCATTTCATGGAATTAGCTGGTAAAATAATTGCAGATAGCAACAATGCAGAAAAAGCTGCGCATGTTAATAGCCAGGCTTTACAGGAAACTTTTGATACGCTGATGAACAAGCTTCAGACAGCTCGCCAGAAGTTGTATTATGCAGTAGACATGTCATGGCAGGTTTGCGCAGCTAACAAAGACATCAGCCAATCAGTATTATATAAAGTAAGTGCAGCTTCTTCAGTTTGTGCTAAAGTAGTACGTGATTGTGTTAATACATTGTATCCGTACTGCGGTTTACAGTCTGCTGCGAAAGATACTGAGATCAACCGTGTTTGGAGAGATCTTCATACTGCAGGTCAGCACGCTTTGCTTGTTGGTGATGGTAGCTACTAAAAAATTAATGTTATAATTAACTAAGCCCGGGAAGCGATTCCCGGGCTTAGTTTTTAATGTTATGACTACATTGTATCTAAACGCGACCCACTTTAAGGCACAATTTCCAGTTGACTTGTTTTTGCTCTTCTTGATTTTGCCAGTAATGCTTTAGTTGATCCCGCAGTTCGGCCGTCGGGTTGAAGCCTTTGTTTTCAATAAATCGTTGTGTGGCAGACCATGTATTCAATAGTCCAACTACATCGTCCAGGGTCATTTCCATTCCCGATGAGAAGCGAGGATTATCAATTTCATGGAATGGAAAAGGAATGGTGGTATATCCTTTTTCAACCAACCTGTTTTCTGCCTGCCAATATTCATTTACGGTCGTATCGTGGTAATAACGCACCATTTTATCAATTTCGGGCGTGATAAAAGGTATTTCATAGGCCCAGGCAGCAATTATGCCTCCCGGCTTTAAGACTCTGCGTGCCTCTGTATAAAATGCTTCAAAATCGAACCAATGCAACGCATTGGCAATGGTGATAATATCTGCGGAATGTGAGGCAATGGAGGTATTTTCCGCTTTCTCTACCTTGTAGGTGATTTTGTCATGGGGGAATGCATTGGCAATTTGTTGTTCGCTGGGGTCGGTTGCTACTATTGTATTAAACTAGTCGGCGAGTCCGGTAGCCGCTTGCCCATTACCCGTGCCACAATCCCATGCCAGCTCATGTTTTTCGGTTAAGGTAGCTAAGTAAGCGAATAGCTCCTCAGGATAGTGGGGGCGATAACGTGCATATATGCCCGATTGTTTCGAAAAGTTATCTTTAAATGCTGGCATGTTGGTTTCCCTTTGGTGGCTTATATTCAGCCTCTATACTCAATAAAAAAGGACGCCAAATGGCATCCTTTAAATAGCTTATGTTTCGGCGGTTTTAACCGAAAACGATTTCAATATTATGTAGCTACTATGCCACGTCGGCATTAGCTGGCTTTTTCATTATTGCATAGATTTCTATTCCAAAGCCCAAAAGCAGTACAAGTGGGGCAAGGGTAATACGCCTGAAACTGTAAATTTCTTCGTAGTTAAATTTATGTGGGTCAGGGCTTTTGCCGCCTGCCATTAATGCGAAACCAATAAGTATGAGGGCCACGCCGCCCAACATCCAGATATAATTTTCTTTGTCGAAAAGAAAAACCTGTTCAGATTTTGATGGATTTTCACCAGTCCTTGTAGTTGAAGCCGGCCTTGGGGCAACGTAGGGTTGTGATGGTTTTGTTACTGTTGACATAAGAGCAAATTTACAAAAATGATTTAATAAAGGTCGTCTACGTGCATTTTTAAATATTTCACAACGGAGCGGTGAGTGCTTACCAGCGAAATAAGAATGCCCAATACTACCATGCCTAACATCAGCGACCCTAATAGTACAGAATCGTTAAGCAGGTTAAGTACAGGTAGTTGTTTGGTAGCAAAAGAGATCACCATCCAGAGCGCAACAACTGCAATCAGCCCACTGATGAGCCCATTAAGAAATGCACGGATATCGAACGGACGGGTAATGAAATTGCGGGTAGCGCCCACCATTTGCATTGTCTTAATCAGAAACCGATTACTGAACATGGCCAGTCTTACAGTATTGTCTATCAAAAATATAACAACAATAAGCAATACAACGGAAATGCTGCCCAGAATAATGCCAATTTTCCTGAAATTGCTGGTCATTTGTTCTACAACAACATTGGGCCAGGTAACGTCGCGAACAACATTACTTTGCATAATAAATTTCTTTATTTTTTCCAGGCTGTCTTTGTTTACATACTCCTCATTCATTTTGAGGGCCACACTTGTAAACAGCGGGTTGTATCCCAGAAAGTCTACCACATTGGTACCTTCTACCTGGTTCTCCATTTTTACAGCCTCTTCTTTCGTAATAATCTTGGTTTTGCGAACAAAGGGTTGTTTATCAAGAATAGCCTGCATTTTTTTTACGTTCGCATCACTAGTGTTATCATGGAAATCTACACTGATCTCCAGGTCTTCCCTGAACGCGCGCGATAGTGCCCGGCCATTAATGAGCAGCCAGCCAAGCACCCCAAGAAGGAAGAGTACCAGTGCAACACCCAATATGGCATTAAAATATGTTGGTTTTGCTTTTTTTCCAGTTGACATAGATGCAAGTAATGTCCAAAAATATAAAAATCAATAGGTATTTCCCCATAAATGGGCGCTGCCTAACCTTTTTTAACATTAAACAGTTGGCAAAGGTCATTGAAGTACAATTATACTATAATTCTTTCGCTTATCAGCTAAAAATAAAAGGTATCTGTTTTCTGTATGTATGCCGTTGCATGCATGTAGGTACAGGCAGATGGAAAGTTTTCGAAAATTACGTGCGCTGCGTTGGGAAACATAAATAACATTTGCTTACTTTTAACCCGATTTTTATATTGATTATGCAAGATTTGAGCGCGTATTTTGAAGAAATGAATTTTATGGATTCTATTGGCGATGTGAAATATCATCCGTTGCAATGGGGCTCTAAAATAATGAATGCATTTGACAGCCAATTTGATATATATGAGGCTGATATTATTCTCGTTGGTTGCGGTGAATGGCGTGGAGAGAATGAAGACATACCTTATACCAACTGCGCAGATGCGGTGCGGAAGCAATTGTACCAGATGTACCAATGGCATAACGGTATCACTATCGCTGATGCCGGCAACATAAGGCAGGGGGCATCGTTAAAAGATACCAGGGCGGCGTTACTTACCGTATTGCGCGAAATTGATGAAGCAGGTAAGATTGCTATTATTATTGGTGGAAGTCACGACCTTACGTTACAGCAGTATGATGTGTTTAAGAAGAAGGAAGAGATGGTGGTTGCGACTGTTGCCGATATGCTGATTGACCTTGACGAGAGTGAGGATACAAATGACAGAAGCTTCCTGATGGATATGCTGACCAATACCCCAAACTTTATTTCTCATTACAGTCATATCGCCTTCCAGAGTTACTATACTCAGCCGCGTATGCTTGAAACCCTCGATAAATTGAGGTTTGATTTCTTCAGGCTAGGCAGGGTGCGCGAAAACATTGAGGATATGGAGCCGGTGCTTCGTTCGAGCGATATGTTCAGTTTTGATATGTCAGCAGTGCGTTTTGGAGATGCACCGGCAAATATAAATGGGTCGCCGAACGGACTTTCTGGTGAAGAGGCTTGCACCCTTACACGCTATGCCGGTATGGCCAATAAACTGTCCTCATTCGGTATTTACGGCTACAAAAATGCCCATGACAGCCATGAGATGACAGCAAAGCTAATTTCGCAGATGCTCTGGTATTTTGTTGACGGTCTGCTTGTATGCAGGAACGAAGCTAAGCTGACGGATATCAATGAGTTTACTATATTCAACATTGCTTTTACCGATAACGATACTGTTTTCCTAAAAAGCAAACGTACTAATCGCTGGTGGATGAAGTTGCCCGATAACAGCTATATACCATGCTCTTATAACGACTTCGTGCAAGCAAGTAGTAACGAAATGCCGGAGCGCTGGTTGAGGGAGCAGGAGCGATTAGTTTAATTATCAATTTGATTCAGGAGTGCCGAATATCCGGCGAAAATTGTTTGGATATAGAAGTGATGTGGGAAATTCTGATTGTTATGTAATAAGCTTAACTTTACCTTTGTTATCACCGTAAGTGGCTAGGGTTAGCGCCTGACATGCTAAAATCATTTGCAGCAGCCGGACTTACGACTTATTACTTACGATTTACGACTAACTACATTGATAGATACTAAAAATAAGATACAACAAGAAGAAAGGGCGATACTTATTGGTCTGGTCTATAAAGAGCAGACAGAAGTGTTGGTTAAGGAATACCTTGATGAACTGGCTTTTCTGGCAGAAACTGCCGGTGCTGTAACGGTTAGAACCTTTATTCAGAAACTGCCTTACCCGGATAGCAAGACTTTTGTAGGAAAGGGTAAACTGGAAGAAATAAGAGAATTTGTACAGGCCAAAGGCATCAGTCTGGTAATATTTGACGATGAATTGACAGGCTCTCAGATTGGTAATATTTCTGATCGTCTCAATGTGAAAGTGATAGACCGGAGTGACCTGATACTGGATATTTTTGCTTCAAGGGCAAAAACCGCCCAAGCAAAAGTACAGGTAGAATTGGCCCAGTATCAATACATATTGCCGCGCCTTAAAGGTATGTGGAAACACCTTGAAAGGCAGGGTGGTGGTATTGGTAGCAGGGGACCTGGTGAAACGGAAATAGAGACCGACAGGCGTATTGTAAAAGATAAAATTTCCCTGCTTCGGAAGCGCCTGCAGGAAATAGACAAACAGGCGATAACACAACGTAAAGAAAGGGGTACTTACATCCGTATTGCTTTGGTGGGATATACCAACGTAGGAAAGAGCACCATAATGAACGTAATTAGCAAGGCCGAAGTTTTTGCAGAAAACAAACTTTTTGCGACGCTTGATACCACTACCCGCAAGGTAGTCTACGAACAAACTCCATTCTTACTGAGTGATACAGTAGGGTTCATTAGGAAATTGCCGCACCATTTGGTTGAAAGTTTTAAGAGCACACTTGATGAGGTAAGGGAGGCAGATTGCCTCTTGCATGTCGTAGATATTTCTCATCCCGGTTATGAAGACCAGATGGGGGTTGTAAATAAAACATTGCAGGATATAGGCGCCTTTGATAAACCAATACTCACCATTTTTAATAAAATGGACCTTTACGAATCGAAGGTTTTTGACGAGTGGCTGGACCCTGAAGTAAAACAAGATCTGCTGATTCAGCTTAACGAGCGCTGGCAGCATTTAACCAATAATTCGGCCATCTTTATTTCTGCTACCGAGCGTAAAAATATAGATGGTCTCAGAGAGACGATTCTGAACCGGGTTAAAGCCTTGTACGAAGAGCGTTATCCGTACCTGACGAATTTTTACTAATAGTCACTGGTTGTTCGTTTATTGCAAATCCCTGTATACCCAAGGTGGTAGCTTCCTGTGCACTCTATAGGTTATGATCAGGCTCTTTTGCTTTCCTCTGTTGCGCCGCCGTTGTGTTCGCGTTTTGACTTAACATTTTTATTGCCGAATTTATAGGTAACGTTAAGGTGCAGGCTACGCTCATCATAATAAATGTTAGATGTGGAGCCATTATATAAGTTGGTTACCCTTGCAACATCAGTAGCAAAAATGTCGTTCAGATTAAAACCTAAGACAAGTTTTTTTGCGAATAGGAGTGCTTTTACACCACAATCAATATTAGCTTTCGGATATTGCCTGTCGTAATTGTCTATTACTTTGCTGGTATATTCTATGCCTATTTCGGCGAGGATTGTTTTTTTACTGTTAAGTGTAAAGCTGTTGTCGCTGCCTGCAGAAAATGAATTGCCGCTGTATTTGTTGGCTATCGCAGTATTATAATAGTTGGCTGAAATAGACGTGTGATAAGCGAATAACTGAATGTTGCATTCCCACCATTTTGTCGGCTGCAGCGTGGCACTTGCGGTCAGGCCATAGTTCAGGCTGTTGCCAATATTTGCGTAACGAAAACGATAACCTTTAGTCAAAGTATCAACTTCAAGTACCTGGGTTGCTATTTGTTCCTGATGCTGGGTGAATACATTGAAATTGTACTTCGATTTTAGTGTATAGTTAACATCAAAGTTGGAGCTGAATGATGGTTGCAGAAACGGGTTGCCTTCGTCGTAAGAATTAGGTGTAGTATACCTTCGGAATGGGTTGATCTGTAACATGTTGGGGCGCTCAATACGCCTGCTGGAATTCATATTGAAAACGTGGTCGTCGTTATGCGTATACTGTACGTAAAACGTAGGGAAGAATTTGAGGTACTGCCTTTGGTTGTTTTGGTTTGTGTTTACCGAAAGCGCCTTGGTCTGGGTATATTCCGCCCGCAGGCCTGCTTGCATATCCCATTTTTCATTGAGTTTCTTTTGTCCGCTCGCATAAATCGCCTGTGTATTTTCATGGTAGTCAAATTTGTTACTTCTGCTAGTATCCGTAATCATAACATTATTACTCAGGTATTGAAATACATTGTCACTAATAACGTGAATGAAAGAAGCCTTGGCTCCAAAAGCGACCTTTGCGCCCCGCACAGGTAGTTCCATGTCAGCTTTGGCCGAACTGATGTATAAAACCTGTTTGCCGGTTGTTTTATTGTCACTGTTCACACCTGTAAGTGTACCATCGCCCAGCATATCAATTGTGGTGAAATCGCGAACCGTACACCCGGCCCTTGTAAAAAAGTCCGCGTCAATATTTAGTTTTTTCCCGGTACTGTCAATCTTCCATTCATAATTCAGATTGCCCACATGCCGCTCGCCGAAGTCATAGGTGTGTGCCTGCGTTATAACGATAGAGTCTATTTCATTGTTGGCATTTATCCACTTCCCGGTAACATCGTCCCAGCGTTTCGGGGTGCTGCCACCCAAAGTATAGAGCCCGCTTATTAGTGCATTAGGTGTGAGATTGTATTCGGCGCCGAGTTGGCTTCTGTGGTAGTTGTAAAGGTTTTTTATGTTGTCAGTTTGTTGCCAGCTTTGGTTTGTGTAATAATTGGTGTGGCGCTCTACAGGGTGCGAATAGTTATCGCCACCGTTGCTGTTGCCATAAATATTCCATTTGCCTTTTCTGTAGTTAAAGTTCATGCCCGGCTGCAGGGAACCATAGGTATTCTGCAAATAGGTGGCATTTACATTGCCGTTTAAACCCTCTTTTTTCGTTTTTCTAGTTACGATATTTATTATGCCGGAATTACCTGCAGCATCATATTTAGCAGGCGGGGTAGTTATTACTTCTATCTTCGAGATATTATCAGACGGTATTGATCTGAGCATCTCGGCAAGTTCATCGCCGCCCAGCTGTATTAGTTTATCATCTATCATTATACTCACCGTACTTTTTCCCGCAAGTGTGATGTCGTCACTGCCTGAAACCCTAACTCCCGGTGCTTTACCAATTACTTCTAAAGCGTCGCTACCTATTGCGGTGATGCTGCTTTCCACATTAAATACTGTCCTGTCAATTTTTCGCTCTATCAACGGTTTTCGGGAACTAACCGATACGGTTTTCAACTCCACGGCATCTGCATCAAGGGTGAAGTTTACAATAGGGTTGGCGTCTGTTTCAATTTTTAACTCGTGAAACGACGAAATGTAGCCCGGGGACGTTGCGCTAAGGAGTGTATTGGTGATTTTTGCAGCTTCAATTCGGTAGTTGCCATTACTATCGGCAACTGAAGTTTGTATTATGGAACTATCTGGCAGGTGTAGTAAGATAAAACCTGCATAACCTATGCCAGCACCTTTTTTGTCGACGACTTCACCGGTAATGACATGCTGCGCCCGAACTAAATGAGTTGCTGCAAAGAAGAAAAATAAAACAGAAAGTGGGTGGCGAAGGCGCGAGAAAGACATGAAAGAATTTGTCTCACAAATATCAATCTATTTGTCGCATCAATAAAATTTTTTAACGTGAATTAACCACCAAAACAAAATTAATTGTCGGGTTGCCAGTTCACCAGAAATAGTAAATTTAGAGGATTAGGTAAGCCATCGATTAATTGGAATTATAAAGGAAGTTCCCAATCTCCATTCAGCTTAAGTACTTTTTCAATAACATCTCTAACGCAGCCTTTGCCGCCGGCATAAGGTGATATGTAGCGGGAAACCTGTCTTATTTCTGGTACGGCATCGGCCGGACAGCAGGGTAGGGCGCACAACTGCATTACCGCATAATCCGGAATATCATCGCCCATGTATAAAATAGTATCAAGGCTGGTTTTATTGGCAAGCGCAATTGCATAGAAAAATTCCTTCTTACTTTCAATGCCAATGTGCACTTCGGTAATTCCGAGGTTATTGAGACGCGTACGGACGGCTTCTGATTTTGCCCCGCTGATGATCCATATTTTGTATCCTTTTTTTATTGCCAGTTGCAATGCATACCCGTCCTTAATGTTCATGGTACGGAGCATATTGCCCTCTTCTGTAAGAATAAGGCTACCATCTGTAAGTACGCCATCTACGTCAAAAACGAAAGTGCGTATCGGGGCAAAAAGTTCCAGGATATTCATTTGTGCTGGTCGTAAGTCTTTTTTTAGTACATGGTATTCAGTACTTAGTTTAGAGACGGTTGTTGAGCTAATTACAATTAAATTAAGCCACTAATTATCAAACTAAATAGAGCGCTATAGAGCTATTAGTCTTGATTGTCTCTCCACTCGTATACCCATCCGCTCTGTATCATTTCGAGGTAGCCCTCGTTGCATTGCTCCCTTGTACCAGCAAAATTAGGTATTTCCAGTACCCACTCTAAAAGTTCTGTGAAGCGTACCCTGTAAATTTTACTTTCTGTAAATTCATTACCGAAACGTTCGTAAAGTTTCATGGAAATGTCTTCGAAATCAGTCCAGTTTATTGGTGGTTCAAAATGAGCCATAAGTGAGTTGTAAATTATAAATGCTAAATTATAAATGGTGTTGGGTAAGCTGAAGCGTTTAAGACTTTATCAATTATTGTAAATGTTTTGAGTGGAGTGCCAATTAACAATTTATCATTTACAATTTATACTTGATTAGTCTCCATGAATCATGCTCTGGTCAGGCAGCGTTAGTTCTATAAATCCTCCCCCGTCGGCCAATACGCACTGGCAACCCAGGCGGGAATTGATTCTTGGGTTACGGGCACGGTCAATAAAATCTTCCTCTTTATCACTTATTTCAGGAACGAAATCGCTGCCTTTTTCAAGGTAGATGTGGCAGGTGCTGCATGCGCAGACCATGCCGCAATTGTGGTGTAGTTCTATATTATTTTCCAGGGCTATTTCCAGTAAACTCAGTCCGGGTTCAATATTTTCGAGAGTTATTGGTTCTAAACCCTTTTGTTCAAACTTAAAATTTATAGTATACATCTATTATATATCTGCGTGTTTGGCGGCAAAGTTAATGTTTGTGCTATTATGTTGTTGCTAATTTTCAATACAAAAACCTATAGGGGTATATAGGAGACCAATTGGCTCGTATATGATATTGGATTTCAACAATATGTCAACAAAATGGGCAATAATCAGGCTGTTTTTTTTTTACCGTAAGAAAAAACTAACATAAATTTAATCTTTATGTTTTTTATGCCGATTGCTATATTAACTTTGCACTCTTTCAACTCAATATGGATTCTTCAATAAAAATCTTTTCCGGTACGAATTCGGTCTATTTGGCCGAAAAAATTGCAAAAAGTTTTGGTAAGAAATTAGGTGACCTAACCATCCAGAAGTTCAGTGATGGTGAGTTCCAGCCGGTGTTCCAGGAATCTATCCGCGGTGATTATGTTTTCCTAGTTCAGTCAACGTTTGCACCTGCCGACAATTTAATGGAGCTGTTAATGATGATTGACGGAGCACGTAGGGCATCAGCAGGCTACATTACTGCTGTTATACCGTATTTTGGTTATGCCCGCCAGGACAGAAAAGACAAACCTCGTGTGTCGATTGCTTCAAAGCTCGTGGCTAATTTGCTAACGACTGCCGGTGCTGACAGGGTAATGATCATGGATCTGCATGCACCTCAGATACAGGGTTTCTTCGACATTCCGGTCGATCACCTCGATTCTTCAACGATTTTTATACCGTATATTGAAAATCTTAAGATTGAAAACCTTATCTTTGCGGCTCCTGACGTAGGTAGTACCAATCGTGTAAGGGAAGTAGCTAAGTATTTCGAGGTGGATATGGTTATTTGCGATAAGCAACGTAAGCGTGCCAACGAGATTGCAGCTATGACAGTGATAGGTGATGTGAAAGGCAAAAATGTTGTTTTGATTGATGATATTTGCGATACCGCGGGTACATTGTGCAAATCAGCATCGATGTTGATGGAAAAAGGAGCGTTATCAGTGAGGGCGTTTATTACTCACCCGGTTTTAAGTGGTGCGGCGTATGAAAATATTCAGAATTCCGTGCTTGATGAATTGGTGGTTTGTGATACAATACCATTAAAGGCTGATAAAGATGCAGGTAAAATAAAAGTATTATCAACAGCCGAGCTTTTTGCAATAGCTATCCGTAATACTTTTGAGAATAAATCAATAAGTTCTTTGTTTATACATAGCCAACGAAAATAAATGGCTCAATTGCACAATTTGACAACTTGCTATTGTATAAGGACTTACGACTTATTGCTTACGACATACGACTAAATTAAAACGACTGTTTATACAACAAAATCTGCCCCCGACAAAAGGGACCTTTATTATTAAAAATCATTTCAACGTCCAGATGTTTGGCAGATATCCGACTGGCGCTGAAACAACAAAACACTACAAATGAAGAGTGTAAAAATTGAAGGAAAAGACAGAAGCGGTTTAGGCAAAAAAGCTACACGCCATCTCCGTTCTGAAGGACAAGTACCTTGCGTAATTTACGGAGGTAAAGAAACATTACATTTCAGCGCACCTGTTATGTCATTCCGTACGCTTGTTTACACACCAGAGTTCCAGATCGCTGAGATCCTCCTGAATGGTAAGACGTACAAAACAATTGTGAAAGACATCCAGTTCGATGTTGTTACAGATGAGTTGAACCACATTGACTTTTTGGAATTGGTAGAAGGCAACCAGGTTGTAGCTACCTTGCCAGTAAAGTATGTTGGCCAGCCACAGGGTGTAAAGGATGGTGGTCGTTTAGAAATTAAGATCAAAGCGTTGAACGTTCGTACTTACCCGAAATATCTGCGTGAAGATATCGTTGTTGATATCGCTGATCTGCAATTGCATGGTAACGTTCGTGTGCAAGACGTTAAGGCCGAGAACATCGAGATCCTGAACTCACCACGTATTCCTATCGCATCTGTAGTTACAACCCGTGCTCTTCGCCAGGCTGAAACTGATGCTGCTGCTGCTGCAAAAGGTGGTAAGGCTGCTGGTAAGAAATAATTTTTCTCATACCATTTATACAAATCCCTCTCGGCTCAGGCAGAGAGGGATTTTTTTTGCTTTCCTACAAATGGTTGCTATCGCATTCTATCCAGCCGCATAACAAGGCATATATCTTCGTCAAATCTTCTTTCCCCTAGCTCATAAAATCCCATTTGCCGGTAGAATTTTATAGCGCGCAGATTGGCTACTAGCGGGTCAATAAGAATGCCCGTTACTTCCGGTACGGAGAAACATTTTTCTATAGCGAGCTGCATCATTATTGTTCCATAGCCTTTACCAAGGTCGGTTTCTTCCCCTATCCATATATCTATAGCTCGGAGGTTGGGTTCAACTTCGCCCCAGTAATGACTTTCCTCTTCATTTGGGTCTATAAGTAAAATGTAACCAATGGGCCGGCCATCCAATTCTGCAATAAAAGCTTGCCACCAGTGTGCGTCAATGCTCAGCATGCTCTGCCAGTCGTTTGTTTCATTCGGGCTCGATGCTATCACATGTGGCTTGGTGTCCCAATATTCCAGCATCGCTTTATCTTGCAGGGTGGCTTTCCTTAATATTATATTTTCAGCCTCTTTCTGCACATAATTCTTATTATACATACCCTTGATATTTTTTTGCAAAATAGCAATTTTTGGTACGCATAAAATCAGATACCTATCTCAGTGCGTTGCCATTTATAGGTCTGGTACCGATTCATTGCCTTTACTATAACAATGTTAAAATGTACATGAAAGTGAATAGTTAACAGATTTCGCATAATTTCACATTGCGGACAACGCTGCAATTATGAAGAAATTATTTATCACAGGTTTATTCACGGTTCTAGTCGCAAGTGCTTTTGGGCAATCAGCTTTATTTGGCGTCGATTCCAGCGTGAAAGCCCATCGGGGATTCATCCTTAATGGAAATTTTACCGCTGATATTCCGCTGCTGGATATGGCTAAACGGTTTGGTTTCGACTACCGCCTGGGGCCATCTATCAGCTATAAAACAACAAGCAACTGGATATTCGGTGTAAAGACAGATTTCATACTTGGCAATAATATTAAGGAGGATTCACTGCTTATTAATGTGCGCGACAGGTATGCCACCAACAATGGCAAACTGGTCGAGTTTATCAATATAAACGGTAATCGAATCGGTATACCTATTTATGAGCGTGGCTACATGATTGGTCTATCTGCAGGAAAAATATTCAACAATGATGTAGATCATCCGGATAACGGGTGGGAGGTATTGACCACCGCCGGCTTTATGCAGCACAAGATCAATATTTTCGATAAAGATTTTGATGTCGCCCAGGTAGATTACGGTTATAAAAAGGGTTATGACCGCTTAACTAATGGTGCATTCGTAGAGCAATTTGTTGGCTATATGTATTTTGCCAAGAACAAGCTTATCAATTTTAATATTGGGGTAGATGCGGTTTTTGGCTTTACTCAGGGGCGTCGTGATTATTTGTTCGATGTAATGCGGGCTGACAACGCCAAACGTAAAGATTGGATGGTAGGCTTGCGTGCCGCATGGATGATACCTATTTTTAAGCGCAAATCGGAAGATATTTCATTTGAATGATAAATACCACGCTTTACAGGCTTGCGATAGGCGCTTATGCGGCAGGTATTAAGTTATCATCTCCTTTTAACCCTAAGGCCCGGCTTTTCGTTGACGGCCGAAAAGGTTTATTAGAACATATTACAACAAATTTAGCGCAGGAAAAACGCGCTCGTATCTGGATGCACTGTGCATCGCTGGGCGAGTTTGAGCAGGGCAGGCCGGTGCTGGAAGCAATAAAGGAACAGTACCCGCAAATTGCGATAGTGTTGACATTTTTCTCGCCTTCAGGTTATGAAGTGCGGAAGAATTATGACGGCGCAGACTATGTGTTTTATTTGCCTGTTGATAGTCCTCATAATGCGCGTACTTTTCTGGATGCAGTTCAGCCGCAATTGTGCATTTTCGTGAAGTATGAGTTGTGGTATTATTACCTGTCTGGCCTTGTGGAAAGGAATATCCCGACGTTGCTGGTTTCGGCAATTTTTACAGAAAAACATGGCTTTTTTAAATGGTATGGCAGCCTGCAGCGTCAGATGCTAAAATGCTTTTCCCACATATTTGTGCAGGATGAAATAAGCAAGGTATTGTTGCAGCAAATTGGTATTGATAACGTTTCGGTGAGTGGAGATACTCGGTTTGACAGGGTTATTAAAGCGTCTGGGGAAGTAACAGCACTGCCGATTGCCACAACCTTTACCGACGGATATAAAGTTGTGATTGCAGGTAGTTCATGGCCCGCTGATGAGGATCTTTTCAAAAAAATATTGAAGACTCTGCCCGCTGACTGGAAAGTTATATTAGTGCCGCATAATGTTGACGCAGCACATATTGCCGCTATCGAGACACAATTTGCGGGTGATGTGGCAAAATGGTCCGCATGGAAGGATCAAGACGTGAACAAACGCGTTTTGCTGGTTGATACTGTAGGTATGCTCATGCACCTTTACAAATATGCTACTGTAGCCTATATAGGTGGTGGTTTCGGCAGGGCTGGGGTGCACAATGTGCTGGAAGCTGCTGTTTATGGCAAGCCATGTATATACGGACCTGTTTATGACCAATTTATTGAAGCCACAGCCTTAATTGACTGTGGTGGTGCTAAATCAGTAAATACTGCTACTACTTTGCTTTCGGCCATCAATGAAATGGGCTCAGATAGCACATTAGGAAAGATTGGCGATGCAGCCAGAGCCTATGTTTACAGTAAGGGTGGGGCAACAGCTAAAGTAATGACGCACTTAGGCAAGTTCCTGCAATAAAATCCCCCTTAATAGTTGTTCATCGCTTCTTTGTCAGCCGGCTCTTTTTCTGGAAGCCGTCCGTTTTGAGTTTCGAAAGCACTTTCGATCAACTTAATGACCAGTGACATAATTACCGCGTATAAAAGAATGTAACTCACCATTTCAGCCTCCTTCTTTTTTTAGTGTTAGTCAATAGGATTTCTAATAGAGATCAAGAAAAAATCGTGCCAGAATTGCAACAGTTTTGCTACTTGTATTCAGGAGCATTTTCTTTCTTAAAACTACGTTCACCTATCTATGTAGACGTAGCTAGCGGTATAATAGTTTGGTGATTAGTAATGACTTATGTCATCGTCTGGTCAAATTCACAATTCACCGAACTAAATACAGTTAATGAGCGTTGATATCATTAAACAAAAGTTATTCAGAAGTAGTGGAAAAGAAACATTTGTCAATTTGCGATGGTTCTTAACTTCACGATAAATAATTTACTTAAGAATGAAAGTATTAATAATAATGGGCTCTAAGTCCGACGAAGGCGTTATGCAGGAGTGCAGCAACTGGCTTAATTGGTTTGGTATAGAAAATAATATGGTTGTAGCATCAGCGCACAGAAACCCTGATAAGGTTAGGGAACTTATGGTAAATGCTAAAAGCGAAGGTTATGGTGCGGTGGTTGCTGCCGCAGGTATGGCTGCTGCACTACCGGGCGTTTGCGCAGCATATACATCTTTACCTGTTCTGGGTGTTCCGCTGGAAGGTGGCTTGCCAGGTGGTATTGATGCACTTTATAGTATAGTGCAGATGCCTGCTGGCTTACCGGTTGGGACGCTTGCTGTGGGTAAGGCGGGAGCCAGGAATGCTGCTGTAATGTGTGCCCGTATGTTTGCGCTTTCTGATGCGAATATTGCTGAAAAAGTAGAAGCATTCAAAGCACAGGAATACAAAATGTAATAGCCATCTGCGGTATTATTAACACATTTATAATATCGGGTTCGTGGCCATTTTCGTAAATTCACTGAACATTAAAACATACTCACCTTGACAGAAACTATCATCAACCTGGAGACGGTTAACCCTATAGAGTTCTTTGGAATAAACAACAGTAAGTTTGAGATACTTAAGAAGAAGTTTCCCCTGCTGAAATTGCTTTCCCGTGGTACGCAGATAAAAATATCTGGTCAGCCGGATGAGGTAAATGCAGCATTGGCTAAAATTAACCAGGTGATACAGTATCTGGAGCGCAACGGCCATTTGTCGGAAAACTATTTCTCAAAGATACTGGGTGGTGACGAGGAAGGCGACGCTTCGGCTGAAGATCCGGCTACAAATGATATATTGGTATTCGGGCCAAATGGTAGGGTAGTCAGGGCCAAGACAGCTAACCAGAAACTGATGGCTGCGGCATCGGAAAAGAATGACATCATATTTGCAATAGGACCTGCCGGTACGGGTAAAACCTATACCGCGGTAGCACTTGCCGTGAGGGCCTTGAAGAACAAGGCAGTTAGGAAGATCATTTTAACCAGGCCTGCTGTTGAAGCTGGTGAGAACCTTGGTTTTTTACCGGGTGACCTGAAGGAGAAGATTGACCCTTACCTGCGGCCCTTATATGATGCGCTCGATGATATGATACCAAGCGACAAGCTGAACTATTATATGACCAACCGCATTATTGAAATAGCGCCCCTGGCGTATATGCGTGGCCGTACTCTAGATAATGCCTTTATTATTTTAGATGAGGCGCAGAATACCACAGACCTGCAAATTAAAATGTTCCTTACCCGTATAGGGCCATCTGCTAAGGCTGTTATTACGGGTGACCTTACGCAGATAGATTTGCCGAAGAACCAGAAATCTGGTTTAATTAAGGCTTCAAAGATCTTGCGCAACATTGATGGTATCGCCTACATTCAGTTGGATGAAGCGGACGTTGTACGCCATCGACTTGTGAAAATGATTATCCGGGCTTACGATAAAGCCCAAGAGAAGGAAGATGAAATGGAAGAACAGAGAAAGAGCGGTAGGGCCAATGAAGCAAAACCAGAGTAATTGATACCAATACTATCGTAAAGGAAGGCGCGGCGCCTTCCTTTTTTATTTGGGTCATTTTAATGGTTTTGGGGCTGTTGCGGCTACTTCAAAAACTTAATGAGTGTGCCCCACAGCCAGCTTTCTTCGGCAGCTATCGCTTTTGCAAAAAGACCATCTACTTTGTTGGTGAACTTTTCAATGTCGCCAACGGTGTCGGCGAATGCCTTCTGTTCAGGGTTGGCCTTGTCTACCTGTAGGTCTTTATAGTCTTTAAGGTGTTGTAAGAGGGGCTCCAGTTCCCGCTTGCGGCGCTCTTTGAGTATAAGTATGGCCACCTTATGTATGTCTTTCAGCGCTTCAAAATATTCCTTTCGGTCGCCCAGTTTATTTACTTTTTTTACTACGCCCCAGTCTACCAGTTCGCGCAGGTTAAGGTTGGTATTGCCGCGAGAGGTTTTTAGTTCTTCCATTACCTGATCGGCAGTCATTGCCTGTGGCGCTACCAGTAATAGCGCATGTATCTGTGCCATAGTACGGTTGATTCCCCATTCCGTCCCCATGCTACCCCAGGCCTGTATAAAGTTCTGTTTCGCGTCGCTGAATTCCATAAGTATTATTGCTTCTTTAAGTAGTTAATAATGTTGTTGCCGGCCTCAATTCCGGTTTGCAGTGCGCCCTCGCTTGAAATGCCGTCAAGGTAATCGCCACACAGTTGCAATGGTAATTCCCATGTTTTCATTGTCTCCCTTAAGCGCGCCATTTCTGTTAATCTACCAACCGGAAAGTGCGCTATACCATCTTCCCATTTTACGCTATGCCGGAAACTGGTTTGTTCTTTTATACCCGGCAAGCAGGTATCCATGGCGTTATCTGCTTCCGTTGTTAGCGCTGCTTCATCTTTTGCTGACATTTTCTTATTGTCGGTATCTCGCCAGAAAACAGATATCATATCTTTCCCTTGCGGACAAAGGTTTGCGCAGCGGTTTCTTTCCATCTCTATTTCATACGTTGCATCAAAAGCCTTTGATGCGCCCATAAAAGTATATTTTTCTGGTATAACCTTGTCTACTGCAATGTGCATATTCGTCATTTTGCCATAGCGGGTATTATTAAGTGTTGCTGCAATTGCCTGCGGTAGCTGGTTGCAAATATTGGTAACCCTGTTCCCGGGAATAGCTATTACTGCAGTTTTAGCGGTATAGCTTTTGCCATTATTGGCTGCAATCGTTACGCCCCCGCCATTGTAGGTTACTTTATCAATACCGCATTTGAGTTCCACATTTAGTTGGGCCGCAATTTTTGCTGGTATCATGTTTACACCTTCGTCCATTGCATAAGCTCCCCGTATAAATACATTGTAGAACGTTTGCATGATAATCAGCCTGGAGCTTTTTTCCATATTGCCGCCGATTACGCTTGCCAAACCCGGCGTCAAAACTCTATCCATTAATTCATCGCCGTTTATTTTTTTCATGTATTCTTCCACGGTCATGTCGTCAAGGTCAGTGCATTTGGGGCTTTGGCCATGCTTCAGGCGGCTACCGTTGGCCAGTACTTTCAGACCCATGCGGGCTGTTGCTACTTTGGTACTGAGTTTAAAATCGCGCCTCAGAAAAATGTCTTCAAATTTTTTTGCCCGGAACTTTATTGTTTGTTTGGGCTCTTTAAGGCCATAAGCAAAGTTAACAGGCACTTTATGCTGCCCAATACCAAAGCGGTCTATCACGGCATTCATGTTTTTGTATTCATTGCCGAAAAGGGTAACGCCGGTATCAATAATATAACCGTTTTTGTGTTCGGTAGCCATGCGGCCACCAACTTTATCGCTGGCTTCAAGAACGCATACCTTTAATCCAGCATCTTGCATGGTCAGCGCCGCGCCCAGGCCGGCAATACCTGCACCAATAATAATACAATCGTAGTTGGGTTGCTGTTTCATGTTATTTGCTATTAGTTGCGCTGAATAAGTTTACTGCAAACAGGCGGCTTTGCTTTACGCCTTTAAACTTTTCGGTAAGCAGTTGTTTCCAGGTGCCTGCCTGCGTTACATGGTAGATGACCGGGCCGAAGAACATGTAGTTCAGCAAGTCGATACCGTGTTCAAACAGCAGTAGCTTTCCGTTGGGCTTTAGTATGCGTTTTGCTTCATTAAATATCAGTTCGCGTTCCCGGTCAGGTATTTCGTGTGTGCCAAAGCCGAACACTACGACATCGCAACTATTAGCGTGTAATGGCACCTCAAAGTTTTTGGTGAACACTGTTTTAATATGTTCTGCAGTGGGTGGGGTTTCCAGGGCCTGCACTTCCCTTACCGCCAGTTCCTCGCTAAACCTTGGTTCTTGTTTGCAATCGACAGAGTAAATGGTAGCGTTGGGGAGTATTTCGCTGAAGATGTAAGAATGCCTGTAGGTACCAATGTGTATGTCTGCAACGGTTATGTTATCGGGTGTATTTTCCAGGTTGAGCAGTTTTTTGAAATACCGGGGGGCGATGTGACCATACTGCAGGTAAAGGCCGGCGAGAGAGAACAGCAGCAGCGTAAGGCCGAGGAAGCCGGTAGTGAAGGCTAGAATCCAGGCCAGGCGGTTATCGAAGATTAAACCAACAAGGCCTAGTGGAATGCCTACTGCTATGAATTTATAGAAGATCTTTTTGTAATCGTGACGGCTAACAAAGAGGGCCCTGCCATAATACCACCATGCTGTTGGCCTGATGCCGGGAATTGCTTTTGGATACCAGAGGTTATTTTCTTGCGTTTTCATAACTGTTTTTGTTTTGTTGACACAAAGCTAAAACAAGTTTTCCGAATTTTCGAAATATTTCGAAAATTCGGAAAAATAAATTTTCGTAGAAAGTGGGTGATGATAAAAGAGCATAGAAATTAGGTGGAATAGTTAAAGGGTAGGGCAGATGGGATCGTTTCATCGTAGTAATGTCGTGTACACAACAGATTTCGCATAAGAATTTCGGCGCGATAACCGCAAAGTGTTCGCAAAGTCAACGAGATTAATGCCGGGTTTTGAGGTTTAGTTCGTTTAAGACATACTGGAAAGAAGAGTGGTAGAGCGGGCAATAGATGTTGCCTGGTTGTTAATTGGTGCCTGCAAAATTGAAAAACACTGTACCGGCTTATGCGAAGGAGCGTTAAAATTGCACGGATTGGAATAGTTGATTGTATAGATAAATTTGTGTTGTTCCTGGGGACGAATCTGTTGAGAGTTAGCTGCATTGCATGAAGTTCCGCGCTTTTGCCGGATATGAAAAATCGGGTAAAAATGGTGCGTAGATTAGTGCAAATGGTGCGTAGCTATCTGCAAATGATTTTGGGTTGCAGCAATAAAATTGCGCTGGTATCTGTTGTTAGTTTATCCCACAGTCAGACGACTATCTCTAAGGATTGTTTAATTTATGGATGATGCCAGTTTTTAGACAAATAGATATCCGCAAGAATGAAATACAAAGAAATAGCCGGTGACACACTCCCAATTTTCAGAGTAGTATCTTATTTCCCACTCGTATACAATATCTATGCGTCTTTTATATTTTTCTATGCCTATGTGAAACTGGAGAGACTG
This sequence comes from Chitinophagaceae bacterium, assembly GCA_947447265.1. Taxonomy (GTDB): domain Bacteria; phylum Bacteroidota; class Bacteroidia; order Chitinophagales; family Chitinophagaceae; genus Flavipsychrobacter. Next base: position 27,157 of record CANFKC010000009.1, read on the forward strand.
ACATTAGGGGCTTATAAAACGAAAAAGTGCATCATCTTACCAGGTTTCATTTACATTACGGAAGCAATTCTCGACATCGTATATATTCCAGTTTGCGTACTTGGCTTTTTCTTACTGGCTCATTTACTTATAACTAAGAGTCAGCACATTAAAAGTTATCGTGTAAATGCGTTGATTTTTATTTTAAGCATTGCTATGGTTATTTTATTTAGAAAATACTACCCAGCCTATTTTGAGTGGTATGTTGGCTAACATATCGGGAACAGAAACAGATACTAGTACTAAATAAGTAGCCGCATGGCTGAAACGAAAATGCCCTATCCTAACACTAACCCAAAGCGCTCCATGATGCTTATAGTATCGATATTATTGACGCCCTTGCTTTCGGGGAAATTTCGTTGCGCATCTTAATTCATGATGCGCTAAGTTAATGCTCATTAAGCCAGTATCCCAACCAAAGGTTGGGATACTGGCAATCTCCTGCATGACCGTGCCAAAGCTTACCCAGTTTATTTTTCTACCGTAAGAGCTGTTGTTGTTGTGTTCTTGCCATCAGTTATTCTTACAAAGTAATTGCCCGCATATATGGCCTGCAGATCAAAGTAGCACATTGTGCTGCCCTGGTAGAGGGTTTGCGACTGGATTACTTTGCCTGTCACATCAATCAGGTCGACATGCAGGTTTGTTTTGTTAGTGGTCTTGCTCTGTATGGCTACCATGTCAGTCGCAGGGTTTGGGTAAACTGTCAGGCTAAGATTTTCAGCGCTAAGGGCTGCTACCTCGGTAGGTGCATAGGTAGTTAAACCGGTTGGTACCGATGTTATCCTGGTTACAGTTTTATTGCCATAGAATGTAGGACCTACAACATACGGATAAGCGGAATTATGGTTATTGTCAACAGTGCAGAAATATGCGTAGGTACCTGATGGGTATTCAGGGGTTACGCAAAAACGACCATTATGTATATCCAGGTAGTCTGGTTGTGAAGCTGTAGGCGCAATAAACTGGTAGTCTTCTTTGTACATGCCTAGTGGATAAGTAGCGCTCACCGGAGGACCCGCTGTTACTGCTGTTCCATCGTAAAGGGTAGTACGGGTTGTAATGCTACGCAGGCTGAAACTTGATTTCATACGAACAACACCGCCTGTGCCATCAGCATTTTTGTATCCGTAAGCACCATAAATAGGGTAGCCATCATAAGCAAAGCCTATTAGTGGCGAATGGTGTGCAGAATCAATAATATACAAGCCATCCGCAGCATACAAATTGCAAACAGTTGAGATAACAACCCTGTCCAGATTAAATGCGCTTGGGTTTTGATGGTGGTGGTAATTGGTCATTGCAGGGTGGCCCTTGGCGCAATCGAATCCTGCACGCTCCGCAACAATAGCATCACGATTCCAGACGTTATCACCCATACCACCAAGAGGGCCGCCTTTGTTGGCATTGGCCGCAGTGCTCCAGGAAACCCCATCCCTATAGTCGAATAGCGATACCCCGTTTATAAACACACCAATCGTACCACCTGTTGTGGGTGATGGTGTTCCGGTATTGGGGGTAGGGGTAAGTGTTATTTTATAGATGTTATTATTGTTACCGCCCTGGTTAGGGTTGCCATCCAGGTACGGACCGATGATATATGCCGGAATACCGCTGCAGCTGATGTAGGCATCGGTAGTATTGTATTGCACTGTCTGCACATTGGCAGGGTAGGTGGCATCAACAACTGGTACAGAACTTCCGCTAACATAGTGCCTGCCGGTAATGCCACTAGTATTGCGTAACCAAGAGATTATAGTAGGGCTGGTTTGCGCATTCGCACCTGCAAATACCAATGAAAGGCCCAAAACAGAGAACAACTTCCTCATAAAATGAATTTATTTCTTGTTCAGACGACGAGGAGAACAAAACCCTTCGGGTTGGTGTTTTATTTTATGTGTCCCATTGCAATGAGGACAACCAAAAGTACTAGCAGCGGATAAACTGTCTACTGCCAATTACAAAACTGCATTACCCCTTAAAATCCACCTTCTTATGCGTGCCGTCGCAATAAGGTTTGTTGCCGGAATGGCCGCAACGGCAGAGTGCCGTTACTTTGTCTTTTTTGGTTTCGTTGCCATCTTTGTCTTTAATGGTGATATTGCCATATATCAGCAGCGGACCATCCTGCACCACTTCTACTATGCTTTCGGTGGTTACTTTTTCAACTGCAGGTTCCGCATCGTTCATGAAATAGCTGAGTGCTCCACTAGGGCATTTCTTTACCTGGTCTACTATTTGCTGCGTGGAGGCGGCTTCTGGTTTTATCCATGGCCTTATCGCAGGGTTAAACACTTCCGGCAAGCCTGTTGCCTGTTTCCAGCAAATGGTTGAATGAATGCAAGCTGCCGGTTGCCAAATTATGGTTACTTCGCCATTCGTATATTTCTTAGTTATGTCTTTCATTGCAGGTCAGTTTTTATATTGATCTGGTTGGTTAATATTTTATGCACCGGGCAGCTGTTGGCTATCTGCAGCAATCTTGCACGCTCTTCCGCAGTCAGCGTACCATGAACAGTTATCTGCCGCTCCATAGTTGCTGTGCCGTTAGCGGTATCGCGGGAAAGTGTCACATGCACCTCAATTTTCTCTACCTTATGCCCTTTGCGGTCGGCATACATGCGCAAAGTAATGCTGGTACATGCTGATAGCGATGCCGCAAGCAATTCTTCAGGGTTAAAACCCTCGGCCTGCCCGCCGCTGTCCAGACCTTCGTCGGCGATAAGGCTGTTGTTGCCGGCCTGTATGTAAGTACTGTAATGTTTTTCGTGAATTACGGCATGTACTTCGCCCATGGGCTGCTGGTGTTGTTTGTGATAAAGATAATTACTCTGTTTCAGTAAAATAGCTATTCCAGACAGAAAGTGGAATATTACTGTTAGGATGGCCCTGCTGGTATTCCAGCAGCAGGTTCCTGATATCATCATACCGCACCCAGAATAACGGATAGTCGCCAATTATGGCGCCACCCTTAAAGCCAACGCCCGGCGGGGTAAATGGCGCTATGCCTACTATCTGAATAGTAGTCCTCGCTTTTTTTACGTCGTAGGTCCATTCCTCCAGTACTTTAAACTTCCTTACCTGATCGTATGGAATGTCCTTTTTCATCACTTTGGTGGTCATATTGCCGTCAGCATCCTGCATTTCTATCGTGTCGGCCGGTAAAATATCTATAATGTCTCTTATTGCTTTCCGCGAAAGGGGAGGGTAGGAAAATTTGGTGTCCGGTATGCCGTAGGCTGTTATTTTACCGCTGGTGGCCGCGTTGAAAATGAGCTGTACCAGGTTGAGCTCCTCGGCTGCATTTTTTAGTTTTGTCCGGAACGGTATGACAGAATCGCCCAATACAACAATGCGGGAGACGCGCTTCGTCCAGGTATCCAGCAGTTCATTTTTACCTTGCGCCATCAGGTCCTGGCCGCATAATAATCCGAAAGAAAGTAGTGTGAGTTGAGTTAGTTTCATCTGGATTCGTTTTATTAAAACTACCACTATTTTCAGCCCTATTACTTGTAAAAAGTCATTTTTTTGTTTCGCTAAAATTGCGTATTTGTTATTGACTAGTTAATGCGGTGCGATTGCTATTTTCGTATTTTTCCAGCGTAGCGATCATCGGTAAGCGACACCAGAAAGGCTTCCAGGTCTGCTTTTTCCTGTGCGGAAAGGTTCAGTGGCTTAACCAGGTTAGTGTCAATATTTATGGGCTTTGCAACAATTTTGTAAGGGTCGCTGTAGTACTCTATTACTTCTTTTATTGTTTTAAACATGCCATTATGCATGTAGGGGCCCGTCACCGCAACATTGCGCAAGCCAGGTACTTTAAATTTGCCAATATCCTGCGGGTTTTTAGAAATAGCATAGCGACCTGAATCATTGAGTTTCTTACCATCGAAAAGCCCTATATTACGGAATTCATCGCCTGTAAAATCAGGTGAAAAGTGGCATTCAAAACATTTGGCTTTTACCAGAAATAATTCCCTGCCACGCAAGGCAGCCGCGCTTATCAAGGTTGAGTCGTCCTTATCCATATAGCGGTCGTAAGGGGTTTTCGAGGTTTCCAGTGTTTTCTCAAATGCGGCAATTGCGAACTTCAGATAATCTTCTTTCGGAGGGGCAGAGAAAATTTTCTGGAATAATGCTACATATTGCGGGTCGTTATTCAGTCGTTTTACCACTTCCCCTATCGGGATGTTCATTTCATTTTTATCTTCTATCGGGAATTTTACCTGATCTTCCAGCGAGCCTGCGCGGCCATCATAAAAGAGGTAGGGCCTGTCAGATAGATTGGCGCAGGATGGGGCATTGCGTTTCCCTAATTTATTGCCCACGCCTTTGCTGAAAGGCACGGTATCAGAAAATGCAAATTCGGGAATGTGGCACGATGCGCAGCTTTTGCTGCCATCAAGCGAGAGCTTTTTCTCGAAAAAAAGTACTTCGCCCAGTTGCGCCATAGTTTTGGGCTCGCCTGTAAACGAATATTTTATCGGTGCAGGCTTAACAGGCAAAAACGAAAAGCATAACGCAGTTACGCAAACTATTAATGCTATAATCGCCAGTTTTTTCATTGGCGCAAAATTAACTCAAAGTGGGCTATTTCCAGTCAATGGCAAGTTAAAAAGCAGCTATTTCAGTTTGCCTATGCCTTCTTTTGCAGGCACCAGGTGGTCATTGCCCGCATATTATGCACATTGGTGGTTTTAATGGGTTCAAAAAGCTCAGCGCCCAGGTGATGGGTATAATCCAGCAGCCGTTGGTGGTTTACTAGGTAGCGTTCTGAGCCATCGGGTAGCATGTGTTTGCCATTGTCAAGGTCAATTACCAATTCTTCGATGCCGATGTCAGATGCCAGCCGGGTAAAAAAATAGCCACCCGGCTTTACCATGTTCCAGCAGGCGTGTAACAGGCTTTCAAAATGAACTTTGTCGTCTGCGAAATGCAGCACAGCACTGCATATGGCCAGATCAAAACTTTCCTTTTCGAATGGTATTCCTTCAATATTGCCTGCTACAAAATTTTCGGTCGAGTGATCTGGTGCCAGTTGCCTGCACAGCGCTTTTACATCGGCAATGGCATGCTCGCTTCTATCAATACCATAAACCTCAAAACCGTTTTTCAGAAAGTAATGCAGATTGCGGCCGCCGCCGCATCCTATGTCGACCACGCGCCTGCACTTATCGAACCTGCCTTTCAACAGTTGGTCAAACAGGTAAATGTCAATATCGCCAAGAAGCTCTTTGAGTGGATTAGCCATGTAGTAAAGTTAAGTCAGTGAAGGAATAAGAAGTGAAGAGCCGCTAATATATTTATATTTGCCGCCAAGTTAGTTAATGATGGATGAGTTAAAACTTTTTATGGTGCTTATTGGCTGTAGGCCGCCCGGACGGGCGATAGAGCAGCATGATATTTTCTTTGGCATAGCTGCAAGCATGCAGGAGCTAATACCGGCTATCGTGGCTTACTGGCCGGAAGCTAAGGGGCGGATGCATATTGATGCATGGCGGGAAGTAACGCACGTAAACGGCTATGATGTGGCAATAGGAGCCAAAGAAGAAGGGCGGCAGCAAACTGATGCCAACCTTTATTTTATAAACCTTGGTGGCTACAAGCCTGGCGATTTTGAAGAATATCATTACAAAATGGTGGTAGCCGGCGACACCATTTCAGATGCAATAGCAGCGGCGAAGAAGACCGCTTTTTTCAAGCATACCGGTTATAAAGGGGCAAGGGCACACGTTGATGACAAATATGGTCTGGATGCAGATGATGCCTACCTGGTAAAAGAATTGCTACAGACGGCCTTCTCGGAAAAATTTTCTATAGTCTTACGCAAAGCAGAAGCCGCGCAGGAAGACTTTCTAAATATTGGTTATTTTAAGTTGGATAAATTGTAGGCTATCCTGATAGAGAACCTAACTGAGACTGCTCACTGCCGACTGTTGACTGTAAAACTGCCAACTCATCACAGCGGTGTGTCTCTGTAGTCCCTGCGTCGCATGATCTTCAGGTCCTGTAACACGGTGGCTTTTACGTTAAGCGTAAAGTTGAAGCTTTTGCGGGGTCCGAAAGGGTAGGTTTGCAGGTGCATAGCCCAGCAATGCAGGTCACGGAATACTTCGATGGAAGTCAACGTAAGCTGTTTATAGGTAAAATTATAACCGGTACTTACGGTAAGTTTCCATCGGCTGGTTACTTGTAACTCACCCGCGATGCTAGTATAGTGGGTAAGCACCATAGTGTCGCGCCTGCCGTAAGGAGTGTAGTTATTGGCCGCATCCAAAGTGTAGCTCAGGTTTACGCTCCATGGTATATTAAAGTCGACATATTCGTTATAGCCGGCATTGTGCATAATGCGGTTATATTCTTCGCTGTTGGTTGGGCTACCCGGACCCTTTTTAGCCTTCGAGCGAAAATTAGCACCTAACGAAACATTGGCACGGGTAAACCGGCCTAACCCACCGCCTTGTTCAAAAATGGTGGTTTGCATGCGTCGACCATTATTATAGTTGATAGCATATGGGTCAAAGGAAGCGTTGGATGTAATATTAATTTTATCGAGGATGCTCGTACGGAAGGAGGCACCCAATGTGCTCCATTGAAAAGAATCGACTGCCGTATTATATGCCCCACTGAAACTAAGCCCGTCAATAAGGGTCACATTTTTATAGGCGGCTGCAGTGTCTTTCCCGGCTTTCACCTTTATCTGTAAATTGTTGTTCAAACCGAAATTTATCGCACCAACTTTACCGCTGCCCGGCACGCCCAGCACAGCATTCGGATAAGGCGACAGTAATGGTCTGTTTGCGGTTGTGTCAATTCTTGCATTGTAATAATAGTTAAACGGTGCGGTAGCGAAATCAGGATGATAGGAAATACCAACGGTGGGAGTAAGTACGTGGCGTATGCCGCGCAGGGCACCATGTTTGAACAACTTCATCCCATAAATACGGGAGGACAGGCTGAAGCTGGTATTGAAGTCGCGGGCTGAGAAGAATCCGTCTTTGCGCAGGGTGTCAAGTTTGCGGTCGGCATCATTGTAGTTCACGTATTGTTTTTCCGTGTACCAATATTCGTTGTAGTTGATGCCAAACGACATGTTGATATACCGCAATACGGTATAGGCCGCACTTACAGGTATGCTATGGCGCACCCCAGTCTGGAAATCGCGCAGGCCGAGATTGTTAGGGTTGAAAGTGCTGTCGTAAAAGGTCGTTTTATTCAGCATGTCTACGTTGTAGCTGGATGTTATTTTATCATACCAATGCGTGCCAATACTGCGCTTGCTGACAAACGGATTGAATTGCGTAACGTGGAAGTTAACGGCAGGCAGCGTAACGTTTACTTGCTTGGTTTGGGTATTCTGGTTATGCAGGGCGCTTATGGTAAGTCCGAAAGGTTTGCCCTGCCAGGTTTTACCGTATGTAATGTTCGACTGGTACTGGTTCTGCAATATCTGATTAGGGTCATAACTGTTGTTAGAATAGAAGGACGAAGTACCCACCTGCACCGAAGCATTAAATGTTTGTCCGGGTACTGATTTTCCATCAGAAGCATGGCGCCAGTTTACCATAAAATCTTTCTGTTCTGACGCCCCGGGTTCAAAACTTTCGCCGGTTTTATTGTAGGCATAGCTCAGGTTAAAGCCGCCCCGGTAGTGGTAAATGTTGGCATAATTCGTTACCGCACTTACTGCATAGCTTCCCTTGGTGTATATATTGGCCTGGGCAAGCACATCAACATGGTCATTTAGGTAAAAATAATAACCGCCATTAAGCAGGCCCAGTCCACGTGATTGCTCAATGGTATAAGTTGGTATTACAAAGCCGGATTTTTGTTTTGCTGAAATAGGGAACATGGCAAAGGGAAGCACCAGCGGGGTGGGGACACCCATAATATTGATATTGGCCGGCCCAGAAACAATTACCTTATTCGGAACAACTTTTATGCGATGCGCATAAATACCAAAATGCGGCGTATCCAGCGCGCAGGTAGTATAAATACTATGCGAGCCGTATACGGTCTGGTCGCTGTTTCGCTTTATCTGTTCACTATGCATAAAACCTTCACCGTACTGGGTTTGCACATTGCGCACCAGGGCGCGCTTGCTCTTAAAGTTATATTGGACAGAATCGAATGTGAATTTCTCTGTGCCTTGACTGAAGGTACCTCTCCTTCTGATGCTGGTGTCGGATACAAGGTCGGCCAGTGGCGGTGCTGCAGTTACCACATTAGTACCCTGGTTAAAGGTCACCTGCCCCGAATTGATCTGTATATCTTCGTAATTCACCTGCACCTTTCCGTATAAATACGATTGGTTGGCAGCCATATCTAAAACCGCAGAATCAACCGCATCAGCTTTTACAACAGATGTTAATGCATCTTTCGATATTTTAATGCCCAGTAATGCTTCAAGCCCAGTTTTCTGAGTTGTATCGTTCTTTGCCGAATCCGTTTTAACAATAAGGCTGGTATCAGATACACTTTTTAGGCTAATGCGGTTCTTTTGTATAGAATTATTACCCATGCGGGCATTTTTTTCCTGTGCGGTGGCATTATTTGTTATAAAGAATATAAAAATCATTGCAATACTGAGGGTAAAGCAATGCATAGATGAGAATTTTGAAATAAATTTACCGTTCAGGCACATAGGCGGGAGCAAAAATACTTATTTGGCGTTCACGTTTATCATGTAGTTTGTTTAAATCTATTTTTCAATAGCTATGCGCACTTTATTTAACTTAATTATATCGTTTTTAATCTTCAACATACCCCTCAATCTTAATGCCAAAGGAAAGAAAATCAATAAAATAATAGTTGACGCTGGGCACGGGGGTAAAGATTACGGTGCGCAGGGCTCATTTTCTTCAGAAAAAGACGTGACGCTCGGTGTTTCTTTAAAGTTAGGAAAGATACTTACGGATAGTTTGCCTGGTATGCAGGTAGTATACACCCGCACTACGGATATCTACCCGACACTTGTGGAACGCCACGATATTGCCAATAAATCTGGTGGAGATCTGTTCATTGCTATACATGCGAACTCTACACCATATACCTATACGCATTCTCTGAAAGGGTATAAAACCGTTACGCGCCACCATAAAAAAGTAAAGCAGCCTATTTACGCATCGGTAAGGCATCATGAAACCTCTCGTCAGGGTGTTGAAACTTATGTGTTGGCTTTACACCGCATGAAGCAACAAGGGGCTGAGGTGGAAGATGAGTTTTCAGCAAAAGACAGCGCAAACGGCGGTGGCGGAGAAGAAGCCTTGCTGAATGCAAACGATCCGCAAACAGCCATTATTGTTGCACAATATACCGGTGCCTTTTTGAACAGGAGTATTAAGTTGGGTACACGCATACAGGAACAATTTGCAGCGCAGCGCAGGCCTGACCTTGGCGTTAAGCAAAAGCCACTGGAAGTATTGGCCGGTAGCGCCATGCCGGGTGTGCTGGTGGAAGTTGGCTTTATCAACAATCCGGAAGAAGAAACCTACCTCAATTCAGAAAAAGGCCAGCGTGAAGTTGCCTTGGCCATATACCGTGGCATAAAGGCCTATAAAGACGATGTAGAGAACAAATAAATCGTCAATTCCCCTTCAGGTTCGGATATCTAACGATTAATATTTTTATCTTGTGGAGTAAAACAACATAAAAATAAAGGTCAGTGTCAGCTATACAACTCGTTCATAATTTATTCGAACAACAAAAGGAATTAACCCCGGATCTTTTAGCCGTGGTGTGCGGTGGCTCCTCAATAACCTATACTGAACTAGACCACCGGGCCAACATCTTATCAAGGGCCATACTGGCGCATTCGGCTGAATCGGCAATCATTGGCATCAGCACAACACGCAGTATCGATATGGTTGTTGGTGTTGTGGCGATATTGAAGAGCGGCAAAGCATACCTGCCGCTTAACCCAGCCAATCCACCCGCTTATTTACAGAACATAATAGAAGATGCGGAGGTAGATATTTGTATCTCTGGTAAACAGGAATTAGAATTATTTCAGGGTCTGGGCATAGCGGCATTGAGCATTGATAGTATCATCATTTCGTCGCAAACTGTTCAGCAGGCACCCGGAAAGCAACTTGCCTATGTAGCGTACGCTACAGGTGCAAGCGGCAATGCCCAGGCCGTGGTAATGGGCAACGATGCCTGTGTGCACCTCATTAACTGGCAAGAGGATATTTCCATTGCTGGCATTAGCACTAAGACCTTACAAATTGCGCCGCTCGATGTGGACACATCGTTCCTGGAAATATTCTCTACCCTAACCACCGGTGGTACCTTGTATCTGGCGGAAGATAAATTATTACCGGAACCTGCTCATTTATTGGATTATGTCAGTGAGCAAGGGATTAACCGTTTATTCCCGTATCCTGCATTGTTGCAATTGATTAGCGAAGCTGCTACCACAATGGAACAACCTCCCGGTCGTGTTGCAGAGGTTATCGTTGTTGGTGGAATAATTAACATTAGTGCGGAGATAGCTACATTTATTAATTTATTACCCGGGGCAAATTTGTTTCACTATTGGGGTGTGCCTGGGTGCCCTGTTATAGGTTATCATAACTATTCAGGTATTGACGGAATTGTACCTGGAGTAAGCAGAATTCTTCAACCAGTACCGTATGTCACCACGCACATCCTTGATGCACATTTGAATGAAGCAGAAGTAGGAAATGTCTATATAAGTGGCCCCGCATTGGCGGAAGGGCAACCGGCAAATGATGAACCTATCATGAACTGGAGTGGCAGCACAGCTATGCCCATGAGGATATTTAAAACAGGGTTTACCGGCCGGAAACTTGCTTCAGGTCAGGTGGAACTCATTCAAGATAATGGTGCAATTACCAGTTTATTGGGCCATACGATAGCACCCTCAGCCGTCGCACAATTACTGAAGCAAGCGGAAAATGTGGAAGCAGCTACTGCCGCAGTAATTGGATTGCCGGGTAAGCAAAAAATGGTTGCGTACGTGGTTGCAACAAATAACATAGAAGATGCTACAGCCTTGAGAAACTCTCTCGCGGAGCATTTGCCGCAATATATGCAGCCTCAGGCGTTTGAATGGCTAAAGGCGCTACCCGCAACTGTTGATGGACAGCCGAATAAGGAGACGCTGCAAAAGCTTGTTTTAAAGCGGCCGGAGTTAGATACACTTTATAAGGTCCCTCTAAATAATATTGAAAGAAAAGTTTGCCAGTTGGTTAGTGCTGCATTGGGTATAGATAAAGTGGGTGTTGATGATAATTTGTGGGAGCTGGGGTGTACCTCAATTGTATTAATTCAGTTGGCTCGAAGGCTATCTACGGAATATGCGGTAGATGTACCGTTTTCATTGTTTTTCAAAGCACAGAATGTTGCTGGTGTCGTCGCGTTTATTAGCGCCGCTGACGGCAAAATGCCGCAGAAAGCAGCTCCAATCGCAACTCTTGAAGAGTACCCGATGACCGAACAGATGCCTGACACAGATAGTGACGGAGGAGAAGATTTTATTCCTGAAGGCAGGACAATGGAATTGGTTCCGGCAGAGATCATCAACGTTTCCAGCGAAGATATTCCGCTAACCCCAACACAGCGAGATTTTGTTAGTCAGTTGGTCAGGAATTACCAGGCAAAAACAAGTGAGAGCAAGCTCCAATCACGAATACCTCAGTTGGACGCGTGGGAGGGTGCAAACTCAGCCATTACGGCTATGAGTTACCCTATAGTTGCAGATCGTGCAAAGGGTTGTCAGCTATGGGACATAGATGGGAATGAGTATCTTGATATCCGATGGAATAGCCTGTTTGGCCACCAGCCCGACTTCGTTATTGATGCATTACAAACACAGCTTAAATGGAGCGATTTATCAGGTCGGCAGCAAAAGCTTGCCACTTCGGTAGCTCAACTGGTTGGTGAAATAACGCGCACAGACAGTGCCATTGTTTGTGGTACAGCAACGGATGCTTTACTCACTGCTATACATATAGCCCGGATAGCTACGGCCAAATTGCCTATAGTTGTAATAGCTGGTACAATGGCTGCCGAAGTGTTGCAAGGCATGGCCGATGTAAGCATTGTTACGCAAGATACAATTGACGCCTCAGCTCATATAAGCGCATTATTAAAACGTGCGGCTGCAATTATTGCCGCTCCCTCAAACCCAACCACGTCTGAAGAACAAGCAGACTTCCTGAGGACCCTCCGAAATTTAAGTAATGAAGCCGGAGTAGTATTGATTTTTGACGCAGCAAGGGGCGGATTGCCAACGAATACGCCGGTAGACGGTGCCGTACCTGATATGACCATATATGGTGATGTTATTGCAGCAGGCTTGCCAATGGGCATCGTCGCGGTTAATAAACCATGGATGACAGGCCTTGGGGACAAAGGGGATACCGTCTTACAACAACTGCAGCCTGATTATAAGAATCTCAACCCGCTGGCCCTTAACGCCGCTCATGCTGTATTACAGCATACCCTGAATGGCGGAGCTGCTTTGCAGGCACAACTTACTGACCTTACCACGTCATTCGCCGCAACCATCAATCAATATTGTAGTGAACAGCGGTTGCCGTTTTCTGTTATGCATAATGGTAATGCCTGGAAGCTTGTCGCATCAGACGCAGCCTCAGCGCTATTAGGGCTCCTATTTAACTTGTTACTCGAAAAGGGAATATATATTAACGCAACCGACGATTGCTATTTTACTGCTGCATTCACAAATGACCATGTTGCATCGTTGTTTTCGAAATTCAAGTTGTGCATTGCCGAACTTGCAACTGGCGGGTTCATTGAATTAATTAACAACGATGAAATTATTGAAGAGCTAAGGGAAACTCCGGAGGTTCAGGATGAAATTATAGAGCCGGTACCGATTGAGGAACCATTAGCAGTGAAAGCACCACAGCTACCGGAAGTGCCGTTTATAGGCCCTACCGATGACGAAGCCCCGCTCTTGTATTCTACTGACGTTGCGCTTTCGGTTGCAATAAGTACCATCGCTCATGAGTTTGCCGACCATATTGCTGTTCGTACATCAACACAACACCATACCTATAAGTACATCAACGAAAAGTCAAACCAGTTTGCTACATTGTTGCTGATTGGCGGTATTAAGCCGGGGAATGTTGTAGCAGTTGCGCTTGATCGATCAGTAGAAATGGTTATAACACTGCTGGCCATAATGAAGGCCGGCGGGACCTTTCTTATTCTGGATACGGATATGCCGGTTAAAAGAGCGGAGTACATTCTACACGATGCCTCCGCTAAAGTACTGCTCACAGATAAAAAACATGATGGCAGTTACAAATCTGACGTAAAGCAAATACTGTTGGAAGAAGCGTGGGTTAAATTACCACGATATACAACTGACGATGTGCAAGTGAAGATAACCGGTAATGACGGCGCGTATGTCACTTACATTCAGGGCATAGAAGGAAATCCGCAGGGTATTATAGTGGAACATCACAGCCTGGTAAATCTACTCTTTTACGCACAGCATGCACTGGATATTTTGCCTGGCGAAAAGGTACTTGCAGCATCCTTGCTTGCTGCAGATAGTTTTGTCTTCGATGTTTTTCTGCCGCTGATCAGCGGAGCCGAGGTGTTTTTGGCTAACAGCCTGGCTATTAAGAATGCAAAGGCATTATTGGATATTTTAGAAAATGAACAAATTGCAGTTGCGTTGGCCAGTCGCGAAATGTGGCAAAAAATGCTCAATGCTGGCTTGCCGGGGCACTTGCCTTTAAAGGCTTTATGTGCAGGCGACGGATTGAGTAGAGAAATTTCAGCCCGTTTACTTGAAAAATGCAGTTTCGTTTATCTCTTGTACTGTAGCCCGGAAGCAACAGTATTTTCGGCGGTTCTGCAAATGAAACCCGGCATCAATCCCAACTTAGTTGGTAGGCCGATTGTCAATTCTCAGCTCTATGTTTTGGGTGAACACATGGAAAAACTTGCGCCAGGTGAAACTGGCCATGTATACGTAAGTGGTAGCAGCGTAGCCAGGGGGTACGTTGGCACGGGTATTGTTGATGACAGGTTTATTGACAACCCTTTTATTGACAATGGCTCGGCAAAAATATTCAGGACCGGAGATGTCGGTAAATTAACGAAGGGGAACATTGTAGAACTGCTGCAACGTGATGATAGGCAGGTAATTATTGAAGGCTATAGCGTCAATTTAGATGGTGTTGGTGCTGTGATAAGCGGCTTTGAAAATGCAGGGCAGGCTGGAGTAATTTATAAAGATGATACGCTATTTTGTTACGTTGCCCGGATGGGAAATGGCACAGCTCAAGATATCGCTGGTTGGAAAATACAGGCGCAGCTAAGTTTGCCTGTGTATATGCAGCCAACGGAATACATTGTGCTTGCTGAAATGCCCTTGACTGCATCTGGTTCGGTCGATTTTGTGGCACTCCAATCTATAAAACAAGAAATTAAACAAGATAATTTTATTGCTCCGGGCAATGAAACTGAGCAATTGATAGCGGGCATTTGGGCAGAAATACTTGGCCTTGAAAAAGTTAGCGCTACGGACAATTTCTTTTTGTTAGGTGGCAGTGCGGAGCAGGTCGGGCAAATGGCAAAAATGCTCGAAAAGGCAACACGTAAAATTGTAAGCATAACTACCATCAACGGTTCACCAACGGTAGAAGCCCTGGCGCTTGCATTGAAAGGTGGTAACGCTATACCGGCAACTGGCTCTATTGTTAACTTGAAACCTTCTGGCACAAGAATGCCCTTGTACATTGTGCACGGCGAAGACATCAGCATTACGGAGTTTACTGCGGTAGCGAAGCACATGGATCAGGACCAACCTGTTTTTGGTTTTCAGCCGCGAAGGCTGGAGGAAGGCGGGTCAACTCCACCAACCATGGAACAGATAGCGACCGATTATATTCAGCAGATGCTTAAGCATAACCAAGGTGGTGCGGTAGCGTTGGCTGGTTATTCTTATGGCGGCTACATAGCCTATGAAATGGCACGCCAGTTAGCGGATTTGGGTAAGCCTGTGGAGATGCTGGCGATGTTTGATGTATATGCGTATACAAAAGAAGAGCTTGGTCCGAATGCTGAAAAACAGAAGGGTGGTTTGCCCAAAGCAATGTTCTTGCTTAACTCACTAATTAAACAGCCGTTGGAGACGATTGATTATCAGTCAGGTTCTGCGAAAGATAAATTAGCGGGGCTTTTTTCAGGGCAAAGGAAAGATAGTGATAAGCTTCACGAGCAATATGAGAACGCCTGCAGAAAGTATACGTTGCAACCCTACAATGGTATTATTGATCTTTTCCGGGTTCAAAAAAGATTGTATTTTTTAACCGACATGAAGTTTTTGGGTTGGCGGCCATTTGCTAAAAAAGGCATCAGGGTACATGAAATTCCAGGCGACCATAAAAGCTACATTGAAGTACCCAATAATAAGGACTTCGCAAAAATATTGCAGAACTCTCTGGATAGTATTGTACCGGGCAAAAAGTAATATTTGCATTAGAATGAAGTGCATTTGCAAGCGTAATATAAAAGACGGTACCAGTTGGGTACTGTTAAAAATGATAGGTGCTTTGCCTCTTCGTGCTTAGCCTGTATTCATTGCAAGAAGCAACAATGAATGTTGTAAAAGCTATGCTAATAGCCGCTTTTTAATTATTTTGCGGGTAATAACTGAAAAAATGAGCACACAATTGGGAATAGGGTCACGGGTTGACCATTTACATTTTGGTAAAGGGGTAGTTGTAGATACTGCGCTGGAGTTTTACATTATATGGTTCAAATCTCAGCAGGGCACTAAAAGCATCAGTAAAGATTTTGATGGCTTAAAAGTGTTAGAGGAAGTTGAGGCCGGGGAAGGTGGCGGACCAATATCGCTATCAGATATTGAAAGAGCACTGGAAAACATACTGGATCAACGCCTGCACGATGCGCAGATAGTCCCCATTGCACAAAAGTGGAAAAGGGGCATGCTTACGTTGAAGCCCGGCGATGCTACTTCAATTAAAGAAGTGCCTATCGATACCTTCTTTCATAAGATAGTAATGATACGCGACAGGATGAGGGTGCTGGAACAGAAAATAAATGCTCACAAGGTGCTAGATGATGCTGATAAGGTTGAACTGCAGCAATACATTACAGCTGTTTATGGTTCGCTGACTACATTCAACGTATTGTTCAAAGAAACACACCACCAGTTTAAGGGGGCGAGTACAAAGGACTAATTTTTAAAAGGAAGAAACTAAAACACTACTATGTCAGAAAAGCCGGGAAGGGTGTTGGGGTTAATGATGCGCTTTTGCGTTTACATTGCCGCATTCAGTTTAATTTTTGCATTGCCAAACCTGGTCAAGTTCGGAGATTTTAGCCGGAATAAAGCTAACCTTAACACAACAATCGTCTTCCTGATCATTGCCGTAATTTTATATACGGTCAATAATATTTTGTCAAAAAAGCAATAATGATACAATTGCAGTCTTAGGAACATTGACGAAATATGATGTATCACATGACGCAGTTATTTTTCTTTTATGCGAGGCGCAAAATCGGCGAATAGCAAGCTATTTGAAGACTTTTGCAATGAAGCAGAAATGGAAAAGAGTAAGTTAAATGGTATACTTTATTTTATCAACGTTCCTTAAATCCGTTCATTTTAATTAGATTGCAGTATAAAACCAAAAAAGAGAATTTTTATGGATACTCCACAAAACGAAAAGCCGGCGGAAAAACCAGCTGAACCGGTAAAAAAAGCTGCACCAACAAAGTTGCCATCAAAGCCTATTTCATTTTCAGGCCAGCAACAATCTAAAAAAGGCGCAAAAGGACCTAAATCAAATTTCAGTTCGCAGAAGAAGGGTGGTGTGAACCTGATGAGGAAATTGAGCGGAATGTAATTGTTAACCGTAGCTCAGGACCGAGAAAAACAAAATTCAATTTACTTATTTGCTTAGACAATCAAACTAATGATTGTCTAAGCTTTTTTTATGTAATAGTGTGCACTCTGCACTACAAACCACTACTCAATCTCAGCATCCTGTTATCTACCCAGTTAAAGAAAACATCAGGCTGGTAAGTACGCCAGTTGGGGTTTTCCATAAAGGTAATGTAGCGGTTAATGCGTGTTTGTATAAAATCATATTGCGTTTGCTGGGGCGTATTAATAGCTACCACCCAACCACCTTCGTCGCGGGTATCTTCGCTCCATTCTTCATAGTATTCGCTGTCGCTGCTATGGAAGTTGAGTACATTTTCAGTTATCAAAATGAATTTGACAATGCCCTGCTTTATCATAACATCAATAATAGACCGCTTCAGCTGCATGATGTCGTTTTCTACAGCATCATTCCATTCGCCTATCATTTCTATTACAGCATAGTTCATATCATACTCTACAAACAAAACCTTCATGTACAGAGTTCGTGAACCAAACTCGTCCCATTGCGGATGTATGTAGTAGTTATAAACCGTGTTCGAAAATTCGAACTCGCTATGTTCTAAACCAAAAAAGGGCGATTGCTCGTCCTCTTCGGCAATATATAAGTGCCGCCAATTGTAAAAAGGCTCTATTTCATGCATTCTAAAATCAATTTCTTATCCGCCAAATTTCATTCTCCAATCATTCATACCACCAACTACATTCACAACATTAGTGAAGCCAGCCTGTTCCAGCATCATAGCTGCCTGCATACTGCGCGCACCCGCCTTGCAATGCAAAATCACTTCTTCGTCTTTCAGGTCTTCTATACTCTCAATCTGCAGGCCCATTATCTGGCCTAAAGGCAGCAGCGTTGCACCAATATTAAATTCGGCATATTCCGCTGGTTCGCGCACGTCAATAACATGCAGAGGTTCACCGGCATCCATTCTTGCTTTTAATTCTTCAACCGAGATGTTTTTCATCTTTTATAGTTTTATTAGTTTTTGAGGTACACCGGCCACTCCATCTTCATAAACGTTTACCAGGTACATACCCGCAGGCAATTTACTTACATCCAGCTTTGCTCCTGTGGTTACCTTTCCGGAAAGTACCGTCTGGCCCTGCAGGTTACAAATTGTATAGTTAGCTACGTCGTCGCCAGGAAAATAAACGTTCACTTCGTCGTATGCTGGGTTTGGAGCAATACTCCAGGTTTTCTTTACAGCTACGGCAGCATCAGTAATGTGGCTCGATGTTATGTTTTGTCCAAGTAAAGGCCGCATCATAATAGCGCCCTGTATGGTAGAAGGGCTCCATGTAGCCAGCACGTTATAATAAGCGTGGTTACCGCCTATGCGGTTCATATCCAGGCCGAAGTACAGGCTGTCATCACCACTTTCCGCTGGCATAAATACACCGGCATAAAAGGTGCCGGCCGGCAACGGAACGGGTGTTTCAAATTTGTATACCCAAAAGTGATTTATGGTATCCGGATAGCCGGGATTACAATCATATTGCTGGTATATCAAGTGGTCAGCAGATGCGCCATTTACGCCTGCCAACGATGAATATAGCTGTATGTCGAATGATTTATAGGATGCTGATGGCACCTGACGGCCAAAATAAATAGCCATTCCCTGCATAGTATCGGGTACATTAAGATGGTATTCAATGGAGATTTTGCCAGGCAAAGTTGGCAACAGCGTAATGTAATAACTCTGTTCTGCCGAACCATCGTCGTAAGCAAGGTAATTATCAAACACCTGTTGTTTTACTATGGTGTCGTTAGGCAATGTGCCCGTTCCGGTCGTCGATTCGAACCAAAATTTGTTTTCAAATACTACCTTCTGAAACGCGGAGCCCGGTGAAACAGTTGTAGTATAAGCTGTATTGGTCAAACCATGTGTACTTGTTGCAGGAAGCGTTGCTGTAGCCGTTGTAGGGGCTTGTAACACGGTGCCCGAACCTAGGTCAGTTGCTGAAAAATGATGGGTAATTGTTTGGGCAGATGTTAGGTTATGCACGCTGTCTTTATAGCTTGACGCCCTTTCTGCAGAAGGGTTGGCATAAAACTGGCGGTATGGCATTGCTGTATAGTCGTTCAGTAAAAATGTTGGGCTACTTGAAAAACCTACATCACCTATTGCTGTATCGCCGATGTTACGGTGCGCATCCAGCCTAATGTAATCCAGGTTCCAGATGGCATCAGAATAGTTGAGAGCTGCAATATTGACAAACCTAAACTGGAAATTATTATGAAAATAAAGGGAATCCGTTATCGGTATCATTACCTGTGTAAACGGTTGAACCGACGAGCCCTCAATTTTCCATGTGCGTTTGAAATTGCCATACCTGTCACGCAGAAAAAGCATAAATGAATCGTCTCTCAACGGGTAAAAGCCATTGCCTTGCGGTTGATAGAAGAAGCTAAGATAAAGACTATCGGCTGCGCTATAGGTACTAAGGTCGATAGGTTTAGAGGTAAGGCTATCAGCGAAATTAAACGCGGAGTTGCTGAAAGGATTCCATGGCAACCCAAGTGGATTGAGCGCATCGAACGTAGCAACACCCCGACTAACCGGGCTAACGCACATGGTGTTATTAATGTAAACCTGATTTTCCACCCATTTTGCCGCATCGGGGTAAAGGTCGTAGCTAGTGAAATCTTCAAAAAAAGGCAGGCTTAGTGCCGTTTTTTTCTGCGCCTGCTGCGGCGCCGCATTCTTATTAAACAGCTCAGGATTGCATACCAATGGCCCCTTATGTTCCTGCGCCAGAAGTGCAGTGGCAATAAACAATTGTAGAAAAAGAGTAGTAAATATTATTATTTTATTCGTTTTCACTGATCTTCGTCAGGGTTTTTTTTTTGATTAACGGGATCATCGCCTGTATTATTGTCTTTTGGGCTGCTTCCATAGTCGCTTTCATCTGGATGCTGCTTAATGGAGAGGCTGATATCGGCACCCATTTTTATTTTATTACGTCCGCCTGTTTCGTTAGTCGGGCTAGGCCTTTGTAAAATGATGTAGGCTGAGGCGGTATCTACTATTTCGCCACTGGACATATCTGTGTAGATAATAGGGAGCAGATTGTATTGGTTAATCAGCGCCATAGCTTCATCGACGGTCATCCGGATAACATCGGGAACGTCGAATTCTGTATTACCCAAACCATTACCTATCACCAGCGATATTTTACTGCCTTGCGGTATCATTTCGCCCGGCCTGATTGGTGAGCCTTTATACAGTTGTTCCTTGATCGCGCCACGGGCAATATCCGGAACGTAGCTAGTATCGCCAACAAACATTTTATTGTTTTTCAACAGCATTTCAGCACTGCGATACGAAAGGCTTATCAGGTTAGGCATCGGCACGCGCAATGGCGTAAGGCTATTCACCGTTATCATAACAATACGGCCTGTTTTTACTATAGAACCGGTGTCTGGCACTTGTTTCAAAACCACCATTGGTTTGGCATTCGGGTCGTAAGTAGAATCTACCTGCACTTCAAAATGCATTTCGTGCAGCTGGTTTATAGCCGCGTCCATCGTTTTGCCTTTCAGATTGGGTATAGTCACAGATTCCCCATGATGCGTGAAGAAACTCAGCATCAGGAAAAAGAAAATATAGATAACTGCAAATACTGCTGCTACCATGAGTAAATTAAACCAGAACGACCGTTTTGTCTTTTCCTGCATAACTATATTAGGAGTGGTTTTTTAAACAATCTTCCAGTAATTCGCCATAAAAATCGGTTAACGACCTCCCTGAAGCCCTTACCTGCTGCGGCACAATGCTGTTTTCACTTTGTCCAGGCATAGTATTTACTTCAAGAAAGAAGAGCTTGTTGGTGGTACCTTGTAAAATAAAGTCCATTCTAACAACACCCCTGCAATTCAGGTGCCTGTAAATATACATGGCTTTACTTTCCAGTTGTTCACGCAGGTTATTATCAATGTTTGCTGGTGTAATTTCGTTGGTTACGCCGGGTGTATATTTTGCTTCGTAGTCGAAAAATTCGTTTTTACTTACAATTTCTGTTGCCGGCAATGCATGTAATACGCCATTCACCCTGTAGAGGCCTATAGTCAATTCGCGGCCTTCAATAAACTCTTCAATCAGTACCTGTTTATCTTCCCTGAACGCCTTTTCTATTGCCGGGAATAGCTCCTCTACATTCTTCACCTTACTTACGCCGAGGCTGCTGCCGCTTTCGTTAGGCTTCACAAAAACAGGTAGTTTTAATTCATCAAGGATGGCGCCCATGGAATACGGGTCTCCTTTTATAAGGTGAACAGAATTTGCGATATTC
Source organism: Chitinophagaceae bacterium (assembly GCA_947447265.1). Classification (GTDB taxonomy): domain Bacteria; phylum Bacteroidota; class Bacteroidia; order Chitinophagales; family Chitinophagaceae; genus Flavipsychrobacter. The sequence continues at coordinate 48,410 of CANFKC010000009.1, forward strand.
ACCACGTTGAAAGCCTTGACTACCTTGTTGCAATAGCTTTTATTAAAAGTAAGCGCGGATACTATTGCATTGCAGGTGGTGTAAGGTATCTGTAACATGTCCAGATAACCCTGTACACGGCCGTCTTCACCCGGCGAGCCATGCATGGCTATAAAAACGCAGTCGAAAGTGATTTTTGAACCGTCAATAAGCAGGCTAAAGTCGTTTTTGTCAACTGGTAATTTTACGCCATTATGCTCATGATACCACTCGTCTTTAGTGATAATTATCTTGAAAATATTGTATATTTCCTTGTTAAGGCTTTTTTCTATAGTAGCAGCAGTTTGTATAGAGATGACATATTCACCTGAATAACCGCCTGCGAGTAAAGCAATATTTTTCTTCATTATGTTCAAAAACGGGAATAATTGACCGCACCCAAAGGTAATGTAACCGAGGCATATCTTTTAACATCTGTACAGGGGAATTACGTTAAAATTGCGCGGGTTCCCAAAAGGGTAAGTTATTTCTTATATACCTGGATAGTCCAGGAATGGCCAGCCGCATTATAAACACGTGTAGAATCGACCAAAGTGAGCAATGAATTTAATTTGTCCCAGTATTTTGTCTGCACCTTACCGTGCTTATCTACTATGCTGAAAATTATAATTCCACCTTCCGTCAGGTGTGGAAAAAGTGCCTGAATTGCGGCTTTGGGGTCATCGAGGTAATAAATGCTTTCATTGTAAACTATGGCGTCATAACTACCGGTAATCTTTAATTTGTTGAGATCTCCGACCCGGAATTCTGTGGTACTGTTGGCCAGTTGTTGTGCATTGGCAATTGCCACATCGCTAAAATCTACTCCGGTATAGTGAGTATACGAGCCGGCCGCGAATTTTTCTTGCAAAATGCCTTCTCCACAGCCGAGGTCCAGCACACGCGGATGCTTGCAAAAGAAACCGATATACCCTGTAATGATGTTGTACCGGGCCAGTTCACCTATATCGCGTAACCCATTCCAGGTGCCATTTTCGAATTGCTGGTTGAATTTGTATTGTTGTGAGGTCTTCCTCTTTATAAAAGAAGTCACCTTATCCAGTAGCGATCGTTTCTTTGGCTCCATTAATTTCAAAGGTAAAACTCAAAACTTAAAAATATTCGTTTTGAGCAAGAGGGGAGCGGTATTTTTGATTCCGGGGATTGGCGGTGCCATTACCCAACGGCGCTCTAATTTTCAGCAGGGCTAGTCATTTTCCGGCCACTTGCCTGCGCCAGCTCTGAGCAGGGTTGGTTCACCGCTGGTGCAATCGATAATTGTAGAAGATATGATACCGCCAATGCCCCCGTCAATCACAATATCTACCAAATCGCCGAAAATATCATGCATCATTTCCGGATCGGTAATATATTCTACATCAGCATCCATGGGTAGCGATGCGCTCATTAACGGATTGCCAAGTTCCTTTACGATGTCATGGCATATTTTATTGTTAGGTATGCGGATACCGACAGTATCCTTTTTTGTCTTCAATAACTTCGGCACCTGCTTGCTGGCATCTAAAATAAAAGTATATGGGCCAGGCAATAGTGATTTCAGTAAGCGGAAAACCGGCGTATCTACACTTTTGGCATAATCGCTCAGGTGACTCAGGTCGCAACATATAAAAGAAAATTGCGCTTTTTTAATATCAATTTTCTTTATCCTGGCAATTTTGGCTATAGCTTCCGGGTTAGAAATATCGCAACCAATACCATAAATAGTATCGGTAGGGTATATGACTACACCTCCTTTCCGTAAACAGTCGGCCACCGTTTTAATATTTCGGGGCTGCGGATTATCAGGATGTATTTGCAATAGCATACTGCAAAGGTACGAAAATCTCAGCCTACCTTATGCCACACGCGTCAGCCATTTTAACAAAATAGTACTACCTGCCACGGTAACCGTGATGCCAATGATGATGCGGACGCATATGGTAATAGTGGCGATGCCTTGGTTCCTGCACAACTATGCAGGATGCGAAAGAGACAGTGATCAACACGATCAACGCCAGTTTCTTTATTGTTTCCATGTTTTGATGAGTTTAAAACATAGAATACAAAGCAGGTACCAAAGTTTAAAGGCCTCCGGACTTTTAATGGAATTTAACAGCCCGCCGTTGGGGCGCGGACTAATTAAATACTGTCCAAGCTATTCAATTCCCCTGTTCAGGAAATTAATAAAAGGTTTCATCGTGTCGAAGATATTTACAACGTCCTTAACCAGACTCTTTGAGGTAAGTTCTTCGTCGGCAAGGCCCTTGTGGCCTACGACAAAACTCTTGTGTTTAAGGTACTCAATTGCAGGGTTGTCTTCTGCGTATCCCGCAGGAACCTTCTTTAGTTTTTCACCCTCAATTTCAGAGAAGAGCTTTTTAAATTTTTTGTCGTTGATTATTTTTGTGAAGTCGTCAAAATTGTAGTCGATTTCCTGCCTTATTTTTTTGAGCGCATCAGGCTCAGGTTGCCACAGCCCGCCACCAATAAAACATTTACCACCCGGTTCAATATGCAGGTAAAAGCCGGCGCCACTTCCTTTCCGGCCAGATTTACTAAAAGCCGCGCCGAAGTTTGGCTTGTATGGTGTTTTGTCTTTCCCGAACCTTACATCGCGGAAAATTCTGAAGATGCAGTCTTTTGCTTTGAGTTCAGAAAAATCGGCATCGGTTTTTGCCAGCCCCTTAATAATATCTGTAACCACAACCTCAAAATCTTCTTTAGCGGCAGTGTATTTATCGCGGTTCGCATCGAACCATTCCCTGTTATTATTTGTCGCGAGTTCTTGTAGAAAAGTTACTGTACTGGCTTGTAGCATTGTTATTCGGTTAGCGGTAATAAAGGTATATAATCAGCGTGATTTTTATGCGGTTGAATTTTTTTGACCGCCTCCATTGTCTCATTTTTTGTTTTTCCAATTGCAATCCCTCGTTTGTTTGATTGCATTTTTAAACTTTCCTCTGCTAATGTCATCGATATTTTTGGCAACCCCGAAAAGTTTGGCAAGCAAATTGCATACACTTAAACAAACCAGAAAATTTATGAAAACATCAATCATTTCAGCCGTATTAGTAGTACTGATTTTATCAGTTTTTTCAACCGCAGCAAGTGCTCATGGTTGGAGGCGCTACCACCATGCAAGGTATTGCGGACCGCGCGTTAGCTATTATTCACAACCCGTGCAGGTATATGTCGGTCGGCCAGTTGAATACTGCCCGCCAAGAGCCTATGCTTGCCCTCCGCCACTTCCGCCAAGGCATTGTGCACCATACGGGCAAAGACCACGATATGGGTATAACGAAAGGCCGCGCCGTTATGATAGGGGATATGGTTACAGGCACCACGATTACCGCAGATAATTTTAAGAAATAGTTCGAACAAGGGGCCGCATGTCGGCCCCTTGTTATTGTACATTTAAGCAAATGCAAATCTTTAGTTTGTCAGGACTCAAAGCCTGTGTATTATTATCTGAAAATTAATTTCTAAAATTGGTCAATTCATTAGGTTATTAGGGGGAGTTAACGCATATTTGTATTACAATCCGTATATATGTCTTACCTCATAGTTGAAAGCGGCTCTACAAAAACTGACTGGTGCTTATTGAGAAAGAATAAAAAGCCGGTTCATTATACAACGAGTGGAATTAATCCGTACCTGCAATCCCCTGAATCTGTCCTGGAAATGCTGGAAAAGGAACTCCCACTTTCAGGTTTTAAGCATGCGCCCGAAGCGATATGTTACTATGGCGCCGGTGCTGCATCTGATGCGAAGCAGAAGGAAATAAAGAGCATTCTTAAAGGCCATTTCGATTGTAATAAAATTGATGTTAATGGAGATATGATGGCTGCCGCAAGGGCACTTTGCGGGGACAATAAAGGCATAGTATGCATTCTGGGCACGGGGAGCGCTTCTTGCTATTATGATGGTAAAAAGATTAAGGAGCGCCAGCCATCATTAGGTTACCTAGCGGGAGATGAGGGTAGTGGTAACTACATGGGTAAGCGCATTTTACAATACTATACTTATAGCACTTTCGATACCGAGTTGAAAATGGATTTTGAGATGCGCTTTGGTGCAGACCTGGAGCAGATTGTGTTTAAATTGTATCACGAGCCATACCCCAATCGTTACCTGGCGTCGTTCGTGGCATTGCTTAAGGAAAACAGGGGACATTATATGGTGGAAAATATCATAGAAGATTGCCTCAACGACTTTTTTCAGACCTCGATTCTTAAATACCGGCAGAGCTGGAAGAAGCCTTTATACTTTACCGGTTCTATCGCTTATTATTTTAGCGATGTTCTGCTCAGCCTCTGCCATCAGTACGAGCTGGAACCAGGCATAATAGAGCAAAGCCCGATGGCCGGACTAATAAAGTATCATAAAGCGTTATTGTAGGTTCAGCTAATATCTGCCGGGGGTAAAAATTCGCTCATAGCCTTAAGGGGCGCACCCCATAGGCCAGGCAACAGGTAGACGGCAAATGCAAGTACGCTTATTACCAGGAATAATCTGGTCAGCGAAACATAATCTTGTCCATAAACATTTTTTGCGGGAACATAATCATTTGAGAATTTGAGCCATCCTAAGAAATGGATGCTCAGTAATGCGCACATTAGTATCCAAAGCCCGATAAATAGTTCGCGGTCCAGCAGCTGCCAACCCTTGGCGATGTCAGCATTTGAGAAAAACTTCATGCCGAGCAGTAGCATGACAAAGCCCATCAGTACTTTAATATAATTGAGTACCGAAGCTGGCATCAGGTTGATGAGACGTGGGTAAATAAATGGAGCGGTAAGCCCAAGCGAAAAACCAAGCATGCCTATAACTGGACCTGCAAATCCACCTTTACTGGATAACAGCAGTACCAGCCCTGTAAGCGGGAAAGTAGACGAAAAAGTAACTACGGGTAATGTGAGTGCCAAAAAGAAAAGACCCGGTGTCGTGCCCTGGCTGGCCTTAGCGTGGGTGGCGCGGATGAGCCGCATAGGCAACGAAATTTCGAAAGCACCTAACAGCGACATGCCCAGCCCGGCAAGAAAACGAAAAAAGAATAGATTAAATATCCAGTTGTGGGTTAGTTTACTCAGCCCGGTTGTGCCGGTAATAACTGATGTTATTATGCCTAGCGATGTAAATATAGCAACAAGAAAAACGGAGAAATACGCTGTATGCCGGTTGCCTTCGGCCCGCGACTTACTCCTGAAAACCAGCGTACTTATGGTCATAGGTACAAATGCATAAACATAGGGTGTAAAAACTGACAACAGTCCGATTAGTAGGGTTTCAATAAAAACAAGCAGCAAGGGCTGCCGGCTGTTCATAAAACCTTTGCCAGTGGCGTCATGGGCATCGTTTTTACTTTGACTTTCACCTATTTCTTTCTCGGGTTGGTGTGGGTGGGTTGTTACATTCAGTTGCACTTCCTGTGTTTGCGCAACGGTTGGCGAGATGGGTTGAGCAAGAGCACTACCAACATTGGTAAAACTAAAAATGAGCAATAGTATTACTAGAAACACATTTTTCATGTCAACGGTGTTTTATGCGTTGTTAATGGTATGCTGCAGAATTGAACTATGTGCTAAATATAATGCTTACTTCCGTTAATGAAAAATGGCTTCCACTTACAACAATCCATTCTTGTCTTTGCTTTTAAACAACGGCAACTTTGCCGTGCCTCGATTCCTTCCAGATATTCTGTAATTCCCACTCCTGCTGGCCGGCGAAATCATGCGAGCGCACCGGACAATTTTCAACAGCACATAAATGGCATTGCGTGGGCAGGCACCCTTCTATCTGAATGAATACCTCTACTTCGCTACCATAGTGCTTTTTTATCAGCGCGTCAATTTTCTTGATCTCGGCATCGGCATCTGATATTTTGTAATAACGCGGAATAGTGAGGTGCGCATCAACGTGCATTCGGCCACTGTGGTTAAGTACCCGAAGGTGATGGATATCTACCCATTGCGGCAGCCTGTTGCTTTGCAGTACAGCTATAACTTCATTCAGGCGCTTCATATCGGTCTCATCCATTATGCCGGATATGGAACGGCGGATAACCTTGTAACCTGTCCGCACAATGATGAGCGCGAAACATAGAGCAACTGCACTATCCAGCCACAGGTATTTATTTTTGGTAAGTAGTAACAGGGTGAGACCGATGATAATGGCAATAGCAGAATAAGCATCAGTAACCAGATGGTTGCCGGCAGAGACCAAAATCATTGAGTTCGTTTTTTCGCCCTGCTTTGCTGCTATTTTTCCAACAATAAAGTTTATGCCTCCGGTAACGGCTACAATCAGTAATCCAATGTCAAGCTTATCCAGAGGTTCGGGATGGATGAGGTGTAATACCGCCTCATAAATAATGGCGCAACCTGCAATGGTGATCATGGTGCCTTCAACGGCTGCTGAAAGAAATTCCGCCTTGCCATGCCCGTAAGGATGATTAGGGTCCCTCGGTTTTGCCGCAAGGTTTAAACTGAACAGCCCCAGGAAACCAGCCACAACGTTTACTATACCTTCCAGCGCATCGGTAAGTACTGTAACTGAATTAGTGAGATACCATGCCAGTATCTTGCCTAAAAACAGTGCAATGGAGAGGAACGCGATAAATTGCTGTATACGGACTGCTTTTTTCATGGATGGCCAGCAAAGATAAACAGTTTTACTTTGCTGGTGGGGTTTACCACCAGCTTTATATATAGTTGAAATTCAGGCAATAAAAAACCGCCAGGTCTCGGCGGTTTTATGATCTTACAGGTTTAAGCGGTAAGCTGGTGAAAATAGCTATAGGGGCTTATTCAAAAATGAGGGTTTTTCTCAGTTTAGATTATCAAAAATTGTGCCGGATTTAACAAGATTGGAAATTCCTTCTAGAAAATACCTGCGCAATAAAATATTCGCCCGGAATGTTATGTATAAATAATTCGCAATTTTCGATGCATTACCGCAGTAACAGCGGCTAAAACGTTACAGTTTATGGGCACTTAACAATATTTAACCGCAATCTGGACAACTTTTTTCATTTTTAATGGTTGTAAGAACTAAGAACGATTATTTTTGTTTCGTCAAACCTACTATATGCAATTTGATTTTAAGAAAATACGTATTGATCTGCTCGCAGTTGTGTTGTTTGCTGTCGTGTCATTATTATACTGCTTACCACAGTTGCAAGGCAAAAAGCTGAGCGGCCATGATAATATTTCCTGGCAGGGTATGGCCCATGAAGCTATGGCCTACCACGATTCTACGGGTAAAGATGTAATGTGGAGCAACAGTATGTTTGGCGGCATGCCGTCGTTCACTACTTATGCAGTATCAGGTACATCAAACTACATAGGTTATGTACAAGATGCGTTAGAAGCGGTAGGTAAGCCTGCTTACTTCTTCTTTATCGCCATGTTGTGCTTTTATGTAATGGGCAGGGCGTTAGGTATGGATAAATGGTTGAGCATGTTAGGGGCATTCGCTTATGCTTTTGCTACCTACAATGCCGTTATTATTAGTGTAGGTCACGATACTAAAATGCTCACCATTGCTTATTTGCCTGCAGCTGTGGCAGGTTTATACATGTTGCTGGCTAAGGCCGAATGGCTCAAGGGTGGTGCGCTTTGGGGGCTGGCGATGGCCCTGATGGTAACCAATGGTCACTATCAGGTTATGTATTATTATATGTTTATTTTCATTGCCATGGGCATTGTAATGATGTATATGGCGGTTAAAGACGGCACTATCCAGAAGTTTATGGTTTCCGCGGTAATTGCAGTAGTAATTGGTTTGGTTGGCATTGGCCCTAACATGGCTTCTACATTGTCAGCCAAGGAATATGCTAAAGAAACGATGCGTGGCGGTGCCAGTGAACTTTCTGGTCATGATAAAAAGGAGAATGGAGGGTTGGACAAAGAGTATGCCTTCCGTTGGAGTAATGGTATTGGGGAGACGTTTTGTATTATGATACCTTACCTGTATGGCGGTTCATCAGGTGAATCAATAGATAAAGCGCCAAAATCGAATGAGTTGGTAGCTGGTAGAGCGGAGAAATTGCCGCTGTATTGGGGCCCTCAACCATTTTTAAGTGGTCCGGTTTATTTTGGTGCTATTATATGTTTCCTGTTTGTGTTGGGTCTTATCGTAATTAAATCTGCTCACAAATGGTGGATATTGGGTGCAAGCCTTTTTGGCATCATGTTGTCATGGGGTAAGAACTTTGATATTATCAACTATTTCTTGTTCGATCATTTGCCGATGCTCAATAAGTTCCGCACACCCTCTATGGCATTGGTAATTCCTCAATTCCTGTTTCCATTAATGGCAGTCTGGGCCGTTCAAGAGATCATTAACCGTAAAAAAGACAATGCAGAATTGCTTAAAGGCTTGAAGCTTGCGGCAGGAATTACTGTTGGGTTGTGTGTTTTACTTGGTGTGGGCAGTAGTATGTTCTTCAATTTCGCAGGTGCGGAAGATGGCCAATTACCAGCAGAATTAATTCCGCTCATAAAACAAGACAGGGCTTCGCTTGCCATGATTAGCGGGCTTAAAAGTGCTGCTTTTATACTGGTAGCAGCAGGTTTACTTTGGGCTTTTATTACCGATAAAATTAAATCCACAATGCTTTTGGGCGGCCTTGCACTAATAATTGCAATAGACCTGCTGCCAGTGGCACATACTTATCTGAATGAAAGTCATTATACTGATGCAGCGGACCTGGAAGCAACGTTTACGCCACGGCCTGTTGATAAGGCTATAATGGCAGATAAAGACCCTTATTACCGCGTATTAGACCTCACCCGTGATCCTTACAATGATGCGGTACAGTCTTACTTCCACAAATGTATCGGTGGTTACTCCCCGGCGAAAATGGAAATTTACCAGGATCTTATTGACAGGCACATGAGCAGGGGCTTTAATGCCGAAGTGCTGAACATGCTGAACACCAAGTATATTATTAGTGGTGGACAGAAGAGCGAACCTAACGCATTCCCTAACCGCAGCGCTTGTGGTAATGCATGGTTTGTTGAAGAGGTTAAATGGGCAAAAAATGCTGATGAAGAAATAAATGGATTGAATGCTCCGGGACTTACTGACACTACCATTATGCCAGACGCCTTTAAGCCGCTGAAAACAGCTGTGATGAGGGAAACGTTCAAGAACGAAATGGGCAACTATCAGTTTGGTAAAGACAGTACTTCATTTGTAAAGCTGGATAGATATGGATTGAACGATATTTCTTTTGTTTCGGGCAATAGCAAACCTGGTTTGGCCGTTTTCTCTGACATCTACTATGAAAAAGGCTGGAAAGCATATGTTGACGACAAAGAAACTCCGATTATGAAGGCTGATTATGTGCTCCGTGCTTTAAAGATACCGGCAGGTAACCACAAAATACGGTTTGAATTCAGGCCGGAAAGTTATTACAACGGTAAAAAGATTGGCGTTGCAACGAGCGTAATTCTGATACTTCTGGTCATTGCCGCTTTAGCCCAGAGTTTCCGTAAATCGGAATCACCAGTAGCTTAAGGAATCTCAGATATCACAGGTAAAATATGGCAACGCATTGAGTAATGACAAAAATATCTTAGGAATGAGAGCGGAAATGGGGCTTGGTTTTTACCTGGCCGATTTCCTTTTTCGGAGGATATTGCGCAGAAATGCTGACGTAAAGTGGGCGATCCATCATACCAGTACCATACATTGTCCAGAGAAATTATTGGTCGGGAAGAGTGTTTATCCCGGCGATTCTCCCGGTGTATATATCAATGCTAAGAACGGTATATCGGTTGGTGATTATACGAACATCAGCCCTAATGTAGGTTTGGTCTCAGTAAATCACGATTTAATTGACAATGGCAGGCATTTGCCAGCAGCACCTATTTCAATTGGACGGTTTTGCTGGATAGGCATGGGAGCCATAATATTACCCGGCGTGCAATTAGGCGATTTTACAACCGTGGGGGCAGGGGCAATTGTTACGAAAAGTTTCCCGGATGGGTACTGTGTTTTAGGCGGCAATCCGGCGAGGATAATTAAGCAGTTGAATAAGGTGGAGTGCGATGCATTTGCAAAAAGTAAGGGTTGAGTTTAATAGCTAAGTAATTACATGGCTGGCAAGAAAAATGCGTTTTATAGCAATTCATTTCTGATATTCATTACCAGGTTTTTCCCGTCGCTGGTAAACCTTGCGGTGATGGTATATTTTTCAAAACGATTACCTGCCGAAGTATACGGCAACTACAATAACTTCTGGATACACCTCAACGTTTTTTATCCCTTTATCTTCTTTGGACTGCATGCGTTTGTTACCACCTATGCGCCGGGCACATTGTTACGACTACTAAAGAATATAAAGTTCAACCAGTACCTGGTTTTCGCGGGGTGGGGAGTTGCGTTGAGTAGCAGCTTTGCAATGCTGCAAAGTACTCGGCTGGATGTTTCTTTTTGGGTTTCGTTTCTTTTTATTTTAGGTTACGCTTTTACGTTTGTGCTGGAGTCGGTCATTATGGCCATGGGCAATTTTTCGCTTTTAATAGCGGTTAACGTAGCGTATTCGCTTGCTTACTGGCTTATTCACTATTCAGTGCTCAAAGATGCCGCATCTATTAGTTTGGTATTCCTTTTATTGTTGATTACCATAGTTTTAAAGGTGCTTGTTTACATTGTATATGTAGGTATAAAGCAAAAATCACGAGAAGGGGATATCGAGCCCGTATCGGCGCCAGAAATAGCTAAAGCCCGCTCATTATGGTTCCATTTGGGGCTATATGATAATGTGCAGAACCTTTCTTTGTGGATAGATAAGTTCGCCATCTCATTACTGTTTACATCGGGAGTGTCTGCAGTGTATTTTAATGGCTCTCAGAATATCCCCTTTATTCCTCTGCTGATAGGCGCCGCAGGTAATGCCATCCTTATTCAGTTAGCCGGCGGAAATGTAAGTAGTGAAAAAGAGCAGACCGTGGCATTGATGAACCAGTCGGGCAGGGTACTTTCCTGTATTGTTTTCCCGGTTTTCTTTTTTTTACTGGCTTACAGTCATGAATTATTTGCCATAATATTTCCGCGATATGAAGCTTCAGTGCCAATCTTCATAGCGTCACTATTTATATTGCCGGTACGGGCCTACAACTTTACCACTGTTTTGCAGCGCATGCATAAAGGGGCTATTATTAATAAAGGTGCAATAGGCGAAATACTATTGGCTATCCTGCTCATGTACCCATTGTACATGTGGCTTGGTCTACCGGGTTTGGCATTGAGTTTCGTTGTATCCACATACCTGCAGGCCGCCTACTATGTCAGCCAAACAGGCAAGTTGCTTCAAGTAAGTGCATGGCAGCTGCTGCCGGTAAGTAACTGGCTGGTGAAGTTTGTTGTGGTGGGTGCTGTCTTGTTTGGGCTGCATTATTTTGTGGGCCCGCACTTTACAGGTTTTGCTGCTTTGTTTGCTGGTGGGGGAGTAATGATGGTTGTAATGGGTGGGTCGTTGGTGGTGGAGATGAGGAAGGGAAAATAGAGGCTTACGTATAATCTAAAAGATACGTATCTTTGCTAAAAATAGAGCTATGACTGTCAAACTAACGTTAAGCATAGACAAGCAAACCATTGAAAGAGCCAAAGTCCTTTCTTCAAAAAGAGGAAAAAGCATAAGCAAAATTGTTGAAGAGTATCTGGATTCGATTGCCCCGAGCGATGAAAAGAAAGAGTCGGTGGTAGATCAACTGGCTGGAGTATTAAAAAATAAAGTACCTGCCAATGTAGATTGGAAAGATATTAAGGCAGACCATTTAAAGAAAAAGTATGGTTGCTAAATTATTCATTGACACGAACGTGTACCTTGATTTCTTAATGCAACGCGGTCCTGACTGGCAACGTGCTAAGGCTATATTTAAGATGGCTGAAAGTGGCATTGTTAAGATTTTTACCTCATCATCATCGCTGATCAATGTGATGTATGTTATGCAGACCTATAAACTGGACAGGGAAGAGATAATTGCCCACACCAATGCTATATTGAGTTTTACAACATTGGTGAATCCCGATAACACAGCCTTTGAAATTGCACTACTATCTGGGTTTAAAGACCTTGAAGATGCAGTTCAGTATCATACAGCACTTGAGATAAAGGGAGTCAATTACTTCATCACTTCCAACATTAAAGATTATGGAAAAGCTTCGAAGCTTTTACCTGTAATTACACCAGGGGAGTTTGTGGAGTTGCACAGCAGCGGAAGTTAATTCGCTATACTGGAAGTTCATAACTTTGTAAAAATCGCTACAAAATGTCAGAAGTTGCGGAAACTAAGAAAATAAGAATCTTGGGGGACGAAGAAGATGATTTAATAGCTGCAATCGAACATTCATTTAATATAGAATTGAGTGTAGCCGATTGTTCGTCAGTTAGAACTTTTGGTGACTTGTGTAGTATAGTTTCTGGTAAAATGAATGTTGAAGATAATGGCGACTGCACGTCACAGCAAGCGTTCTATAAACTCCGAAATGCTATTGCAGATGTACAACAAATAGATGCATCTTTGATTGCGCCTAAAACAGATCTCCATTCTATTTTTCCAAGGAAAAATAGAAGAGCAAAATTCAAACAAATGGATGAGTTATTGGGTTTCCCAATTTACGGACTAGAGCGTAAAGGATGGGTTATTACACTTGGCGTACTGGCCTTTTTAGTTTCAATAGTTATGTTGTTTATTAACTGGAAGCTGGCAATTGCTGGTTTTATATTCTCTTATCTTGCCAATGCAGTCAGTAAGCTGTCGGAGAATGAATTGAGGTTCAAAACTGTGGATGAGCTGGCAGAAAGTATTGCCCGAAACAACTACATGAGCGTGAGACGAAATCCAAAAACTGCTAATAAAAAGGAAATTCTTCAAAAAATGCGTGAACTGTTCAGTGAGCAAACAGGGATCAATATTGCCGATATTACGCCTGATGCCCGGTTTGTGTAAAGTTTTGCACCTTACTCGCTTTCAAAAGTGTGGATATCTCCACCTTGTTTTGTGCAATTTACAAAAATGAAGCTCGGAATACTATCAACAAAACTTATAGCAGTCTGTTGGTCGCAGTTCTAATTTTTGAAGGCACATGTCTGGCAGCTCACTAAGCGGTGAAAGCACCAATGGCAAGGTCAAACCTATATGTGGAGTATTACTTTATTGGTGCGCCTCCCAAGAGCCAATTGTGCACCTGCTTTAACGAACAAGTATCAATAATATAAGTTGGAGGCATTTGTTGTGCTAAGGGGGTATGCAGCAGGCAATGGTATAACTTAGAGCCATAAATACCATCGCCCCGGAAACCATTCTTAAGGTAGTTTTTCAGCGATGTGGTATCTTCAAGATCCAGCCCACCACCGGTGGTAACACCCGTTGCGTGGCACGAATAACAGTTCGTTCGGAAGATCGGTTGGATGGTTTTGTAATAAGTAATATTTGTGGTGTCGCAACCAATAACCGTAGGGGCATTGATTGGTTGAACAGTACCGGCTTTGTGTGTGCAACTGATAAGGGTAAGAAAGATAAGGGTTAACAGTTGGGACTTAGGTCGCATATAAATTTGTATTGGTGCAAAGTTCACAGTTGCGTATTAAGCGAATGTTAACTCGCAAAAGAGCAAAAAAGTGCCGTTTGTAGTTTTGTTTATATTTATTTGGTAAAATTTAGACAAATTTTCGTGTTTCAACCAAAATAATAGACCATTAACACATCTGTACGGTATTGTGTTAGTACCTTTACGTACTATAAATAACACCTTTGGAACCAATCATTGAGACGCGGGACCTGAGCAAGTCGTTCGGGAGTTTTAAGGCGGTAGACAATCTTTCTTTTACTATAGGGCATGGCGACGTTTATGGCTTCCTGGGGCAGAATGGTGCAGGTAAAAGCACTACCATGCGCATGATGCTGGGGCTTATTTATCCTGATAGTGGCAATATTTACATTAACGGTACTGAATTCAATAATAGCCGCAGGCACCTGCTGAGCCAGATTGGTGCTATCATTGAGCGGCCGGATATGTACGGATACCTTTCCGGTTATGAAAACCTGAAAATATTTGCCGCCCTCAGCGATAAGAACATTAAAGCCGATCGCCTGCATGAAGTGCTGGAAATTGTAGGGCTGAGAGGTCGTGAAAAAGATAAAGTGAAGGCTTACTCACAAGGTATGAAGCAGCGCTTGGGTATTGCGATAGCGCTTGTTCATAAACCGGCTTTACTCATACTGGATGAACCAACCAATGGACTCGACCCGCAGGGGATAGCAGAGATGCGCATGTTGATACAATCGCTAAGCAGAGATCATGGTAAAACCATTCTCATATCGTCGCACCTGTTGTATGAAATAGAGCAGATTGCCACCAGCATGATCATTATCCATAAGGGGCGAAAGGTGGTGGAAGGGAAAGTAAATACCTTGCTTAACCCCGACGACAGCCTTGTGGAAGTAATGATAAACCCGGTTGAAGAAATTACGTTGAAATTGGCCTCATCAGCTTGGTACGAAAATATTCATGCCTTTGAACCCAATATGATCACCTTCAAAATGAATCCAAAGCAAATTCCGCAACTGAACCGCTGGTTGGTATCGGAAGGCATAGACGTTCTCGAAATAAGGTCAAAACACTCTTTAGAAGCATATTTTTTAAGCCTTACGAATGATTCAGTTATTAAAAATTGAGCTGTATAAGATTTTTAAACGTCCCAGAACTTATATAAGTTTTGGCATCATTACCGCTATTGTATTGGTTATACAGCTGGCTATGCTAAGCGACGGCAAGTCATTCCTTGGCTTCGTAATGTCAGGTGTAAACGAGCAATTCGATATACAGGGCAATGTGCTGAATGGCTACCTTGTAACCTACATCATACTGCAGTCGTTGTTGATACATATTCCGCTGCTGGTGGCATTGGTTGCAGGCGATGCACTTGCAGGCGAGGCAGCTGGAGGTACACTAAGGTTACTGCTTACCAAGCCAATTTCGCGTGCCAAGCTGGTACTCATGAAGTTTACCAGTAGTTTTATTTATACCGTGCTGCTTATTATATGGCTGGCAATTGTGGGCCTGTTTGGTTCCTTGTTGCTGTTCGGCCCGGGTGATATGATCAATCTGAAAAGCGATGCTTTTGTAATGCTGTTGCAGCACGATGTGATGTGGCGCTACATGATGGCCTTCCTGTTCGCAACGCTGGCCATGACCACAATAGCATCATTGGCGCTGTTACTATCTGCCTTTGCAGATAACAGCATAGGTCCTATTGTTTCTACCATGGGTATTGTTGTAGTAATAACGATACTGTCAAACCTGGAGTTGCCATTATTTGATAAGATAAAACCCTTCCTGTTTACCACGCACATGATAGGGTGGAAGGGCTTTTTTGATGATCCGGTTCCGTATGGGGCCATAGGGTTTTCGGCATTGGTCATGTTTTTGTATACGGTCGTATTTCTGGCCGCTACAATTTTCTATTTCAACAAGAAAGATATTAAGTCATGAGGAAGTTATTGGGGATATGGGTTGTTTGCATGTTAGTGGCCACCAGTGGCATCAAGGCTGGTGAAGCTGATAAATTGTTCTACGCCCTCCGCACAAAGGTGTTGACGGTTAAAGACTATACTGCCGATGTGCGGATGAAGATAGATATCAACCGCATGAAGATACCCCAGCTGAAAGGTACGCTTTTCTTTAAAAGCCCGAATAAAATGCGGCTGGAACGCCATGGCGGTCTATCAATACTGCCAAAAAAGAACATTAACCTCACGCTGAGCAACCTGATGCCGGCTGGTAATGTTACGGTGATAGATGCAGGCAGTGCGGTTATTGACGGCAAGAAAGTACGGATTATTAAGGTGATCCCGGAAGACGATATGGGTCAGATTATTCTATCTAAACTATGGATAGATGAGGCGAATATGCTGATACTGAAAACCGAAACTACCAGCCGTAATGATGGTACGATTGCAATGGACCTGACTTTTGGTAAATATGCCAGCTATGCCTTGCCTGACCACGTTACCATAACCATGGATGTAAAAGATTATAAGTTGCCAAAGGGCATCACTATGGATTATAACGACACGCCACCGCCACCTCCGAAAGACCCTAAAGAAAAGAAGCCAAAAACCCAGAAAGGAACCATCCAGATAAACTACCTGAGTTATACGATTAACAAGGGTATTCCCGACGCAAAGTTTGCCGATAAAGAGTAGAAAGTGTATTTTGTTGGCGTTCTTGCAACCTTGGTATATGCCTGCAATACGCTATTTCATTATTGTTCTGATCTTTCTACTGTTGGTTGCCCCTGCAACTGTCTCTGCTTCTTTCAAGATTAAGCGTGATGTGCCGGCACCTGAAATTGTGGCTACAATACAGCATCCTTCGATAATTCAGAAGGCACTTAGCTATTTGCCGCTAAAAGAAAAGAAGGACAAACAGGTTTATAAGCGAAGTGGCACATTAAGCATATTTGCGGCGTCGTTTTCTATTGCCGGATATCTTTTAAGGCTGTTTACTGCTTCCAGTGCTTCTGTACTAGCATTTACCGGCGCAGGAATCGGAGTAATTTTAGTAATTACCGGCTGCATACTGGGTATAGCTGCGCTCTTCAATCACCACAAGTTTAAATTGCTGGCCATAGCTGCTATAGCGATTGCATTGCTCCCTGTGCTATTATTAGTTTTGGCTCATTAGGCATAAATACCCCACTTACTCCTAAACGGGTATGATTATTGTTGAGTATCAGGAATATCCATTGTGAGCCCCAAAACATCCGTTATGCCCAATAAAATTTCCACCACACTGTTCTTATTGGTATTCATGCTATTTGCCGGGCCTGCTTTTGGAGCGTTTAGGGTAAAGCAAAGTAGCCGGGTAAAGCAAAGTAAAGAAAACGGAAGTTTTTATCGTTACCAGGCAAACCCCGCCAGCGGCTATAGTCCACTGCAAAATTTTAGGCAACGGATTCAGCGGTATCACGAAAAGAAGCCATTACGAAGTACAGATGCTTTAGTAGCGTCGCTAATTGGTGTGGGTATGTTGGCGGCTGGTCTTGCTATAGGGTTATCAACATCAGGTTTATTAGGGGAGTTGATGTTGGATATGGGGGTGTATCTAGGCGGTGCAATGGCATTAATAGGAGCAATACTTGGAATAATTACGCTCATTAAACACAGGAAGAATAAGGGGTGTGCAATCGCTGCAATAATTATTGGAGTTTTGTTTATCGGGGCGTTTTTTGCACTTAGGGCGGTTGCTTTTCCATACTTATAAAATCGTGAAAGGTTCCAAACAAAAAGTGCCGCACATTATCTGCGCAGCACTTTTTGAAATTATTCTCAAAACGGTAAACTATGCGAGCATAGTAACCGGGTTTTCTAAATGTTGTTTGAGTGTTTGCAGGAAACGGGAGCCTACGGCGCCATCCACAACACGGTGATCGCAACTCAGGGTCAGTTTCATCAATTGGCGGATAACCACTGCATTGTTTTCAACTACCGGGGTTGCCGCTATTTTACCAACTGCAAGTATGCAGGCATCCGGTGGATTAATGATAGCTGTAAACTCATCAATATCCATCATGCCGAGGTTAGATATGGTGAATGTGTTACCGGTAAACTCCTGCGGCTGTATTTTCTTGGTACGAGCCTTCTCTATTAATGTGCTTGCTTCGCTGGATATTTGAGATAACGACTTCTGGTCAGCAAACTTAATAACCGGCACTATCAGCCCATCATCAACGGCTACTGCTGTACCAATATTAATATGTTGGTTCTGGCGAATAAAATCACCCATCCATGAACTATTTACCTGCGGGTGCTTGCGCAGCGCCATTGCACAGGCTTTTATGACCAGGTCGTTAAACGATACCTTAACCGGTGAAACGTCATTGATTGCTTTACGCGACTCAATTGCCTTATCCATGGTAATGGTCATGGTGAGGTAGAAGTGCGGTGCACTGAATTTGCTTTCAGCAAGGCGTTGTGCTATAATACGACGCATCTGGCTTACAGGTACATCTGTATGCCCTTCCTGACCTAAAACGGCAGGTGGCACGTATGCCGGCGCAGCTTTTGGTGCTGCAGCTGGTTGTGTTTGTGCAGTTGGTGCTGCAGCGGCCGGTGCAGCCTGTTTGGCTGCTGGCTGGTAACTATCAATATCACGCTTTACTATGCGGCCATTGTCACCGCTGCCTTTCAACTGGTGCAGGTCAATTCCTTTTTCACTGGCTAGCATTTTTGCGAGTGGAGAGGCAATTACACGCTCTCCTGAATTTGCGACTGGCGCTGCTTCGTTTGCTGCTGCAACAGGAGCTTGCTGCTGTGCTGCCGGCGCTGCTGCCTCGGCAACAGGCTGTGAAGCTGCCGCTGCTGGTTGTGCCGCTGCATTGCCGTCAAGATAAGGCGCTACATCAGTTCCAGGCTTGCCTACAATCGCAATTATATCATTTATTTTAGCGGCACTACCTTCAGGTACGCCAATATATAATAATGTTCCGTCAGCATAAGGTACCACTTCCATAGTTGCCTTGTCGGTTTCTACATCCGCAATAGCATCATCGGCTTTAACTGTGTCACCTACTTTTTTGTGCCAGGCAACAATTTTGCCTTCAGTCATAGTATCGCTGAGTAACGGCATCCTTACAACTGTTGCATCACCCGGATTTGCTTGTGCTTTTGGGGCTTCTGCGGCAGGTGCAGGTTGTTCAGTTGGCTTAGGTGCAGGTGTCGCTGCATCGGCTGTTTGTGGCGCAGCTTGCTCGGCCGGCTTAGGTGCAGGTGCCGCTGCGTTCGCTGCGGGTTGTGCTGCGTCAGCGGCTTTTGGCGCAGCCTTCTTAGCCGGTGCTACGTTCTTTTCACCATCCAGAATTGCCTGGAAGTCTTCGCCCGGTTTACCCACAATAGCCATAATGCCATTTATTGGCACACCCTGGCCTTTATCAACCGCTATATATAATAAAGTTCCGTCAACGTAAGGGGTTACCTCCATAACAGCCTTATCTGTTTCCACATCGGCTATTACATCATCAGCTTTTACTTCGTCACCTACTTTTTTGTGCCATTCAGCGATAACACCTTCGGTCATTGTATCACTCAGCAAAGGCATGCGTATTGCTTCCGCCATAATTATTGTTCTGTAGTTTGAAAATCAAAAGTAATTAAAGTAAGGAACATTGACGAAATAAAGTGTACTATATGACGCACTTATTTTTCTTTTATGCGAAGCGCAAAATTTAAGAACGGCTTCGCCCTCATTGAGGCCAGGAATCATTAATAGCTCAATAATAGCGAGCTATTTAAGGACTTTTGTAATGAAGCAGAAATGCAGAAGTGCAAGTTAAATGGTACACTTTAATTTGTCAACTTTCCTAAGTCGATTAGCTGAATAGAAAGATTATATTTGAGGAAATCTCTTTATTGCGGTTGCGCAGTTTGCGGCTGGGCTATAAATCCTTTGCACTGTTCCAGGTATTTCCGCGCATTCGGGTTTTTTGAATTAAAGCGCAGCGAATTTTGGAATGCGTTTACCGCAGCCTCATAGTGCTTTCCCATCATGTTGGCAAAACCAAGGTTATACCATATATCGGGCTCCATTGGCTTGCAATGCGCGGCCTTTCTAAAAGCTTCGATTGCCAGTTCGTGCTGACCAGATTTGCCATATTTCAGCCCATCACGGTAGTAGTAGTTAGATGCAATGGAATATACATACGGCAATTCCGGGTGGCCGGGATGTATAAGCCGGGTAGAATCCCAATTGGCAACAGCAATATCAGTAAAGCCTAATTTGTAATAAGCAACGCCACGATTCTCATATCCGTTTGCAAAGCGGTTATTAATGCTTAATGCTTTATCGAAATATTTAATGGCTTGCCTGTATAACTCGTTTTTCTTAACACTGTCTTTCTCTGAATCTGCAATGTCAATGCTTGCAGAACCAGCATTACCAAGTATCAATACACTGTTGGGCGAATTATTAACATCGTGCAGGAACAGAGTTCTGTCATTCTTCCAATCTTTATTGCGGTCTATTGTCTTGAATGCACACAGTCCGGTTAGTGCGACTACCACTACACCCAGCATCACCATACCCGACTTGAAAGGCTTTATTTTATCGAAGGCATAATACAGTAACCACGCCAGTGCGATGGCAAAGCCAAATGATGAATGGTAAATCAAACGTTCACCCATAGGTGCACCTATATCAACCAATATATTGCCTATAAGGCCAAGGTTAAACAAGTAAATAGCTATAGCAAAGCACAAAACATGTCGTTTCAGGAATGTTTGTATCAATGCAAATACCAATGCACCATAAAAAGCAAGCGATATCCAGAAACCGGGATAA
Source organism: Chitinophagaceae bacterium (assembly GCA_947447265.1). Classification (GTDB taxonomy): domain Bacteria; phylum Bacteroidota; class Bacteroidia; order Chitinophagales; family Chitinophagaceae; genus Flavipsychrobacter. Next base: position 68,780 of record CANFKC010000009.1, read on the forward strand.
GAGAAGTCACGGTAAGGTATCTGCCTATAGGAATAATCAGATGATAAAGGGTGGGGGAACACCAGCAATTCAAAATATTTGAATAGGACGGATATTATAGATGCTATTTTCTGAACCGGAGTAGCAAATAAATAAGGTATGTTCATGATGTCGTCAGGCACACCTGCGGCATTTGCATTTTTCTCAGACCCGAGGCGGAATATAAAATACAGGCCCAGTGGAATAAGGAAAGGTATAAACCTTTTAAACGCATCTGCAATGGTGTCTTTACGGAACAGGTAAAGCGAAAGCGGCAGCAGGAACACCAGCGCAATGCCATACTCTTTCGAAAGTAACGCAATAAAATAGCAACCCAATGCCTTATAAAGGTCTTTCTTATTATTGTCGTCGCGGTACTTAAAGGTATAAATAAAGGTAAGCCCTATAAACATCAGCGAGAGTATCTCGTCACGACTCTTAACATTCGAAACAACTTCGGTATGTATGGGATGTATTAGGAACAACAGGCAGGCCACAAAAGGAATAATTCGGTTTTCAGGAAAAACTATCTTTCTCAGTAAAGTCAGCAGCACAAGTATCGACCCAATGTATAGCAACACATTGACAACATGCCTTACATGCATATCGAAGTTAGTTTTGGCCGTTTCTTCGGGCGAAGGGAGGTTGCCTTCGTTCATTTTGGTTTTTTCGTCGCGGGTATCTGCCACCGGTTTGCCCAGCAACTGTTGTTCTATGGCAAAAGTTACAATAGAAAAAGGACGGTAACGACCACCGGCAAGTGCATTGCCGGAATTTTGCTGCTGAAAGTAGCTTTCAAACGCATCTGACGTTAATATTTTAGGTATGCCTGCAAAGCCTTGTTTAACGTATTCGTTCTGAACAACAATAGGCCTGTCGTCAAGCGCATATTCATTCGAAAAGCTATTAAAATAGAATATGATGCCAATAACTGCAATTATAACCGCCTGTACTTTAAAGCTGAGTAATGACAATGGTTCTTGCTGTGCCTTGTCGGCAGGTGTGCTTTTAGGGGTAGCAGTATTGGTAATTGCTTCGTTGGGTTGAGCCCCCGTCTTTTGTTTTTTAGCCATCTTACGAAATCCGTATGCCTAAAAGTAATCATTTTTGTAAACTGCGAAAATATATAGCATAGAAAAAGGTGGGCAAGCCCACCTTTTTAGAATATATTATACAATGCCGGTAACCGTTGTAAACTAGCAATAAGTTTCAAACGCCTGCATCAGGTTTTGCGCTATCATTTGCGCCGGGCGGCCTTCAATCATGTGCCTTTCAATCATGTGCACCACTTTGCCGTCTTTCAGCAATGCAATAGCCGGAGACGATGGCGGGTAAGGCAACAGATAGGTACGGGCTTGCTTTACAGCGTCTACATCGAACCCTGCGAAGCTGGTCGTAAGCCTGTTAGGCTTTTTGTTAGCATTCTGCACTGCCATAACTACACCAGGACGTGCGGTACCTGCAGAGCAACCGCAAACACTGTTTATCATTAACAATGTAGTGCCTTCTTGTTTAAGGGCATTGTCTACATCAGTTGGGGAAAGCAATTCTTCAAAGCCGTTATTAGTTAATTCAGCTTTCATTGGAGCAACTATCTGTTCAGGATACATAATATTTGTATTTATTTTTAACACTGCAAAGTTACTACAACTAGCTTTGTTATAGTGCACCGTTCTATTGAGAAAATTAATAGAATGATAGCTTTGATTTTCTCATTTATTTCCTGCTTGTTTATGTTACTATTTTAATATTTGTGGTCTGCTACTGAATCCCCCGTTTTTTACCCTGCGTATAAATATTGTAATCTCCATTAATCCGCTAATTTTGCGCCCTATTCAATATTTATGAAGCACGGAATATTATTGCTGTTTGCGTTATTATCATTTAACGGATTACTTAAGGCGGATGCTGCTATGGATGCGAAATTTAATAAGTATAAGGAAGCCTTTGTGCTGGAATTGTGGAAAGTTTATCCGGGATGGGCTAGTAGTGTCGGGTATCATAAGTATGACAATGTTTTGATCGTTCCTAATGAGGCTTCGCGTAAAAATGAAGTTGCATTTTGTAATAAGCAACTGGCTGAACTACATAAGTTCCAGCTTACGGGTCTTGCAGACCTCAATAAGATCGATTACCACCTTATTGAAAATCAGTTGAAGTATGCTGTTTGGGGTGTAAACGAATTAATGGCCTGGCAGTGGGACCCTACCAGTTATAATGTATGTGGTGGTTTTGCTGATATGCTTGGGAACACCTACGCTCCGCTGGACACCCGTTTAAAAAGTTTTAAAGCGCGCATGGCCAACGTTCCGGCATTTTATGCTGCCGCTAAATTGAATATTAAAAACCCTACCCGGGAGCATACGAAACTGGCCATTGAGCAAAATCTTGGTGGCATCTCTGTTTTTGAAAAAGACCTTGATGCAGCGCTTGCAGAATCAAAATTGCCGGCTGCTGAAAAACAGGCTATTAAAGCGACAGCTGCAAAATGCGTTACGGCGATACAGGGGTTTGCTGAATATCTGAAAATGTTAAACAACCCTACGCCAAGGAGTTTTAGGTTAGGTAAAAGCCTTTACGACCAGAAGTTCGATTTTGAAATACAGGCCGGCTCAACTGCTGATAATATATTTTCGAAAGCAACCAATCACAAGAAAATGCTCCATGAGCACATGTTTGCCCTAACTAAGCAATTGTGGGTGCGGTATTTTGGCAGCAGAGAAATGCCTGCTGATAATTTAAAGGCTATCAAAATGATGATAGACACCATATCGGTAAAACATGTAAATGCATCGGAGTTCCAACAGCAGATAGAACAGCAGATACCATTCCTTACCGAATTTATCAAGCATAAAAACCTGATATACATCGATCCTTCAAAGCCCCTGGTAGTGCGCAGGGAGCCTGAATATATGGCCGGTGTGGCCGGTGCTTCAATTAATGCACCTGGCCCTTACGATAAGAATGGTAATACTTATTACAATGTGGGTAGCCTGGATGGCTGGGATGCAGAAAAGGCAGAAAGCTATTTAAGAGAATACAACCATTATATACTACAGATACTAAATATACATGAAGCTATTCCGGGTCATTACACGCAATTGGTCTATGCTAACCAGTCTCCAAGTATTATAAAATCTATTCTGGGCAATAATGCTATGATAGAAGGCTGGGCAGTTTATACCGAACGTATGATGTTGGAAAATGGCTATGATGGCGACCGTGGTCTTGATTCTAAAGATGCATCGCAGGAAATGTGGCTGATGTACGATAAATGGAATTTACGCAGCACCTGTAACTTCATTCTTGATTTTAATGTCCATGCCAGGGAAATGAGCAAAGAGCAGGCCATGAATTTACTGATGAATGAAGCGTTCCAGGAAAAAGCGGAAGCCGAAGGCAAATGGAGGAGGGTATCGGTAAGCCAGGTGCAACTTGCTTGTTATTTTACAGGTTTCAATGAAATATATGAGTTGCGCACGGATATGGAGCGCAAGCAGCGTAAGGCTTACGACCTGAAGAAATTTCATGAACAATTCCTTGGTTATGGTAGCGCCCCGATAAAGTATATCAGGGAAATGATGATGAAGTAGATATCTTTATTGCTCATTTTTACCTTGTTGTTAATATTTATTGGTAAAATATTGCAGTTTCTATTTTCCGTTGCAGCACTTAATTTTGTGCCATTATTTATTCATTAAAAACAAAAAACTTATCTGATGCGTAAACTTTTATTCACTATCCTTATTGCAGTTTTGCTAAATGCTTCGCTTTCGCAGGCAACCACTCGTAAAGTACTGTTTATTGGTAACAGCTATACCTACACCAATAACATGCCGTCAATTGTAGACTCCATAGCAAAAGCTTTGGGTGATACCATTATCTATGATGTTTCAGCACCAGGTGGCCACACCCTGCAGCAGCATTGCAGTAATGCCACTACAATTGCCAAAATATTTTCTCAGCAGTGGGATATTGTTGTAATTCACGAACAGAGCCAGATGCCTTCTTTCCCGCCGGCACAGGTAGCTACCGATGTTTACCCGTATGCGCACATATTAGATAGTATGGTACATGCAAACGATACCTGCACACAGGTAATGTTCATGATGACGTGGGGTCATGCCAATGGCGACCCAATGAACTGCCCGGGTTATCCTGTAATCTGCACTTATGACGGTATGCAGATGAGGTTGCGTGAAAGTTACCTGCAAATGGCCACCGACAATCGCGCCGATGTAATTCCGGTTGGCAGCGCTTTTAAAATAATGGTAGACAGCGCATACAGCCCATGGTTGTTTTCGCCTGATAGCTCGCACCCTGTAGTGCCAGGTTCCTATTTACAGGCTTGTGTTGTTTATTCATCAATTTTTCACAAAACCACTAAAAACTGCCCTTATACCGATGGTTTAATAGCTACCGATGCTCAGTTATTGCAGCGTATCGCAACCAAAGTTGTTTTTGATAGTTTGAATTTATGGCAGGGTACTGGGCATTATCCTTATGCCGGTTTCACCAAAACTGGACTTGGGTCTTATAGTTTTACCAGCCATTCACCCGTTGCTACTGGTCACTATTGGTCTTTCGGAGATGGTAGTCATGATACTGCAGCCAATCCGCATCACACTTACAGTACAGGGAGGTACCTTGTATCGCACACTGTTGTCACTCCTTGTTTTACTGAGACTTTGACCGATAGTGCTTTCAGCCCCACTGGTGTCGCACTTACACAAAAAGAAGATAAGGAGCTGAAAATCATGCAGACCGGCAGCGGCAACGTAATGTTCGAATTGCTTACTAATGGGTACAACAAAATGGATGTGTATGATTGCCGGGGTGTAAAGATTCGTGAATACAATGTGCAATCGCGTTCATTCTCTGATTCATTTATTCCTGGCATGTACATATATCGTTTATACCGGGAACCAGGCGGCGAAGCTGTTGTTGGTAAGTTAGGTGTGTGGTAATTGTTCAAAACAATATTTCTATTTTTCAATACTACAGGGATGGCCAACAGCCATCCCTGTACGTTTTAAATAGGGGTATAGAATATTGCAATCCCATTTTCACGGTGTAAGATTTGGCAGTATGGTTAATCTTCGTACTTTTGCTAACGCTGTTAGGAATTATACCGCAGCAAGATAAAATGGGCATCGTAGAAAGAAAAGAACGTCAAAGAAAGGAAGTGAGGGAGAGCATCCTTCAAAGTGCCTGGAATTTGGTGAACGAAGAGGGTTGGCAAAATTTATCTATTCGTAAAATTGCTGATGCTATTGAATATAGCGTGCCTGTAGTCTACGACCATTTTGAAAATAAGGAAGCGATATTATCTGAGTTCAACCACAAGGGTTTTAAGTTATTGGGCGATCAGCTAAGTGAAGCTAAGAAAAGTGAGACGCTGCCTTCCCGTCAATTGGAAGCGATAGCGCTGGCATACTGGAATTTTGCTTTCAATAATAAAGAGTATTATCAGTTGATGTATGGCCTGGGTATGCCGACATGCGAAAGTTTGAATAATGTGCCCGAGCTCAATGCGTTCATACAGGTTATTTTCAGCACAATTGACGAATTGATAAAGGCAGGAAACAAGGAAAATGATAATGCCTGGCTGAAGGTACATTCCTTTTGGCCTATGATTCACGGTTTGGTATCTATCAACCTGATTGCCCCGCCGGTTGCCCACATGGGTATGACTGTCGAAGAAATGAATACCATGATTTTACGGGATTTTATTAAGGGCTTTTTAAAAGGGCTCGAAGCTTAAATTTGAATTGACGGGCTGGCAATTTCTGGCTCGTATTTTGCAAGATAATTAGATGTACATACTTATATTATTTATTAATTAAAAACCAAAAACAAAAACAAAAATGAAAAAAGTAACACTTTTCGCAGCAGGATTATTATTATCTGCATCAACTTTTGCACAGTCATGGTCAGTTGACAAAATGCACTCTTACGTAGGCTTTGGCATCACCCACCTTACAATCAGCGAAGTACAGGGTAATTTCAACAGTTTTGACAGCAAAATCACAGATGCAAAAGCTGATTTCAATGGTGCGAAACTGGAATTCTCTGCTGACATGAACAGCATCAATACGAATGTTGAAGCAAGGGATAAACACCTGAAGAGCGCAGATTTCTTCGATGCTGAAAAAATGCCAACCCTTAATTTTAAAAGCACAAGCTTCAAGAAAGCAGCGGGTAAAAATTATAAAGTTACAGGCGATCTTACCATGCACGGCGTTACTAAACCAGTTACTCTTGATGTTGTTTACAATGGTTCTACTACCCACCCAATGAGCAAAAAGACAATGGCAGGTTTCACAGTAAGCGGTAACATCAAGCGTTCTGATTTCGCTGTAGGCGCGTCTATGCCAGCAGCTATGCTGAGCGAAACAGTAAAATTGAAAGCAAACCTTGAATATAGCAAAGACTAATTTTCAGACTATGAAACAATTCATTTTATCGCTGGCTACACTGCTCACATTTGGAGCAGTGTCAGCCTCAGCAGCGCAAAACTGGCAGATAGGAACAGGTTACAGTATTAAGTTTACCTGCGATGCTTCTGGTGGAATATTTAAAACGATGAAAGGTAGTGTTGCCTTTGATGAGCAAAACCCGGCAACGTCAAGCTTCAATATGGCTATTGATGTTGCGTCAATTAATACGGGTAATGCCATGATGAACAAGCATGCCAAAGGGGATGAGTGGTTTGATGCCGCAAAGTTTCTAGAGATAAAGTTCACATCGAAAAAAATAGTGAAAAACGGTGCAACCTATCAGGTAACCGGAGACCTTGAAATGCATGGCGTTAAAAAGGAAATTACAATACCTTTCAGCTTTCAGACCAAAGGCGCTGGTGCAACTTTCTCAGGCAAGTTTTCTGTTAAAAGAAGCGATTTTAAAATAGGTAAGCCAGGTGGCGAAGTAGGCGAGGAAATTAAGCTCGATGTAACCGTGCCTGTGGTAAAAAAGTAATTAACCAGGTTTGTGGCTAAACCGCAACCGCATTTAAAAACTGTATATGCTCAAGAGATTATTATTGCTCGGTTCAGTTTCAGGTATCCTGGCCGGTATTGCGTCCCTCATTTATCAGTATGTTTACAAGAAAAGTTTGGGTGCTGACTTCGCTGGTATTGTTACTGTGCCGGGTATACTTATCTCGTGCCTTGTGGGTTGTCTGCTGGCAGCATTAGGGTATTTTATGCTCAACAAATGGTTGAAGGGAAAAACGGAAATAGTGTTTAATTTACTGTTTACAATTATCTCATTTGCGAGCATAGTTGGTCCTATTGCTACAAAACTGCCGCTCGACGTAGAGATGCCTGAGCTTTTCCCGGGCTTAACCATACCAATGCACTTTTTCCCGGTATTGGCGTGGCTTACGTTAAAACCTATTTTTATCCGTGCTAACGAACCGGAGCGGAGGATTTTTTAAGGATTTTTTAGTGAATGAAATAGAGTTATCCCCCTGCATAAAACCTGCAGGGGATTTTTTACGCTACTGTTTACCCGGTGCTTTATTCGCCGATTAAAGAGGGGATAATTAAAAATTAGTGACACGTGTCACTAATTACTGTATTTTGGGGCGTTAACCCTAAATTTGCACACCAATTAAATACGCAGCAGGATAATACTAAGCATGACCAGAAATATTGAAAGAATACGTACACGTATAGCACCCCTATGTAAGCAGATTGTAGAACACAAAGTTTACTCAGAAATAAATAAGATTGAAGATATCAGAATTTTCATGCAGTACCATATTTACGCTGTGTGGGATTTTATGTCACTTTTAAAGTCTTTACAGAATAACCTTACCTGTACCACTGTGCCCTGGTTCCCCAAGGGAGATGCTGAAACCAGGTATCTGATTAACGAAATAGTTACGGGCGAGGAGTCTGATGTTGATGCTTCGGGAAATCGTAAAAGCCACTTTGAATTATACCTGGGAGCAATGGAGCAGTGCGGTGCCGACATTTTGCAGATCAACATTTTTCTTAAAACAATGATGGCTACGCGCGATCTTGATGGTGCTCTCGCAGCATCGCGTACACCGAAAGCTGCAGCCGATTTTGTTCGGTCTACCTTTGGTGTAATCAATAGCGATAAAGCCTATTTGCAGGCGGCGATATTTACTTTCGGCCGCGAAGATCTTATTCCCGGTATGTTCATGTCTATAATCAACGACCTGCATAATGAGGCGCCGGAACAGATATCTATATTCAAATACTACCTGGAAAGGCATATTGAGGTTGATGGTGGCCATCACAGCCACTTAGCGCTGAAAATGGTAGGCAACCTCTGTGGTAACAGTACCCAAATGTGGGCGAAAGCGGAAGAAGCTATTGTAGAATCGCTGCAAAGGCGAATTGGCCTTTGGGACGGGGTATATGCCGCAATTTTAGAAAAAAGAAATTTGTCGAAATAATATTGAAAAGGCTTCTTCGGAAGCCTTTTATTTGTAAATGTACATAATTGCAAAAGAGCTTCAGCTGCTGCTGAAGCTCTTTTGTTATTCCTCGAATTTGTTCGTTTATTGCACTGCTATCTGGCTGAAGTACTGTTTGCCACTTTCATTGGTAAGCGTAAAATAGTAAGTTCCTTTTGCAATTCCGTTGAGCGAAAATGTTGCTATTCCTTTTTTGATTATCGGTTCAAGGCTTATTTGCTTACCCGTTACATCAATTAGAAGACTGCTGCTGATAGTGCCTGTGTTGTCAAGGCTTACGCTGAAGCTCTCATTAGCCGGGTTAGGGTAAACTGTTATTTGTTTACTTGCTGTTATGTTATTGACGCTTGTTGATGACACCGGATAAGTGCCTTTTACATACATCAGTTTACCGGTATTGTCATCTTCATACACAACATGGATATTACCAGGGGTCATAGCCACGTCTGCATTCTGCAGGCCGCTGCCCATAGCCAGCGTATCGTAGCCGCTAAAACCGTTTGCAATATTGCTGGTGAAAGAAAAGCACAGCATATTCATACCGCCTTGTACATGTTTCCATATTGCAGTTGCTGCATTGCCGGCATTAGCTATGCGCGGGAAATTTTGTAAAGTAATTCCCGAACCTGCACCCGTTATAGCTACAGTTGATGCAGCTGCAGCGCTGCTGATGGAAGCTTTGTTAAGATAAACTAATGATGTACCGCTGCCCGCACTCATAAAGGTGGAATAGATGGTATCGCCGATAACAAATCCATCAGGGCCGGAAGCTGGACATGACATAATCATCCAGTTGGTATTATCGGTGGCCATGTGGCTGCTGAAGGTTGCACCACCATCGTTGGAAATACCAGCCCAGATATCGCGGATGTTGCTGAGGTTGTTACGGAACAGCATAATGGCTTTTCCGCCCGTAGCAATAATTGATGCAGGGCAGCAATCACATACAGTACCGGTAGCACCGCTGGCACGGGCATCTGCCGAAAAAGTCATGCCGTAGTCAGTTGCCCTTGAGACTACATAATGAGCATCGTTGAAAGCAGCATTAAATTTCATAAAAGCAACCAAAGGATTGCCGGTAGCGGTAGTAGTGACAATTGGGAAGCGCGACATACTGGTATCGATATTATCTACCCGTACTGGTGCCGAAAAGGTTGTGCCGCCATCGTAAGAATGGGCGAGATAAGAATAATTAGTACTTACGTTTTCAGGCGTATGCTTCATGGCAACATAAATAGTATCGCCAAAGGCTGCCATATCTGGCCCGGCCCATGATTGCGCGAAAGTATTTATTGACGAAGGGTTAACCTGTAAGGGTGTGCTGAAGCCACTTCCGGTCCATTTAGCGAAATAGGTATTTACATCAGTTTTACCCCATAAAACGAAAGGATTGCCAGCCCTGTTCAGCTGAATGCGTGGGTGAAGATTGCTGGTACTACCGCTACTCACCGTAACGGGAGTGCCCCATGTAATAGTTTGTGCATTGCTCTCAATTGCCGCAATAAGCAAGATAGAAGTAAATAGTTGTTTCATAGCTCAAAGTTAAATAAAGCCAGCTACGATAGTTTTGTTATCTCATATTAATTATTTTATATGTATAAATATTTTTAACCAAGTATCAGACTGCCTTTTTTACAGCTAATCGCTTTATCTCCTGCCAGCCGGTTTGCAGAATACCGGCAACGCTAAAGGGCATAAACTTCTGCAGTCGCATGCAGCCATATATAAGACCGGCAAGCGTGGTGAAAAGGCCGGCCAGCGGCGCCCCGTACAAATTACCCAATAGCGAAATAAACACGACATCACCCACAATTTTCATCACCAGCATCAACTGTACTTTCTTAAAATTGATCTTGGGCTTGTGTATAATGTCCAGCGTTACACCGGTAAACCTGTCAATAGGGTACAGAAGCGCAGTGCACATAACAAATCTATAAATGTTGGCTGCTTCAGTGCCCCTGTATTTGCCACTACTCAGTATGTTAACAGGAATATCAGCAAGAAAAAATACGGCTATCGTTAGCGGTATAAATGCGAAAGTGAGCATACCAGCATATTTTTTCAGGATGTAAGTTACCTGTTGCATATTCTTTTGGTTAAAGGCGGTTGCCATTGATGACATGCCGGTACCAACAAAACTGCGTAAAGGTATCTCCACCAGCTCCATAAGCTTTGCAGGTAAGCTTAGCACGGCCACTGCGCCCGGGCCAAGCATAAAGGTGACGATATAGGTATCCACTGTACGCAATAAATTGGAACTGAGGTTTGTGGCCAGGCTGTATTTTCCGAAATGCAATATTTCCATGATGCCATCCTTGGTCCGGTGCACTACAGCACGTATGCCACCCTGCCTTGCAGCCATACCGACAATGCTCGTGAGGCAGTTTGTGATCAGATTCCACAGCAGGGCTGTGCCGAGGTTAAATTTGCCCAGAAATATCAGCACGAGGTAGGCTGCAATTGTCGATCCGCTGTTGAGCATCCGCATCCAGAGCATAGTGCCATAGTGTTCATCAGCCTGTAGTTTCCAGAAAATGACGGAGAATGGCAATGAACTTATGAGTGTGATGCCCACCCATTTAATAGAAACAATAGTTTGCTGGTTATGCACAAAGGGTAAAGCAATAAACGCAAGGGAATTTAATGCCACCATAAGGCCCGTTACAACAATGGCAAGGTACCATACCGAACCCAGGACATTTTTGGCCCGCAGGTCATCGGCCCCGGCGTAAAATTTTACCATTGCAGTACCCAGAAAGCCATTTCTTATCGAATCTAAAACGCTGAGCGTTGCCATAAAAAAGAGCCAGGTGCCGACATCGTCTTTCGGCAAGGTCTTATATAGCAGCCCAAATAGCAGCAACCCAAACAAAGAAATAACAGCATTGCCCATTAATGACAAAAAGTGTTTATTCCTGAATTTTGAAAGGTTGAATTGGGGCATTGGGCGGCACTTTTAGGTAGCGTGCACAAATTACCGTGTATTTCGCATAAACATAAATATTAGCTCAAAATGCAATAAAAAGTCGGATAGCTAATGCTATTATCAGTACATTACATATGGCGTTTAATTTTGAATATTTTTTTTAAGCGGTGTGATGCTTTTTTGCCCATTAAATTTTGAAATTATTCCCCAAAAAGTAAGAAAAATACCGAACAGCACTATATTTTAGGGGTGTGTAACCGTGATAACGGGTGCCGGGTAAATTATTTCACGAAACTTAGTTGTTCAATTCATGCATAAAAGCGGTACAGCAATAGATTTTTTTAGACAACAGGTTGAAAGAAATCCGCATAATTTGGCTTTGAAGTTAAAAGACGCGGAACTTACGTATCGGCAATTAGATAATCTATCTGACCAGCTTGCGAATTTCCTGGTTGGCAAGGGTATTGGCATTGAGACACTTGTGCCGGTTTGTTTTACATCGCCGCTCGATACTGTTATTGCAATATGGGGCATTTTGAAGTCGGGTGCAGCATACGTACCCATTGACCCTGAATTTCCAGAAGATCGTATCAGGTATATGATCAAAGACACAGGGGCTGACCTGGTGTTGACCGACAGCCATTCCAATAGGTTCTTAAATGCGGCTGAAGGTAAAGAGATAGTATTATCTGATGGCAATTGGGCATGCTTAAACGGTTACGCGACAACTCCTCCTGTCGTAAATATAACAGGGGGAAACCTTGCCTACGTTATTTATACTTCGGGTTCTACCGGGCAACCTAAGGGTGTGTTGTTGGAACACAGATCTGTTATTGATTACATTGGCGGTCTGTTTGAAAGAATACCTTACCCGGAATGCCGTTCTTTTGTAATAGGTGTTTCTTTTGCCGCAGATTCTGTAATTACACATTTGTTTGGTTCATTGATGCAAGGCAGTGAATTGCATTTGTTTTCGAAAGAAGATTACAACAACGTAGAATACATTCATAAATATTTTCAGGACCACAGCATTGATTGCTTAAAGATTGTGCCCTCTCACTGGAAATCGCTCTCGCTGAATGGTAAGGAATTATTGCCGCGTAAAGTGCTGATGTTTGGCGGCGAGGCATTGTACACGTCTATGGTGGCCAATGTTATACCAACAAGTGAGCGCACCTGTATTTTAATTAATCATTATGGCCCTACGGAAACTACAGTAGGGCAGTTACTGCATGTAATTAATGAAAATAACACCTACGGGCATACCATCCCTATTGGTAAGACGTTCACTGACGCGAACGTAAACATTCTGAACGAACAGGGAGAAGCCGTGAACGGTGATGAGGCTGGAGAATTGTTGATTGGTGGAACTTGTGTGGCGCGGGGCTACTTAAACAGGCCCGAATTAACAGAACAAAGATTTGTAAAAAATAAATTCAGCACTGACACCATTAGCCGCCTTTATCGTACCGGCGACCTGGTGCGTCGTTTGCCTGATGGTGATATTGAGTTTCTGGGCCGCATTGATGACCAGGTAAAAATAAGAGGCTACCGCATAGAGCTAGGCGAAATAGAAGACGTCTTGCAGAAGGCACCCGGTGTAAAGCAGAGCGTGGTGCTGGCTAAAGAAGGTAACAATGGCGATAAGCGCCTTGTAGGCTACATTGTTTGTCCGCAAGGGTATGACAAAAAAGCGATAATGGCTTTTTTGGAAGCCAAGTTGCCGGCATTCATGGTGCCGCAATTGCTGATGCCACTTAATGAGATGCCCTTCTTTCCTAACGGTAAAGTTGATAAAAAGGCACTTCCGAATCCTGATGCATCTTCATTGCTGACCAATAACTATGTGGCAGCAGGCAATAAAACAGAGGAAATTATTACCGCTCTTTGGAAGGAAATACTTGCGGTAGAACGTGTTGGAACGGAAGATAATTTCTTCGAACTGGGAGGCAATTCGCTGCTGGCGCAAAAAACGGTAGCATTGCTGAAAAGTAGGCATAACCTTCATTTGCCTGTGGTAAAGCTATACCAGTTCCCTAAAATAAAGGAGCTTGCTGCTTTTCTCGATGGCAAAACAGCTACCCGAAAAACAACCAGGGCAACCAGGGCTGCAAACGCTGAAGTTGCAGTAATAAGCATGTCCGGCAGGTTTCCGGGTGCTGACTCTATAGAAGAGTTGTGGCAGGTATTGAAGGAGGGTAAAGAAACAACCACATTTTTTAGCGACGACCAACTTGCACCCGGCATACCAGCTTCGTTAAGAAATAACCCCAATTACGTAAAGGCTCGCGGTATAGTAGCGGATGTAAAAGGCTTTGATGCCGCGTTTTTCGGCATTACCCCTAAAATGGCGGAGATCATGGATCCGCAGCAGCGCATGTTCCTCGAGATATCGTGGGAAGCGCTGGAGCGCAGCGGTTATGTTCGTGGTAAATACGAGGGGGCCATCGGTGTGTTTGCGGGTGTACGGTATAATACTTACCTGCCTAACAATGTGCTCCCGAATACGGAGCTGGTTGAAAATGCCGGTGAATTCCAGATCATTACTTTAAACGATAAAGACTATGTTGCGAGCCGCACGGCTTATACGCTGGACCTGAAAGGCCCTGCTGTAAACGTACAAACGGCTTGTTCCACAACACTGGTGGCTATTGCGCAGGCAGTGCAAAGCATCAGGAATGGGCAGTGCGATATGGCGCTTGCCGGTGGCGCTACTATAAATGCACCGGTAAATGTGGGGCATTTGTATAACGAAGGTGCCATATTGAGCATTGATGGCCATTGCAGGCCGTTTGATGCAGATGCCCGTGGCACTATTTTCAGCGATGGCGCAGGTGTGGTGCTACTGAAAAATATGGATGATGCCATACGCGACGGCGATACCATATTGGCGGTTATTAAGGGAATTGGCATGAGTAACGATGGCGCAGGCAAGGGTAGTTTTACCGCCCCAAGCGCAGAAGGACAGGCTGCAGCGATAAGCATGGCTATTGAAGATGCGGGAATTGCGCCTGAAGACATCAGCTACATTGAAGCACACGGAACAGCAACACCACTTGGAGACCCTATTGAAATTGAAGGTTTGAATATTGCTTTCGGAGAGCAGGATAAAAAGCAATACTGTGCTATTGGCTCTATAAAAAGCAACTTTGGCCACCTCACTACAAGCGCTGGTGTAACGGGCTTTATAAAAGCATGCCTTGCTCTGCATCATAAACAGATACCGCCTTCCATAAATTACAGCACACCTAATCCTGATATCGATTTCGCTAACAGCCCGTTTTATGTAAATACCAAACTGCACGATTGGGATGGTAGCAAGAAAAGGATAGCAGGGGTGAGTTCATTCGGTGTTGGAGGAACAAATGCTCATGTAATACTTACGGAATACGACAATAAAGCACTTATAACCAATAAATCGCGACCTGCACAATTACTATGTTGGTCGGCAAAAAATGAAAAGAGCCTCGATGCTTTTGGTGCTAAACTGACCAACTATCTGGGCGATACTGCGGGAGTAGATCTGGCAGATGTAGCCTATACGCTACAAACTTCACGGGCTGATTTTAAACACCGGAGGTTTGTAGTGGCAAGCGACTCCGGCGACTTTATCAGCCAATACAGTGATAAAGCCAAATTCAATGCTAATACTAAAAACCTCAAAGACAAACCGCTCCACACTGTGTTCATGTTCCCAGGCCAGGGCGATCAGTATGTGAACATGGGTAAGGCATTGTTTGAAACGGAGCCTGTTTTCAAAATGGCGATGGAAGAGTGTGCAGCCATCCTGGCCTCCGAGCTCAGGGAGAATATACTCGATGTCATTTATCCTGCACAGGTCGATCAGGCAGCAGAAGATAAAATTAAAAATACAGCCTATAGCCAACCGGCTTTATTTTCAATTGGCTACTCCTTGGGTAAGCTCTGGATGAGTTGGGGAATTTATCCTTCGGCGTTTATAGGGCATAGCATAGGCGAGTTTGTGTCAGCTTATTTTGCCGGCATATTCAGTTTGACTGATGGACTAAAACTGATTGCCCAAAGAGGTAAAATGATGGGTGCGTTGCCGAACGGCGCAATGCTCTCTGTCCGGCTGTCGCAAACGGATATACAGCCCTATTTGTCTGGTGAAATTGCACTAGCTGCTGCGAATAGTCCGCAACTTTCGGTTGTGGCCGGAAGCTTCGATGCTATCAATAATTTAGCGGCACAGCTCACAGAAAAGAACATTCTGAACCGGGTACTCGCCACCAGCCATGCTTTCCATTCGCACATGATGGATGCTGTAGTAGCGCCATTCCTAGAAGTGGTAAAGGGGGTAAAGCTGAGTGAGCCGCTGGTACCAATAATGTCAACTGTAACGGGCGATTGGCTCAGTGTGACAGAAGCAACCGACCCTGCTTACTGGGCGAAACATTTGCGGGCAACTGTATTTTTCGGTAATGCAGTTCAGCGGTTAATTGATGATGCTTATACTTTGTTTCTTGAATTGGGACCAGGTAAGTCCGTAGCAACTTTGACCAGGCAACAGGCAGCTGGTAAATCGATAACGGCTATTTCGTCATTAGAGCAACTGGAAACAGAACAGCACTCTGACTACTCGATAATTAAAGCATTAGGCCAACTGTGGCTGAATGGACTAGAACCGGACTGGAAAGCCTTTTATAAAGATGAAGTGCGGCAACGAAGAACCGATATCCCAACCTACGCATTTAATAAGCAGGATTACTGGGTGGAGCCGCCACAGAAAATAGCAGCAGCCCAGGTGCCACAATATATTCAACCAGCAATAACTACACACAACAATAGCAATACAGTACCCATGAGCAGGAAACCGCAACTCATTAGCCAGGTTAAAGAAACATTAGAAAATTCTTTCGGTATCGATCTTACCGGTGTTACCCCGGATATGACCTTTATTGAAGTGGGGCTTGATTCTTTGTTGCTTACTCAATTTGCGTTACTGGTAAAAAAACAATTCAATCTTACGGTCACCTTCAGGCAACTCAATGAAGATCTTGGTTCACTTGACCTGCTGGCTGACTATCTAGATACGAAACTACCTGCTGAACCGGTGCAACAGGCGCCGCAGCAAGCGGCACCAATTGCCTATACTCAGCTTCCAGTTAATACGGGCATACCAGTTAATGCTACCGCATTAGATCTGATCAGCCAACAGATACAGCTATTGGCAGCGCAGGTGAACCTGTTGCAGACCGGGCAAATACAGCCTGTTCAGGCAGTTAGCTATAATACAGCTCCAAAAGCAGTTGTGGCAGCTAAGCCAGTAATTGCCGAGCTGACACCAGAGGAAGAAGCCGAGATAAAGAAGCCATTCGGAGCTGCAGCTCGTATTGAAAAACAATCAGCGGTACTGAACGGCACGCAGAAAGATTACCTGGCCGCGCTAACAACTAAGTACAACAATAAAACCAAGGCAAGCAAGGCATATACGCAACAGCACAGACCTTATATGGCCGATCCGCGTGTAGTTTCCGGGTTTAGGCCAGCTACAAAAGAACTGGTTTATTCGGTAGTGATGAACCGCTCGAAAGCTAGCCGGCTTTGGGATATTGACGGCAATGAATACATTGATGCATTGAATGGATTTGGCTCCAACCTATTGGGTTACCAGCCTGATGTGTTGAAAAATGCGCTGATAGAGCAGATAGAAAAAGGCTACGAGATAGGCCCCCAACACGAACTTGCAGGAGAAGTTTGTAAAATGATCTGTGAATTTACCGGCTTCGACCGCTCAGCACTTTGTAATACAGGCTCAGAGGCTGTATTGGGTGCTATGCGTATTGCTCGTACGGTTACGGGTCGTTCCACAATTGTTGCATTTGCCGGTTCCTATCATGGCATTACTGATGAGGTGATAGCCCGCGGCAGTAAGAAACTGAAAACGTTTCCGGCATCTCCTGGCATAATGCCCGAAGCGGTGCAGAACATGCTGATACTGGATTACGGCACCGATGAGTCGTTGAGAATAATTGAGGAGCGTGCGCATGAAATTGCCGCAGTTCTGGTAGAGCCCATACAGAGCAGGCGTTGCGATTTTCAGCCCATAGAGTTCTTGAAGAAAGTGAGGGCCATAACCAAGGCATCTGATACGGTACTTATTTTTGATGAAGTAATCTCAGGCTTCCGTTTTCATCCCGGTGGTGCGCAGGCGATATTTGGTATTAAGGCAGACTTAGGTACCTATGGCAAAGTAGTAGGTGGTGGACTCTCCATCGGTATTGTAGCCGGCGAGCGAAAATATATGGATGCGCTTGATGGTGGCGGCTGGCAGTTTGGAGATGATTCCATACCGCAGGTGGGCGTTACCTATTTCGCAGGCACATTCGTAAGGCATCCGTTAGCGCTTGCTGCAGCAAAAGCCTCGTTGGAATATTTCAAAAAAATGGGTCCTGCCATGCAGGAAGGGCTCAACGCAAAGGGCCTTTACATAGCCAATACGCTGAATGCGCTTTGTCGAAAAATGAAAGTGCCTATATACATAGCCCAATTTGGTTCGCTGTGGCGGATGAAGTTTCTTGAAGAATATCCTTACATGGAATTGTTCTTTGTGCTGATGCGTTACAAAGGCATCCATATAATTGAAGGGTTCCCGTGTTTCTTAACCACTTCGCACACTGACGAAGACATTGCTACTATTCTCCGTTGTTTCGAAGAAAGTCTAGTTGAGTTAAGGGCCGAAGGCCTGATACCGGAATATAGCCATAGCCCTGTTGATGAGAACAAGAACCTGAATATACCGCCGGTACCTAATGCAAAACTCGGCAAAGACCAGCAGGGTAACCCTGCCTGGTTTGTGAAAGATGAAAATAACCCGGGTAAATACCTACAGGTAACTGAATTAAATTAATTTACTGAAACGCCATGTTAAACTTAATACCGGTTGATTTTAACCCATTTGCAGAAGTAAACGAAATTGAAAAACTAACGTTCACCAACGAGCCTCAACGCGAGATATGGCTCTCCTGCATTATTGGGGGCGAAGACGCCAACCTTTCTTACAACGAATCTGTTTCTCTCAAAATAAAGGGTGACTTAAATATTGCTGCCCTTAAGCAGGCGGTGGCCAACCTGGTGCTGCGACACGAAGCTTTGCGGTGCACAGTAAGCCCTAACGGTGAGACGCTCATTATTTATAAAGATTTCCCGGTTCAATTTGATGTTGATGACCTTTCCGGTTTAGCCGAAATGCAACGTAATGAGGCATGGACCGGCTTTCTGAATGGGGTAATGGCTACGGCGTTAGATATTCAATATGGTCCGCTATTTAAAGTTTTCCTCCATAAGATCGATGTGGAGGAATATCGTTTCACCATTATTAAACACCACATTATAGGTGATGGATGGAGCACCGGCATTATACTGGAAGACCTTGGTAAAATGTACAGCGCCTATTCAAGCGGCCAGGATATTGTTTTGTCGCCTGCATCACAAATAAGTGACTATGCATCGGCCCAGGCTAGTTTTAAAGCTACTAAAGCCTACAAAACAACGGAAGACTATTGGCTGAATATTTACAAGGGCGAAGCGCCAGTAGTTGATTTGCCGACAGACAGGCAACGTCCTGATACTAAAACCTACAAGGGTAATCGGATCGACCATCCACTTTCAAAGGAAGAAGTTGCACAGCTTAAAAAGGTTGGAGCAAAAAATGGTTCCAGCCTTGTTACTACGTTACTTGCAGCTTTCGAAGTTTTGCTTTACCAGGTAACACATCAGCGTGACCTGGTGGTGGGCCTGCCGTCATCTGGCCAGGCTGCTTCAGGGCTTAACAACGTAGTAGGGCACTGTGTCAATCTATTGCCGCTTAGAACCACTATTGATCCGTCTGCATCCTTCACTACCTACCTGAAGCGACGCAAAAAGGAAGTGCTGGATGCCTATGATCATCAGCGTTTTACGTTCGGAGAACTGATCAAGAAACTCTACATCCGCAGAGATGCTTCGCGCATAGCGCTGGTGCCGGTCATGTTCAATATCGACATGGGCATGGACAATGCCGTAGCGTTTGACGGACTGGAATTTGAACTGGTGAGTAATCCCAGAGCATACGAAAATTTTGAATTGTATCTTAATGCCACCAATTCAAAAGACGGCATTATATTAGAATGGTCCTACAATACCGATCTGTTCAATGCATCAACAATCGATAAGTTTCAGCAGGCGTATCATGCTATTCTATCGAAGGTAATTGCTGAACCCAATACTACTATTGCTGAGCTTGCCGAAGACGAAAAGAATGTAGCAACAGTTGTGATGGGTAGGGAAGTGCTCATCTCCATAAATGTTACCCTCAATTCTCTCTTAACTGAAGCCGCGAAGCGATTCGTAAATAAAACCGCGGTTCGTTTTAATCAGGAATCGCTTACTTACGAACAATTAGATGAAAAGGTAAATAGGCTCTGTGCTTACTTTATTTCGAATGGTATTTCCAAGAGTGATATTGTTGCTGTTTCGTTAGAGAGATCAATTGAAATGCTGGTTTGCTTACTGGCAGCAATGCGCGCCGGTGCTGCTTACCTTCCGCTTGATCCCGAATACCCGTCCGAACGTATTGCCTTCATGCTGCAGGACTCATGCGCAAAGGTCCTCATAACTTCAAAAAGGAATAAGGGGAAATTTGCCGGGAATACGAAGGAGCTGGTAATAGAGGAATTCTGGAGCCAGCTCGCAGCCCAGAAGCCAGTTGAATTAGTTGAACTTTGTGGTGACGACATTGCGTACATTTTATACACATCAGGTTCTACAGGCAAACCTAAAGGCGTTAAGATAACTCACAGTAACCTGGTTAACTTCCTGCAGAGTATGCAGCACGTGCCGGGCATTAAGGAGAGCGACCGTTTGTTGGCCATAACGTCTATTTCTTTCGACATTGCCGGGCTGGAGTTGTACCTGCCGCTAATATCCGGTGCGGAGTTGCTCCTGGCTGATACGGATACCACGCGCGATGGCAGGTTATTGTTGAAGCTGCTGGAAACGCAAAGCATTACCATGATGCAGGCAACGCCTTCAACCTGGCAAATGTTACTCGATTCAGGCTGGCAAAAGCGCACGGCGATAAAAATACTGTCAGGTGGAGAGGCCTTACCTGAAGTGCTTGCCGAAAAGCTGCTCGATTTGTCTGGCGAGTTATGGAACATGTATGGCCCAACCGAAACAACCATTTGGTCTACAATTAAAAAAATAAGTGTCGACGATAAGCAGGTTACTATTGGCCTGCCAATTGATAACACCAGCATTTTTCTTTTAGGCGAAGATGGCCGGCAGGTGCAGAAAAATCAACCCGGAGAAATTTTTATTGGTGGCGCTGGCGTAGCTGCAGGCTACCTTCATCGGCCGGAACTAACGGCGGAGAAATTCATACCCGATACATTCTCAGGCAAACCCGGTGCTAAACTGTATGCTACCGGCGATTTAGGTAAACTCTTAGATAATGGCGATCTCCTTTGTATTGGCAGGGTCGATCAGCAGGTGAAGATAAGGGGACACCGTATTGAACTTGGCGAAATTGAAGCTGAGATTTCAAGGCAACAGGGCGTTAAGCAGGCTGTGGTTATAGCCCGAGAAGATATACCGATGGATAAGCGCCTGGTGGCTTATGTTACTTTGAAAGAGAGCACGGGCGAAGCCTCCTGGAAAGACAGATGGGATACTCTTTATGAAACCGGTGCAGAAGATAAAAATAAGCAGCAGGCAAGCGGAGAAGGTATTGACGGCACATTGTTAGATCAGCTGGAAAACAGCGAAGAGCTCAAGCTGCAACTGGCGGAATGGTTACAAACTTCAGTGGCCCGTATAAAAACAATCAACGCAAGGCGCATATATGAAATAGGCAGCGGAGCGGGGCAAATATTGTTTGAACTGGCTCCCGGTATGGAGTATTACATGGCAACTGACTATGCTCAGGCGGCCATTACCAACATAAATGGAAGGCTGAAAGCAGACGCGCAAAAATGGCGCCACGTAAAAGCGTCCGTAGCCGCCGCAGACGATTTTTCAGCCATCGGTAACGATAAAATTGACCTTGTCCTCATTAACTCAGTTGCACAGTATTTCCCGAATGCAACTTACCTCGTAAATGTTGTACGGCGGGCCATAAATGCTATTAATGGCAGCGGTTGCATATTTATTGGCGATATGCAGGGCAAAAATTCGCTGGAGATGTACCATGCCATGGACTATCTTCCAAGGGCTGCTGATACCACTAGCATCGGCACTTTCAGAAACGTTGTTTCGAATAGGGTGCGTATTGAGGAAGAGTTTGTTGCAGACCCTGCATTCTTCTATATGTTGCCGCAACTCTTACCTCAAATTACAGGAGTTGATGTTCAGCTAAGAAAGGGTGCGTCGCAAAACGAAACTACAAAGTACCACTATGATGTGTGGCTGTATGTACACCAGCCTGTTGAGGTGGTTAAAGCGTCAGTAACTGGTAATTGGCAGGAAATTCAGTCTATAGATCAACTGGAAAAATTACTTGCTGAAAATGCTGGTTCGGTTGTTGAGATCAATAATATTCCAAACTCCCGTACGGCAAAAGATCACAAACTGCTGCATTTGTTACAAGCAGGTAACGCAGAAACAAGCATTGCAGATTTAAGAACGAAAGTAAATGCTGCCAATGATGGTATACATCCTGATGCCTTCTGGCAGTTGGGAGATAAAATTGCTGCTGATGCCCATGTGAGTTGGGTTACCGATGGCACCGATGGCTTGTTCAGAGTGGTGTTTATACCAAGGACAGGGAAACTGGTAGTGCCATTTTTTGAATTGCCAGCCAGTGCGCAAGATATTTACAGCTATGCGAGAACACCGCTGGCAGAAAATGAAGTTGCAGTCCCTAAAGAGGTATTATTACAGTGGAAAGATAGTTTAAGAAAGGTACTGCCTGCTTACATGGTACCAGACGATATTGTGGCGCTTAAATCATTCCCGCTTACACCTAACGCTAAAGTAGATCGTAAAGCACTGCCTAAACCAAAACAGCAAAATGAAGGCGCTGCAACGACAGAGAAATTTACGCTTACTAAAGACGAGCAGATCATTACCGATATCTGGAGTGATATATTGGGTTTACAAGACTTGAAGCCTACTGATGATTTCTTTCTATTAGGTGGGCACTCTCTACTTGCAGTGAAGGTAATGGTAGCCATTGAAAAGAAGACCGGCAAGAGGTTGCCGATAGCTACGCTATTTACTAATTCAACTATTCAGAAACTCGCACGCCAACTCTCAGATGATGAAGCGGATAAAAAGTGGGATGTGCTCGTGCCTATAAAAACGAGCGGGACTAAAGTTCCCCTGTTTTTAATTCATGGTGGAGGCTTAAACATTCTGCTGTTTAAGTCAATCAGTGAGTATTTTGACGAAGACCAACCTGTATATGGTATTCAAGCCCTTGGTCTGAGCCACGACACAGATATACCACCAACCATAGCGCTTATTGCAAAGCTTTACATTGACGAGATATTGGAGGTGCATCCGGAAGGACCGTATTCCTTAGTTGGCTATTCTCTGGGTGGGTTCATGGCTTTTGAAATGGCAAAGCAGTTGCTGCAAATGGGCAAGGTGGTCAACTTCCTGGGTATTATGGATACCTATGCCGGTAATAATATTGATGTTGGCAGCAGCACAATTAAGGCTGTGCAGAAGGTTAAAAGGCAATTCAGGAAAGTGCCTTTCTTCACCAAATCTTTGCTCAGCAATCCTAAGGAAACGATGGAGTATCAAATGATATTCCTGCAAAACCGACTGGATAAGCTGCGTTCGTCAGGCATTTTAGTGCCGAAAGAATTCACGGATCTTGAGGTGGAGATTTACAAAAAGTACAGCGATGCGCTTGACGCCTATGTATTGCAGCCTTTCAATATTGAAATGACTTTATTCAGGGTTGAAAAACGCTTATACTTCCTTGATGACCTGGTATACCTTGGCTGGAACAGGTTTGCCTTAAAGGGCGTAAAAGTGCAGCCTGTGCCGGGCGATCATAAAACGTTCCTGTATCCTCCGAATAGCAAACAGCTTGCTGCTATTTTACAACGCTCGCTGGATGCTGCGGAAAAGAAGATGGTGCATGCATAGTATGGTGTAACAGTCGTCATTCGACCTTTACAAGCTTGTTATTTCTTTTTGCGGAGGAATAACGATGCTGCCTGCCGCACAAATAATAACGACGAGCAATGCACCAATAACGTTCAGCCACAAAAACGATACAATATCGCAATAATAGATTATGCACACGACCAGCTCTGTTATTATCGCAGCAGCAAACACCAGGTTGCCCTGTATTCGCTTCATATAAAATGCCACCAGGAAGATACCCAGTATGGTGCCATAAAAAAGTGAGCCTAGAATATTTACAGCTTCAATAAGCGAACCTAACCGGGCCGCAAACATGGCTATACCAATACAATAGATGCCCCATGCAAGTGTATGCCAGCGCCCTAATTTGAGTTTTCTCCTATCGGTAATGGGGGCGTTACGGTGCAGATGCAGGTCAACAAGCGAAGAAGCAGCCAACGAATTAAGAGCGGCCGAAATAGAGCCCCAGGATGCCAGTATTATGGCTGCAAACAATAGTCCGATAATCCCTGTGGGCAGCGAATGTTGCACGAAGTATAGAAAGATGTAGTTGGTATCATTTTTATCAGGGCTGTAGTGATGACCGGCGATTATAGCTGATACACTGTCACGCAAACTTTTGATGTTGGTCTGAGTATTTTTAAATGCAGCGACCGATGCATCAAGCTGCGCACTATTGCCGCTTTTTCGCTCCCTGGCTATACTTACTGCAAGTTGCTCGTTTTGGGTGTGTAGCTGGTTATACTTTGATTGTATATTGCCAGCCCGTTGTGGCTCCGCGGTTTCAAACTGGCTATAGGCATAGCTGTTAAAATGCACAGGTGCAGGGTAGTAGCTGTAAAATGTAAAAACCAGCGCCCCAATCAGTAGTATTGCAAATTGCATAGGCACTTTTATAAGGCCATTGAGCAGCAGACCCATTTTACTTTCGGTATTATCCTTAGCGGTAATGTAGCGACCCACCTGGCTTTGGTCAGTGCCGAAATAGCTTAATGCAAGAAAGAAGCCGCCTATAATACCGCTCCAGATATTGTACTTATCCTTCCACGAAAAATCAGTTGTTATCACATTCAATTTGCCTGATTTGCCGGCAATAAAAAGCGCGTCTGTCATACTAATACCCTCAGGCAGCCTATGCACTACCATATAGCCTGCAATACCCATGGCTGTGAGTATAATCAGGAATTGCAGCTTTTGGGTGTGTGCCACTGCTTTTGCCCCGCCGAAGTAGGTATGTATGATCAACAGTCCTCCGGTAATAATATTGGCAAGGTAAATGTTAAGGCCGAGGATGGAGGATAGAATAATTGCCGGGGCGTAAATACTGATACCGGTTGAAAGTCCGCGCGATAAAAGAAACAGCATGGCCGTGAGCAAGCGTGTTTTTTTATCAAATCTCGTCTCCAGATATTCGTATGCAGTAAAGACGTTGAGTTTCCTGAAAATAGGAATGAAGGTGACACAAATAACTATCATGGCTATAGGCAAGCCAAAATAGTACTGCACAAACCGCATACCATCGGTATAAGCCTGCCCGGGTGCTGATAAGAATGTTATAGCGCTGGCTTGCGTTGCCATTATGCCCAGCAATACTACATACCAGGGCATCTGCCTGTCGGCAAGCAGATAGGAATGGGCGCTGTCTTGTTTACGGCCTTTATGCAGACCATAAACAATCATAAGTAATAGCGTAAAAAAGAGAACTAACCAATCGAAGGTTTTCATTGCCAGTAGCGGGTAAACCAAAGATAGAATGCAATCTGTATAAATAGCGCACCCAGCACCACCGCATACCAAATTACAGACTTATCTTTTTTCATTGCAGGCGTTTTAAAACGAGTTGGCTGTTTTAGACCAACACCATCATGCATTTATTGTTGATGAAGTAAATTTAAAAAATTTGTTTCCATTTTAGAGGTAGATGAAATGTTATTCTGCCAGAGTCCATTTTGCCGTGCGCCCGAATAACGAGATACCTACATACCCGCGAACTTCCAAGGTATTTCCCTGGTGGTTTATGGTGCAACTGTAGGTCTTACCATTTTTAGGGTCGTAAACAGTCCCATCTTCATAAGTATGGTCGCCATGCTTTGTAAAGCCTCTCAATATCATGAGGCCGTTTAGGGGATCGTTGCGTCGGCTTTTATTGGGGTTGTTACCGTCTACCTTCGGCTTGACGTCAACCAATGGCACTTTTAACCAAACAATTTTGCCATAGAATTTGCCATCGTCTGCCTTAAATATCTGGATTTTTGCTGTTCCCTCGCTGTTATACCAAAGGTGAACAATTGGGTCGGCTGCCTGTGCAAAGCAAAGGGTGCTGCAGAGCATAAACACGCTTACCAATAAAAAATGGAATAGATGGTTCCTTACCATAATAAAAGTAGTTTATCATAAAAATAAGGAATTTGGCTTAGTTAGCGTCACTAACAGATCCGGCACCTGAAATATCTTTTGTGATAACCGGATGCCCTTTATAATACACTTTACCAGCGCCGCTTATATCAACCAATAACTTTTCACTAGCGGTTACCTCGGCTTTTGCCGCGCCAGATATTGATGTAGTCGACTCATTTGTTTTTAAGCCAAAGGCTTTTACTTTCGCTGCACCACTAATGTCGTATGCCGCTGTTTGTGCATTACCTCCATTTATCTCAATGCTGGCTGCGCCCGACATATCAGCGGACAGGTCCGTAACATTTACGCTATCGACAACTACATTTACAGCGCCTGAAACATCGAGTTTAAATGCTTTACCGGAAAGGTTGCCGTGCATGTAGGCGTCGGTTGCCCCACTGAGGGCCAACTCTTCGAGCGATGGGGTAGTTATCCGGAATTCAAGCACCTTCTTATTACCGAATGTCCAGCGGGGTTTCAGGTCATCGTAAATAGAAAGGGTAGAGCCTTCAATTTTGGTGAATATATGGCTGATGTGATTTTCATAACCTACTATTTCTATTTTAGCTTGCGATCCCGGTACTACGTTTACCGTGGTTACAGAACTGATGGAGATATCAATGGCATTGAATGTCTCAAGGCTGATTGTTTTGGTCGTTTTTGCACCTTCGCCACGCATTACGTGATCTCTGCAGGAAGGTAGGGATATGAAAATTATTGCAAATATGGCCAGTAGTGAGATGCTCTTGTTCATGGTTCATTGATTTGAAGTAAAATTATCAAACATTCTTCAATCAATACGAATCACCCACCGACCAGCTAAGGCTGCCCACCGAATAGTTACCGTCGGGGAAGCGCGCAGTAGTATTATGTTTAAAGGATTGGGTTATCCCATTATGGAGCCCCTGTTACTGCGCCACCAGAAATAAGCGAGGGAACCCATAATACCCAATGGAAGAAAAGCAAGGTAAATGATACCGCCATTCAGTCCCTTGGCGCTCTTGTTGTCAAGCCCTTGTGCGGTTTTAGTACAAACAGAACATCCCTGAGCATGAGATATTGCGGGAGCGCAACAAAGCAGGGAAAAAACAAGCAAATACTTTTTCATTGTTCTCATTTATTGTGCAAAGATAGGAAAGAAAACGCAGCGACTGTTTTATGGTTTAGATATGTGGCATATAATAAGGCGAGATAAAATAGTAAACCAGCACACCCGTTATACTCACATACAACCATAATGGCCAGGTTAATTTTGCTAGTTTGCGATGTTTCTCATAATCGCCGGAAAGGGCCCTGTAGGCAGTAAATAAAGCGAACGGCAATATTATGGTAGCCAGAGGAATGTGTGTTGCTAAAATAAAAAGGTACGCATAATAGCGGGCATCGTGCGCCCCACCGTACTTAGTTTCGCCTGCAAGTAAGTGATGCCCTACATAAGAAAGCAGGAACAGTGAAGAAAGCACAATTGCAAAAAGCATTATTTTCTTGTGCAGCTCAAATTTCTTGTTTTTGGCAGTAATAAGCCCAAGTACAAGTAATACGGTTACAGTGCTGTTAATAACAGCGTTCACCAAAGCAAAAAGGTGAATATTAAAACCCAGATCGAGTTCAAGCTTGTACTTTGATGTTATGGCAACCAGCGCAAATACCGCAACAGAAAGTGTCCAGATAATGATTTTCGCCTGCTTGTCGTTCCTTTTTAATGATGCTGTTAACATTTTTTAGTTGTTAGTCGTTAGTACTTAGTTAGTCGAAAGTCTTGAGTATAAAGTCGAATGTTGTTATTTGTTAGTACTTAATCTGTAGTCGAAAGTATTGAGTATAAAGTCGAAAGCTTTTTTAATTCTAATTTCGTATTGTTCAGCTTTTATTTACTATCAGCTACCTCAATAGTATCAATGCCCTATAAACTGGGCGTTTTACTTTTTAATTTTTAAGTTTTACTTTTTGTTATGTTTTCTTTCCAGCGTAAGCAACACTATATCGTTAGCACATTTGTTGGCTGAAGTGTCACTTAAACCATTGTAATAGCCACGTATGTAATGGTCTTTATCAAGCAGCACAATTTTTTCGGTATGGATAAAGTCATCAGCTCCGCCATCGCCCGGACCGGTGGAGAGGCCTAATTCGTTTCTGGCAAACGCATATATGCTCTTTTTATCGCCGGTAAGGAACCACCAATGGTCATGGTTAGCGCCATACTTGTCAGCATACACCCTGATGCGCTGGAATGAATCCCGTTCTGGCAATACGGTAATGGAAAGGAATTGTACATCATTTTCAAGCGTATTTTCCTTCTTTGGGTCTTTACGGAAGCTATTCTGTAAAAAGCGCATATTGGTCGATAGCTTGGGGCATACACTAGGGCAGTCTATGAAAAAGAAATCGATGACCACCATTTTGCCATCAAGGTCTTTTTTCAGTGATACCTTTTGGCCCATTTGGTTGATCAGGGAAATATCGCTAACCTGATGATAAATGGTATCCATTACTTCTTTACCATCCCTGGTTGTCTTTTCTACCTTCTCAACGCCATAGTGGCCCGGCACAACTATTTTGCCTTTCGACATTTTGTTGACTACAAGGTAAAAAGAAAGCGGTAGCAACACTGCCACCGCCATCCCTAAAATGAACTTTTTATTTGAATTTTTTGTACTCATTGTTATTTAGCGGCTTCTACCTGAACTGATGAAGTAGTAGGGCGGGCCGGCGAAGTTTTATTCATGTGTAACCAAAAACCACCGTCAGCAAGGAAGGCGATGATGAACCAGACAAAGAGTACCAGCGGAACTAATACTGTAACCATAAAACCTTTTATTTCGTCGCCAAGGTGCATAAATATGGCAACGATGTAACCTGCTTTTAACAAAGTAAGACCAAGGAATATCGTAACAATGATTCCCTTTGGAATGCTGTGGCTTAATTTCATACCAATGAAAACTTCCACCAGGGTAATGGCAAGCAGTATCCAGAATACCTTCCAGATTTTTTTGATCTGCGTTTTGCTTTCTGTTGATTCCACATCAGTATGATGTGACATTACACCAGAATACAGCTTTGACTGATCACCTTCGTAATAATGTAAATTGCTATCTTGATTGCTATGTGAAGACATTATCTGAGTTTTTTTTGTTGTGAGTGAATGAGATTAGAGTAAGTAAAAGCAAGTGAATACGAATACCCATACAAGGTCTACAAAGTGCCAGTAAAGGCCGATCTTTTCAACCATTTCGTAGTGACCGCGGCGCTCGTAAGTACCGTTTACTGTTCTTACCAACATCAGGATGTTAAAAATAACACCGCTGGTTACGTGACCACCGTGGAAACCGGTGATGGTAAAGAAGTAGTTAAAGAAGCTGTGTGTTGCATACATTGCTTCCAATGGGTTGGTCGCAAATATGTTTTTCACTACTTCAGAGTTCGGATCGAAGAAGCGTTGGTATTCTGCCACTGGGGTAGAAACATCAACGAACGTGCCCCAAAGGCCACCGCACTCACCTGCGAGGTGCGTCCATTCCCATGCCTGGCAACCCAGGAAGGCAATACCACCAACAATGGTCCATAACAACCATTTTGTAACACTTTTTTTATCATTGTAGTGACCAGCATGTACTGCAAGTACCATGGTAACCGAACTCATGATGAGAATGAAGGTCATCAGACTCACGAATAATAACGGAAGATTAGCGTGCTCGCCCGCAAAAGGGAAAGATTTGAACACGGTGTTCGCATCAGGCCATACGGCACTGAAAAAACGTTTGGTACCATAAGAGATCAGGAACGCGCCGAAAGTAAGGGCATCTGACAACAGGAAAGCCCACATCATGATCTTTCCGTAACTGACGTTGTAAGGCGAGCGGCCCCCTCCCCATAAATTTTCCTGTGTTGTTGTTGCTGTTGCTTGTGACATAGACTTTGTTATAAATTGCTAGTTGTTGTGAATTCGGGTGCGAAATTGCAAACAATTTTATTGATTTGCCAGAAAGAAAACAAATAAATATAACCACAATGCATCAACGAAGTGCCAATACCCCCCAACTATCTCTAAACCTGTGGAATTATACGTCTTAATATTAGTCCTGAATGAGCGTAAAAAAACAACGATCAGCGCGACAATTCCGCCCAGGATGTGCGCCAGATGCAGGCCTGCGATTACAAAGAGGAATGACTCGCTCGGATTGCCGTCTACGCGCACCGGAGTAAATTCATTTAATTTCTGACCATTGATGCTTACCTGCTGCAGCGAGTGATAAAGTTGGTAAAAACCATAATATTGCAAAAATCCAAATGCTAAACCAAGAATTAAAGTCGTAAGAATCAATAAACGGTACTTGGGAATCTCTCTTTTTTTGAATGCTTTAAGGCCTAAAACGAACGTAATACTGCTGACAAGAATAACAATTGTTGATACCGTGAAAACTGGTGGAAGCTTAAAATAACGCCAGTTACCTTGTGCCTCGCGAACCATGTAACCGCTGGTAAGGCCGGCAAACATCATGCTGATGCTACCCATTGCCACCCATAATGCAAACTTGTGTGGGTGAATTTTTTTGCCTTCAAAACCTGTACTACTCATTACTTTTTCCATAAAAAAACAATAAAGCAATAAACTTTTTACAGCTTATCG
The DNA here is from genome assembly GCA_947447265.1 of Chitinophagaceae bacterium. Classification (GTDB taxonomy): domain Bacteria; phylum Bacteroidota; class Bacteroidia; order Chitinophagales; family Chitinophagaceae; genus Flavipsychrobacter. The sequence continues at coordinate 99,302 of CANFKC010000009.1, forward strand.
CCAATAAGTGCCAGTAATATAACCGGCAGATAAATAAAAGAAGCAAACATTACCCTGCGTGCCGACTTATGGTCATTGTTTCTGTAAAAAATTACAGATGCTACAAAATACATTACACCGCAAAGCAGGCATAACCACATCCCAATGTTGCCCGAAAGCCCTATCATGCGTGGTACTATAGCCATTGGTATTAAAATAAGGCTGTAAAACATGCATTGCAGCCCTGTGAAGCGGCTTTCCTTTTCTCGGGTAGGCAACATGCGTATGCCGGCATTACTATAGTCATCAAAAGCCACATAGGCAATAGCCCAGAAATGAGGAAATTGCCAGAAGAATTGCAGACTGAATAATAACCACCCGCCAAGGCCCAGCATACCTGGTGCCCCGCTGAGGCCAATTGTGCCTGTAGCGGCAACCCAGCCGATTAGTGGTGGCAATGCACCTGGAATAGCGCCTATGAGTACTGCAATAGGGTGTATCTTCTTCATTGGTGTATACACAAACGCATACAGTAGCAATGAAATAAGACTTAACAAACCCGCTTGTACATTGAAGTAGAAAGCTAATAAGCCTGCGCCTGCAAGACCAGTTACAATAGCGAAAATCCATGCCTCAATATGGTCCATACGGCCATCGGGCATAGGGCGCAGTTTGGTGCGCTTCATTAATTTATCGCTCTCGCGTTCCAGTATCTGGTTGATGGTATTTGCGCCGCCTGTAACAAGCATACCGCCGGCAAAGAGTGTTATAATGCGCTGCCACATGCCCATATCGCCCCAGTGAAAATCAATGCCGGGAGCCATAAGGTACCCAATAACACTGCTAAAAACGACCATGCCGCTAAGGTTGGGTTTTAACAGTTGGCTGTAGTCGCGTACACGACTAACCGCCATTAGATGCCATTTTGCTTTAACAGACTCCTGCTGCAACATTTATAATTAAAGGATATAAGTGTGAATTCAGAATGCAAAAGTAAGACAGTTTTATGATTTTATTAGGAGTCGATAATTCTTTTATTTACCTCGCTATAAACACAGGTATCTCTAACTTATGCCTAACCGAGTTAATGGTCTCGCCAAAAAGCCAGTCTTTTGCGGTTTTGTGGCCGTGACTGCCTATTATAAGCAGGTCGCAATGGTTGTCTTTAACCAATCTGGCTATTTCATCAACCCTCGATTTAAAGCCGAGCATGCCTTCTGCTTTCAGCCCTTTCTGCCTGAAAAGTGCTACATATTCCTCGAGGTACAGTTTGTCTTGCTGGGTTTCGGCATCGTCAGCTTTATTGCCCATCACCATCGCGGAAGCACTTTCAACAACGTGAATCAGCAGGAACGATGATTGGTCTTTGGCTAGCCGGATAGCATATTCAATCACTTTCCTGTCTTTATCGCTGAAATCAAGCGCCAGCGCTATTTTACCAAAGGTTTCTACGTGTATATCAGCAATTAGGTCCGCAGGTATTTCGGGGTGAATGTGCGATGATGTTGCTTTGCGTTTGAGGGCTAACGGGTAAAAAATAGTGATTAGCAGCACTACTGCAACTATAGCAACCAGCAGGCCTATCAGCAGTTTTATAAATATATTATTGGTGCCTTCTAACCATTTTACGACGCTTTCCAGGAAGAGTTTAATATTCAGGAATAAAATGACCGCAGCTACCAGCCAGGCGGCAATTTTCGTATATATGCTAATGGTGAACTGGCCCATTTTAGCCCGGTCACTCACAAAATGGATAAGCGGAATTACGGCGAATGCAAGCTGCATACTCAGCAATACCTGGCTGAATACAAGCATATCGTCCACCATTTTTTCACCGGCAACCAGTATTACTATTACCGCCGGTACAATAGCCAGCAATCGGGTAATAAGCCGCCTCGCGACGGGGTTGAGTCGCAATTGCAGGTAACCTTCCATTATTATCTGCCCGGCAAGCGTTCCGGTAATGGTAGAGCTTTGGCCCGCTGCTACCAGTGCAACCGCAAATAATATTGCTGCCCACTTACTGCCCAGTAACGGTGCCAGCAATTTATGAGCGTCTTGTATTGATTCTACTGCATTATTGCCAGACTGATAAAAGGCTGTCCCGGCCAAAATAAGAATTGCTGCATTTACAAAAAAAGCAATATTCAGTGCAATGGTGCTGTCCAGTATATTAATCCGGATAGCCTTTTTAATAGATTTTGCGTCAGTACCTATTTTACGGGTTTGCACAAGCGCCGAATGCAGGTATAAATTGTGCGGCATTACAGTAGCCCCAATAATACCAATAGCAATATACAAAGCCGCATGGTTGGGTATGGATGGAATGAAACCATGCGCCACGGCACCTATTGCGGGTTTTGCAAGAAATATTTCAGTTAAGAAGCATCCGCCAATAATGGCGATAAGTGTAATAATGAACGCTTCCATTTTCCGCATACCCAATTTTTGTAAATAGAGCAGGAGGAAAGTATCTAATAAAGTAATTAAAACACCGCCTAATAATGGTATGCCAGTCAATAAGTTAAGTCCGATCGCCATGCCCAACACTTCAGCCAGGTCGCAGGCTGCGATAGCTATTTCAGCCAGTACGTATAAAACTATGTTTACTGCAGGCGGATACAGATCACGGCTGCACTGCGCAAGGTCACGACCTTGTACAATACCCAGGCGAGCGCTTAGCGATTGCAATAGCAGTGCCATAAAATTACTCATCAGCAATACCCATAGCAACGAATAGCCAAAGTGGCTGCCACCTGCAATGTCAGTTGCCCAGTTACCGGGATCCATGTAACCCACACTTACCAGATAGGCAGGTCCGAAGAAGGCAAATATCTTCTTCCACTTGCTGCCTGACTTAGAGGGGTCAATACTTGCATGTACGTCATGCAACGATTTTTCATGGTCTGGTACCGTCATCTAATGCTGCGCATTGTTTGCGCATGCAAAGATAGGTATAAAATTAGGCAAGCCAAATTTTATAAATAAGTGTGGGCGTAATTGGGAGAATTACAACTTTCCCTTCACAACCAGCCTTAAAAAATAAACACCTGCGCTAGCAGGTGTTTATGAAAGTTATAAAGAAAATAATTTATGCTCTAAATAAAAGTGCTGCGTTTGCAGTAGTTGTTTCGCCAACCTTTTCAGCCGAAATGCCCATAATATCTCCTATTTTTTGTGCAATAACAGGTATATAGCTGCTTTCATTTCTTTTACCGCGATAGGGTACGGGTGCCAGGTAGGGTGCATCTGTTTCCAAAACAATGTGGGTCAGTCCTATTTGCTTTAATATTTCGGGGAGATTGCTGGTTTTATAGGTAACTACACCACCGATGCCCATGTAAAAACCGAGTTCCGTAATCTGCTGCGCTTCTTCCAGTGTACCGCCGAAGCAATGGAAAATTCCGCGTAGCTTACCATTTTGTTTTTTCCTTACAATATCTATACAATCCGCCGTTGATTCGCGGCTGTGAATAATAATGGGCAGGTCATACTTTAGCGCCAGCTCAATCTGCCTTTCAAAAGCATCAATTTGTTGTTCTTTAAAAGTAAGGTCCCAATAGTAGTCCAGACCAATTTCGCCCACACCATAAAATTTGCGTTTTGCAAGCCATGCTTCAACACTGGCCAGTTCGGTTTCGTAACTTTCATTTACGTACGTTGGGTGCAGGCCCATCATGGGCATACAGTTGTCGGGCCAGCTATCAGCGAGTTGCAGCATAGCGTCAACAGTGCCGCTATCGCAATTGGGCATATATAGTTTTGTTACGCCGGCATCAATTGCCCTGTGTATCTGATTAGGGTCAGCCAATAGCTTTTCGTCGTAAATGTGTGTATGTGTATCTGTAAACATGTAATTATTTAGGTAAAGCTTTTATTTTCCAACCCTTTTCTCTGCAATGGTCCAGCACCTTTGGTAGGGCGTAACTCATACGGTCCCATGCTTTTTCGCTGTCGTGGAAAACGACTATTGATCCGGGCTGCATATTAGATATTGTATTGTCCAGGCACTGCTGCGGGCTTATATTTTTATCGAAATCTCCGCTTAATACATCCCACATATAGACCTTCCAACCCGGCTGCGCATTAATGAGTTTTTTGGCCTGCGATATTTTTATCCGGCCGTAGGGGGGCCTGAAAATTTTTGACTCTATAATTTTTGCCGCAACGGCTATATTTTTCAGGTAAGCAAAATTGGTGTTGTGCCACCCGTTAATATGGTCTTGCGTGTGGTTGCCGGTGGTATGTCCTGCCCGCACAACACGATTGTAGATTTCAGGGTAAAGACCAACATTATTGCCAACACAGAAGAACGTTGCTTTGGCATCATATTTCTCAAGTGTTTCCAATACGAATGGGGTGGCGGTAGGGTTAGGTCCGTCATCGAAAGTAAGGTATATGGAAGGGGTATCATCTGCGAGAACGTCCCAGATAATTTCAGCGGGAAAGAATCTTTTAAGCCATTGGGGGGTCTTTACCCAATATGTAACCATTCTGCAAACCAACGAAAAATTATCATTAAGGCAATATTTTGTTTTTATTATTGAGGTAATACCAGCGTAATAAGTGACGACTTAACTCTCAGATGAATTTTGGCAGTGGCGTCGGCAAGGTTTAAATTTTTACAAAAGGTAGCTGTTAACATTGTTAACTTCGCGCAAAACCTGATGTTTTGAGCAGCCAGTACCGGTATTTCTGTATTAATAAACCATTTAATGTCGTATCGCAATTTGTGAGCGCGGACGATGTAGGGCTGCTTGGTGATCTCGATTTTGAATTCCCGGAGGGCACCCATGCTATCGGGCGACTCGATAGCCATTCTGAAGGTTTGTTACTCTTAACCACCAATAAAAAGGTAACGCGCCTGCTTTTTCAGGGAAAGGTTCCGCATAAACGTACCTACCTCGTGCAGGTAAAAGACCATGTAAGCGCCGAAAGTCTTTACAGGTTGCAAAATGGCGTTACCTTTCCCGTAAAAGGCGGCGAAGTATATACCACCTCCAAAAACGATGTGAGCATAGTACAGAAGCCTCCTGGTTTATTTGAAGGTATTTTCGGGACGACAGAAAACTGGCCACATACCTTTCTGAGTATCACTTTAACGGAGGGTAAATTTCATCAGGTTAGAAAAATGGTGGCGGCTATTAATCATCGTTGCCAGCGGTTAATACGTATGTCAATAGAAGATATGGAACTTGGCGATCTGCTGCCCGGCCAGGTTAGGGAATTTGAAGAAGAAGAGTTTTTCAGATTATTGAAAATTGACGATTGGAGAGATAAATGAGGTATGGCGCCTGAATAAAGCGGCCTTTTACTGTCAATTTTACCGTTCGTGAAGAAAAACGACCGTTCGTGAACTTTTTTACAATTCTTACTAATTTAGATATAGATTGCATCTGATTTTGAAAATTGCCTGAAACGGCAAATTAAAAACATAAAAACACACCCACTTATGAAAAATTACTTGCTTACGGCAATAGCTTTGCTATGTTCCATTCTCGCCAATGGCCAATGCTACCCAACACCAATTGTATGTTCCGGAGGCCACGTTATGGTCGGTGAAACCACCTATTTGTACAATAGTATTTCTGGTGGAGTATGGTCAGTGCTTGATACGAACGTTGCTGTCATCAATGCCGCCACTGGAAGCATTGTAGGCAAAAGGGTCGACACCACTACCGTAACTTACTTTATGCCGGGTTCCTGCCGTCTGTTTTATTCGAGGTATTTATTGCATGTAACGCCGGGTATACAAACCCCCGATCATATTGCGGCAGGTGGCACAGCCACGCTGACTGATTCAAATACTACAGTTGGCAACTGGACCAGCGCGGATACTACTATTGCCGTTGTTAGTTCGCTTACCGGTATCGTAAGGGGCGTTTCGCCGGGTTTAGTCGCAATCAGCTGCACATTTACACATTCGGGCAGCACATGTGTTGCTACCAAATTCGTAAGAATAACCAGGGGTATTAATGGTAGAAAAAAATTATGCCTGGGCGATATGCTCACCTATACTGATACCATTTCTGGCGGTATCTGGACAACAAATGATACCAATATTGCCGCAGTAAACGCCAGCACGGGCGTTGTAAGGGCAAAGACGCTCGGTATGACCTTCATTACCTATACTAACGTGATTAGCGGCAGAACGTGTACAGCAAATGATACTATCTGGGTAAACAAAGGTATTGTCCGTAAAGGAACCATCTGCATTAGTGACGACTACAGCTATATAGATAGTGTAAGTGGCGGCACCTGGACAAGCAGCAACACTGCTGTAGCCAGCATAAACAGTACAACCGGGCTGTTACACAGCATTGCTTCTGGTTCTGCTGTTATTTCTTATTCTCTGACTACTGCGGGTGCATCTTATGTAATCACCGATTCTTTGGCTGTAGTTTCGGCTCCGTCCATTACGCATATCTCGCCACTTGTTCTTTGTCCGGGCGGGCGCGATACATTAAGGAGCGGCGGTTCACCAATTATCTGGACTTCGAGCAATCCGGCTAATTTCCTTATTTTGAACGATAGTGTATATCACTCAATTAATACCACTTTAGCTCCTGCTGCCGCATTTTTACGTTATTCTTCTGCTATTTGCAGTTACATACACGATTCAACAGCAGTAACATTAAATCCCGAACCGCTTCCAGGCTACATTACCGGGGGAGTTCACTTAATGTGTGCTGGCGATACGTCGAGGTTTTGGAATGTAGGTTCCTCTGAAACTACCGGCACCTGGTCGGTATACCCTACAGCTGCGGGCACAATAACGTCGGGAGGTCTTTTTACGGCTTCGGCAACTTTTTATGCCTATATCAGCCATACCGTTGTAAATAGTTATGGCTGCCAATCGCAATCGTCAGCAGGGCAGGGAATTCAACGTGCTCCTACAGCCGCTTCAATAATTGGCGTAGGTACGCTAAATATTGGCCTCATCGGTAACTTTATCAGCACCGGCTATGGTGATTCCACATCATGGAGTGTGAGCCCCACAAGCATTGCTTCAGTGTCAGGCCTGGGTCAATTAACGCCTTTGTCAGTCGGTACGGTAACGTTGAAAGTTTTCTATTATACCCAATGCGGAGTTGACAGTACATCGCGGACAATTACCATTACACCGCCGGCAACCGGCGCAGTGTCCAGCGCATTTACAGGGTTTGTGAATAACCTTTGCGCGTCGCCTGAATTCGGTGTAAGTGTATTTGGTCATACTTCGGCCTACAACCTTAAGACATACTATGGAGATGGTACTAACGATACTATTATGCTGTCGCCATCGGCATCAACAGCAATAACCAGATACTACCATGGCTATCCTAATTCCGGCAGCTATACTATAAAGCAAGTGCTTTACAATGGCTCGGCGGCTATCGATTCTGTCAGCTACAGTTATATGCATGTGGTTTGCAACGTCATTAACCTTTCGTTCTTTCTCGATGTAGACCATGATTGTAATTACAATGCATCTGTCGATCGTATCAATTTCAATCCGATGCTGGTGGCGATAGATTCCAACGGTGTTGCAATCGATACTATATCTGTAACCGGCGGCTTGTACTACGAAGAATGGGGTGCGCCGGGTTCGGTCTATGCATTCCGGTTGTTGTCTCCGGCAGCAGTCTTCAGTTGTCCATCTTCTGGCATCGTCTACGACACTATTGCAGCCAGCACAACCACTGCCAGAAACAAAAACATTGCCTTCACTTGCACCGGTTCAGGGTTTGATGTATCGCAGGTTTCGAGTGCTATAACCGGTCGCCATCGCCAGGATTTTAATATCCATGTTGGGAATAGACTGTGCGCGGGTGAAGATGGTAGTGTTTTCCTTTTGTACGACAATCGTTATTCCTATATTAATGCGACACCAACGCCATCGTCTGTCACTTCCAGCTACATTCGTTGGAACTTCACAAACATATCGGAAATATCAGGTATTCACCCGGATATATCAGTAACATTAGACATGTTCGGTACCAGTGGTTGGATAACACCCGGAACCGTTATCAACAGCACCGTTTATATAACTCCGGCAACTACAGGCGACCTGGATACCAGCAATAATACTACTTACAGGAACGATACCGTTAAATCGTCTTTCGACCCGAATTTTGTGCAGGTAAGTCCTGGGGGTAATATTATTGGTGGCACTAAACTGCATTACACTATACAGTTTGAAAACGACGGCAATGATACAGCACGTAACATCTATGTTATGGACACCTTGCCGGACTATGTGAATGTAAATTCGTTGCGTATAGTTATGGCAACTGCGAGGATGAATATCGCAATAACCAGGGCGGGAGGGCATAACATTGTTAAGTTCGATTTCCCGAATATCATGTTGGCAGACAGCTCTCACCATAACCATTGCACTGGCAGCGTTATGTTTAACGTAAATGCCAATTATGGCGTTGCCGACGGTACGCACATTGATAACCACGCGGGAATTTTCTTTGATGATAACCCGGTTGTATTAACTGATACTGCACATAATACTATGCTGGTGCCGGCTATTGCAGCATCGTCAACCTGTCATGATACGCTTTGCCATGCCGGCGTTCTTCATTGTGCCGCTACCTTTAGCACAGTAAATACACCGCATTACCAGTGGTATATTAATGCAACGCCTGCTGGTACTGATAGCATTGGTTTCACCAGTGCATCGGTTGGTAGTGGTGACAATATTAAGTGTGTTATGCGCACCATAATGGACGATACCGTATTCACTACATCTAATATTTTACACATTACCGAACGGGCGTTGCCAGATGCGGGTGTGATACATGGCAGCGCCGTTGTCTGCCCTGCGGCTGCCATTACGCTGACCGACTCTGTTGCCGGTGGTACATGGAGCCTGAGCAATACCCGAGCAACAATTGCAGGTGGGGTAGTTACGGGCGTTACGCCGGGTAATGATACAGCCATCTATACTGTTACCAGTATTTGCTATCCTAATTCGGCACGTTTTCCATTCAATGTTCATACCCTTTCTAATGCCGGCACGATAACTGGCTCGCCAGTATTTTGCGATACGTCATCGGTTAACCTGGCTGATGCAGTATCAGGAGGTCATTGGTCGATTGGTGGCGCGCACGCTACTATTTCCACCTCGGGCAGAGTTACCGGCATAAGTGGCGGTTATGATACTGCTTACTACGCTGTATCTAACATGTGCGACGCCGATACTGTTGCATTTGCGTTGAGGATCGATTCAATAGTTCACCTTTCCACACCTTCCGGGCCGTCCACGGTTTGCCAGGGTAGTGCAGTAACACTTGCCGGTACCGTTACAGGTGGTGCATGGGCCGTAACCAACAGTCATGCTACCGTAACTTCTGCAGGTATTGTTACGGGTATTTCCAGCGGCATTGATACAGTTATTTACAGTATAGCAAATACTTGCGGCAACTTTAGCAGTCGTAAAAGTGTAACGGTAAATACGCTCATGGTACCTTCCGTAACGGTTGCGGTAAGCCCATCGGGTTCAGTTTGTGAAGGCGATAGCATTCATTTTGCTACAACGCCTGTCAATGGTGGGTCGTCACCAGTATTCATCTGGCAGTTATTTGGTTCAACACTGGCTACAGGAAGTACTTTCGGTTACTTACCTTCCATAGGGGATGTTGTGGTTTGTAAAATGACCAGCGACGTTTTATGCCGCACAGCTGACACTGTCGCTACCAGTTCTACCCTGGCTGTAATGCCATCTGTAACGCCTTCCATAGCTATTATCAGCAGTCCATCAGATTCTGTCGCTTATTCTGGCCAGTTAATCACATTCTATTCTACTACGACTTATGGTGGCTCTGCGCCAACCTATCAATGGTATGTAAATAATGTTGCCATTGCCGGCGCGACCAATATCTCTTATAGCCGCAATGTTACTTATAACGACACGGTAAAGTGCGCCATGACCAGTAGCACCAGCTGCGTAACACAAACCACTGTTTACAGTAATCAGGTTGTTATTTATGCTGATTATCTTAGTGTTGCTGCGCTTACTTCAACGGTTGGTAATATATCGTTATTCCCCAACCCTAACCACGGAGATTTCACGCTTTCCGGCAAAACAACTAGCAATGAAGATGTGAATTTTGACGTATTTGAAATAACAGGTAAACTGGTTTACAGCGGAATTGCAAAGACCAATAACGGACAAATAAATGAACAGTTAAACCTGAAGAATACCCTGGCTGCCGGTACCTACCTTATAAAAGTAATGCAGGGTACAAATATTGCTGTGCTGCATTTTGTAATAGAATAGTAAAAAATGAAAGTTATTACTCCCGCAACCATTTACCTGGTTGCGGGATTTTTTTTTCAAGAATGGCAACAGAAGCATACTTTTGAATCTCAATTCGTTGCAATGATCTACATAACTCAATTGGTTTATGTTATACCCGGAAAAGAGGATGTTTTCGATGCATTTGAAGCGGTAGCTATACCTGCAATTGCAAAATATGGTGGAATACTTATGCTCCGTAGCAGGGGAGGAGCGGTAATCGAGTAAACGATAGATATGCCGTACGAAATACATCTTGTAAGTTTCCCTGATGCTGCTTGTTTTGAATTGTTCAAAACAGATAAAGAGCGTGAAGCGTTTCTTCACCTCAAAGAAGCTTCAGTAAAAAGTGTGCTGATGATACAAGGAGAGATGGTTCCAACCAGACGATAATGGTCCAGACGGCTAATTGTCGTGGCAGGTAAATACACCAACGGCTGTGCGCATTATGTCGTTAAAAGCTATGAGCCTTGTACTAATTTCGTTAAAGCATCACCAAATACCTTACTGTCAATGGTGAATTGAGATTTTTCATTCAGCCCATTCCCTTCAATGGAGTTATAGTCAAATCCAAGAGTTTTTGAGATCTGCTCATAATGTTCCGGGCAGAAGCCGTCACCTGGGAATATCTCCAGCACTTTCAAGTTTTCGTCACGGAAAAAGAGTAGATTGGTCAGTGCCGCGCCGTGCACGGCTATTAATAAGCTGGCCTTTGAGCATAATTTCACCTGCTGCATAAGTGTGAGTTCCCCGGGGTTCACAATTTTAAAACCTTTGTCACGGGCCATTTGTTCCAGTTCCTCAATATTGGTAATGCCCCTTCGAAAGTTCTTTTTACGGGTAAAGAAGAGGCGTTCCGGGCTTTCCATCTCGGGCTCCATTTTTTCAATTGGTAATGATAACAGGTTTTGCCTGATTGCCGGTAGATACTGGTAACGGATATTGTCTTTAGCGAGGTAAAGTTCTTTTACTTTAAAATATTGGCCAGGCTCCTGTATAATTATTTTACGCTTGGGAGGAAAGGCTTTAAAATACTCGGCTACATAACCATACCGCCCAAAATGATAAGGAACGATGATAGGTATATCAAGTGGTAAATTGTCATCGCACAGCATTACCTGGGGTAGGCTATCTACAAAAAAGTGGTAATAGTTTTCCCACATGTACTTTACAACAATGGCACTGGGCAGTTCAATAATCTCTTTTTTAAATAGATTGCCTATCACCGATGGCCTTGCCTTAATTCCATCCCATGGGTCTTCAACAAAGGGAAATGAATATCTGAAAATATCCTTGCCGCCCAACATGGTCCAGTTATGCCCCGGGTCAACAATGCAGTCGGTAATTTTGTAAATGTACCGCTCTGCCTTGTGCATCAGGAAGCGGTAATTGGGTAGGTTATTTATCTTTTCTTTTTCAAAGTCTTTATGCGGATATAACTTTTTAAGTGCATCTACCGCATCTTCCCTTAGTATGGTAGTTACACGACCCGGCTCGCCATCGGTCACATTCCAGTAACGATTGTCGATATATTTAATTATGAACCGTTGGTTCACGTAGTTCTTTATCTTCTGTGTCAGCTTACTCATACCTTCCTTCCGTTCGTGCTAATGCTGTTGCTATGTCCGTATCAATAAATTCTGTCACCTTATGCTTATAATTTATGCGGCAAGCTCTTGTTTTTTGTTGGGTTTAAATGCAAAGAATAGGCCCGCAAAAATAAGTAATCCCGCTATGCTCATATACACACCTTTGCTGAAATACCGTAGTTCGTAAGCGAGCTCTACTGTATGTTGTCCCTTTGGTACCATTACACCGGTAAGGCCGCCGCTAAGCATTATTTTATCCTGTTCCTTTCCGTCAACACGGGCTTTCCAGCCACCGTCCATAGGTATTGAAAAATACATCATCTTATCTTCTGCCAGGTTAATCTTACCCTTTATATTTGTTTGGCTGAATTTTTCCATGGTCAGGGTGTCTTTCCTCAATATGGCAATTTTTTGCGCGAAAAGATCCGGATTGAACATGCGGGCATCTATAGTATCCTTTAACTGAAATTCTTTAAGCCCCGGGCATTTAGCAACATCTGCATCATTTAATACGCAGGCGTCCAGACTCACAAGGTCTTTTTGAGTCAGGTCAAGGTTGTTGAAAACACTGCGTTTTATATATTTGTCGTGGGTATAGCCGAGCGGCAATGAGAATTTACTGCGTAACACAACTATATTATTAAACGAAGTCAGCGAATCGCAATACCAGAGCGGCAACGGTTTTGACTTTGTAATAATGTATTTCACATTGTTCTGCGCTTCCAGCATTACGCGCATTATGAAACCCATAGCCCAGCGGGAAGAATTTTCATCGCCTATCCTGCTAATACCCATCAGGGTGAGGTAGTTAATGTAGTTTTCCTGGTTAAATGAGCTATAGTTAGCGCTGCCATAATAGCCCTGTACGAGGGCATCATTAATAGAACCATGAACTGCCGGTGACGACGGAAAGCTTTTATCTACACGGTAGAAAGGCGATTTATCAACGTTATGTATGTATGATACTGCCTCGTTGGTGTAGTCATTATAGCTTATCCTGTTTTGGATATCTTCTGGCGTAAGGGGGTCCATATCGTTGATCAGGGTGCGCGACATAAAGATTACCTCAACAAATATCAGCGCCATAAAGGCATACTTAATGTAGGTGTTGTCGCTACGCTTAGTTAGCAAGAATAATAGTGCACCATAAGCCAGCATCAATACGCTTACAAAGCCCATTTGGCCAACATTTACCACACCACTTTCTTCAAAGTACGGGTAGTTCAGAAACAGGAACAATCCTACTATGGTCACCGCAAGTACGATCAGGTTAATCTTTCTGTTTTTAATAATAAGGTCAAGCGCCGTAAGTGAGAAGTACATGAAAACCAGCGAAACAAAGAAGGAAAGTATGCGGTAATAATTACCCGAGAACATCCAGTATGCATAGCGGAAATAAGGGAAGATCATCGGCAACATCCACAAACCAAGAAATATAGCAAATGCCATTTTCGTCCTCTTATTCAAAAAGCTGAATACCTGTGGCATTAATATGAGGCAGGGTAGGCCGCAATATAACATAGGTGCTTCCAATAAATTCCTCCAGCCCCTGAAGTCACGACCGCCGCCCAAGATATCGGTAGAAAAGAAACGCAGCATAGCTGAACCAAACTCAAGTTTGTCGGATGGCTGAAACATAGGGGTTGCTTTCAATCCTTCTGACAGCGAAAAATTTCCACCACGCGGGCTTTCCAGCAGTTGTACTGCGTTTTCCAGTAGCATCGGCCCGGCAAGTAACAGACCTATTGCGCCAAAACCTGCCATTTTCAAGAAGATGGAAATAACTTCTTTTGTATTGAACCGGTCTGTTTGCACCAGCCGTAACAGGGCGTACAAGATTAAGAAGAGGCCAAAAATGTAAAGGTTAAATGGCTGCGAGATGCCGGTAAGAAATGCTGCAACCGGGAATAAATACCACTTGCCATCTTTCAGCAATTGTTCGAACGCCAGCAAGTAGAGTGCAAGTATCAGGCCTTCGGACGTAAAAATGTACCAGCAACTGCCCAGTATCATAAATCCTGAAAACGAATAGAAAAGAGCTCCCAGCACCGATGTATAGGTAGAAATATTTACTTTGCGCAGGTAGTAATAAAATACCATGCCGGCCATCACTATTTTAGCGAATTCCTTATAAATAATGCCATATTGTATGCTGTCTTTACCAGCCAGGTAGTAGAAAATATCAAATGGGTCACGCAAAATAAAAGGGAATGCACTTTGCCCTATACCTATGCTGAACGACCATTTTGGCAAGCCATACTTAGCAATGTAGTCTGCCGTCCCATACATTGTCGGGTAAGAGAAGTTGAGCGAATCGCTGGCTATATCTTTAAAGAGGTAGCATTTTTCGCCAAACAGAAAATCTTTAAATATCAGCAATGCCCCCAGGAAAAGCAGGCCAAACGCCACTAGTGGCACCCATTTGGCATTCGTTTCAAAGAAATCTTTTACCGGACTTGTAGCAGCTGCCTGAAAGGGCGGCTGGGAAGCTTGTATATTATCTGGTGCCTTTTCAGGCGCGTTTTTTTTCTTTGCCGACACAGTACGTGGTTTTGTAATGTGCCAAAATACAAAATTATCAGTAACCGCTAAAACCTAATAATGGTATTTCTGGCTATGCAGACTAATTTCCCTTCTTCCGGACGTGAAACTCATCCATCCATTGTTTGTTTTCAACAATAATCCTATCTTGTAAAGGTTTTAGTAATTCAAGCAATTAATGGACTATAAGCAATTACAGGGCAGGCTGCGCAGCAATATCCTAAAAATGCACCACGGTGCAGGTTCGGGGCATATTGGCTGTTCGTTGAGTTGTATTGATATCATGGCTGCGATCCTCAAATTTAAAAATGAGGCTGATACCTTTATTCTATCTAAGGGGCATGCAGCAACTGCACTTTATACTATTTTAAATGAAACAGGTGCAATACCCGACGAGGATCTCGGGACGTTCTATAAAAATGCGACTACTTTACCAGCCCATCCGGCGCCGCTAAAATATGCAGCTATACCCTTTGCAACAGGTTCGTTGGGCCATGGTTTACCATTGGCTACCGGTATTGCAAAGGCTAATAAGCTGAAGGGGAACGACAAGATAAGTTTTGTATTAATGAGCGATGGCGAGACCAATGAAGGTACATCGTGGGAGGCAGCGCACTTTGCTGTGGCCAATAAACTGGATAATTTAATTGCCTTTGTTGACTGTAACGGTTTGCAGGGCTTTGGTAATACTGCTGATATTTTGGGCAATACCGCATCGCCAAAATTATGGGAAGCAATGGGTTTCGAAGTAGTGGAATGCGACGGGCACGATATTGAAGCATTGATGCAGGCTTGGAAAAAGCTGGCAGCCAACAAAAATGGCAAGCCCAAAATGGTGGTGGCAAGTACGGTAAAAGGTAAGGGGATAAAAGAGATGGAAGATAAAATGGAATGGCACTACCTGCCAATGACCGATGCGCAATACACCGCCGCCAAACAGGAGATCAGGGCGGGATATGGATTGGAGAACGATTAAACCCACAACTATTTTGTACCAAATGAGAAAACATTTTTCAGAATATATTGAAAGGAACCTGGCCGACCGTGAAGACTTTGTCTTCATTACGGGCGACCTTGGCTATAATGCATTGGAAGGCGTTGCTAAAAAAATGGGTCCGCGCTTTATAAATGCAGGCGTTGCAGAGCAGAATATGATTGGTGTGGCTGCCGGTATGGCGTCGCAGGGTTTCCAGGTACTTTGTTATAGTATCGCACCGTTTGTGGTATATCGTTGCCTGGAACAAATGCGTAATGACGTATGTTTTCATAATTTGCCGGTTTACATTGCCGGTAATGGCGGCGGATATGGCTATGGCATTATGGGCTCTTCTCATCACGCTATTGAAGATATTGCCACTTTAAGTGGCTTGCCCAATATGCAATGCTATATTCCTGGTTTTGTGGAAGATATGCGTGCCACAATGGATGAAATGTTTGCGCGCAGGCGGCCGGCATACCTTAGGCTGGGGCTGGGTAAAAACCTTCCGGCTGATATGCAATTGGTAACTGGCGGCACACAAACTGTGCTCACTCCGGAAGCAAGGCTCACAATACTGTCGCAGGGGCCGGTAACCAATAATCTTATCGCCGCATTAGCCAAAAGCGATAAACAGAATAGTATAGATGTTTTTACATTGAACACAATGCCGTTCGTAACATTGCCGGCTGCATTGGCAACTAGTATCGCAACAACTAAAAACATCCTGGTAATAGAAGAGCATATTTCTATAGGCGGTCTGGGTAGCTCTTTGGCCCTTTTGGTTAATGAAGCTGGGTTGCCGCTGGATAAATTTATAAGTTTACATGCCGAGGGCTATCCTAACGGCCTGTATGGCAGCCAGGCATATCACCAGCAGGTGAGCGGCCTCGGTGAAGAAAATATTTTGCGGGTGATTAATTCTTACTTTTAAGGCATTATGGTGGTTAGCGAAGAAATACAGCATAAAATACAACAACTGGAAGGCCCTATATTCGTTTTTGGGGCTGGAGGCTTTATTGGCGTGAATCTTTTTAATGCCATTCTTGCGCATCGCAAAGATGTGTATGCCATTACTCAAGATCCGCGTAACAACTGGCGGCTATTGGTAAACTATACTCCGGTAAATAATATTATTTCTTGCGACATTAACGAGATAACTATTCTAAAAGACCTCTTCAGGGAATACAAACCGAGAACCATCTTTAACCTGGCGGCATACGGTGCTTATTCCAAACAAAAGGAGTATAAAAAGATATACAACACCAATTTTAATTCGGTTGTAAATATTGTTGAACTGCTGAAAGAGCAAGGGTTTGCTGCGTATATTCATGCGGGGTCAAGCTCGGAATACGGCACCAATAGTGCTGCGCCTACCGAAGATGCGGAACTGGTGCCCAACAGCCACTATGCGGTATCTAAAGTCGCTTCTTACTACTCAGTAAAGTATTATGGTAAAATAGAACAGCTACCGGTAGCGCATTTACGGCTTTATTCAGCTTACGGAGCATGGGAAGAGCCCGACAGGCTGGTGCCGGTGCTGGTTGCTGCCGCGCGCAAAAAAGCCTATCCACCCCTGGTTGACCCAGATATATCTCGCGATTTTGTTGATGTGGCAGATGTTTGCGAAGCATTCATCAGGGCCGCAAGTGAAGTGAACAAGGTAAAGGGTGAAGCATTTAATATTGGCACAGGAACCAAGACAACAATACGGGAACTGACCAACCTGATAAAAGTACAATTCGATATACCGGTTTACCCGGAATTCAACAGCATGCCCAACAGAAACTGGGACGTGAAAGACTGGTATTCCAACAGTGAAAAGGCTAAGGAATTATTAGGCTGGCAAGCAAAGATTGGCCTTGCCGAAGGGCTGGCAAATGTAGATATATGGCAAAAAGAAGTTAAATTCGATACAGCATTTTGGAACTGGAACAAACAAGTATGACGGCACCTACGTTTTCAATAATACTGCCCTTATACAAGCAGTTGAACCATGCCGAACATCTTTACAATACTTATACTAACCACCTGGATTCGCTTGGCGAAACCTGGGAGATTTTGTTTATTGTTAATGGAGTAGACGATGGTGCGGTAGCCCGGTTAAATAGCCTTAACAATCGGCCTAATGTAAAAGTGCATTGGCTCGAAAAAGGCGGCTGGGGCAGGGCCGTAAAGTATGGCCTGGCGCAGGCTCAGGGCAAGTACCTGTGCTATACTAATAGCGCCCGTACTGAAATTGCCGACCTGCTGCTGATATTGAACTATGCGAAAGTAAATAACGATAATGTAGTTAAAGCGACACGTATAATCAGGGAAAAATTCACCCGTAAAGTGGGTTCTACACTTTACAATCTGGAGTGCCGTATTTTGTATAAAGTACCGATATGGGATATTAACGGTACCCCGAAAGTATTGCCGCGCAAGGTTTATGATAAACTCAATATTGTTTCTGACGACGACCTTATTGATGCCGAAATAATAGTCCGCTGCGCTAAAATGGGCGTACTCATCATTGATATACCGGTGGTGTCAACCACACGCATCAGCGGGTCCAGCACCACCAATTTTAAGTCAGCTTTCAAAATGTATTCCGGGGCTTTTAAACTGCGTAATAAACTATGACAGCTAAAGAAGCCCTCTGGTCGCGGCAAAATGCTGCACTGCGCCATCCGTCAGAATTATTCGGTACGTCGTTCGATGTTGCAGGTATTACGAAAGATACCTTGAAATTTAAGGCTGCTCCTGCGTTCATACAGTTGTTGCACGACCTTAAAATTACCCTTTTTGCAACGCGCGAATATGAGAACCTGCTGATAGCGTTGAATGCGCCTTCAGCAAACAAAATAAACCAAAGTTTTATACATCTTCCGCATCCATCCGGTATAGCTATTGACAGGAAGAAGAATGCAATGTACATAGCCGCTACGCGCAACCCCAACCAGATAATGGAGTTTAAGGTTGCTTCTGGCTATCTGAAAAGATTGAAAACAGGCAAGCCAAAGGAAAATATGATGCTGCCTGCGCGCAGTAAATTCTACCCCGGCGAGTACTATTTTCACGACCTGGTAATAGGTGATGGTAAATTGTATGCCAATTCTGTGGGGATGAATAGCGTATTGGAAATTGATATGAACACAAATGTTCCTGAACAACCCACCTGGTGGCCGAAATGTATTGAAGTAAAGGGTAAACCAAACACTACAGCAAATTACATTCAGCTCAATTCCATTGCTTTTGGTAAAGACCTGAAGAGTTCTTTTTTCAGCGCTTCAGGCGCTAAAATATCTTCCAGAAGGCCAGGGCATGTAAACTATCCTGTAGATAAACAGGGTGTAATATTTTCTGGCGAAACCCGCGAGCCTGTTGGCTTTGGCCTTACCAGGCCGCATGGCGCAAGGTTGTACAAAAGTAAAATTTGGGTGGCTAATAGCGGCTATGGCGAAGTAGGCTACATAGAAAACACGCAGTTCAAGCCCATTTTTAAATTTAATGGGTGGACAAGGGGATTGTGTTTTGCCGGTGATGTGCTTTTTGTGGGCCTCTCCAGGGTGTTGCCGCGGTTCAGGCATTATGCGCCGGGCATTACATCAAACACCCAGGATTGCGGTATTGTTGCCGTTAATATCAAAACTAACGAAGTAATTGGCGAAATAAAGTTCCCTTTTGGCAACCAGATTTTTGGAATTGACTATATTAATGCTGAAAAATGTTCGGGCTTGCCGTTCCGTGTTTTGAAAAATACTCCCGCAGAGAAAAAAATATTTTCAGTTTCTTTATTATAAAAAATTATTTTTACCGCAGATAACATTAAACAGGTTTATGAAAAAATCAGATTACAAGTTCATTATGCTATCGGCCATGTACGAAAATGGCGGTAACACCACGCATCGTTTATTAGACGGCCATCCTGAATTATTTGTTTACCCGTTCGAATCTCAGCCGGGTACCAAATTTGTAAATGACTACTTATCCAGCATGTACCCGCTAAAGTACAGGTGGCCAATTTTCCCGTCAAGCGCTACTGCTGAAGATATGTATGAGTTCATCATTGACGAGGAAGGCAAGGTGAGGGCTAAAACGCCTTATGTAAGTAAGTTCCGTACAGCCGATATCCAGATGACCGATACTGACAGGAAGAGCGATTATTTAAAATTCCTGAAAGGTAAAGACCTTACAAGGGCTAATGTTATGGAGGCTTTCTTCCGTGCTACATTCACTGCCTGGAAAAACTACAAAACTACAGGTAAAGAAAAGGCTTGGGTAGGCTACAGCCCTATTATTGGTGTTGATGGTGATAAAATCATTAAAGACTATAATGGTAACGGCCATGTATTGCATGTGGTAAGGAATCCGTTCTCTGCGTATGCTGATACTAAGAAAAGAGCGGTGCCACTTTCAATAGCGCATTACATGACGGGTTGGGTTACCTGTCAGTATTTTTCTTTGATCTATGCACAGAAATTCCCTGACCATTATCACATCGTTAAGTTCGATGACATGATTAAGGACAAAGTTGGTGTACTTTCTGGTGTATTGGCAAAAGCTGGTATTAAGAGCAGCAAGACCTTAGATACCCCAAGCTGGAATGGCGAAGAACTTACCGAAGTTTATCCATGGGGTACAGTAAGAACTCCGACTGAAGCGGCCAATTTCGCAACAGCGCAGGAACTGAACAAAGACGAAATAAAGGAGATATACGAACGTACCAAAGACTACCTTGATATTTTCAAGTTCAATCCTATTTATAAGAAACTCACTAAATAATATTAAAAAGGGGTGCCGCTCGGCACCCCTTTTTTTATACTCTTAAATACTTAGCAAAACGTTTCATCGTTTAGTTCATTGCAGAGTTATACTCGTCGACTATCAAAATTCAGCATAGTCCGAAGGACTTAAACAAGAATAGCCGTGGGTGAAACCCACGGGATATGGAAATTACAGCACCAACCCCGAATGGGGTTGAACCTCGTATCTTCGTCATGTTTTGATGTTGAATTGGTATTTTACCGTTTGACTATCAAAAATCAGCATAGTCCGAAGGACTTAAACAAGAATAGCCGTGGGTGAAACCCACTGGATAAGGAAATTACAGCACCAACCCCGAATGGGGTTGAACCTCGTATCTTCGTCATGTTTTGATTTGGTATTTAGTGTAGTTGCCGGGTAAAAAAACACACCATCTTTATGAAGTTTACTGGGTTTATAAAGGAATATGACAACAACATACCCGGGACGGCCGTCTCCGAGTTGCTATCAGCAGGTTTTACCGCTGATGATAAATCCAAAATTGTCGATTATCTAAAAAATGGTAAGCCATTTGTTGGTATTATGGAAATGCAGCATGACCTCTTCGATAACGAAGTTATCGGTCCATGCGAATACCGGACGGATGGTGTATATGTATGGCCTGGATATTATCAATTTTATGTAAACAAATACAGCGATTGCTACATTGACGAGGAATTCGCCCGGCATTTTTCATCCAACTCAGAAGTAGATATCAATTTGTCAGAATCCGACTTAAAAGCAATAGAACAAGAGTTTATGCTATACTGGTGCGGAAAATTGAAATAGCTTTTGAGGGGTAAAAATGAAGTGGCAGGATAGCCTAAAAATAGATTTGCGCTATGAAAATGATTATTGTCGGTTTGTTACTGTTCATTTTGGGTTTGGGCTGTAAGTCTGCAACTTCAGAGAAGCACTCAATCGTAAACACCGCAGCTCAGAAAACTGTACTGTATTTTGACACGACAGTGGGAGTCCGAAAAATAATCATTTCTAGCGATTCAGAATGGATGTATGTTGCTATTCGGGAGCAGGAAAAGGTTTTCATCGATACCATCCATTACCCAATTAGTAATGATTACGATAACCTCACTAAAAACATCTGCATAAATGGTAAAGACCTAACCAATTGTTTTGTATCAGGAGATCTGCTCTTTTTTACTTTTACTGATTTCTCTTATCTAAAACGTTTAGTTACCGTCAATCTGAATACACACCAGATTGTGGCTGTAAAAGATGGCGAAGACATGCTGGGGACTTACCTGTTGGCATTCCTATTTGTAGATAATAAAATAGTTTGCTGCCACGACCCAAATC
>CANFKC010000010.1 GCA_947447265.1 Chitinophagaceae bacterium
CACTTTCACAACAAAATATTCAACAGCCTTGATGACGTCGAAAATACTCTGAACAATGCACTCGCTCAATATCACATTAGCGCTTCAGATATCAAGCAACTGTCTAAAGGATATGCTTTTTAATAAAATTGATAGCGGTTTATTATGAATATACCCACCCCTTAAAAAAAAACGATGCAATCGGCGGACTGCATCGTTTTTCTTTTATTGTATTCAGCAAGGAGTAACATAGTGAATTACACCATTGCGCCTTAGCTAACCTATTCTAATTATTACACCCAAAACATGCGGCTTGGCGCAAAACACTATTGCACTTGTTTACCCCGTGCGTGCCACGAAAATCAGCTTACTTTTTTCAGCGCTTTTAGTTGCGCCTCTTAAATCTTGAATAACATCTGAATTGCTGCTTTGATTGCCCCCTTTTCTTAGTGTTAATAACATAGCCTTGCGCACCATAACTATTCTTTCAGCGCTTTGGCGATGTTGCGTTCGGGTATTATCCACATTATGGCTACAGCTGCAAACAAACATCCGGAAATGGCTGTATGAACAAATGCCAGCGGTATGGATGAACTATAACAAATAACAGACACAATCCCCTTGCGTTTTACCGCCGCAAAAGCATCCTTTAATTCCGGACTCAGCACATTACTTTTCTCAATGGTTGTCTGCAACAGGGTATACGACAAGCCGCACAACAACAACAATACCGCATACGCAATAACCGTATTTCGCGCAAAATGGTTCTCGCCCATCCAGTTAGTGGCCAGCGGTATCAATGAAAGCCAGAATAGCAAATGCATATTCGCCCATATAACGCTGGGCGAAACCACTTTTACCGTGTGCACCAGGTGGTGATGGTTACCCCAGTAAATACCAATAAAAGCAAAACTGAGCACATAGCATATAAAAACACTGTGTAACTCCATTAGTGAACTCCAGTCAGCGTTATGCGGCATCTTGATCTCCAATATCATTATGGTAATAATGATGGCTAAAACCCCATCGCTGAAAGCTTCCAGTCTCGTTTTATTCATAATAACCATATTACGGCGCTGCACCGAACTTTTCAAAAAATGTACAAAAAACTAAACCAAAGCTATAATTAAATTTTACTTTTACTGCACGGCAAATGTCATTATATGAAGCTTAGTGCAGAAAATACAAAATCGATTGATGTTTTAAATATCGGCCTTATTATACTGTCGCTTATTGTCGCTTTCAAAATCCCGTTCGAATTATTCCTTTTTTCTTACGCTGTGCTGGGTCCGCTGCATTACCTCACCGAAATAAACTGGCTCAACGAAAAAAACTATTTCGTTAAAGAAAAAAAATGGATGTGGTTATTTGTATTTGTGGCGGTACTGCTCACTATACCGGTTATACTGCTGCTGCCCGCTCTTAAATCTCTTAACGGCGAACAACTGGCAAGGAGTATGTATAAATACAGCACCGACTTTTTCTTCTCGTTTTTCTTTGTCACTTTCCTGTTCGCCATATCACTGGTTTATTTAAAAAAATGGCAGTATATTCTGCTTTCGCTGGTCGGCATAATAGCCGGAACGGTACTTATACTCAAGTACAAGCTCTTCTCTATAGCTTTCCTGGGCATGTTTTTACCAACCATTCTGCATGTATACGTGTTTACATGGCTGTTCATGATATACGGCACTTTTAAGACGAAAAATAAAGCTGGTATTATCAGTTGCGTTCTTTTATTGCTCTGCCCGTTTGTTATTTTTACAAGTAGTGTAAATCCAGAGAGCTATCATCTTTCTGAATCAGTTCAAAGTAACTTTCTGAAGAGCGACTTCCAGAATGTAAGCGCATACATAGCGCAGGTTTTCGGCTTGCTTAACGATGATGGTAAGTTCCACATGGTATCGGAAGCCGGTATTAAAATACAGATCTTTATCGCCTTCTGCTACACGTACCACTACCTCAACTGGTTCTCAAAAACATCTGTTATTGGCTGGAACAAAAATATAACCAAACCGAAATTTTTAATAGTGCTAGGTCTTTGGTTGGTGGCCATGGGCTTATATTGGTACGATTATAAAATAGGCTTCGCGGCGCTCTTCACCCTTAGCCTGATTCACGTATTCTTCGAGTTCCCGCTAAATGTGGTTTCCGTTCAAGGCATCTACCACGGCATTTTCAGCGGTACAAAAACAGGAAAATAATTGCAGCCCCGCAAGCGTTACCCTACCCCTTAAAATACCCCCGACGAAAACAAACGTTTTAAGCGCTACGTAATACCTTTGGCACTATAAAATACTGCACAGATAAGAGTGCACGAACGTTTTTACATGCTTGAAAAATACACAACCGAACGCCTTATAGCCGACACGCTCGAAATGAGTGACGCAGCCTTCATCCGTGAACTGACCAATAGTCCGGGATGGCTGCAATTTATTGGCGACCGAAATATTCACAGCAATGACGACGCTGAAAAATACATTTATAAAATACAGAGTAACCCTGCTGTAAACTACCGCGTTGTGCGCCTAAAACAGGGCAACATCCCTATAGGCCTCATAACACTCATTAAGCGCGACTACCTGGAACATCGTGATTTTGGTTTTGCCTTTCTACCGCAATTTAATGGGCAGGGATATGCCACAGAGGCCGCATCTGCAATATTGCTTGACCTTGCAGCCCGGATGCCCAATCTCCTTGCTATTACATTGCCGGAGAATCTTACATCTATCCAATTATTGAAAAAATTGGGGTTTACTTTTGAAAAGGAAGTGGATGATAATGGAGAGACCCTGATGCAATTCGCAGTGACAGCAGATACTGTATTCATTAATCATCTTACCCAGAGTTTCTATCAACTATTTACCAACACCGATAACCGAAAGCCCGACCTGCAGGCGATTCACAGCTACTGCGTACCAGAGGTGTTGATAATAAAGCAGCAAGCAGCCACTTCTGAATTGTATAATCTGTCATCATTTATTGCCCCCCGCGAATTATTACTTACCGATGGCAGTCTAATCGAGTTTTCTGAAAAGGAAATTGCTCACACCACTACAGTTAAAGGTAACATTGCCCAGCGGGAATCGCGCTATTATAAAACCGGCATATTCAATGGCGAACAATTTCAACAGCACGGCAATAAGTTTTTTCAGTACATTAAAACTAACGATGGCTGGAAGGTAAGTTCAATCATCTGGGAGGATGAAGTATTGTAATCTACTGCACAACATAATTTTTCAGCGTGTTGTACGTTGATATGCAATGCTAGTTAAGCCATCCTATTTGGTTACTACCTTCATAAACCGTTCAATAACATAAGTCGTCAGTTGCCCGCTTGGGCCATTGAGTGTATAGTCGCAACCATGTGTTCCCCAAGGTATGGAAAGGAAATAATATTTCGCCCCTGCCGTTTGTAATTTTTCAATCAACCTCGGGCTGTGCTTATATGCCACCAGCGGGTCAATTTCGCCATGAATAATAAGCGTAGGTGGTATTGATGGAGTAACCAGTTCAAGCGGGGAACTTTCAGCATATTTTTGCGGCACCTGATCATATGTACCACCCAGAAAATCTTCCATTACTTTACAAGAATTCATTACTAACGGATTGTTCGGATGCTTATAGCCCCATATCATATCTGCCGGTCCATAAATATCTATCACACCCTTTATTTCAGGATGGCCGGGACGGTAACTGGCCACTGTTGCTATCTGTGCCCCTGCGCTCCTACCCAGTACAACGATCTTAGAGGTATCGATCATCAATTCCTGTGCACGGAGTTTAATAAACGCTATCGCATCAAAAACATCTTCAACCGGTGCGGGACTAATATGTTCAGGTGCCAACCTGTAGTTAATAGAAATAACGTTATAACCTCCCCTGGCAAGGTAGCCATTCAGCTCCGGCAACTGCCTGCTGTCTCCGCCAGCCCACGAGCCACCATGCACCACTAACAGGCACGGCCGAAAACCGGTTGCCTGCGCCTTGTAGTAGTCAAGTGTAATTGCCTTGCCACCCACGGTTTTGTAGTTCATCACTGCATAACTATCGGGCGCTTTGTTTATACCGGTTATCATACCCAAAAAACTGAAGGGTGGCTGGTTCGGTTTATCTGCAAGCTGCGCCGAGCCTGTGCCGAAGGCTCGTTCAAAACCTTCATTTATTTTGCCCGAAAGTAAATATGCACGTGCGATGGGTGTGAGAAAAAGTATAAATGCTATACAACCAATTACAGCACCTGCAACCCCAAATTGCCTGTGCCGGATGCCGGAAAATGTTACTACTTTAGTAAGCGCCATAAAAATGAGGGGAAACTCAGTAACCATTATAGCCAGATACCACAAATAGAATGCGGGAGCCCTGAAAACGCATAACAGCGAACTTAATAAAAGTAAAATCAAAAGAACTAATCGGAGCATTGGCAGCAGGTGAAATTTAGCTAAAACAAATTGAAGATAGGGCAAATTTAGGTCGCCCGATGGTTAACAAAAATTTTCTGCGTTTGTAAAAACTCAATAAACCTTACCTTTAAAGCAACAACCAACAAACAAATTCTCCCTAGCTATGAAACGATCTGTACTTGCATTGCTGTTATGCTTAGCCGCACACCCCACTAGAGCACAGGTATATGATACGGTAGATATTCATTTCGCGCTGAACGACCCAAAGCTGAACAAAGAAGCCATAAACCGCATTGACAGCCTTATTTTTCATGATGTACTGATTCACGGGCAGAAGTTTACAGTGCTGGGCTACACTGATTACCTAGGTGGTAAAGCTTATAATGAAGCACTTTCTAAAACACGCGCAAAGAATGTAATGGACTACCTCGTAAACATGGGTTTTGCGCAAGCCGATATCGCTTTGTGCATGGGGAAGGGGAAAATTGAAAGGCCGCCAGTTAACGGGAAAGAAGGCATTGCAAGCGACCGTAAAGTACAGATTGTGATAGACGGTAACCCAACACCAGCGCAATTGGCAGCGGCGGCCGCGCCACCACCCAAACCGATAGTTAAAGCTGTTATTCCTGTAAAAGATACAATACGCAAAAAAGGAAAAGCAGCAGTAGCGCCGGCTGTAAGCAAAAACACGAGGATCGACCTTACTTCTATAAGCCTTAATGAGGCTATAACGCTGAAAAACCTGCTGTTTTATGGCGACAGGCACGAAGTGCTGCCGGAATCAATGGGCGAATTGGAAAACCTGTATAAGCTGATGAAGGAAAACAATATGGTCAAAATACAAATTGAAGGCCACATCTGCTGCATGGACCCTAAAGACGGCAATGACAAAAAAGACGAAGACAATTCCGGCTGGCTTTCTGAGACCCGCGCCAAAGCGGTGGCCGATTACCTGATTGAAAAAGGCATCCCCGCTTCAAGATTAAAACATAAAGGTTTTGGCAATTTGAAGCCACTGGTGCCTTTTCCGGAAAAAAACGAATCCGACCGCGTAAAAAACCGCCGTGTGGAAATTCGGATCATCAGTAAATAATGCTGAATTGATCAACAAATGCCATCAAATTGAACTTTCACCATTTTTTTAGTTGCGCCTCTTATATCTTGAACGATATCTAAGTTGCGGCTTTGTCCCAACACTTTGTCGGGACGTCCCCTCTTTTGCTTAGAATATCAATGACAAAGCCCTACACATCCACCCACTTCTTGCTCAGCAAGCTTTCTATTGCGGCAAAACTGGCAAGGGTTGTATTTATAATTTCATCGAAAGGTATTAATGCAGCGCCACCGTTCTTAACCCGCTCTACCAGCAGTTTAAACTGTGCCGCATGGCCCTTGTCAATCGTAGTTTTCAGCTTGGTAAATCCATTAAAACCATAACCTTCAGTAAGCCTGAAATTATCGGTAATCAGCGTGCGTTCCTGCGCATAAATTTCAATGCGCTCTTTTGAATAGGCTTTTGACCCGTTCGCAAAATAGTTGATAACTCCCGTGCTGCCATTTTCATACTGCAGCAATATCGATGCATTATCAGTATTCGCCTGTGGGTTTACACCCATGGCATTCATGCATACCGACTTTATTTTGCTTCCGGTAAGGTAGGTTATCAGGTCCATGTAATGGCAGGCTTCGCCAACAATACGGCCTCCGCCAACCTTCATATCATGCACCCATACATTGGGTGGAATGTTACCGGCATTCATGGTGGCAATTACATTCATAGGCACATTACCCACCAATTGCTTTGCCTTCTGCATGTGCGGAGAGAACCTGCGGTTGAAGCCAACAGTCAGCGTCTTATCTCCTTTATATGCACCAATAATGCTTTGCAATTCTTCCTTATTCAGCGCCAATGGCTTTTCTACAAAAACATGCTTGCCTGCGGCTAATGATTCCCGCGTCATTTTTGCATGCTCATTGTGGCGGGTGGTAATAATAATGAGGTCGATAGCAGGGTCGCTAAGCATACTGGTATAATCAGTAGTACTCTTAGCTATCTTATATTTTTTTGCCAGTGTCGTTCCTGTTAAACCTGCCGCACTCGCTATGGAAACCAGTGGCGCGCCAATATCGCCTAATACCGGTAGCATGGTCATACTGGTGAAGTTACCTGCACCGATGATACCTATTCCACCCTTGCCTGCACTAAACGTACCGCTGTTTACGGTAACAGTAACTTCACTGCTGCTGTTTTCAGGATATTCCATTATCGACGCAATGGATGCCTGGTTGCTGATGTTGCCATATATTTTTGCAAAATCGGCCAGCGCGATGCGCTCTGTTATCAGCGAATTCACTTCCAGTTTACCGGTAGAGATCGCCTGCAATATTGCCTGAAAATTGCGCTTCTCCGTCCACCTTACAAAAGGCAAAGGATAGTCATTACCTGCTTTTTCGTAATTATCATCATACCTGCCCGGACCATAAGAACAAGAAACCTGGAAGGTGAGTTCTTTCTCATAAAAATCGGCCCTGCTTATGTTCAGACCAATAACACCGACCAGTATGATACGGCCGCGCTTACGGCTCATTTTCGCGGCATTGGCAATTATCTCATCCGTCTTTGCAGAAGCGGTTATAATAACACCGTCTGCGCCAATGTTGTCAGTTATATCGGTTACAAATTTTACGGTATCTACACCCTCTCTAGGGTTAATGGCTATAACTCCTTTTTTACGGGCTATCTCCACCTTCTTCGGGTCAAGGTCAATACCAATTACGCGGCAGCCATTGGCCACCAGTAATTCTGCCGTAATCAATCCTATCAGGCCCAGCCCCACAACAACAATTGTTTCGCCCAATTGCGGGTTGCACAACCTGATACCTTGTAAACCTATAGAACCGATCACGGTGAAAGCCGCATCTTCATCGCTTACATTATCGGGTATATGGGCAACCAGGTTTTTAGGTATGCACACAAATTCGGCATGTGGGCCATTGTTAGCAACCCTGTCGCCAATTTTAAATTCATCCACTCCGTCCCCAACTGCTATAACCTTGCCTACATTACAATAGCCCAGCGGCAAAGGCTGACCCAACTTATTAAAAACTGCATTTACAGTCGGCTTCAGACCGTCGGTTTTAATTTTTGCCAGCACCTGCTTTACCCTATCGGGTTGCTGCATGGCCTTTTGCAATAAATTGGCTTTACCAAATTCCACCAGCATTCGCTCTGTACCTACAGAAACGAGCGTGCGGGTCGTTCTTATTAAAACATAACCTTTCTTAACTGCCGGTGCCGGAACTTCTTCTAACTCTGTAGCGCCTGTCTTAAACGATTGTATGATCTGTTTCAATTATTTCAGTTGATTGAGGAAACGGAAAGTAAATATTAAATAATATCAAGTAATATTTTCGGTGTACAAAGGTAATTATTATCGGCAGGTTTACTGCCACTCATGGTTATGGAATCCTTAAACCTTGGTTTGTAGCCCACTTTAAAAATTGCACAATACCATTTTTACCTACATTTGCCGCGCAATGAAACTTTTTTTTGAGCACCTGGGCAGGCTGACTATCATGTTAAAGATTGGTTTGTCCAAACCTGAGAATATAAAAGAATACTGGAAGGAGTTTATGGTGCAATGTAATGACATTGGTATCCGTTCATTGCCTATTGTCATCATCATTTCCCTTTTCCTGGGTATGGTAGTTACCCTCCAGACCGCCTATCAGTTCATTAATCCTATTATTCCACGCACTGTAGTTGCAGGCATCGTGCGCGACTCCACCATTATGGAATTGTCGCCTACCGTTATCTGCATCGTACTTTCCGGCGTTGTTGGTTCCAAAATAGCTTCAGAATTAGGCAATATGCGCGTAAGTGAGCAAATTGACGCATTGGAGATAATGGGTATTAACTCGCACAGTTTCCTGATAATGCCGAAAATATTTGCGGCTATGATTACCATTCCCTGCCTCATCATTCTATCTATTGCCATAAGTATCTGGGGCGGTTATGCGGCCTGTATGTTGTCGCACATACTTACTAAGCAGCAATTTTTCATGGGTCTGCATAAAGATTTTGTACCCTTTATTGTAACATTTGCAATTATTAAAGCATTTTTCTTTTCGCTTATAATATCCATTATACCGTCGTATTACGGCTACTATGTAAAAGGCGGGGCGTTGGAAATTGGCCGTGCGTCCACCACATCTGTTATTATAAGCTGTATATTAATATTATTTGCCGACTATGGCTTGTCTCTGATATTGCTCTAACCGCTCAGCAGTTCCTGAATAAGAAGCCGGATATTCGTTATTAACCAGCGATTTATACGCTAACCGACCACTTTTTGTTTCAGAAATAAACAAATTAATTGTTAAGAAAAACTTATTTATCCTATTTTGACGAGGGATTTCTAATTTTTTTTTCATCAATGAATATTTTATTTACAAAACCTTCTTACCTTTACTCCGTACAATTATTGTAAAAAAAACCGTAAAAAAATGAAGAAATTATTTTTACTCTTGGCTGCCTCCTCTATCGGCGCATCTTCTTGGGCACAGCAAAACAGCAATGCTCTAATCTCTTCTTCAGCTAGAATGGAAGAAATTCAGGCTAACAACAAGGTAACCAACCCTTTTGACCTGAGCAGGCTTTACAAACATGCTGGTGCAAACCAGAAAACTACAACTGTCCATGCTAACGCTCACTCTGAGTGGTTCAGCTATTGGGATGCAAACCAAACTGCATCAAGCACACTTTATTACAACACTACTGCTCCGGATAGCAACATCCTGGACAATGGTGGTACTGGTACTCCTTACCATGTATTTTGCCATGGCTTAGGTATGTCATTTGATCCAACTGATGATGGATACTATCAAGCTGCTGCTAACTACCAGATTCCTGGTACGCAGATCAACGACAATACTCCATATTCTGTAGATAGCTTCTTCGTTGCTTATCAGTATTTCCGTCATAACAACACGACTACAGCTGCTGATTCTATCATTGTATCATTTGTTGTTACAACTCTTGCTGCTGATTCTGGAACTTACAAATTACGTTTCGGTGCAAGTGCAGCTAACGTTGCTATCACTCCGGATTCAACTCCTCGTTTTGCTTCTGCTATCTATACAAGGCAGAATTCAATTTATGGCCCTAACGAAGTTTGGGACACAATCACAGCTACAAAACGTCGTTATGCTTTCCCATTAGTATTGGCTGATACTACAGGCGGATTCAACGTTCTTCAGTTCGGTATGCCAGCTTTGGCTTGCCCTGCTAAATCAAAAGTTGTTACTTTCGTACACTTCAAGAGCGCATTCGCAACTACATTGGGTACATCTGATGCAACCAATTCTAACTACATCCGTTTGTATTCAGGTACTACTGCTAACACTGCTACTGCATGGCCTACTCAAACTCCACACAGTTCAACTTATGCAGGTTCTTATCAAACTGGCTTAATTGCACAGAACCAGAGCA
This sequence comes from Chitinophagaceae bacterium, assembly GCA_947447265.1. Classification (GTDB taxonomy): domain Bacteria; phylum Bacteroidota; class Bacteroidia; order Chitinophagales; family Chitinophagaceae; genus Flavipsychrobacter. The sequence goes on from CANFKC010000010.1 coordinate 9,874, forward strand.
GGTATCAGGATACTGGTTTCACTTATCCTCATAACGTTCATAACATCCTTATCCCAGGTGTTGCGTTCAATTCTCCAGGATGGGCTGTAACTTATCAGGGTTTCCACCTGAATTACACAACTCAGGACGAAGATGCAGTTGCTAACGTTAACCACACTATCAGCACTGTTAAAGCTTATCCTAACCCAGCATCTTCTAGCTTAAACATCGCTTTCAGCCTTGTTAACGCTTCAGATGTAACTGTAACTTTAACTAACATGGTTGGTCAGGTTGTTGCTACTCAGTCTATCAGCAACACTGCTTCAGGTTATGCTAATTTCAACACTGCATCACTTCCTACCGGCGCTTATTTCTACTCAGTAGTAGCAAACGGCGAACGTTCAACTGGAAACGTGACTATTGCACACTAATTTTTAATAATTTTTATATGAAAAGGGTAACGATTTTCGTTACCCTTTTTTGTTTTTGAAAACAATACTCTATTATTGCATCCGCATGCAGGTATAATTTGCTGCAAAATGATATTCTACTAATGGCTAAAAATTTATTGATAGTCGAATCTCCTGCAAAGGCGAAGACGATAGAAAAAATTCTGGGGAGTGACTTTGAAGTAAAGTCGTGTTACGGGCATATCCGCGACCTGGAGAAAGATAATATGGGTATTGATATAAAGAACGGCTACCAGCCTAAGTATATCATATCTGAAGACAAGGAAAAGGTGGTAAAGGAATTACGGTCGCTTGCAAAGAAATCCGGAGAGGTTTGGCTCGCAACGGATGAGGACCGTGAGGGAGAAGCAATATCCTGGCATTTGTGCGAAGTTTTGGGCCTGGATCCGATTACAACTAAAAGAATAGTATTTCATGAGATCACTAAAACCGCGATACAGAAGGCCGTAAAAAACCCACGTACCGTAAATATGGATCTCGTTAATGCCCAACAGGCACGCCGCATACTTGACCGTATAGTGGGGTTTGAACTTTCACCGGTGCTCTGGCGTAAAATGAGCATGCGCAATAATCTTTCAGCCGGCAGGGTACAATCTGTAGCAGTAAGGATAATTGTAGAGCGCGAAAGGGAAATAACCAAATTCCAGTCGAAAAGCACCTATAAAGTAGAAGCCACATTCACGGCTGAAGATATTAATAAGAAGAAGGTCAACTTTAAAGCCGAAGGGCCGGATAAGATGGCTGAAGAAAAAGACGCTAAAGCATACCTTGACAAATGCATTGGCGCAAACTACTCAGTTAAAGATGTGCAGGTAAAGCCAGGCAAAAAATCGCCATCTGCACCCTTCACTACCTCTACCCTGCAACAGGAAGCCAGCCGTAAGCTTGGCTACTCGGTTTCTAAAACCATGTTGCTGGCGCAGAAATTGTACGAAAATGGACACATTACCTATATGCGTACGGATTCTGTGAACTTATCAGAAACCGCAATTGATGGCGCAAAGGCTGCTATTGTAGACCAGTTTGGTGAAAAATATTTCCAGCACAGGGTATTCAAGAATAAAAATGAGTCGGCACAAGAGGCGCACGAAGCCATAAGGCCAACCGATATGACCGTTACATCTGTAGGCGATGCCGACACTGTACGGTTGTATGAACTGATTTGGAAACGTACAATGGCTTGCCAGATGGCTGACGCTATACTGGAAAGGACCATTGCAAAAATAAATGTATCCGCACATCCCGATCCGCTTACTGCAACCGGTGAAGTAATTCGCTTCGATGGTTTCCTCAGGGTATACTCTGAAAGCCGTGATGAAGAGGATGGCGAAGAAGAAACAGAAGGCTTGTTGCCACCATTGGCAGCTGGCCAGCCGCTTGACTTTGTTAAGATGGTAGCGACTGAACGATTCAGCCGCCCGCTGCCACGCTATACGGAAGCATCGCTGGTTAAAAAGCTGGAAGAACTGGGAATTGGTCGTCCGTCAACTTACGCACCAACCATCAGTACCATCCAGGCCCGTGGTTATACCGAAAAAAGAGATAAAGAAGGTACTCCACGTAAATACCAGGTACTTACTCTGCAAAATAACAGCGTAAATACCCTCACCAATACCGAAAATATAGGTGCGGAAAAGAGCAAACTCTTCCCTACCGACCTTGGTATGGTGGTGAACGACTTCCTCCGCGAACATTTTGAACGCGTGATGGATTTTGATTTTACCGCGAAAATTGAAGCCCAGTTTGACCAGATAGCTGAAGGCAATACGAAATGGAATTCCATGATAGACGATTTCTATCATCCCTTCCATGATAGTGTGGAGCATACGATTGAAACAGCAGGCCGCGCTAAAGGCGAACGCGAACTCGGAACTGACCCTGCAACAGGCAAACCTGTAACGGCAAGATTAGGCCGTTTTGGCCCTATGGTGCAAATTGGTGCCACAAGCACTGACGAGGGTGCCGAAAAGCCAAAATTCGCCAAATTAAGGGCTAACCAGAGCATTGAGACCATAACAATGGAGGAAGCGATGGAACTGTTCAGGCTTCCGCGCAACATAGGCAACTTTGAAAATGAAGATATCATCATCAACATAGGCCGGTTCGGCCCTTATGCCCAACATGCCGGCCAGTTCTATTCCCTTAAAAAGGAAATGGACCCGTATGCTGTGGATATGTCGCAGGTGGTGCCGCTTATAGAAGATAAGCGTAAGGCTAAACTGGAAAGCGAGATAAAGGTATTTGAAAAAGAAAAGATACGCATTCTTAAAGGTCCTTATGGCCCTTACATAAAACAAGGCTTGAAGAACTATAAGATTCCTAAAGAAAGAGCGGAACAGGCTGCAACCTTTACTATTGAAGACGTAAAAGCAATAATGGAAGAAGCTAAAGCTAACCCTCCTAAAAAAGCGCCGGCTAGAAAATCAGCAGCACGTAAATAGAGGATCTGAAAAATACATATCGAAAGCCACATTCATCCCTCGGGATAATGTGGCTTTTTCTTTGTCGGCAAATGTCCGGACAGAAGAGCAGGTAGCGTTATACCTCTCTGATAATCATAAATTCAGCCATAGGTCAGGCTTCATTTTATGAATAATTTTCACGAAATTTGTTTAGCGAACTGTGTTTGAACGTTATGGAGCAAAATAATGAAATAAGGGCTTTACTGGTTTTGATGGATGATCCCGACGACGAGGTATACGATACTGTGGCATCCAAACTATTGAATTATGGTAAAGAAATAATACCTACCCTGGAGCAATTATGGGAAGTAACACCCGATGAAAGCCTGCAGGGAAGAATTGAAGACCTTATACATCGGGTTAATTTCCAGGATCTGCAATCTGAATTCGCCGAATGGAGCCGCCTGGAGCAACCTGAGTTACTTAGAGGTGCCATACTCGTAGCCAAGTTTCAATATCCGCAACTCAACGTTGCAGCCGTACTCACCCAATTCGACCAACTCAGGAAAAATGTGTGGCTCGAACTGAACAATTATCTTTCTCCGCTGGAGCAGGTAAATGTGTTTAACAGCATTCTGTATAACTTCTATAAATTAAAGGGCCACGAACTTACAGAGCGCGAGCCCAACCATTTTTTCATAAATCACGTACTGGAAAGCCGCCAGGGCAATTGTTACACCATTGGTGTGCTGTACCTCGCACTCTGCGAAATGCTGGACATCCCCATTTTCGCGGTCGATGTGCCCCGCCAGTTCATATTTGCATATATACAGGTACTGCCGCACCTCTTCAATATGCACCAGCATATTTTACAGAATGCACAGTTTTATATCGACCCCATCAGTGGTGTGATCTATTCACAGAAAGATGTCGATTCGTACCTCAAGAAAATAAATGCTATGGACAGGGATATGTACCTTGCACCTATACTTAATAAACGCATCATCTTTAAAATGATGGAAGAACTTGCTTTATGCTACCGTTATAAACGCGAAGACCAGAAGGCAGATGATGTGCAGCAATTGATGCAGTTGCTGGTAGAGGTTAAGTAAATCAAACGCTTCGTGAAACCCCTCAACCGAATTAAGATACTGACCTGCTTGCTGCATCTTGCAGCTTATACCAGCTATGGGCAGGCAACAACCGATAGCGCTGCGCTGAGGAATGCGAAAAAAAATGCCTTTTCAAATTACACCGAACTGGATAGGAAAGATACTCTGGTCAATGGCATTGATATTGGCGTAGGACATATATTCACAGCTGACATTCGCTTCCGTGCTGAGAAAATAATATTTTTTGAAGGTAGCGGCAAAACAAAAAGAATAATCGGCGAAGACAAGCTCCGGCTCACGCCGGGAGAGCTTTGCTCACACGACCTAAACGGCGATGGCATTGACGAAATTATTATACAGACGTACCCCAACATGAATGCTAACCGCTGGTTGCAGGTTTATAAATACAACCAAAAAACGAAAAAGATGGTGCATGCAGCCGACCTTTCAACTGATTACTGCTATGATGCTAAAAGCAAATTGGTGAAGGTATATTACGAAGGCAGCAGCTACATGGAACATAGTTTCGAAACCTATAAGTGGTATGGCGACAAGCTGGTGCAGATGACCATGATTTTGCTTAACGAACCAGATGAATCCCGCAGGGTGTACCTGGAATACTATAAAAACACAAAGCCACCGGGCTCCAACCTAACCCGAATCTTCAGGGTACTTTACAATGAAAAAACACCTGGCCGCTATTCTGGCTATTGGAATGAGATGGACTTTATAAAACAGGTACATGGCGACTAATACTAATTGAATATCAAAACTCAATATAAATCTCGTTGACTTAGCGCCTTTTTTGCGAATACTCCGCGCTCTTTGCGTTTAAATCTGCATGCCGAAATTTGCTATCTAACTCATAAGTTAGGCTCTGGTTTCTAGTTTTCTTACCTACTGCCAAATGGTATAATTTGTCCTTTAGTACAAAAACATTCCCAAATCGGGCTTAACTCATGTTCACTAGTACCCTATTGCTTCTCCGATGTTACATCGTCAGTTGTTACCGCTACCGCTTCAGTGGTGGTGTTAACCACCAATTTTTTATTTGATTTTATAACAGTATCATCAACGCCAATTAAAATACCCCATGCTTCAAGCCCTTCAACGCGCTCGCAGATCATTTTCACAATACCAGTGATAGGTATAAAAAGAAACATACCCGGTATGCCCCAGACAAATTCGCCAACAATAACCGCGATAACGGTAATAAACGGATTCATTTTCACCTTCGCACCAACAATACGCGGCATCAGGATATTGGAATCAAGAAAATGAAGAATAAACAAACCGATGCCCACTTCCAGCGCAAGAGACCCTGAAGCACTTGCAAACGTAAAAAACATGGTGAGTGCAATTGCTGTGTAAATACCCAGATAAGGAATAATATTGAGCACCGCTGCTACAATACCCAATAGCACAGCATATTCAATACCCAATATCAACAATAACGCTGTATTGGCCACACTCATTACAGCTATTTCTATCAGCAGGCCCGCTATGTAGCTGTTTATCATGCTCTTGGTTTCGCCAATTACCTCGTTAACCTTTTCCTGGTGCTTTACATTGAAAAGCTTTAGTGTAAAACGTACCAGCAACTGGCGGTGAAAGAGAATAAAAAAGGTAAAAATGAACACAAACACAATGAGAAAAAGTATACTGGTAAGCGACAAAAATATATTGCTCACTGACTGCGCACCCGATTCAACAAAGCCGGTAGCGTATTTATTGATATAGTCGGTTTGCTGTGCGGTGTTGATATGAAACTGGGTATAGACCCAATGGTGCATATCTGCGAACACGTGCTTAAAACGCACTTTCAGATCAGGAATATCGTGCGTAAAATTAATGATCTGCTGAGTAAGGAAGTAGATGAAAGCGGTAAGTAAGGTTATGAAAATAAGCAGGCTCGATATAGCAGAACCACCCCTGCCCATTTTTAGCCTGCGCTCAAAAAAACGGGCAAGCGGGTAAAGTAATATGGCAATAAGCAGTGCGAAAACCAGTGGCACAAAAATAGCCTTACCCTGTTCTAAAAATATAATAATGAGCAGCACCGATAATAAAACCAGCGCCAAACGGGCATAAAACGGTAACTGAATGGAAGTTTTTGTAATGGCCATATACAAATATAACAAGACGATGTATCAAACAATCAGAACCGCGCAGGAGATTTATCTCCATTTTATGTAGTACCACTTATCTCTTAAGCAGCCCATATCTCCTTTTAAGTTTACATTTGCAGCATAAAGTACTGTATTGCTGGAAAGTTATTTTAGAAAAGGTGTAATAGAAGCCGGGTGCGATGAAGCTGGCAGGGGATGCCTTGCCGGTCCTGTATTTGCTGCCGCTGTAATACTTCCGGCCGATTTTTACCACCCCCTGCTTAATGACAGCAAACAGGTTACAGAAGAACACCGCGACGAACTACGCCCCATCATAGAACGCGATGCACTGGCCTGGGCAGTGGAGATGATAGATCAGATTGAAATTGACAAGATTAACATACTCAACGCCTCGTTTAAAGCAATGCACAATGCTATCGGCAAACTGAAAATAAAGCCGGAACTATTGCTTATTGATGGCCATATTTTCCCTGCATACTTTGGCATAATGCACCAATGTGTAGTTAAGGGCGATGCAAAGTTTGCGTCAATTGCCGCAGCTAGTATATTGGCTAAAACATACAGGGATGAATACATGTATAAGCTGCACAACGAATACCCTGCTTATGGCTGGAATGAAAACAAAGGCTATGCCACCGAAAAGCACCGCACACAGATAGCCGCCTTCGGAATTTCCCCCTACCACCGTAAAACGTTTGGCATCTGCAAAGAAGCTGAAAACGCAGAATAACCACACAAATATTCACAACTTATTAATAGGCTGTTCGTTGCAATAGAGGCCGCGATTTTCCGTGCAAATCATATAATTTGTTGCCCTGACTTTCTAATAACTTTTGACGACCAAAATCTGGCATAGTCCGAAGGACTTAAATAAAAATAGCCGTGGGTGAAAACCCACGGAATATGTATAACACAGCACCAACCCCAGCGGGGTTGAACGTCATATTTGTGCGGTTTTTTAATGTTGAATCGGGATTACAATGACGGCCTAAAAAAAGAATACTATCTTCATATTGGAGTACCCTGAAAATGAAGAGCGGACACCTTTTCAGGCGTCCGCTCTTTTGCTATATTTTTAAATTGTGCTATTCGAAAATCCTTCACAAAAACGGATTCGGAATTTAGAATTGGACCGTTTGCTTTTATTTAAGCTGTCCCAGCGCTTCTTTCATTCTTTTCATTGCCTCAATAAGGTTATCCATATTGGTGGCAAACGATAAACGCACACAACTGGTATTACCGAAAGCACTTCCGCATACGGTGGAAACATGGCCTTTGTTCAGCAGGTACATGCTCATATCAGCATCATTGTTTACAACGGTCTCGCCATCACTTTTTCCGAAAAAAGAACTGATATCAGGAAACGCATAAAATGCACCATGTGGGTCGTTAGCTTTAACCCCGTCCATTTTTCTGAGTTCACCTATTACATAATCTTTGCGCTTTTTATAAGCTTCAGCCATTTCCCTTGTAGGAGTAAGGTCGCTGAGCAGTGCGGTGATGGATGCACGCTGAACTATAGAACACGTAGCCGATGTTACCTGGCCCTGCAATTTTTCGCATGCCACAACTAACTCACGCGGAGCAGCCATGTAGCCCAAACGCCAGCCGGTCATCGCGAAGCCTTTTGACATACCATTGATTACAATTACCTGGTCTTTTATTTCATCGAACTGCGCAATGCTTTCATGTCCGCCCTGGTAATTGATATACTCGTAAATCTCGTCGCTGATAATATAGATGTGCGGATGTTTTTTGAATATCTCCACCAGTCCCGCTAATTCTTCGCGCGAGTAAACGCTGCCGGATGGATTGCAGGGAGACGAAAACATAAACAACTTGGTATGCGAATTTATTGAGGCCTCCAGCTGATCAGGCGTAATTTTGAAATCGTTTTCAATACCACAATCTACATACTTCACCACACCGCCGGCCATTTCAACCTGAGTAGCATAGGTAACCCAGAACGGTGTTGGAATAATCACCTCATCACCCGGATCAACTAAGCACATTACAGCATTGTACAACGATTGTTTTGCACCTGTGGAAGTAATGATCTGGTTAGGGGGATAGTTGAGATTGTTATCTCTTTTCAGTTTAGTACTTATCGCTTCCAGTAATTCAGGATAGCCTACTACCGGTGTGTATTTTGAATACCCTTCATCGATTGCCCTTTTTGCCGCTTCGTTAATGTGTTCCGGCACCCGGAAATCGGGTTCACCCAGGCTCAGATCGACAATATTGATTCCCTGAGCCTTCAATTCACGGCTCATTTTGGCCATTTTAATCGTTTGGGGCTCAGTAATTTTATTAAGTCGTTGTGCTAATTGCATTAGTGTTTAGAAAATGGATAGCGGCAAAGATAGGCAAAGTAGCTATAAGTAGCAGCATTAGTTAATTTAACGTAATGTATCACTGGCTAAAACACTGATATTAGATAGTGACATTTTAGAATTCTGCCATTGTTGGGGCTCCCAGCAACAATGGCAAAAATGGCTCCCTATTTTATCCACAACTTCAAATCAGGCAAACTGCGCGGTTCACACTCGTAGCATGCTGCTTTAATTTCAGTAAATTCTACAAATGTACCCTCAGCGGCGATGCTCATTAAGTTGGTTATCTCGTTGGTAACCTGGCTGCCCTTTACAGGTATGGTAATATCCTTACCCCCTACCCTTGCCTTGAATGTGTAGCTTTTAACGCGGTACGGATAGCTGTATAAAGAGTTGGCAAACCCCACCCGCAGATGGCTTTGCACGACCAACTGTTTCCGTGCAGGATGATCGCCAACAATATTCCCCAACATAGCCGTTGGCACAGGAGCTTCCTCTGCACCGAAATTCACCGTTTTCAATACCTTCTTATTATTTTTCTGGCTTATGGTAAGCCTCATACGCTTGCCATATTTGGGGTATGGCATAGCCATAAAAGAAATCGTATCGCCCTTATATTCCGGGTTACCTATTTTCAGCGCATTGTCCAGGCTTTTAACTACCAGGTCGGCAGGCTTTATGCCCTTGCTTACAATTTGTATAATGTTGTTACCGGTAGGGAACAGCAGCGGTGTATCCGCTTTTGCGCACCATTTATTCCATACCATTATCGAATCAGGCTGCGCAAAAGTATTACGCGGGCTCACTATTAGAATAAGGGCTATAAAAAGAAAGTATCTCATTTTAATTTCGGGTTGGCTGCTAAATTAAGGCAATTTACCGTTTGGTATAACTTGCCGGTTCACAGGCTAAAATACGCAGCTACTTACCTGCCGCAAAGCGGATAACAATATAAGCCGCCACAGATAACAATAAAATAATAACAATGGCTACCAATATGGTTTGGTCCGGCTTGGCTTGGCGCTTCTTACGGTTCTTAAATTTAAGGGTGCGGTCAAGGTTTTGGTTCAGGCGTTTTATAGCGTTCTTTGAATCATCCGCAGGTAGGGTCCTCAATCCTTCCATAGCATCACTTTCCATGCCTTCGTCACTCAGCCATTTTTCAATTTCATACTGCTCTTCCGGCAATAGCTTCCCATCAAGATAAGCCATCAGCTTATCTTCACCGGGCGGAGTGCCTGTTGCCCCTAACGATACGCGCGCTTCGTTCCTGCCTGCATCATTATTTCCGGCACCATATGCTATGTTATCCGTTTCGCTCATTGCTGCCTATTGCCTAATTTCTTTAATAAAATCGTTTTCAGGTTCCTCTTTCCGTTTTGTATAAAACTCTTTACCTGCATAAAGGTATAACCCGTTTGGGTAATGATCTGCTCATAACTTTTTTTCTGCAGGTAAAACAACGTAATAGTAGTGCGTTGCTCTGTGTTCAGTTCGCCCAGGCAATCTTCCATTTGCTGTAAAGTAAACTCATGCTGTTGTAACTCTTCAGCCTCATTGGCAGGTACCGCTATATAATTAAGCGCCGCATCATCTGTGTTCACATTCCTGTCGCGCAGTTGCTGCAGACAGTGGTTACGCATGAGTATGTACAGCCATCCTTTAAAATTTTGTATCTCCTCTTTGGGCATATGTGTGAGCGCTTTCAGAAACACCTGCTGAACCGCATCTTCAGCCGCCAGCTTTTCTTTCAGGTATTTCAGCGCCACACCTAAAAGCAAACCCGTATAGCGTTGCAGCAAATGTCCGAGCCATTCGTTGTCGTTGCTTTTCCGATAAGCTGCAAGCAGCTCTTCGTCAGTTAAATGAGTATGCCGGGTGTTAGCTGTCAATGTAGTGTAGTGCTTTGCCGGTATAAAGATGGAGAAAATTCTGAATTCCATAACGGGGGCTAAAAAAAATCGGAAAAGGGAGTGCTATTTGTGCATCAATAGCCCACTCGTCCTCGAATGCTTCGAGGATGCAACGGATTGGCGTTTGTAACGCCAGTTAGCACCATCATAAAACGCAGGCCAAGCTCAAAACACTTCTAAAATGAACCAACAAACAGATAGCCCCCTACTTGTATGGTAGTAAAGAAGGCGTTATCCATTCATCTCTCGAAAGAGGTATATTCACAACCTTTTTCCTGATGTTCATGTCTTTTATCCAACATGTTGGGCAAGCGCGCAAATTCAAATTTTAATTATTTAAATCGCTCCCAATACTTGAAAATTTCATTTAAAAACCATATTTTACCTCGCCCTTAAAAAAGTGTAATATTATTATGGTAATAGGAGTATTGAAAGAGCAGGCCCCGGAAACACGCGTATCGCTTGTGCCGGAAGTAGTTGCCGCTCTTGTAAAAATGAGTGTTACAGTATGGATCGAATCTGGTGCAGGTGTTACCGCATTTTTCAGCGATCAATCTTACATGGATGCAGGTGCCAGCATAAAATCGGCCTCCGAGATCCGCTCTGGTGCTGATATGGTGCTGACCATCCAGGCCACTAATGTGGGCGAGGTAAAACAAGGGGCGGTAGTAATGGGTGTTTTCCAGCCATTATTCAATCCGGGTACCATACGCAACTGGTCTCAGAAGGGATACAGCATTTTCAGTTTAGATACTATACCGCGTACTACACGCGCCCAGTCGATGGACGTGCTGAGTTCCCAGGCAAATATTGCGGGCTACAAAGCGGTGCTGCTGGCAGCATTTCAGTATTGCCGCTATTTCCCGATGTTCATGACTGCCGCCGGTAGCATACCTCCTGCAAAGGTGCTCATATTGGGTGCAGGTGTTGCGGGCTTACAGGCTATTGCTACCGCCAGAAGGCTTGGCGCAGTGGTAGAGGTATTTGATACCCGGCCTGCTGTAAAGGAAGAGGTAATGAGCCTCGGCGCCAAATTCGTAGAAGTGGAAGGCGCGGCCGATGCTTCAAAAGCAGGTGGTTATGCAGTGCAGCAAAGTGAAGAATTCCAGAAAAAACAAAGAGACAAAATACACGAACACGCTAAGAAATCAGATATCATTATTACCACAGCCCAGATTCCGGGTATGAAGGCGCCGATACTGATAACAAAAGCGATGATAGAAGATATGCGTGATGGTTCAGTTATCATTGACCTGGCTTCTGTAACGGGAGGTAATACCGACCTTACGGAAAATGATAAAACCATCATGCACAAAGGCGTTACCATTATTGGTAATTCCGCACTTGCTGCCACCGCATCAAGCGACGCCAGCAAACTATACAGCAAGAACGTACTGAATTTCGCAAAGCTCATCATTAACAAAGAAGGCGGACTGAACCTGAACTTTGAAGATGATATTGTGAAAGGCACATGTATAGCGCACGACGGTAAAGTAGTTAATGAAAGAGTTGCGGCATTGGTAAACAGCGCGCAGACAGCCTAAACAGCCATTATTGTTTATTTTAATTCTATTGATCACATTTTAATCATAATACAGCCATGCATCATCAAATTACCAAGATGTTATACATGTTTTTAAGCAATTATCATCTCATAACGGTGGTGATTCTTTCCATATTCCTGGGTATAGAAGTTATCTCGAGGGTACCTTCCGTTTTGCATACGCCGCTTATGAGTGGCGCCAATGCCATACATGGTGTGGTAATTATTGGTGCCATAATTGTTATGGGTGAGGCCCCTACTGACGACTACCTTGCGCTGACGCTCGGCTTCCTCGCCGTGATCCTCGGCACACTTAATGTGGTGGGCGGTTTTGTAGTTACCGACCGTATGCTGGAAATGTTCAGCAAAAAGAAAAAGAAGTAACAGAAGAGTGAAATTTAAAATATTAAATACCAAATTCCAGTTGAATTCGGGTTTATTTAACAGAGCCTTCATTTAAAAACATTCCATAAAAGATGTCAAACGTAATTCTTCTATTAAGCTATCTCTTTGGGTCCATTACTTTTATCATGGGCCTTAAAATGCTTTCTCATCCCGATACTGCCAGAAAGGGTAACCTTGTTGCAGCTGCAGGTATGATCGTTGCTATATTTGCAACCATTTTCCTATATGTTCACAAAGTGGACAAATGGGGGCACACAGAGCATCTGCATAACTATGTTTGGATATTCAGCGCCCTGATCATCGGTACTATAGTCGGCACCATGGCTGCTAAAAAAGTACAAATGACCGCTATGCCTGAAATGGTGAGCATATTCAATGGTATGGGTGGCGCGTGCGCGATGCTCATTTCCATCGTTGAATACCATCACAACCCGCATCCCGGCATCGGCATTTTGCTGGTAATTGTATTGGGCATGATAATAGGTACCGTTTCCTTTGCTGGCAGCGTTATAGCCTGGGGTAAACTAAGCGGCAACATTAAAGATAAGACCATACCGGGCGGACAAATCATCAACTTCCTGATTTTCGGAGGTATAATTGTAGCTTCCTGCATGGTGGTAGCTACCGCCGGTACTAACGGTGCCAATGCATCAGGCCTTTTCTATGGTATAATTGCGCTGGCTGCGCTTTATGGCGTTTTATTTGTAATGCCAATCGGTGGGGCAGACATGCCGGTGGTGATATCGTTACTGAACTCATTTACAGGTGTTGCGGCTGCATTTGGTGGCTTTTTATACAGCAACCCGGTTATGCTTACCGGTGGTATATTGGTAGGTTCTGCGGGTACTATCCTTACCATACTCATGTGTAAAGCTATGAACCGCTCCCTCAAAAATGTATTGATCGGTTCGTTCGGTGGTGCAAAGGCAGGCGGCCCTGCTGGCGCATCAAAAGACCAGGGCAACTTCAAAGAAATTTCGCTTAATGATACCGCGGTATTAATGGCCTATGCACAGAAAGTGATGATTATACCGGGTTATGGCTTAGCTGTTGCCCAGGCTCAACATACGTGCCACGAGCTGGAAAAAGTGCTGAACGAAAAAGGCGTAGAAGTGCTCTATGGCATACACCCAGTTGCAGGCCGTATGCCGGGCCACATGAATGTGCTTTTGGCTGAAGCCGATGTACCTTATGAAAAACTGCTGGAAATGGAAGATGCCAACGACCAGATGGGTACTACCAACGTAGTTTTAATACTTGGGGCTAACGACGTTGTTAACCCTGCAGCTAAGGAAGACCCTTCAAGCCCTATATATGGTATGCCAATATTAGAAGTAGAAAAGGCTGACCACGTTATAGTAAACAAGCGTAGCATGAAACCAGGTTATGCCGGTATTGAAAATGAACTTTTCTTCAGGCCTAAAACTTCAATGCTCTTTGGTGATGCAAAAAAGGTATTGCAGGAATTAGTGAGTGAGTTGAAAAACGTTTAGTAGTAGCAGCGCTATTTCGCGATCGAAACACAAAACAACCTAATACGAAATTAATTTGGCGTTAAAAACGCAGGCCTGAAAAATAAAATGTTTCGGCATTAGGCGATTTTTTCAGAGGTTGTTGTTAAAAAATTAAAAAGTTTATCTAAATTTATGCCATGCTAACGAAGAAAAGCAGAATTATTATTGCAGCCATGGGAACAATTCTATGTTTCCTGTCCGCTGTTTACGTATCCTGCACCAAAATAGGTCCAAGCCCGTCATGTAACGGTGTCGTGTGCAAAAATGGCGGCTATTGCAATCACGGTAGTTGTGTATGCCCGGTGGGCTACGAGGGTACTGATTGCGGAACTGCATCTGTCGACAAGTTTATTGCAGCATGGGATGTTACCCAGACCACTATCGGGAGCGATTCCCCTAGTGTAAAAGGCCAGGTTGCCCACTATACAACGTTCTTTAAAAAGACGGCTACACCAACAACGTTCTTTATCGATAACTTTTTGGGTAACCCTAACTACAACCAGCTAGTTTGTATTATCGATAGCATGAACACAAACAATTTCGTTATTGATACTATCCGCGACCAGAATATGATCTTCGGCACCGTGTATATCAAGCAAAACAGTAAAGGTTCGTATGTAACTGCTACGCGCCACGTAAATGCCAATGTTGTTTTAAGGCACCTTACCGCAACGCACAACTGGCAGATCGATACTTTTTCAATGGATATGAAGTTGCATAACTATTAATCAGATTATTCAAATACTTTACAAACGGCAACAGCAATGTTGCCGTTTTTTTATGTAGTAATCGCCTTGCCATATTCCTTAATTTTCGTAGCCAATCGCCTTCTAATGCCCTGTGACGCTCAAAATTCGGCATAGTCCGAAGGACTTAAATATGAATAGCCATGGGTGAACACCCAGGGTATATGTATAAAGCAGCGCCAACCCCAGCCGGGTTGAATATCATATTTGGCCGCTCTTTAAAGTTCAATTTACATACAACAAATACAGCATAGGTATCCCAACCCAACGAGTGCAGCGAGTACGCAAAGAGGCCGCATAGCCAATGGGAAGCCTGCCGTTTTTTAACTTTACCAAATATTATGTCTATGCCACCCACCTTTTCATCCGGTAATTGTGCAGGCACATAAAACCTCCGAATGTTATTACCACCAGTATTTTGATTTTTTTTGACAATCGACTAGAAAAATTACGCCAAAAGATTAAATTTGCAGCATTATAAAGTTTATATGGCGCACGAAACACATAATGACACAAGTACCGAAAGATCAAAATCGCAGGTTTCTTTCACATCTTCGTTTTGGCTTATTGTAATATTGGTTGGCTTGTTCATAGCCGCACTCAATTTCATTTCCGTTATGGGTCATGGCGAAGAAGGTAAAGAGGGCAAAGAAGGCAAGACTGAAGAGATGCACGGTGCTAAGCATGAAGAAGCTGAACACAAAGAAGCTAAAGAAGAAGCTAAGCCTGAAGCTGAGCACAAAGACGCTTCAAAAGAAGAAGCTAAACCAGCCGCTGAAGAAAAGCCTGCACCTGAGCATAAGTAACCTTGAGAAAATAAAGTCAACCACCTGGCTTGTTCTTTTCCATTTCTGCTTCATTGCAAAAGTCTTTAAATAGCCTGCTATTATTGAGCTATTGATGATTGCCGGGCCTCAATGAGGGCTGCGCCGTTCTCAGATTTTGCGGTTCGCATAAAAGAAAAATAATTGCGCCATATGATCGATTTTATTTCGACAATGTCACTAAATAATATTTGAGCTCTCCCCCATGCACCAAAATGATGTAATAGTAATAACCGGTGCTGCCGGCTTTATAGGCAGCTACCTGGCTGGCTATTTAAATAGTATCGGATTCAATCAGCTTGTGTTGGTTGATGATTTTACTATTGAAAGAAAGGCGCCCAACCTAACCGGCAAACATTACATACAACAGGTAGACCGTAACGAGTTTTTTACCTGGCTAACTGCCAACAAGGGTTTGGTAAAAAGCATTTTCCACCTGGGTGCACGAACCGATACTACGGAAATGGACTATGCAGTCCATAAAAAATGGAACCTCGATTACAGCAAGCAAGTCTGGCAGTATTGCGCTGAAGAAAATATACCATTGGTGTATGCTTCATCAGCCGCAACCTACGGCAATGGCGAATTAGGCTATGTAGATGCCCACGATATAGTGGAGCAGTTGCAACCGCTTAATCCGTACGGCGTCTCCAAGAACGAATTTGACATCTGGGCATTACAGCAAACTACCCAACCGCCTTTCTGGGCTGGTCTAAAATTTTTCAATGTTTACGGCCCCAACGAATACCATAAAGGCCGCATGGCCTCGGTTATAATGCATGCCTACCATCAGGTGCAGCAAAATGGCAGCGTAAAGCTGTTCCGGTCGCACAACCCAGCCTACAAAGATGGCGAGCAGATACGCGATTTCATCTACGTTAAAGATGTGGCTGCAATATGCGTATGGCTAATGCAAAACAAGCCCGCAAATGGCCTTTACAATACCGGCACAGGCAAAGCCAGAACGTTTAAAGACCTGGTTCGTGCTATTTTTACCACGCTCCACCTCCCAGAAAATATCAGCTTCATTGATACGCCTGCCGATATAAGAGACAAATACCAGTATTTTACCGAGGCAGATATGCACAAATTGCTGGAAGCCGGCTACCCTTCTCCTTTCTATTCGCTTGAAGAAGGCGTAAAAGATTATGTGAGCACGTATTTACTGGAAGGGAAGTATTATTAGTCGGGCAATGGCTATACCGCAACATATTTTGGCTCAATTTTATTAAATGCCGGATAGCTCCATCCGCTCCCCCTTCGTACTTTTTCCCTAAATTGCACTACTAAAAATAACCAATATGCTATTGAATATCCTGTTCATGTTTGCTTTCTTTTTTGCTCCTGCACCAAAAGATGATGTGCCAAACAGTATTTACAAATTTAAGGTTGCCGACCTATCCGGTGGCAAAATCAATTTTGCCGACTACAAGGGCAAAAAGATTCTTATTGTCAATACTGCATCAAAATGCGGCTACACACCTCAATACGAGGGCCTCGAAAAACTATATAAAAAGTACAAAGGCAAACTCGTTATCATAGGCTTTCCGGCCAATAATTTTGGCGCGCAAGAGCCTGGTACTGACGGACAGATACAGGAATTCTGCCTCAAAAATTATGGTGTAAGTTTCCCAATGGCATCAAAAGTTTCGGTAAAAGGAGAAAATATTATTCCACTTTACCAATGGCTGACCAAAAAGAAATACAATGGCAAAATGGATTCTGAAGTAAAATGGAATTTCCAGAAATACCTCATCAGCGAAAACGGAGATCTTATTGATATGTTCCCTTCAAATGTCGCTCCTGACGATGCTGCACTCATATCCGCAATCGAGAAATAATATCTTATTATCAATTTTTAGAAACCCGTTTAGCCTTTGCTAAGCGGGTTTCTTGTTTAATTCAGACCACGCCGTTGCTGCGTTTTCAGGTGTGCTGCTCAAATCTTACATAGTATGCGATTGGCGCCTTTGTCTGACTATTCCCCCTCAACACATGGTATTGTCGCACAAGCTCAAATTAACATATAGCAAACCAATAATTTGTTTCTACGGCAAATGAATTTAATCTTTGTACCCGGAACCAGGATTAACCTGTTCATTTTTTATTCCACAATAACATGCTGATAGACGTAATAGCCGGGGCAAGGCCCAATTTCATGAAAATAGCGCCAATTATAGATGCTATAGAAGCCAAACAAAAAACGGGTGTCGATATTCAATACCGCCTGGTACATACCGGCCAGCACTACGACAAAAAAATGAGTGCCGACTTTTTTGAACAGCTGAATATACCGGCACCACACCATAACCTGGAAGTGGGCAGTGGCACACAAGCAGAACAAGCTGGTAGAATAATGATAGGCTATGAGCAACTGTTGATGCAGAAACCTTGCGATCTGTGCATAGTTGTAGGCGATGTAACATCGACTATGGCCTGCTCTATTGCAGCAAAAAAAATGAACAACATTAAGGTAGCCCACGTTGAAGCCGGCATCCGCTCCGGTGACTGGACCATGCCTGAAGAGATCAACCGTATAGTAACCGATTCCATTACCGATTATTTCTTTACAACATCGGAAGTGGCCAATAACAGCCTGCGCAAAAGTGGCGTAAAAGAAGAGCAGATATTTTTTGTAGGTAACACCATGATAGATACCCTCTACAAACAAATGCCGCGTTTCCAGGCTCCTGAAGCATGGAGCAAGTACAACTTGACAGAAAAGGGCTACATTATCATGACCCTGCACCGCCCTGCGAACGTAGATACTAAAGATAAGCTTACCGAACTCATTGCCGAGATAGTGAATTCATCGAACGGGCTGCCATTGGTATTCCCGGTGCACCCAAGAACAGCAAAAATGCTGGAAGCAGCCGGTATATCAGCGCCTAACCTGCACGTCATAGAACCCCTCGGTTACCTGGAATTCAATTTCCTTGTAAAAAATGCAAAGGCTGTAATCACTGATTCTGGTGGCATCACCGAAGAAACAACAGTTATGGGTGTACCGTGCATGACACTTCGCGACAGCACCGAACGCCCGGAAACCTGCACCATAGGTACTAACGAACTGGTAGGCACTAACCCTAAAGCAATTCCGCCGGCAATGGCTACATTATTTTCAGGCAACTGGAAAAAAGGTGGCATACCTGAGTTGTGGGATGGTAAAACCGCTCCTAGAATTGTGGAGCATATCGTTAAGCTATTCAGTTTATAGGCATTATACAGATACTATTTACTTCCGGGAATCGCATTTCATACCGAAATGCGATTCCTTTTTTGGTGCCTCAGTACTGGCATTTTCCTGATTTTTGATTCATTTTTATTGCCCGATAATAAGAGATAAGTATAAATTGGTGTGAATCTGCTGAAAATGGGCGCTGTTCTTCGATCAGTAATTGGGAAAGAATGCTGTTTTTGCATTGTTAGAAGAGTTGAGTGAAGCTGGGTGCTCGTTTACCGTATACCTGTAAAGCCTAAAGTTTATCTGTAATATTAAATTAGCCTTACTTACCACATAATACCCCCTAATTTATATCTTTGCGGTGCAGCAAACCTATGGCGACCGTTAATGGCCACCATGGTCTGGCGGCATATTTCGTTTGCCGGTAAAAAACGGATTGAGATCAATGGCGGGAAAATTAAGGAAAATAGCTAACCTGGTAAGCAATATGGGGGCGCGTTACGTAGCCTACAGGGTGCAACACGAGGTGATGCGCCGTTCAGGAATGCTGAAGAAAAAATTCCCTGCCGCACCAGCTTTTGTACAATACCTTACGCTTGCCGACTGGAAGAAACAACCGGTAAAGTTCTTTTTTGATGACAAGGAATCACTAAACCTCCCCAAAACACCAAGTGAAGGACTGAAGGAACGCTTCGATAATTTAAAGAAGGGTAAGTTTTTGTTATTCAACAGTATATTGGCAGATCTCGGAACCGACTATGATTGGGTGACCAATCCAGATTCTAAATACAAATACGACGTTAATAAGCACTGGACAGAAATACCAGACTATTCAAAAGAGGCCGGCGATATAAAATACGTATGGGAAAAATCAAGGTTCTCCTACCTCTATGACATTATCAGGTACGATTACCATTTCGACCAGGATTGCAGTGAAATGGTGTTTCGGGATATTACGGCCTGGATAGACAGTAACCCGGTAAATTGCGGCCCCAATTACCGCTGTAGCCAGGAAATGTCGCTGCGGGTACTCAACTGGACATTTGCCTTGAATTACTATCATAATTCAAAGCACCTGAACGACATGGTGTTCAATAAAATACAATATGCCATATACTGGCACATGCACCACGTATACAACAACATTAATTTCTCACGCATTGCGGTGCGTAATAACCATGCCATAACCGAAACCCTCACGCTATACATTGCAGGCTTGCTATACCCCACTTTGCCCGGCGCCGAGATATGGAAAAAGAAAGGAAAGGACTGGTTTGAACAAGAGGTAGCCTACCAGGTTTATGACGATGGCACGTATCTGCAGTTTTCAATGAACTACCATCGTGTAGTGGGTCAGTTACTTACCTGGGGGATTACTATTGCCGACCAGAACAAAGAAAAATTCAGCCAGGCAGTATATAGCCGCGCTAAAAGATCTTTCCTGTTTTTACGTACCTGCATGAACGATGAAAACGGTTTCTTACCCAATTACGGGGCTAATGACGGCGCCCTATTCTTCAGGCTCAGCGATGCAGACTACAGGGACTACAGGCCACAATTGCAGGCATTGGCCGCAGTTATTGGCACAGAAGCGAAGCTCACCTCATCTAACGAAGATTCATTGTGGTATGGGGTATTTGAGAACGCCCGTAAAACCTGGCAACCAGCTAATGGCATTTATAGCTTTCCAATTGGAGGCTACTATGTTATAAGGGAACCACAAACCATAACTTTTATTAAATGCGGCAGTTACAAAGACCGCCCGTCGCAGGCGGATAACCTGCACATAGATATCTGGCATAAGGGAGAAAACCTGTTGCAGGATGCCGGCAGCTATAAGTATAATACTGACGATGCGACCATACGCTACTTCAGCGGCACAGCATCTCATAATACGGTAATGCTGGGCAATAACGACCAGATGCTGAAAGGCGGGCGCTTTATCTGGTACTTCTGGACGCAGTGTAAAGCCGCCGAACTGAAAGAGGTGAATGACCAATATATTTTTGAAGGCACCGTTAAAGCCTATTCTTACCTAAACGGCAACATAACCCATAAGCGAACCCTCACCAAACAAAAGGGCACGCTGAAATGGCATATTAAAGATGAGATTAACCGCCTGCCCGCAGGTATCGCAATGCAACAACTTTGGCATTTACCGATGGGTGCGGACAAAAAAGTCAAGTTTGCAGCCACCGACATTAACGGTAAAAAAGTGGACGCTAGAAAACAAGATGGCTGGTTTTCATCATTGTACGGCAAGAAAGAAAAAGACATTGAATACGTATTCAGCAGCGATGCTAATACAATAGTAACCGATATCGACATAAAATAACCCCTGCGGGTTGTATCTTACACCCTTCAAAAAGTATATCCCGACCCTATCTGCTATTTTTGGCTATTAATTTAACGCATGAACGTATTATTACTACACCAGTATTTTTTAGAGGAAGATGACCCGGGCGGTTCCAGGTGGAACGAATTAACACGCGTGTGGACGGAAATGGGGCACTCAGTAACTGTGCTGGGCGGCATGATGCATGCTAACGGAAAAGAAAAACGGCCGGAATATAAGGGCAAGCATTTTGTAAAGAAACAGCAGGGCGCTGTAACGGTGTGGCGTTGCCATGTTTCAGAAAACTACAACAAGAATTTTGTAGGCAGGCTTTGGGGCTATTTTTCATTCATGTTTTCTTCATTTTATGCCGGGCTTTTTAAGGCCAAAGGCAAATTTGATGTGGTTATTGTTACCTCTCCACCTTTGTTCGTGGGTGGTAGCGGCTACCTCATTTCGCGCTTGCGCCGGATGCCATTTGTGTTCGAGGTTCGTGATCTTTGGCCGGAATCAGCTATTGATACCGGCGTGTTGACCAATGGGGCTATTATTAAATTAGCCTTTGGGGTAGAACGATTTATTTACCGCACAGCAAAACTCATAAACGTACTTACCCCGGCATTTTATAAAACGCTGCGCGAGAAAAAAGGAATCGCAGAAAACAAACTCATCCAGATTTCAAACGCCGCTGACTTTAGTCTTTCAGAAAACCTGTTGCAAACTTTTGACGCTGCTGCATTTCGGAAAGAACATGATATGGAAGGCCGCTTTGTAATTACCTATGTAGGTGCACATGGCGTTGCCAACCACCTGGAACAGGTGCTTGACGCCGGCGAGGCTTTAAAAGATACCAATGTGCTATTCCTCCTTATTGGCCAGGGTATGGAAAAGGCACGCTTAATGAAGTTGGCAGCTGAACGTAAAATAACCAATGTACGTTTCCTCGACTCCGTTCCTAAGGCTGAAGTATTCCGGTACATCCTGGCTTCAGAAATGGGCGCGTCCGTTCTTAAAAAGGTAGATACTTTTAAAACAGTATATTCCAACAAAACATTCGACTATATGTCTTGCAAAAAGCCCATACTCATGGCTATTGACGGCGTATCGCGCGAACTGCTGGAAGATGCTGGCGCTGGCAGCTATGTTGAGCCGGAAAATATTTCAGAATACAACCACATCATCCGTACTTACCTGGCCGATCCGGAAAGATTGAAACGGGAAGGAGAAAGTGGTTACCGCTATGCAAAAGAGAACTTTGACCGGGAAGTGCTGGCTAAAAAATATATCGGCTACATCAGCTCCGCAATAGGTCGTAAGTGATGAGTAGAATATCAGTAGTAGAAAAGTCATAAGTAAAAAGTAGAAAGCTGTAGATAGTAGGTAATAATTAGTGGACAGTAGTTAGTAAATAGCAGGTAGTCTTTGATAGTAAGTTGCGCACGCCAATTTATATTTTGAGATACGGCTATTTTGAAGACGAAGTAACAAGTAGAAAATAATATGCAAAGAAGCTTTACAAAAAAACTATACATTCAGTTTTTTAAGCCACTGGCCGATGTTTCGGTGGCACTGGCTGTATTTATAGTATTGCTTCCTGTATTTATTGTAGTTGTCACTTTACTCGCAATAGCCAATGATGGTAAACCATTTTTCTTTCAGCGCAGGCCGGGTTTGAATGAACGCATTTTTAAAGTGGTGAAATTCAAGACCATGAACGACAAAAAAGATAAAGATGGCAACCTGCTGCCCGATGCTGACAGGCTAACTGCTATTGGAAGCTTTATACGCCGCACGTCGCTCGATGAAGTACCACAACTGCTGAATGTAATAAAGGGCGACATGAGTATTGTTGGTCCACGACCGTTATTGGTGGAATACCTCCCCCGGTATAACCAAACCCAAAAGCACCGGCATGATGTGAAACCCGGCATTACGGGCTGGGCGCAAACTAATGGCCGCAACGCTATAAGCTGGAAACAAAAATTTGAATACGATATCTGGTATGTGGAGCACATCAGTTTTGCGCTCGACTTCAGGATATTGTTGCGCACAGTGGGGAAGGTTTTTAAATCGGAAGGGATAAGCTCTAATACGTCAGCGACCATGGAAAAATTCACGGGCAAGGAGTAAACACTAAATAAACTGCAAAATCAATGAGTACAACCAGCCAGAAAGAGCGGTTTCACTTTTTAGACGGGTTAAGGGGCATTGCTTCGTTAATGATAGTGATACATCACTCATTGACCGCTAACATTGCCGCATTCATTAACAAATCGCACATACCCTATTCAGGGGAAATGTTCAGCCAGTTTACGCAATCGGGGGTCGATCTCTTTTTTGTTTTGAGTGGAGTTGTGTTGTTGCGTCCATACCTTCGTGGGCAACGCCAATTTAAAGTGGGCGACTATTTTATTCGCCGTATAAAACGCATTTATCCTCCTTACTTTTTTGCTTTGTTATTCGGAGCTTTCGTGGTATGGTTCATGGGGACTTACCCCACCTGGTATAATGTGCGTGGTATGCATATTCCGTTTTCGTGGCTGGAAACATTTAAGGAATCATTCATTTTCAGCACCAATGAAAACTACTACAACCTTGCCTGGTGGAGCTTACAGATCGAAATACTCTTTTACATTGCCGTACCTGCGGTTGTACTAACGTTTCCAAAGCCGGAAAAACTCACCATTCAGCGTATTATCATCACCATCCTCGCTACCTATGGCGCGGCATTCGCGCTGCAGGAATTAAGCACTAACTACACATCATGGCTCTATTCTTATACCTACCATGCATCAGTATTAGGTAAGTTTATGGAATATCCGGTGTGCTTCCTTATGGGCATCCTTCTTGCTGCCCGCGACTTTAATATTACAGAGGCCCGGAACTTCATGATTGCAGGCATAGTGCTGGTTATTGCGGGTATAGTTTTAATGGACATAAACTATGTGTTTATCTCTTTACTCCATTCGGGTTACGGTCTATTTTATGCCGGCGTAATTACAATGGCTTTTCGTGCAGATGGACTAAAGAGATTTTTGAGTAAACCGATAATGATATGGCTCGGAGAACGATCTTATTCTCTCTTCCTTATCCACTTCTCTGTATTTTACCTGGTTGACAATAATGTAGCCCGCTTCACCGGCGACCGCACAGCCATTTATGGTTTGGCTACCCGTATCATCGGCATTCCACTGGCTTTCTTCTTTGCTATGCTATTATTCTATTTTGTTGAAAGAAAACAGGCACGCGGCTTGCTTACAGACAAGGCATTTTGGCCATGGCAAGTGAAAGGGTTAAAACTTGACTAACCCGAATCTAAAACTGGAGCGATGAATATTTTTAATTTACCACAGTTTTAAAATACCCTTTCAGATAGTATACGTAGGGTACATTCAGGTCATTCGCACTAAAAGTGATCTGAAGACTCTTGTAGTTAATGTATCCTTCCAGGGTATCCCCTTTTACATAGTGCGACTTGTTGAGCACCAACTCTTCCCTACAATTCCTGCTTTTGGTGTAGGGGTCGTGGGTGCCGCAATGTGGCGACACGTGCTTAGCAATGGTAATGCTATCGTTTTTGACGCTGATCAGAAATCCGGGATCTCCATCAGCATAGCGCAGGCTAAACGAAAGTGCGCCGTTTTCAAGGTATGCAGAACAGAACTCAATATCCTGCCGCTCCCTGTAATTGGTCACACAATGTGCCGTAATTGGGTTATGAATTGTATCCCTTTTTCTAATCCTACGGCGAATACTATTATGGAATTTTCCAGTTTCATCTTTAGAAATATTCCAGTTGTAGCGCCACGTTTTCGCATATATTGTCGTGTCCCTCAGGTTGGTATCCACTCTTACCAACGACTTAAACGGAACTTGTGATAACAGACACACGGGTGCTATTAACAACAGAAGCAACAGCACCGGTAGTTTATTAAATGGAGCGTGGAATACCATAGCGCAAGTTTATTTGCCTCCCTTCCTGTAAAACTCAAATGCAAGCCTTATTTCGCTATAACTATAATCGTCTCCCAATATCTCTTTTACTGGTTTTAAAGCCACCATCTGACCGCTTTGTTTAATAGCCTCAACTATTTTATCAAGGCGTCTTTGTGGCACCAGTTGGGTTATTTCAATAGTACCTTCATTAACAAAAAAACTGAGGTGATTTTCAATGGTAGCTAAAGAAAGGCGGCGATAATCAGCTATTTCCTGCATCGTCATTCCGTCGCGGAAAAGCGAGAGCGATGCCAGTTGTGTGTTACCCGCTGACGCTTGCTTGGGTTCTGCGGGCTTCTTTGAAGCGCGCGCTTTCGGAACCTTTAAATGCACTTTAGATACCATGTTATTATCCTTCGCAAACTGTTGAAGAATTTTTATAAAAAATGCACCGTACTTGCTTACCTTATAGTCACCAAACCCTGAAATCTGCTTAAGCTCATCGAATGTTTGCGGCAGGTAGGTGGCCATTTCAACCAGGCTGTTATCGGGCAATATGTTATAGGCTGGTACATGCTCCCGGTCGGCCAGTTCATAGCGCACGCCACGCAGGTCTTTCATCAATTGTTCATCATAGGCCAGTTCTTCTTCTTCCGCCATTATCTTCTCCTTAACACCCTTGTGCATTACCAGCATAAAGTTGCTGTGGCCCTTGAGTATTTCGTGGCTTTTGTGGTTCAACTGTAGGGCGGAATACTGGTCTTCCGTTCGCTCCAGACAGCCGTTGTTAAGCATTTGCTTTACCAGCAGCTCCCATTCGTCGCGCTTCACGTCCCGGCCTATGCCATAAGTTTTCAATTCTTTATGTGCTGGTTGTATCTTCTCGCTGGCAGAGCCGCGGAGAATATCTATAATATACCCTGTTCCATAACGCTCCCCGGTGCGCACAATTGCCGATAACAACTTCTGTGCATCAACAGTAGCATCCCGCTCTTCCAACGAACTCATGCAATAGTCGCACGAGCCACAATAAGCCGGGAAGGGCTCACCAAAATACTGCATCAGGTATTGCCTGCGGCAGGTATCGCTTTCGCAGAATTGCTCTATCTGCTTCAGCTTATTCATGGAGATGGCAGTCTGCGCAGGGTTACCTTCTACTACGGCAAAACTCTTCAACTTCATAATGTCGCCGCGCGAATAATAAAGTATGGCATCGCTCTTCAATCCATCGCGCCCCGCCCTACCAGTTTCCTGGTAGTAGCCTTCAATATTCTTTGGCACATCATGATGAATAACATAGCGCACATTCGATTTATCGATACCCATACCAAATGCTATGGTCGCAACAATAACCTGGTAAGTATCCTTCTGAAAGTCTTCCTGCACCCGACTGCGTTCTGCCGCATCCAGCCCGGCATGGTAATAAGCGGCCTTAATGCCAAGCGCATGCAGCTTACCCGCTATTTCTTCTGTAGAAGCCCGGGAAAGCGCATAAATGATACCGCACTGGTCTTTATGTTTCAGAATGTATTCGGCTATCTTACCCACTGCATTTTGCTTGGGCCTGATATAGTAGCTGATGTTAGGCCTGTTAAAGCTGGAAATGAACACTTTTGCACGCGGCACATCCAGCTTCTTAACAATATCATCCTGGGTTAGTTTATCGGCACTTGCCGTTAAAGCTATTACCGGCGTATTAGGGAAGTTCTGTTTAAGTATCGCAAGCTTAAGATATTCCGGACGAAAATCATGCCCCCATGATGATATACAATGCGCCTCATCAACAGCAAAAAGCGATGGGTTGAGGTCCCTTAAAAAATCAATAAAAGAACTGCTGTTAGAAGGTATACGCTCGGGCGCAATATAGAGCAATTTTATCTGCCCGTTGCGGGCTTGCGTAATTACATTCCGCTGCGTTTCCGCCAACTGAGAGGAGTTTAAAAATGCCGCATGTATACCGTTCGCGATCAGACTGTCAACCTGGTCTTTCATCAACGCAATGAGCGGCGAAACCACTATCGTAATGCCGGGTAGCAGCATTGCCGGCAGCTGGTAGCAGATACTCTTACCGCCACCTGTAGGCATAATACCCATAACATCGTTACCAGCTAATATCGTTTCAATTACAGGCAACTGGTTCAGCCTGAAATTATCATACCCAAAAAAGTGTTTGAGGGCTTTGTGGAGTGTATCAGTAGTGATGGTAGTTGACATAGTGTTTGGGTATTTTAATGCAATTTATTGTTTAAACGAATTCCATGCCGGTAGCAATAAGGTTACTGTTGCCGCGGGCAAGTATTTTGCCATTGAGGTCATAAACATGGCATTCCACATTGATAATCTTCTTACCGATGCGCAACACCTTCGATTCCGCCCTCAGCCGCTGACCTTCCTTTATAGCGTACAGAAAATCAACATTCAGGGTTAGTGACGTATAGTGCTGATCGGCATCTATGCTGACAACCGCCCATCCTATAGCCTCATCAATAACCATGCTCATCATACCACCATGTATATTGCCATAAGGGTTAGTCATTTCATGCTTTACCATGATGTTCAGCACCGCCTCTCCTTTTGCAATACGATCGAGCGTAATACCCAGCCAGTTACCTGCAGGTGAGCGCGAATCTGTTACTTCCTTGCCTTCGTATTTTTCCTTTATCCATTCCAGCAACTTGCCTTTCGGAATCTGCTTATAGTCCATGATGAGAATTGTAGTTGGAGGGCAAAGGTACGTACCTAAGTTGTAATACGCCCTTGCAGGGTATGACTTATGGTAGCACTAAAATTACTTATCACCATCATCTACATGTATACTATGGAACAACCTGTGTGCTGCCGGGGCAAGTATAAAACCGATATTGGTAATAAAAACCACACCGCTAAACAGCGCATAGGCTGAGGAAAATAGCTTCCCGGCAACATTTTTTATTTCAGCCACCGGCCCCATACCACTTAATATCATAGATGCATTGTGTATAGAATCGATCCAGCTTATATCTGCAATATAATGGTAGCCGAAAATCCCTATCAACAGGCATACCCCTAAAATGAGGCTGGCAACTATCACATTCCTCATTACACGGCCAAAGAAAATATGGTGCGACGCGAGAGGCTGGAATTTATTTTCGTACATCGGGCTTAATTTCCCTAAAAATACAGATTTGGCACGATTTGACTACGGGAAGTTTCTACTCAATATGTCGGCAGTTTTATCGCTCTAAATTAACCGGCGAAACGTAAGGCTTATTCTTCCTTCCATCGTGTCAGATGCTGGTATAGCGTGTTGCCACGCAGCCTGTATTGCCTGCGTCATATACACCAGGCTTCCTGCAGGTAAGTCGAACGAAACAACTTCGTCATTCGCTGCAATTTTTCTAAACTTTAACTGCCTGGTGGCACCTAACGAAACAATGGCTATTCCCGTGCCGTCCTCAAGAATGTCTGTCTGGTCAGAATGATAGCCCATTTTCGATTTCCCATCGGGATAGTAGTTGATGAGGCAATTATTAGATTCGAAGCCTACTACCGGCTGAAGCATCTTATTGATAGCCACCAGTTCCGGCAAAAGATCCAGGTAAGGATAGTGTATCTGAGAATAGTTATAGGCCACGCCATAGCTGGCCGTTTTACGCGCGGTCATTCGTTCATCCCACGCGATATTGCTTATCAGGAAGGTGAAGAGCTCTGCAGGGCTTTCAATATAATGCTCTATGAGGGTAATACCTGTCATAATATTTAGTTGTCAAATTTAGTAATATTGAACCGTCTTTTCGTTTTTTCACCAAGCTTGAGCAGGTGCTGCTCAACAAAAATGGAAGTTTGCTGTCGAGCTTCGGTTGAGACCTGCGCTACCAGTGCTTGCCTGCCGAGGACGTGATCCCGAAAATCAATACTCAAATTCACCAACTTACCTCGACCAAGATAATACGCCAGGTGCGATGGCCACAACCATTCCCCATCAGTGTAAATACAATAGGGGCCGATGTAATTTTCTTTATCAAAAAGTGCCAACGTCATAGAAAAAACCATTGTTCCGCTTTGAAGGTAGTTGACAATGCGTAATATTTCTTCGCTGGTAAGAGTGTTGACGAACGTATCCCCGTCAGTACAACAATATTCTTCTTCAATAATGGTACGGTCATGTAATGCTGAAAAACCTGCTATTTTCATAGATATCATTAAATGTAAAGCAATTCAACAGCACATCATCTCCATCCATTTACAAAAATACTTCGAAAAAAACTCCTTTTTTGAATGCTGCCAACCCTTTACTTTCGCATCCCGTTAATAGATAGAAATGACAGAATATGTACAGGGCGTTGCCGCCAAACTCAATTTAAGGCCACAGGATGTTACCGCAGTTTTGCAATTACTTGCCGAAGGTGGTACCATACCCTTTATTGCCCGTTACCGTAAAGATAAAACAGGAGCGCTTGATGAAGTGCAGATTCAAAATATACAGGACGAAGCCAACACGCAAAAGGAGTTTGCCGAACGCAAGGCTTTTATTGAAAAGACGATAACCGAGCAGGGTAAAATGACGGAAACGCTGCAGGCAAAAATAAATGCAGCCGTAACCGTTGCTGAGTTGGAAGACTTATACTTGCCCTACAAACCTAAACGTAAAACCAAGGCACAGACAGCACGCGAAAATGGGTTAGAACCATTGGCGCTGCTTATACTGGAGCAACAAAATACCGACCTGCAAAAAGCCGCCGAGGCACACCTTAACGAACAGGTAAAAACCATAGATGAAGCACTGCAGGGCGCCAGAGATATTATTGCCGAACAGGTGAACGAACATGCAGAATTACGCACCACCATGAGGCGGTTATTTGAGCAAACTGCAACAGTACAAAGCAAGCTACTAGCTGATAAAGAACAGGATGCTGCTAAGTACAAAGACTATTTCGACTTTAGCGAACGTATCTCTAAAATACCATCGCACAGGCTATTGGCTATTATGCGCGGATTTATGGAAGGGTTTCTGCGCATGGCCATTTCTCCTGAAGAAGAAGCTGCCCTCGCCCTTGCTGAAAAGACCTTCATTAAAGCAAATAATGATGCTGCAGAGCAGGTAAAAAAGGCCATTAAAGATTCATGGCGCAGATTGTTGTTACCTGGGCTGGAAAGTGAGTTCAGGATGGCACTAAAACAGAAAGCCGACGAGGAAGCTATTAATGTATTCTCTGAAAACCTGCGCCAGTTGTTACTCAGCTCACCGCTGGGCAGCAAGCGCATATTGGCTATTGATCCCGGCTACAGAACCGGCTGTAAAATAGTTTGCCTGGATGAGCAAGGCTCGCTGTTGAAAACCGACCTTATCTACATTCACGAGCCAAAACGCATACCAGATACAGAGCACAAAATACGTTCGCTGGTGCATGAGTTTAAGACACAATCAATAGCCATTGGTGATGGTACAGCAGGTCGCGAAACAGAATTGATAGTGAAAAAGCTGAATCTTGGCTTGCCTATATTTTTAGTGAATGAAGATGGAGCCTCCATCTATTCGGCTTCTCAAATTGCAAGGGAAGAGTTTCCGGATGAGGACATTACTATACGTGGCGCGGTAAGCATTGGCCGCAGGCTGATGGACCCACTCGCTGAGCTGGTAAAGATAGACCCTAAGAGCATTGGCGTTGGGCAATACCAGCATGATGTAAACCAGGTGCGCCTGAAAGAAAAGCTGGACCAGACGGTTATAAGCTGCGTGAATACAGTGGGTGTGAACCTCAATACCGCAAGTAAACATTTACTGAGTTATGTGAGCGGTATAGGCCCATCAATTGCCGAAAACATTATTACCTACCGCAACGAAATAGGCAGGTTTACCAGCCGCAAGCAGTTGATGAAAGTGCCTCGCCTTGGCAACAAAGCTTTTGAACAATGCGCAGGCTTTTTGCGCATTAAAGATGGCGACGATCCGCTGGATGGCAGCGCAGTGCACCCCGAGGCGTACCCTGTTATCGCGGCTATGGCTAAAGATATTGGTGCTGATATAGCTTCACTGATCGGCAATGATGAACTCGTTAAGAAACTGGAACCTAAAAAGTACATTACTAAAGAAACCGGCGAGCACACGCTGCGCGATATAATTAACGAATTAAAGAAACCGGGCCTCGACCCTCGTAGCGAAGTACAGCAGTTTGAATTTGCGAGCATCTATAGTATTGAAGATGTGCATGTGGGTATGATAGTTCCGGGTTGCGTAACCAACCTTACCCGCTTTGGCGCTTTCATTGATATTGGTGTAAAGCAGGATGGCCTGGTGCATGTATCGGAGATAGCACACAAGTATATTACCGACCCCAACGAGATGCTGAAGCTGAACCAAAAGGTCACTGTAAAAGTTACAGAGGTTGACATTCCGCGTAAACGCATTGCGCTCTCTATTAAACAAACCCAGGAACCACCAACATCAGCAAGGAAAACTCAAGCCCCACCAACACCTAAGCAATTCAATAAACCAAAAGAAACTGCTGCCGCCCCTGCACCTCTGAGCATGAACGATGCATTGAGCCTGCTGAAGAATAAGTTTGGAAAGTAGTATTGAGTCGTAAGTTGTAAGTCATCAGTCGTAAGTCCTTCTGGGAAGTGAGTTAGTTGGCAGTTGCAGTGTGTTGTTGAGGTTAGGTGTCCCACACCTTTAAGGTGCGGGACACCTATGTACTACGAATGTTACTTGTAGCTTTGGCAGTTAAAGGCACAATATTTGTGTTTCATTTCCGTTTTATTGAGCGACATGAAACTATGGAAAATGCTACTTTACGGCTTGGGGGCTTTGCCGTGGATCTTCACTATTTCATTATGGGGATTCTACTACCATGTGGCCAAATTATTGAGATATTACCCGACTTCCAACCATCCTGGGTTCGGCCATTTTCATTGCAGTGACTTATACTGTCATTTTATGAGCTACCTGTCAATAACCTGGATGTTATCAATTCCTCTTTTTGCCCTGATGACACTTATTTTCTTCATCCTAAAAAACAAACTATTATACGTTCATTGCCATTACCATGTACGGATACCTAATTGCGATTGCCCTTGCAGGATCGTTGATATTTTGATTGAACAAATTGAATTTGCGCATATCAAAATCTTAACTCACTAATACACCCATGTATCACCCTTGCGGTTGCGAGGCATGCTATCCAAATTGGTTACGCTACCTGCGCCTGTAATACGGGAGCTGAACTGCCTTGTTTCGAGCGCAAAAAATCGATATGCTTCGATTTGACAACTTTCTAAAAAGTTGTCAAATCTTCTTTTACAGGTGGTCAATACCAAGGTTTGATGTGATTCGCTTTGACAACTCTCCGGAGAGTTGTCAAAGCTATAATACGAAAATGCAATGCACACCGATAAACAGAAGAGAACAAGTACATCTACAAAAAAATGGCAGGCCCGCTAAGGCCTGCCATTATGCATTTAGTCTTTATCAAATCATTAATCTTCTATCACAACATTGTTGATAACAACATGTTCTAACGGGCGGTCGCTTGGGTTAGTTGGCGCTGCTTCAATTGCGCGGGCAACTTCCATACCTGCAACTACCTGTCCGAATGCCGTATGCTTCGAATTCAGGAAGTGGTTATCACGAAGGTTAATGAAGAACTGGCTGCCATTAGTGTTAGGGCCTGCATTAGCCATTGAAATCGTGCCCAGCGCATTGCTGTTACCTGCAGTAATTTCATCAGCAAATTTGTAGCCCGGGCCACCTGTACCCCACATGTGGGTCTTGGTATCATCCTTGGTCAATGGGTCGCCGCCCTGTATCATAAAATCTTTGATCACCCTATGGAACTTGATGCCATTGTAAAAACCCTCTTTTGCGAGTTTTACAAAATTGGCAACAGTAGCAGGAGTTTGCTTGTCGAAAAAGTCAATAACAATATCTCCGTGATTTGTCTGTAATGTAGCTTTCATTGTCTTTTTTATTTTTTAAAATGATTAATGTTTTTAAACTTCTACCAACTCCCTTGCATTATTAATAGCTGCTTCGCTTGGTTGCTCGCCGCCTATCATTCGTGCTATCGCGAGCACGCGGTCACTCTGTTCTAATGTCTTAATATTGGTTACCAGCCTGCCAGTAGCGTCTGCCTGTTTGTATACGTAGAAATGACGGGAACCCCGAGCAGCTACCTGTGGCTGATGCGTAATACAGATCACCTGATGGTAAGCCGAAAGTTCGCGAAGCAATAAACCAACCTGCCGAGCGGCTTCGCCGGAGATACCGGTATCCACCTCATCAAATATAAGTGTAGGCATGTGCAGGGCCTTCGCAGTAAGCGATTTTATGCACAACATAATACGACTCATCTCTCCGCCTGAAGCAGCCTTTTCCATCGGCTGAGCATTTCCACTCTTATTGGCATCCAGCAAAAATTGCACATTATCAGTACCGTGCAGTGTTGGCGCTACGGTATCTAAACGTGCTTCGAATCTTGCATTTGGCATACCTACCAACACCAGCAATTCGTTCATTTTGGCATTAAAACCAGGAATTGCCTTTTTACGCTTCACTGAAAGTTTGTCGCCTTCTGCAATAAGTTCTTTATATAGTTTCTCTTCTTCTTTAGCCAGCTTTTCAATTGCGGCATTTACATCGGTCGTTGCCTTCAATTCTTCTTCGAGCGATGCCTGCAGCGTGAGCAATTCCGCAGTTGTGTTTACCGCATGTTTCTTCATCAGCTTATAACCAATGTCGACCCGTTGTTGCAGTTCCGCCATTACTTCAGGATTCAGCGAAACCTTCTCTTCTTCAATACCCAGTTCAGCAGCTATATCTTTCAGTTCTACCCATACGGAGGCAACACGTTCCTGTAGGCTCTTTATCTCCGGCATTACATCGGCTAAACCTTGCAATTGCTGGCTCATGCGCTTCAACTCGTTTACCATGGGTTGCTCGCCTTCTTCCAGCACCGTACGGGCATTGGCAAGTGTTAGCGTTATTCGCTCCGCATGGCTCATTTGTTTCAGCTGGGCAGCGGCATGTTCCACCTCATCGGGTTTGAACGCCACCTCATTCAGTTCATCAAACAAAAATTGCTTGTAATCCGCTTCTTTCTGCAACTGGGCCTGCCTGTCTTTATTTTCAGTCAGCTGCCTTTTTACTTTCTTATGTTTGTTATAGAGTTCCTGGTAATCGCGAGCCTGCGCCATAGTCCCACCAATAGCGTCCAGCGCATCCATCTGGAAGTTGTCCTCTTTCAGCGCCAGGTGGTCAAATTGCTGGTGCAGGTCAACCAAAAGCGACGTAAGCGAATTAAGCAGGCTTAATGTTACCGGCGTATCGTTAATAAAGGCCCTTGATTTGCCATTTACAGCTATTTCCCTGCGAATGATGCATTGATCCTCGTAATCAAGTTCAGCAGCAGTCAGGGCGCTTTTAAACGCCGCATTTGTACTAACGTCAAAGTAGCCTTCTATTACCGATTTTTCATTCTTGTTAATGAGTACGGCAGTGTCGGCACGCTCTCCCAATATAAGGGAAAGGGCGCCTAAAATAATACTCTTACCTGCCCCGGTTTCCCCGGTAACAGTATTGAGCTGACCATCGGGCTCTATGGCCAGGTAGTCTATAATAGCATAATTCTTAATAACCAGCTTTTGCAGCATGACATTTTGTTGGCTTGCAAAAATAATGAAGTGAACGCTAACAAGTACAATTAAGAAATTGCTATATACAGATGAAAAATAATAAAAACGACCAGAAACCGATATAGCAGGTCGGAAAAACTATTTCATAGTGCTGGCATCCAGGCTAAAGGCCGGGTTCCGTTGCCGCGC
Source organism: Chitinophagaceae bacterium (assembly GCA_947447265.1). Classification (GTDB taxonomy): domain Bacteria; phylum Bacteroidota; class Bacteroidia; order Chitinophagales; family Chitinophagaceae; genus Flavipsychrobacter. The sequence goes on from CANFKC010000010.1 coordinate 44,497, forward strand.
TATAGCCTCGTATTTACGCGCCGAATCCATATTACCACCCAATTTAAAGGAATAAGCCAGGTTTTGGTAGCTGGAATTGATTGCAGGGTCCATTATAGCAGCAATACGCAACACCTGTATGGCAGAATCATATTTACCCATTTTAAGGTAGCAACTCCCCATATTTCTATATCCGCGGCCATAGTTGGGATCAAGGGCGATAGCACTGCGGCACTGCGCCACGGACTTTTCATATTCCTGCTTAAAAAAGTAGACGGCCGATAGGTTGTGCATTGCAAGCGTATCCTTGCCATTAATAGTCAGCGCCTTTTCAAAATAAATAGCGGCAGAATCGTAGTTTTTAATATTGAAGTAAGTACTCCCTATTTCTGAAATCACCAATGAAAAACCGGGATAAATAGCGACCGCTGTCTTGAGGTGCTCAATACCAGCGGTAGCCAGTTGCTTTTTAGTTTCCACGTCTGTGCCGTCAGCTTCTTCCGAAATAAGCAGATCCGTGCCGAGATAGTAGTGCAGGCGGCTGTTCTCAGGCGCTTTCACCACATCGGCAGCATAGAGGGAATTATTGCTCTTCCAGTCGCCATTTCGGGCGAATGTTATACCGGAATAAACCAGGCAAACCGGCAACAACACAAATAAGGTAGTACCGCGTTTTAGTGCATCAATATTATTGCCTCCATCTTTAATTACCCATTTATCAACGGCCCGGGAAATAGCTATACAAAAACCAGCGGAAGCAAAGAAGACAAAGCGCTCTGCCATTGCAGCGCCAACAAGAAAAGGGATATTGGAAAATAAAGAAATCGTAATCAGGAAGAACAATATACCGAATGCAGCAGGGTCTTTCCTGTTTTTCAGCATCCGTAAAAGAGCGAACACCACTAATGCCAAGTAAGCAGCAAATGAAAGCAGCACCCAGGTATTCCCGAAACCCACAAAAGGAATACCGCTGTATGAATAATCGCAGATGAGGGGGTAAGGCACAAAGAGCATTCTTATGTAATTACCCATTATGTAAATTGCAGTAGCGAATTTAGTTGCGCTCGTCGGCGCACCGGAAAGCACATTATCGATAAAACTCACCTCGCCTGAGTGATTGGCATTATAGTGCGCCAACACCGAAAAGCGGATAGCAAGATATGCCGCAGCGGCAATAACTGCACCTGCAGTTATCATGATACTTCGGCCCCTGTTGTCATTTTTGTAAAAGAAGAAAACCAGTGGTATTACACCTATGAATGTAATGGCTGTTTCTTTCGAGAGCAAGGCCAGAAAATATAAAACAGCGCCAGCAACCAACTCCATTATTTTACCTGAGCGCGCATGTTTCATAAATAAGAGCAGCGACCCAAAAGCGCACAAAAAACACATCAGTTCATCACGGCTTTTTATATTTGCAACAACTTCGGTATGTATAGGGTGCAGCGCAAAAAGCAATGCAGCAACAAAGGCAAGTACGGTCTTCCGTTTATCAAATAATTCATCGACAAACATAAACAGCAACATGACACAGCCAGCAAAAACCACCGTATTTATAAAGTGGCTCAGCCATGCCCCGCCGCCCGAAAGCTGCCATTCTACAGCAAACATAACCATTGCCAAAGGGCGATACAGATCGTTAGTAACAGGTGAGTGCCCAAAATGATAAGGTGTAGTGAATATTTCACCAATGCCCGAAAAGCCTTTTGTTACAATGTTGTTCTTTACAATAACTATGTAGTCATCTAAAACATAGCCATGCCCCAGCGTATTCGCATAGATCAGGAAGGCTATTATGCCAAGCAAAAAAGTCAGCTTCCCTATAATAGAAAAGCCAGCTATGGTAGTAGTGCTACCTGATGGACCCATCGGCACCTGTTGATTTTTTTCTTTAGCCATGAACGTAATACTTCGATCAAATAACTTTTGAAATTAGCCTATTTTAAGGAAACAAGGTTTCAAAAAATTAAGGCTGACGACACATCGTGCCATCAGCCTTAAAATATATTGCTGGTAAGGGCCGTATAAAAGGCTTTTGTACCTATTTCGCTATCACAATTTTCTCCTTAACAATACGCTTTGAATCCGCTGTTACCACGAGTGTATACACCCCGTTCGGCAGGTTGCCTGTGTTGAATGAAAAATCGTTATAGCCAGCTACCGCTGTGCCATTATACAGTTGTTTTACCACACGGCAGGTAACATCAGTTATATCTATTTGCAGAGCAGCCTGTGCGGCCAGCGTTACTTCTAAAGAGAAGTTATCCGCAACCGGATTCGGAAAAATCTTCACCACGTTTTCATTGTTTAATTCCTGTACGCCAACTCCCGGAAACTTGGTGGTAAACGTATCAGCCGCGTAGGTACCTAACGTTGAATCTGAACACATTGCCTGTATCTGGTAGTCATAATGTGTGCCGTAGGTAAGACCAGTAATCGTCTTTGATAAAGTTGTAGAGGTGGTAGAGGTCCATGTGCTGCTGGCCGTTGGTTTGTATTGCACATTATACATTAATGCACCACCAACTGCACCCCAATGTAATACCACAGAAAAAGTGGTAAGGCCAGTAATGGAAAGGCCCGCAGGTGCAGGACAAGGAGTTGTTGTCGCATCATGTATCTCTGCTACATAAGTATCCAGGTTGTGAGCAGAGTTGGCAAAACTGCTATTCAGCCATACTGAAGGTGCGGCACTATTGTGCCTGCGCGAAGAACCAGAATACATCCCCCATGGAACAATACCACTGGTACCACCAGCGTAGGTTAGGCTCGACTTTACCAGGGTTGTGCCTGACCATGTCATTGCGCTATCGCAATTCACGGCCATTATTTGAGGAAAAGTAGTACTGCCTGATGCACCAAAACCAATTATTACAGAAGGGTCAGTGCGCGTTGTGGCATAAGATACTACAGTCGGGTATGCATAGTCAGTGCCGGTAGTGCTCAAAACGCTGGAAACATTGGTATTAGTTGACAGGTCGAGTCGATTATAATTTATGCCACAATAGCCCGTACTGCCGTTGCAATTAAATACAAAGTGAATGGTAGTATCGAGCTTAAAGCCACTGAGCACCCTGCAATCACCGGTATTCAACAGGGCTGAAGTACCCAACTGAGCCGAATTCGACGGCACTGCGTAGGCTGATGTAGAAACTGTGGTGTAAGAGATAGAAGGTGCGCTGAAAAGGTTGCCTGTTATCTTGTACAGGTTAATGATATTTCCACCTGAATTTGCCGTACTCACAAGGTACATACCTGTTGTAATGCCCGCTCTCTGGCCATCTGAAACAGGCAGTAAACCAAAGGTTCCACCTGGTATGTAAGGGTAATAGATAGAACTCATTGACGCACCTGCATAGCCAGCCCGTTTATCAATCTGGTGAATGATTGGCTTATCAAAATAAGGAGAGCTGCTGTAAGAAGCATAAAGGTTTCCGGTAATAAACAACTCACTGTCGTTAACCGCTATTCTCGGAAAATCGAAGGCATCTCCGCCCGCCGGGTTGCTGCGTAATGAATAACAGTACCATCCAACACTGGCACCCGGATTGCTGCTGCGCGAATAAGAAATATACATTTTACCGGTATCGCTCAATGGCATTTGCTGGCATACAAAAATAAAGCGGTCAGCCTTGGTATCATAAATAACTACAGGGTTGGTAACGCTTAAAGAAGAGCCAAACGGCAGAAAATTGGAGATGAGATTGGAATACATAAGTGTTCCGTTAGCCCGGTAAAAAGCAATGCCTGTGCTGTTCACTGATACAATGTAACCACTGTCAGAAATAGCTATTGAGTTGTTAGACGGCGCCACACTGGAATAAACATTGGCCGGGAAGTTGGTACCCACCACCGGGTGCACAGATGTTGTGCGCGCAAGCCCCCCACCTGCCGAAGCATTTCTTGCATCGAGCCGGGCTTCTTTAATATTGTTAATAAATTCCTGAGCCTGGGCAGGCAATATCTGCGCAGGCGCGCTTACCAGCGGTTCACCATTTTGAATAACACCTTCCTGCGGGTGCGCTATGCCACTGCAAACTACAGGTGCCGCAGGCACCCCGTAAGCCCGTTCACCATCTTTAGACTGGGCGAAGGCAATAGATGAAAACAAAGTAATGGCGACCAGTGAGAGTAATGCTTTTTTCATTTGAAAGTTTTTAGGTAAGCGACAAGAAAATACGTGAAATAAATAACAAAAATTTCACCTACTAAAGTAAACAAAATTGACCAAAATGTAATAACAATCGGCAAAATATTTACGATGTCCATTTTGCATAAAACAAAACAGCCCCCGCGATAGCGGGAGCTGCACTGATTATAAATATCTGATCAAAAAAATCAATCCGGCTTTTTACCTTCAAGGTAAGTATTTATAGTCTGGATACCAGCCTGTGAACCACCTTTACCTTCATTCACGCCAACAGAGTATCCGCTGTAGTAAGATGAACCGGTTCCCGGTGCGCTGTTATCGAGTTCTACTTTCTTACGTTGGTAAGCAGGAACGTTTTCAATATCATCACTGCTTTCTGACTGCTTAATTTTAAAGCTCATGTTGCGCAGGCGCTCAGCACGTTCTTCCAGTGCACGCTTTTGCTCTTCAAACCTTCTTTTTTCTTCTATTTCGTCTGCAGAAAGAACGCGGTCACCAATTTTGATCACTACATCTTCCACTGGCTCCTCTTTCTTAAGTACCAGACGCATGCTGCTATCTTCAACTTCTTTTTCTTCAAACCTGAAAACAGGAGTCGAAACTTCTTCCATTATTTCCATTACCGGCTCAGCCTGAACTGGCTCCTGGTAAGCTTCAACCGGCTCTTTAATGTAAAATTGCATTGGTTCCGGCTCACTTACTTCCACTAAAACAGGGGAAAGGTCGTGCGCCTGCGGTGCTTCCATCTTGGTTTCAAGACGAATGTCCGGAATCATATTTGCAGTAGATGCATCTTCTAATTTAAAGTTGATCTTTTCTGGCTCCTTAGCTTTAAATGTAGGGAAGTCAATATTGATCTCTTTGTAGTTGAAACCAGTTGCAATAACGGTTACCGCAATCCTGTCTTCCAAATTAGGATCGTGACCCATACCCAGAATAACATCGCAATTATCGCCAGCCATTTGCTGAACATAAGCCTGTATAGCTTCTGCTTCATCCATGGTATGCTCATGCTCGCCAGATGATGAAGTGATGTTCAGCAGCAACCACTTAGCGCCGCGGATATCGCTGTCATTCAACAATGGTGAATTCAACGCTTGCTCAACAGCGATCAGGGCGCGGTTTTCGCCGGTTGCCTGCGCGCTGCCCAATATGGCAACACCACCGTTTTTCATCACCGTGCAAACGTCAGCAAAGTCAACGTTTATCTGGCCGGTAGTGGTAATAACGTCAGTTATACATTTAGCAGCAGTAGCAAGAATATCATCAGCCTTGGCAAATGCCTTTGTGAAAGGCAGGTTACCAAATTGCTGGCGAAGTTTGTCGTTCGAAATAATAAGAACGGTATCAACATGCTCGCGCATGCGCTCAATACCTTCCTGTGCCTGCTTCATACGCTTACGACCTTCGTATGTGAACGGCGTAGTAACTATACCTACAGTAAGTATACCCAGCTCGCGGCAGATTTTAGCAACTACTGGGGCACCACCGGTACCGGTACCACCGCCCATGCCGGCAGTAATAAATACCATACGGGTATTTACTTTCAATATCTTGGTGATATCATCAAAACTTTCTTCGCAAGATTGTTTACCTATTTCCGGATTTGCACCAGCACCCAAACCTGAAGTAAGATGCGGCCCAAGTTGTATTTTATTAGTTATAGGACTTAATGCCAACGCCTGAGAATCGGTATTACATACTACAAAATCAACCCCTTCAATGCCGAGGCTATGCATGTAATTCACGGCATTGCTTCCACCGCCACCTACACCTATTACCTTGATAATAGACGATTGATTCTTTGGAATCTCAAAATGTATCATACTCTTTGAATTTTTAGGTTAGTATTAGTTGTGTTGTGTAAAGTTTACTTAGTTGTGAGTAGTTGTGTTTAAGAGTCTGCAAATATACTTGTTGGTAACTTCTAAACCCAATACTTATTCAATTTTTTGGTCATCAATTTCTCCAAAAATTTCCATAAACTTTCCCTTAAACATGGAAAGCATTGTTTTTACCTTCTCATTGCGCTTATGGGTCTTTTCAATTTTTTCGTCCTCAATTTCTTCTTCTTCGTCAATATTGCTTGTAATCACCTCTTCAGGAGCTGCAGCTATTGGTTGTTCTATTACCACTTCCTGCTCCCTGCCGCCTATTGGCAGGTACAAATTACCTTCCCCGGTAAACTGCATACGGCCATTTTCAAAATCGTGATACCCGCGAAGAATCAGGCCTATACAAGTAGCATACATCGGGTTCATTAATACCTCAGCGTGGCCACCAGCAAGGTGTTCGTTAGGTGTACCTATGCGCACATTAAGGCCTGTCTTGAACTGGGTAAGCTGGCTGATGTGTTTCAGCCTTGCGCCACCACCGGTAAGTATAATACCGCCATGTAAGCGCTTATCGAGGTCAACCTGCTTAAGGTGATACACCACGTAATCAAGTATTTCTTCAACACGTGCCTGTATAATTTCGGAAAGGTTCCTTACAGAAATTTCCTTAGGAGCGAGGCCCCTTAAGCCTGGTATAGTAATGTAGGCGCTCTTATTAGCTTCGTCAGCCAATGCTGTACCGAACTGCACTTTCATCTGTTCAGCCTGTGCACGCAATACACCCAAACCATTACGGATGTCGTTAGTGATGTTTACACCTGCATAAGGGATAACCGCCGTATGCCTGAGGATACCATCATAAAATACAGCCATATCGGTAGTACCTCCACCAATATCCACTACTGCTACGCCAGCTTCCAGGTCCTCATCGTTCATTACCGAAGCGGCTGAAGCTAAAGGCTGTAATACCAGGTCGCGGGTAATAAGGTGCGACTTATCAACACAACGCTTGATGTTGCGGATAGCGTGCCTGTCACCGGTAATAAGGTGGAAGTTCGCCCCGATCTTTACACCGCTCATACCAATAGGGTTGTTTACGTAGGCAGTACTGTCTACTGTAAAATCCTGTGGTATGATGTCGATGATCTGGTCACCGGCAGGTATGTAGGTTTTATATTGATCTTTAACAAGCAGGTCGATATCCTCCTTGCTGATCTCTTCTTCTATGTTTATACGAACACGGTCACCGCGTGTCTGAAGGCTTTTTATATGCTGGCCCGCTATGCCAACATACACTTCCTTAATATCTAACTGTGGGTTAGATGCAAGGCAACTCTCAATGGCCTGCTCAATGCTTCGGATGCATTGTTCAATATTCATGACAACACCATGGCTTACACCGGCAGATTCGGCGCGGCCAAAGCCCAGTATTTCTACTTTCCCGAACTCATTTTTCCTACCTGCAATGGCCACTACTTTTGTAGTTCCTATATCAAGACCGACGATAATAGGTTGTTGATTTTCCTTCATATTGCAATTGTTTAAAAAACTTATCTATTTTTTTCGTTTCCAAGGTCCGACTGCTTTAGAACAGCCTTCTCTTTTGGTTTGTTATCTGGTTTATGTTCTTTCTTAGGCTCCTCATGCTTTTTGTCCTTATTGGCATGATCGTCCTTGCCTTGCTCCTTCTTTATATCTTTCTTCTCCGGCTGCTTATCATTATGTTTTTGAGTATGCTTCTCGTCCTTCTTCACCTCTTTCTTATCATCATGCTTAGCCGTCTTCTTATCATCATGCTTAGGCGTCTTCTTATCATCGTGCTTTGCATCATGTTTCACTACTTTCTTTTCGTCATGCTTCGCTACCTTTTTTTCGTCTTTGTTCCCCGCTTTCTTATCGTCATGTTTTACTACTTTCTTCTCTTCTTTCTTGGGGTCTTTGTTTCCGGAAAGGGTTATCAATTTTAACCCGCCTTTCTCAATAGCCTTTGCCTTTGCATCTTCTTTAGCTTTGTCTGTCGGGGCGAGCTTCAGATCCTTCGGTGCATCCTTCTTTGGTGCTTCCGGCTTCAACGGTTCCTTTTTCGGCTCCTCTTTTGCCGGAACATCAGCCATCATATTACCATCAGATGGCCTACCCCTGTTTTCAGCGGCTGCTGCTATCGAGTCTTTCCTTACCTCTGTAGATACATACGCGTTCAACCAGTTAATGTTCGCATCGGCTTTATCAACCGGACCTTTATACGGTAATGAAGGCGTTGCAATAACCTGGTCTTTAAAACGCAGGTCCAGCTTCTCGTATTTATCCCAACCTATGCGGTTCAGCACTTTATTGTAGAAGGCATACAGATTGCTGAACTTTTCGCCAGCCCTCGAGGTATCACCAAACATAATTACCTGGTCACCTAAAACCGGAAGCAGCTGAAACGTAAAGCCTGAATCAAAAATCACCTGCGATATCTGCACATTCCAGAACGTATCGGACTGTATGCGGCGTATCATCGTAGCAATATTTTGTTTCACTGCCCAACTCACACTATCTGCACCCAAAGCAGGCACATTCGTAACCACCGATGTATAAAAATTGATCTGTGGTTTAACCGGCATGGTGTGCAGCGTATTATCCATATAGCAACTCGCACCATTCTGTTCAAATATCCTTACCAACGGCACACGTTGCGTTACTTCCATTTGCAATATGCGGTTGTTATCAACATAAAGCGTAGCATGTTCTACCCACGGGTCTTGCTCTATAACACGCTCCATTGCCTTAAAATCAATTTTATCTATTGGTGTTACAGAAGTATCAATGTTCCGGTTTTTTATCGCCTCATCAAAAATCTGTGACTCTTCAACAAAGTGGTATTTCTTTTTACTGTTAATGTGTATGGAAACACCTGCAAGCTTCTTGGTACTTTCAATATTTGATGCGCCAACCATAGCTATCACACAGCATGTGGATACTACAAGTGTAAAAAACACCTGGAAGATCTTCTTGTATGATATTTTGTAATTAGCTGCCACTATTTGCTTTCTAAAATCGTTTTAATCGGTTCAACAAGTTTATCAATATCGCCCGCGCCCGCTGTTATAAAAAGATCAAGCGGAGCCTGCTTTACATATTCTAATAGTCCTTCTTTCGATAATATAGTATGAACGTTGTTGCTCATTCTATCTGTTATCATTTTTGTTGTAACGCCTTCCATCGGTAATTCACGTGCCGGATAAATATCCAGTAGTAAAACCTCATCAGCCATATCAAGGCTGTGCGCAAAGCCATCAGCGAAATCGCGTGTACGGCTGAACAAATGCGGCTGGAAAGCCACTACACACCTGCGCTCCGGAAACAAATGCTTTGCACTTCGTATCAGTGCAGAAAGCTCTTCAGGATGATGTGCATAATCATCTATATAAACAACCTTATCGGTCTTCAGTATATATTCAAACCTGCGCTTAATGCCCTTAAAGCCAGCAATTGCTTCCTTCACTTTTATATGGTCAATGCCCAGCATCTGCGTTACGGCAACAGCGGCAACCATGTTTTCAACATTGTGCATACCGCCGATATTCAAATGAATATCTGTTATCATCCAGCCCGCCGCCACTACATCAAAAGTGTATCCGCCCTGCCTTTGCACCATATTGGCGCTACGGATGTCTGCCGCATCATTTTGCAGACTGTAAGTTACTGTCTTAGGCCCATGCAGGTCTGCGCCCCTATGCAAACCGTGCTTTACTAAAAGTGTACCGGTTTCTTTAATGTTCTTAGTATACTGAATGAATGCCGACTCCATTTCTTCCGCCGTCCCGTAAATATCCAGGTGATCTGCATCAATTGCAGTAAGTACCGCTATATCAGGGCGCAGTTTCAGGAAACTCCGGTCATATTCGTCCGCTTCTATAACTGCGGTATTCTTTTCACTGCTCCAGTAGTTACTCTGGTAATTCACCGAAATACCACCCAGAAAGGCATTACAGCCATAACCCGTTTCGCGCAGCAAATAGGCTATCATGGTAGAAATAGTTGTTTTACCATGAGTACCGGCAACGGTAACTGAGAACAACCGCTCGGTTATCCATTGCAGCACATCGCTGCGCTTGTAAACAGGGTAATTATTATCCCTGTACCAATTTAATTCAGCATGGTCTTTCGGTATAGCAGGCGTGTAAACAACCAGCTGCGCTTCTTTGTCCAGCAGCGCGATATCATCAGTATAATGTACACCCATGCCCTCGCCTTCCAGCTTGGTAGTAAGCGCGGTAACCGTGCGGTCATAGCCATTAACAACAGTACCCTGTGCACGGAAAAACCTCGCCAGTGCGCTCATGCCTATGCCGCCTATACCTACAAAATACACCCTGTTTATCGCTCTTACGTCCATCAGCTATTATTTGCTATTGCTATTACTTTATTTGCTATCCTTTCATCAGCGTCTTTTATTGCCATTGCCTTCAGGTTTCTCGACATATTCTTTTGCATATTGTCATCCCTCAGCAAAGCGATCACTTTTGTTATTAATGTTGTTGCAGCTTCATTATCGGCTATCATCAAAGCGCCTTCATTGGTCACCAGCGCCCGGGCATTAGCCTTTTGGTGGTCGTCAGCGGCAAAGGGGTATGGCACAAATATTACCGGCTTACCTACAATACACAACTCAGCTATTGCCAGTGCACCCGCCCTCGATATTACCACATCAGCCGCTGCATAAGCATGGCCCATCTCTTTAATAAAATTCACAACTACTACCCTGCTACCGAATTTTTCAGCTTTCGCCTTAGCCTGCTCGTAATAAGGTGTTCCTGTTTGCCATATCAACTGCACATTCTGCGCCATCAACTCTTCCAGCCCCGCATCTATCGCTTCATTAATCGACTTTGCCCCAAGGCTGCCGCCAATTACTAAAATGGTTTTCATCTCCGCATCAAGACCATAACCTTCTTTTGCAACATCAGCCACGACGTCAATATCAGTTATCTCTGTCCTGACAGGGTTGCCGGTAAGTATTATTTTTTCAGCAGGGAAGAATTGCTCCATGTTGGCATAGGCAACACAAACTGATTTTGCCCTGCGTGCCAATATCCTGTTACTCTTGCCCGCATGCGAATTCTGCTCCTGTATCAATGTCGGTATGCCCATACTCTGAGCTGCCTGCAGCATAGGAAAACTTGCATAACCACCCACGCCAACAACAGCACCCGGATTGAACTCCCTTATTATCTTCTTCGCCTGCATCCTGCTTTTTATCAGCTTGAAGGGCAGGGTAATATTCTTAAGTAAATTACTCCTGTTAAAACCCGCTATATCCAGACCTATTATATTAAAGCCTGCCTGAGGCACTTTTTCCATTTCCATTTTTCCCAACGCACCCACAAACAGCAATTGCGTGCCGGGCTGCAGCCTTTGCAAGGCTTTACCCACAGCTATGGCAGGGAAGATATGTCCTCCCGTTCCGCCCCCAGCTATTATTACACGCAAATTGTTCATACTTTATATTGTTGTTGGCGTAGGCATATTGCCTGGCAATGGTTTATTTTTTCCTGTTTTTACAAATATTTTCGAATCTCCAAAACCTTCGTTTGGTTTTACAATATCGTCAACCGCACTGCCGGCCGCGCCTTTGGCCACCGCCGCATCCGCTACCTTTTTAGCTCTTGCTTTATTCACTACTTCTTCTTCATCAACATACTTACTCACACTCAGTATAATGCCAATGGCTATACTTGTAAACCATATTGACGAACCACCCATGCTCACCATCGGCAGTGTAAGGCCGGTTACCGGAAGTAGGTTAACATTCACACCCATATTCAGCATTGCCTGGAACACCAGTGTAATGCTCAGCCCTACCGCAAGGAATGCACCAAATGCATAAGGACATCGTTTAAAGATTAGAATACTTCGCCAAAGGAAAAGCAGGTATAAACAAATCAGTAGTGCCCCTCCTATCAGCCCATACTCTTCTATTATTATAGCATAAATAAAGTCAGAAAACGGGAAAGGAAGAAAATTCCTCTGGGTACTATTACCCGGCCCCATGCCTGTTATTCCACCATTGGCTATAGCTATTTTAGCCTGCTGCACCTGGTAAGGATCTTCTTTCTTTTTACCATCCTTCTTCCCGGAAAAATCTTCAATACGCGATATCCATGTTTTAGCCCTGCCCTTACCTGAAATCAATGAAACTGCAAATAATAGCGTAACACAAATTATACCTACACCTGCCAAAAACAACAAGTGCTTTACCTGCACCCTGCCTATAAAAAATATTATAGAGCACGTAGCCATAAGCATTAGTGCGGTCGAAAGATTTGCCGGGGCAATAAGCAGACATGTAGCCAGCATTGGTACAAGCACCGGCAAAAACCCTTTCTTAAAATCTTTAATTACATCTTTCTTAATGCTGAGCACACGCGCCAAAAACATAAACAGAGCCAGCTTTGCAAGATCCGATGACTGAAACGTAAGGTTGATACCCGGTACTGTAATAAAGCGGTTCGCATCGTGTACACTATTACCAAATACCAGGGTATATAACAACAATGGCAAACTCAACAGGTAAAGGAATACCGCCCACTTCGCAAACTTTGTGTAGTTAACATTGTGAACGAAATAGGTAATGCATAAACCAAAACCCAACACCATTACCTGCTTCAGCAAAAAATAACTTGAATTCTTATCCTGCCTGTAATCAAAAGTACCGGTGGCACTATATACTGCCAGCAGGCTAATTAAAGACAGCAATAGGACAACAGCCCAAATTACTTTGTCTCCCTTAGTCTTGTTCAGTATTTGATTTATCTGGCTCATCTTAATTTTATTATTTACAGGTTACGTACAGCTTCTTTAAACTGTGTGCCGCGGTCTTCATAATTTTTAAACAGGTCGAAACTTGCGCAACCCGGTGAAAGCAATACTACATCGCCTTTGTCAGCCAATGAATATCCCGCAAGCACCGCGTCTTTAGCACTCTTTGTTTCTACAATATCGTTTACATAGTCCTGGAAGAATGAAATGATTGGTTCATTATCAACACCCATACAAACTATCGCCTTTACTTTTTCCTGCACCAGGTCAAGTATGGCCTTATAATCATTTCCCTTGTCCTGGCCACCCAGTATCAGTACCACTGGCTTCTTCATGCTCTCCAGTGCAAACCAAACTGAATTCAGGTTAGTCCCTTTACTGTCGTTCACAAAATCTACGCCACGTACAGTAGCCACATATTCTATCCTGTGCTCCAGCCCTTCGAATGATTCAAAGCTCTCCCTGAGCTTCTCATGACGAATGCCTGCTACCCTGCCTGAAATACCCGCCGCCATAGAATTGTATTGATTATGCTTGCCCTTGATAGTGAGGTCATGAATGGATTGCTTCATTTCTTCACCACCATAATTAATGTGTAAAAAATCTCCTTTAGAATATGCCCCTTCGTTGTGAATATTATTTTCGTCCATTGTAAAGTATACTGTTTTAGCGTGAGTGTTATGGGTAGTTAAGTAGCTAGTTATGACTTCATCATCTTCGTTTACGATAAAAACATCAGATGGTAACTGGTTTTGGGCAATTCTGAATTTTGATGCTACATAGTTTTCAAATTTATAATCGTATCGGTCTAAGTGATCGGGGGTGATATTGAGCAAAACAGCTACATCGGGCCTGAAATGAATTATATCATCTAACTGGAAGCTGCTTATTTCTATCACATACCATTCACACGGTTTTTCATATATCTGCCGGGCAAAACTGTAACCAATGTTCCCTACCATCGCCACATCGTAACCGGCTGTTTTTAAAATATGCCAGGTAAGCTTTGTTGTTGTGCTTTTGCCATTGCTACCTGTAATACCTATTATTTTACTATCTCCTTTATATCGGTAACCAAATTCAATTTCACTGCATACTTCAATATTGGTAGCCCTTATCTTCTTCATTATCGGCGCCTTCTCCGGTATGCCCGGGCTCTTCACCAAACAATCTGCCGCCAGCACTTTCTCTTCGGTATGGCCACCTTCTTCGTAAGCTATTCCCTGTGCTTCCAGTTCCTTTTTAAAATTCTCCTTTATCGTTCTGCCATCGCTTACAAATACATCCCAGCCCTTTTGCTTGCCGAGCAATGCAGCGCCAACCCCGCTTTCCGCGGCTCCAAGTATCACGAGCTTTTTTGTACCTGCCTCCACTACTGTAATTTTAAGGTTACTATACTCATTATGGCCAATATGATACCCACTATCCAGAAACGCGTAACAATCTTCGATTCATGATATCCCAGCTTCTGGTAATGATGATGCAGCGGCGACATTAAAAATATCCTTCTGCCTTCACCATACTTCTTCTTGGTTCTTTTAAAATACCATACCTGAAGCATTACTGAAATATTCTCTACCAGGAAGATGCCGCAAATAATAGGTATCAACAATTCTTTACGCACTGCAATAGCCAGCGTTGCTATGATACCACCCAATGCAAGCGAACCAGTGTCACCCATGAAAACCTGCGCCGGATAAGCATTGTACCACAAAAACCCTACGCACGCGCCCACAAACGCACCGATGAAAATAGAAAGTTCACCCAGATTCGGAATGTCCATTATATTCAGGTAGCTGGCAAAAATGTAGTTACCTGACAAGTAAGCAAACACCCCTAAACAAACCCCTATTATACCGGAGACCCCCGTAGCCAAACCATCAATACCATCAGTTATGTTAGCACCATTAGATACCGCCACAATAATAAATATCACGAACAGGATGTAAATAATAGGCGTAGTGTATTCAATATACTTTTCACCAAAAACCTCCGCCAGTTTCTCATACCTGAATTCGTGCGATTTTACGAATGGTATGGTTGTGGTAGCTGTTCTTACACGCACGTAAGTAGCTTCTTTTCCATTTTCGTCTTTACGGCTGAAAGTTCCGCTTTCCAATTTCTCTGCGCTGTTCTTCACCCCTGCTTTACCATTGGTCACTTCCCTGCTAATAACAACGTTATTGTTGTAGTACATGGTTACGCCAACGATTATGCCCAAACCCACCTGGCCCATTATTTTAAACCTTCCTGCAAGGCCTTCTTTGTTCTTTTTAAATACTTTAATATAGTCATCAAGAAAGCCAACAAGGCCTAGCCATATTGTGGTTACTATCATCAGAACTATGTAAACATTCAACACACGAGCGAACAATAAAGTCGGGACTATTATAGCCGCGATTATAATAAGTCCGCCCATAGTTGGTGTACCCTTCTTTGCCTGCTCACCTGCTAAACCCAAGTCACGAACGGTTTCACCGATCTGCTTTTTCTGTAAAAAGCTTATCAGCCTTTTACCCATCAACATTGATATTACCAATGAGAGTATAATCGCCATCGCCACCCTGAAGGTGATATAGTTGAATACCCCCGCCCCTATCAGGTGCAGTTGTAAATCATCATGCAGGTATTTAAATAAATAGTACAGCATCGGCCTGTTATAAATTCAATGATTCAAATGTTTCTGTCAATACTTCCCTGTCGTCAAAATGGTGCTTTACACCTTTTATTTCCTGGTATGTTTCATGTCCCTTGCCCGCTATAAGTATGATATCGCCTGGCTGAGCAATAGAACATGCTACTTTTATTGCTTCTTTTCTATCGGCTATCCGAAGGCTCTTCCGCTTTTGTATTCCGGTCAGCCCGGCTTCCATGTCATTCAGAATTGCCTCGGGTTCTTCACTCCTCGGGTTGTCTGATGTAAGTATGGCTTTGTTACTGTGCTCACAACAAACTTCAGCCATTATCGGGCGTTTGGTTTTATCCCTGTCGCCGCCGCAGCCTACCACTGTAATAAGCGATTGGCCATTGGTGCGTAACTGGTTTATGGTAGCCAGCACATTTATCAGCGCATCGGGCGTGTGGGCGTAGTCAACTATACCCAGTATTTTACCCACCGGAGACATATAAGTTTCGAAGCGGCCAGGCGCACCGTGCAAATTGCTCAGCACAGCCAGCACTTCCATTTTTTCCTCACCCAGGTATTTTGCCACACCATAAACGGCCAGCAGATTGTAGGCGTTAAACGTGCCTATCATCCTGAAGTGTGCATCAATACCGTCTACATTCATCATAAGCCCGGTAAGGTTATTTTCCAGCACACGGCCTTTTATTGATGCCGGCACACGCAGGCTGTATGTATATTTTGCCGCCTTTGTATTCTGCAGCATTACCATACCTCTTTTATCGTCAGCATTGGTGAGCGCAAAAGCGTCGTCGCTCAATCCATCAAAAAATGCCTTTTTAACTCTTATGTATTCGTCAAATGTTTTGTGATAGTCAAGATGGTCGTGCGTAATATTGGTAAACACACCACCCACAAACCTGATACCGGCAATACGCTGCTGGTGCACGGCATGTGAACTAACTTCCATAAACGCGTACGCACAACCCGCATCCACCATACGACGCAGTAATGCATGAATAGATATTGCATCTGGCGTTGTGTGGGTCGAAACCTCAACTTCGGTATGGATATGGTTTTGCACAGTTGATAACAACCCGCATTTATACCCCAGTTTTTCAAACAGCTGGTAAAGCAAAGTAGCTGTTGTGGTTTTACCATTTGTACCGGTAATCCCCACAACTTTAATTTGCGCCGAAGGCGAACCGTAGAACGCATCAGCCATTATGCCTGCCGCCAGCGCGCTGTCCTTTACCTGAATGTAAGTAACCGCTTCGTTAAGTGCCGCAGGCATTTTACTGCAAACGATTGCCGCAGCGCCTGTTGCTATTGCCTTTTCAATGAAGGCATGCCCGTCGCTCAGCGTACCTGCTATGGCAAAAAATACACTGCCCTCAGCTACCTTGCGCGAGTCGATACACAACCCGGTAATGGTAACAGTTGTACTCCCTTTAACCTGTAAAGAGGTAACGTTGGTCAATATGTCTTTTAACTGTGGCATTAACTTAACTGTAGTATTATATGGTCTCCTTTAACTATTCTTGATCCTGGTAATATTGATTGATTCTGAACTTTCCCTCTGCCCAGTACCTGCACCTGCAATCCACTCGCTTCCAGCATATACACCGCATCTTTCAGCCCCATTCCCTTTACATCCGGTATCAGGTTGCGAATCACTTTGCCTGCCTGTATCGTAGTCACCCTGTTCGAATCGGTAGTGAGTTGCATCATTTCATTCATGAACTCCCTTGGCGAATTAGACGGCTTCCTGATTGCGTTCAGCAATGTGCGGTAGTTGGTAGCTGTCGCCATTTTTGCCGTCAGCCTTCCGCTTCCTGTTTTTGCCAAACTATCAAGTGGCGCTTCCCATGCACCCATATTCGCAGAGAAAACTTTATCTGCTATCATCCTGAATACCGGTGCTGCAATAGCACCACCATAGTATGCGGCAGAATGTGCTTTGGTGCGGATCACCACACAAATTGTGTATTTCGGTGTTTCTGCCGGGAAGAACCCAACGAACGAACCCTGATAAACACCATCACTGTATTTTATATCCCCATCAGCTACCTGTGCCGTTCCTGTCTTGCCCGCCATTGTGTAGAACGGAGATTCAATTCCTTTCGCAGTGCCGGTTGTAACTACAGCACGCATGCATTTCTGCAATTGCGCCACAGTGCTGGAATCACCAACTTTCTTTACCACTTGCGGATTTATTGTCTTTATATCCCTGCCATACTCCTTAACTGAGCTTACGAGGTAAGGCCTCATCAGGTTGCCTCCATTAGCAATAGCGTTATACAACATGCAGGTGTGCATAGGTGTTACCAATACTTCATATCCAGTTGCCATCCATGGCAATGTCGTGGCGCTCCAGGTGCGGTCCCTCGGCGTTTTAACGGTAGTCCTTCTGTCGTTTTCACCTGGCAGGTCAATACCGGTTGGCTTATCCAGTCCCAGATCAAGCAAGTGGTTTACGTACTTGGTAGGGTTATTTTTATAATACTGGTTAGCCAGTTTAGCCATTGCAGCATTACTACTGTGTGCATAGGCTTCCCATATCGGCATATAGCCCAGGCCAAGGTGCGAATCGCGCATTACCCTGTTCGCAAAACGAATTCTGCCACCCTCTGCATCAACCATATTATCTACGGTTATGTACTTATCATTTAGCAATGACAGCAGGGTAACTAATTTAAATGTTGAACCCGGCTCTGATGGCACCAGTGAATAGTTCAGCAATTCGTCGTAAGTGCCGTCAGCCTTGCGGCCTAAGTTTACCAAGGTGCGTATCTTGCCGGTCTTTACCTCCATCACAATACACGTGCCATTGCTGCACTCGTACTTTTCCAATATGCTACGCAATACGTGGTCGGCAACATCCTGCATATTAATATCCAGGGTGGTTACAATATCCTTACCATTATGCGGGTCCACTTCCGATCCATCAACTGGAATCCACACATCGCGCGAACTTTTCTGTACTACCTGGCGACCGTTGAAGCCTCTCAGGTCTTTATTATATACTGCTTCAAGGCCTGTTCCGTTAGAATCGCGCAAGACTCCAATGGTGCGGCTTGCCAGCTTTTCAAAAGGAGTTTCCCTGTTTTCGAGCGACTTTACAATAAGGCCGCCTGTGTTCTTGCTTTTATTAAATATCGGGAAGGTGCGCAGCTTCTGGTATTCGTTATACTTTACAATCTGCTTCCTGAGCGGATAGTAGGTTTCTTCGTTTTCGTAAGCATGCACAAACTCATCCTTATACTGCTCCTGACTTTTTTCAGGAAACAACTGCGACATGCAGTAGCACAAAGAATCTATCTTCTTAGCGAAGAGTCCGGAATCGATTACCGAAAAGTCAACATGCAATTCAAATTGAGGGATGGAAGAACTCAACAGCATCCCGTCCTCGGTATATATATTACCACGGTCGGCTTTCAAGGTCTCCATACGGGTATGCAGTTCCTTAGCCATTTGCTTCAGCTTTGGTCCTTCTTTAATCTGGATCATCGCAGCCTTGAATATAATAGCCGCACCAAACACGCAAATGCCGGTGAATGCTAAATATACCCTAAACCGTATGTCCCTTTTTATACCCACTTTCTAATACCTATTTATTACTTGGAATTTGAAATTTATTCTTTGGAATTTGAAATTTCCTATTTGTTATTTTCTACTTTTTACTTGTTATTGCTTTTTATTTTGTAGGCCGGCATCGTTGGTGGTTTTAACCCTATTGCTGATGCGTGCACAATTATCTCTCCTTCTTTTTTCGACTGCAGCAATTGCGATTTCATATCTGTGTACTTCCAGCGCAACTCCTTAAGGTCTTTGGTTTGTTTATTCATATCCCGCTGCATCTCAATGGCATGGTGGCTGTTGCTGATATAAAACACACACAACAATGCCAGGAAGCCTATGAACGGAAGGTTGTTTACTATTGCTTTGTAAGACAACTTTTCCACCATGGTGCGCCAGTCGCTCCTCACCCGCTGTGCAGGTGTCAAAGTATCTTGCGGTATGGTGTTTTCAGTGCTCATATTTTTTCTGCTATTCTTAATCTTGCGCTTCTTGCTCTTGGGTTAACTTTTACTTCCTTTTCTGTGGGCTCTATTGGTTTGTTGGTTGTTGCCTTTAGTGTTGGTTTAATTTCACTTGGCAGGTACTCGTTTTCTTCATCCCAATGACCTTTCTTTATAAACTGCTTTACTATTCTGTCTTCTAATGAGTGGAAGGAGATAACACTTAACCTTCCGCCCGGCTTCAGGCATAATGCAGCCTGTTGCAAAAAATCTTTTAAGACACCCAGTTCGTCATTCACTTCAATTCTCAGCGCCTGAAAAACCTGAGCCAGGTATTTGTTAGGATTCCCACCTCTTATTACCGGCGCCAACATGGCCTTCAGCGAATTGATAGTTGTCATGTTCATCCCCTTGCGCTTATCAACAATATGTTTGGCTAACTGTTTCGAGTTGCGTACTTCGCCATATTGCTCAAACAACTTATGCAACTGTGCTTCAGAATATGTTTTCAGAATATGTGCTGCTGTCAGTTCCGACCGCTTATCCATCCTCATATCCAAAGGCCCGTCATATCTTAATGAAAATCCTCTTTCGGCTGTATCAAATTGAAAAGAACTTACCCCCAGGTCTGCCAGTATCCCATCTACTTCCCCATGTCCGTGTAACCTCAGGAACCTGCGCAGGTATTTAAAATTTTCAGTTACTGCTATTAACCTTTCATCATCCGGTTTGTTTCTCCAGGCATCTTCGTCCTGGTCAAAAGCAAGCAACTTTCCATTCTCCCCCAATTTCTTTAATATCTCCCGGCTATGTCCACCGCCGCCAAAGGTGGCATCAACATAAACCCCGTCTTCTTTAATATCCAGGCCATCAACCGCCTCATGTAAAAGAACTGTCGTGTGGTAAAACTCCTGGTTATTCATCATCTTTTATTTCAAATGGGTTACCATGCTTTTCTGCTATCGCGTTAGCCAGTTTACTCAGGCCACCTTCAGCTTCTTCGTAAGTACCATCGTCCCATTGTTTCTGATACTCTTTGTACGTATCTTTATCCCATAGTTCCATTTTATTTCCGGCAGGCACCATCATCATTTCTTTGGTGAGGCCTATCTTCTCTAAAAGATTCTTTGGTATCATGACTCTGTCCGCATTATCTACTTCTACCGGCGACGCAGGACTTTGGAACAGTCTCTTAAAATTCCTTACGTCCGCCAACATATCATTCATTACGCTAATGTTGGCCGATATCTTTGTCCAGATGTTTGCAGGGTACAGCAATAAACACTTATCAAATCCGCGGGTTATGACAAACTTATCCCCCATCCCTTCCGGCAATTGCTTGCGGAAGTTCGCAGGCAGTAAAAACCTGCCCTTGGAGTCTAAAGTCACATCAAATTCGCTTAGAAAATTGATCATTGCTGTTTTTCGCCCTTATTATTATAAAGATAGACACAAAATAACACAATTTCCCACAATTCAACACCAAATTTCTTTCACATCTTTATCCACATTGCCATAGGTGGGCCCAAACGCTTATTGGGCTTGCTTTTGATGGCTGTACAATGCCGAAGGGGGATTTTACCCTGTTGGTAACCTGTGAATAAATGTGGATAACCTGTGCGAACGCTCCATACAGTACCCCAGCGCCTGTATTTATCCGGCCGAGTGGGAAATATTAAACTTTTTAGTGCATTTTGGGCAGTTTTTAGGGGAACAAACAGTTTCGTTATTTCTTCAATACATTGTTATCCCGACCGCAGGTTAGTATGCCCTACAACCTATTTTACACCGAAAATCAAAAAAAGTAGGTCTTTTTATATTTTGTGACGTATTTTGCGTAGCATATTATGCCAGTATTAGTATATTAGCAGGAAATTTTAAAATAGCCTTACAAAAGGTGCCTAAACAAAATCTTTTAAATTATGTTCATTAAACCGATACTTAAAAGAGCAAGCCTATTCATTGTTTTTTCATTGTTCCTTGTTGCCGGCTGTAAAAAGACCGATTCCAACCCGCTTTCTGACGCTGACGACAATGGTGGTTATGCTGCTGACGGTTCTAAAGTTGAATGGTTGTGCAATGATGCGATATCTATAGCTGATGCCGCTGGTTATTTCTATAACGGACAGTACATGCGTACCACCAATACATTTGGTGCTTGTGCAACTGTAGCGACTGATAGCTTGCATTCGCCGAGGATAGTGATCATTCGTTTTGGCGATGCAAATTGCAAATGCCTGGATGGTCGTAACCGCAGGGGTACAATCGTTGTTTCATTTGACAGCACTTATAAGAAAGCAGGCCAGATCCATACCATCACCTTCCAGGATTATTATGTGAATGATGTGCAATTAGGTGGTTCTATCCTTACAACCCGTGTTGACACTACTGTTGTAGGTAACTGGTTCTATAATGTTAAGACCGATGTTACTATGACAACTGTACCTAACCAAATTGTAACCTGGAAAGGCAGCCTTGTTCGCAAATGGGTTGCAGGTTATGCAACTGGCGAAAGGGAAGACAACGTTTATTCAGTTTCAGGCAACGCTACCCTGACAAGGGCTAACGGCCACATCTTTACTTTCGACATTAATACACCTATACAGTACGCACAGAATTGCGACTATGCAGAATCAGGTGTTATTACCGTTACTGGTTATAACGGTCCACGCACTTTAAATTATGGTGCTGGTACTGATAACCCTGCTGGTACCTGCGACGATGGCGCACAATTAAACATTGGCGTTCATGTTTACCAGGTTAAGCTGTAAGTTTAAAACTTTATAATATTTTATAAAAGACGGGCTTTTGCCCGTCTTTTTACTTTCAAGGAAAAGCCTGCCAGAAAAAAGCTACCGTTCGTGAAGTTTTCCGACCGTTCGTTCCTTTTATTTGGCCCCGTTTCGGATTCCGACGTAAATTGCACCTGAAAGTGACAGGAGTTGTGGAGAGAGCGTATTTAATTGCAGTCATCATGAACAATAATTTTTCAAACCTGGCCTTCCAGGTTGTAGTAGTCTGCGTTTTAATAGTATTTACAGGCCTCAGTGTGCGGGCACAAAACATAGTTACAGTTGCCGGAACCGGTTATGCTGGCTTTAATGGCGATGGTAAAATAGCCACCCTTGCAGAAATTGATGGCCAGACCGGCGCAGCAATTGACCCTGAAGGAAATGTTTACATTTCTGATTTCAACAGTAACCGTATTCGAAAAATCTCAGTCAGCGGTATTATAACAACCGTTGCCGGAACTGGCACTCCGGGTTTCAGTGGTGATGGTGGCCCCGCCACAGCAGCAAAAATATTCGGACCGATGGGTTTGGCGCTTGATAAAAGCGGCAACATCTACTTCGCCGATAACTACAACCAACGGATCCGCAAAATTGATATGGCAAATGGCAATATTGCTACCATTGCCGGAAGTGGCGAAAGTGGATTTGCAGGCAATGGTGCACCGGCAACGCTGGCGAAATTTCAAAGCCCTGAAGGTATTGCGGTTGATGCCAACGGTAACGTATATGTATCTGATTGCGACAACAACTGCATCAGGAAGATAGGTACTGACGGAATTATACGCGCCTATGCGGGAAATGCGCTGGGTATGGGTACTGGTGTAGGTAGTTGCTGGGGCGATGGTAAGGCAGCAGTGAATGCCGAACTTAACCACCCGAAAGGCTTAACCATCGATGCACAAGGCAACCTTTACTTTGCTGATTGTTTTAACCACCGCATTCGTAAAATAAATACCAACGGCATTATTACTACCGTGGCCGGTGCTGGCGAAGCAGGCTATGCCGGAGACGGGCATATTGCAACCGCTGCTGCACTCCACTACCCTGTTGATGTGGCAGTAGACCAGGCTGGCAACTTATTTATAAGCGACCACGCCAACCATAGGATAAGGATGGTGAACACACAAGGTTATATTGCAACCATTGCCGGAACCGGCGAGCTTGGTTTTAGCGGCGATGGCGAGCAGGCAACGTTAGCGAAACTGGCTAATCCGGGCTTTGTGGAAATTGGCAGCAATGGCAACCTCTACATCGGCGATAACGATAACAACAGGGTAAGAATGGTTATGTTCAACGCTGCCACAACGGTTACCAATCACGCGGCACCATTAATGAGGGCGCCCAATGTTACCAGCCATGCAACTGCAAAATAAGAGGTTCGGAAAGGCATATTTCCAGAAGGACATGTATTGGAGCGGCAGCAGGAGACACCCTGCAATAAACGTGCGCTCTATCTTTTAACTCGATATAATATTGGTAAAGCTTGGGAATTCAAACGAGCAGCCCTAATCTAAAGCTGCCAGAATTATCCTGCAGGCTTCCCCAATCTCATCGATAGTAATTGTAAGCGGCGGCGCAATCCGAATACAACCGGGCGCAAATAAGAACCAATCAGAAAAAAGGCCGCTAGTAAGGCACTTCCCGAGCGCAGCCAATACAAGGTCAAACTCCCCAAGATCTATGGCCATAAGCAAGCCCTTGCTTCTTACCGCCTTAATAGCCGGGTGAACGAGCAGCCTGTGAAATTCCGCTTCTTTAGCCGCGACATCGGCAATCAAAATTTCTTCCAGCAACACGCTAAATGCCGCCATACCTGCAGCACAACAAACCGGGTGACCGCCAAATGTAGTAATGTGCCCCAGCACGGGATTATGGGTGAGGCTCGCCATCATTTCATGCGATGCAATGAAGGCCCCCATTGGCATACCGCCGCCTAATGCCTTGCCTAACAAAACAACATCTGGCACCACGCCATAATGCTCAAAGCCCCACAGCTTGCCAGTACGCCCGAAGCCACACTGTATCTCATCAAATATCAATAAGGTTCCTGTTTCGGTGCACTTTTTACGCAACCGCTCCAGCCAGCTTTGCGATGGCACTATTAATCCCGCTTCGGCCTGCACGGTTTCAATAAGCACGCATGCAGTTTGGTTATTCACCCGTTCAATCAGTTCGTCAGAATTATAATCACAATGCCATACTCCCGGCAATAACGGCCTGAATGCATTGCGCCAGTACTCATCTCCCATTACGCTAAGCGCACCCAGCGAATTGCCATGGTAGCTGTTGTTGCAGCAAATAATGTCCGTGCGGCCGGTAAGCCTGCGCGCTAGTTTGAGCGCGCCATCCGTCGCTTCAGAACCAGAATTGGTAAAGTAAACGCAATTCAGATTTTCCGGCAGGTGTTTCGCGAGCATGGCCGCATATTTTACCTGCGGACTTTGTATCACTTCACCATATACCATTACGTGCAGGTATTGTTCTGCCTGCACTCTTATAGCCTCCAGCACTTTTGGGTGGCCATGGCCTATATTGCATACGCTAATGCCACCTATCACATCAATATAAGCCTTGCCCTCTGCATCATAAAGATAGTTGCCCTTTGCGCGCACTACTTCTATACCTATGGGTGCAGGCGAGGTCTGAGCTACATGCTGCTGAAATAATTGCCTGTTATTCATAATTATGTATGCGGCATTTCCGCCAAGAGAGATTGATAAATATTATAGTTCTCATCATCGAAACAAACGAACGAAATTTCGCGCAGTGCATCCGGATGTGCTTCACAAAAATCGTTTACCGCACTGAGGGCTGTTTCCGCTGCAAGCTGTTTCGGAAAGTGATAGATGCCGGTACTTATATTCGGGAAAGCGACCGTTGCGAGCTTATGTTTTACGCATAATTCCAGGCATTTGTAGTAACAGCCGTACAATAATGGTTCTTCCTTTTTACTGCCTCCATTCCACACCGGGCCTACGGTATGTATTATGTGCTTTGCCGGCAGGTTGTAGCCTTTCGTTATCTTTGCCTCACCTGTTTTACAACCTGCAAGTAATCTGCATTCGTGCAGTAACTCGCCGCCGGCAGCGCGGTGTATGGCCCCATCAACACCGCCTCCACCCAATAGCGAACTATTGGCCGCATTCACAATGGCATCAGTCTGCATTTTTGTGATATCGCCCATTACCAATGTTAACTGCGTCATCCTTACTTATTTATCGGTTGCAAATTCAGTTCCGCTGCCTTCTTTAATAAGAGTTCGTAAGCAGCATCGTAAGTGCTGGGTATTATACCATCTAATATCGCTTCCCTTATGGTTGTTTTTAACACGCCTACTTCGCGGGAAGGCTGCAGGTTAAATAGCTTCATAATGTCGTCACCGCTTATTGGCGGTTGCCAGTTCCTTATCCTGTCGTTCTCTTCCACTATTGCCAGTCGCTCCTTCACCATTTCGAAATTTTCAAGGTAACGTTTCACCTTAAATTTATTCTTCGAGGTAATATCGCTTTCGCACAGTATTATCAGGTCGTCAAGGTCATCACCGGCATCAAATAACAGCCTGCGCATGGCAGAGTCTGTAATATCTTCCTTGGTAAGACTAATGGGCCGCAAATGCAGCGACACGAGTTTTGCCACATATTTCATGCGGTCGTTCAGCGGCAGTTTAAGTTGCTTGAAAATCTTAGGCGTCATACGCTCCCCTACTACCTCATGTCCGTGAAAAGTCCAGCCGTGGCCTTCTTCATATTTTTTGGTAGCGGGCTTGGCAATATCATGCAACAGCGCAGCCCAGCGTAACCAAAGGTTATCACTCTTGGCGGCGGTATTGTCAATTACCTGCAGGGTATGGTAGAAGTTATCTTTATGCCCCTTGCCCTCAATTATTTCTACCCCCGAAAGGTCAGTGAACTGTGGAAAGAAATGCTTGAGCAAGCCACTGATAAATAGCAGATCAAGCCCAATTGATGGCTTGCGCGAACTCATAATTTTATTCAACTCGTCAGTGATGCGCTCCTGCGAAATGATCTTGATCCGCTCGCAATTTCGCTTAATAGAATCGAACGTTTCCGGCAATATCACAAAGTCAAGTTGTGTGGCAAACCTGATGCAACGCATCATACGAAGCGGGTCGTCAGAGAACGTAACGTCTGGGTCAAGTGGCGTTCGAATGATCTTATTTTCAAGGTCGGCAAGCCCGTTGAACGGATCGGTTAATTTGCCGAAAGTATCTTTATTGAGGCTTATGGCCAGTGCATTAATCGTAAAGTCGCGACGTAGCTGATCATCTTCAATGGTCCCGGGTTCTACATCTGGCTTGCGCGATTCTGCCCGGTATGATTCCTTTCGTGCACCCACAAACTCCAGGTCAAATTCGTTTAACCGGAAGTGTGCCGTACCAAAATTTTTGAAGAAACTAACATGTGGTTTAGGCTTGAATTGATCTGCAATTGCATGGGCCAGGGCTATGCCGTCGCCGGTACAAACTATATCTGCATCCTTGGTGGCTCTTCCCAACAATTTATCGCGCACAAACCCGCCTATCAGGTAGCAGCTAATGTTCATTTCATCTGCTACCCTCCCGGCTATTTCAAATATACTCAACTCTTCAGGGCTGCAAACAATATCCATAACTTGATAAACCTATAATTGTCGGTGAAGATAATTCAAAAATCCCGCCTCGCAGAATTGCCTGCCATCTTAGGTAGGCACAAAAAAAATAAAGCTCCAGAGAACTGAAGCCTTATTTACACCTTATGAAAAATATACCCAGACCAAAGGTAGGACCTTTTGCTTTTTCAACAACATTATCGATATTTTAATAATCTATAGCGCTATAAGTCTGGCAAATATTAACCTGCAGTTTATATAAGGCTAAGTCAATAGTTTCATGGTTAGTCCGTCATATTGCCAAGGTACGGGCTAATGTGCATCTGGAAAAAGTGTATCTGGAAAATGATATTAAACGCAGCCAATGGTATAATTACCCAATTGAATTTCTTATCACTATACGCCATATAAGCCATCAGCATCAAGGTGCTGACCGAAAAAAAGTAGACACCTATGAAATGAGCAGCCTGCTGGGTATAATGGCTTTATTACCGGGTGTTACATTGTCAAAAATACAATCAAAAATAGCTACCGAACTACCTAACCATAAAATAAATGCAGGGTTCATCTTTTTGAAGTGCCGCCCTAAATGGTGCAAATCAACACTATATTCCTAAACATTTTGTTAAAGCCCGTGTAACTTTATTACATTGGTATGCGTATTGTATATACACCAGCATGAAGACCTATATTATATTGATATTGTGCACGATTATGGCTTTCGGAGCAGTTGCTCAGGAAACTACTGTGGATACTGTATACAGTGCCGCGTTGCGGGAAGTGACCGTTAAGGCCCGCTGGAAGAATGATACAGAACGCTACAAATACAACCAGATGAAGTATTATGTAAAAACCATACTACCTTATCTTAATGCCGGCACCCAATTATTTAAAGACATTAACACCAAAGTGGAAGACCCTAACGTTTCCCGCAAGGAAGTACGCAGGTATGTAAACACCAAAGAAGATGAGCTGCGCACAAAATTTGAAGATAAAGTGAAGGCGCTGAATACTACCCAGGGTGTATTGCTGGTGAAGCTACTTACGAGGCAAACAAACCTGAACATCTATAATGGCCTGCAGGAATTCAAGAACCCATTAACTGCCATTAAATGGCAAACATGGGCTCGCTTAAATGGCATGAATCTGAATCGTAAATACGTGCCTGATGAAGAGCCTGACCTGGAAAACATTATGGCTGAACTGGGCTACCCCCTTCCGGCAAGCTATGCGGCGAACTAGAGGTCTCGCTTTTATTAAGTTTCATAACCCTCGTATCCTACTGGAAGTTCCGCTCGTACAATATGGTTCGTTTGGTCGCGGAAGTATATATCTCATGGTAGTTACGAACTATCTGCTGGTTTAATTCAGCATAATGGCCTTTGTTAAGGAACGAGCTATCGAAACACCACAACACCACATAGTTGATGGTCGTTCCGGTAGCTTTTTCGTAAGCATCAATATCCGCGCCCGGTGGTTGTGCCTCTATCCCTTCATACTTGCTTAAATGCGTGTACGGATTTTTTTCATTGGTCCAGATCAAGGGGAAGTAGCCGGTGAGCGCTTCGTAATTATCTAAAAATATAAGCGGCTTTTTCATCCCTCCATAATGTAGCGCGTGCGAAAACAGGTAGTTACAATCAGAGATAGGCTTGCCTTTGGCGTCCAGGCCCTCCGGTGAAAAATCAAGCGGCAGCACTACCGAGTTAGGCTTCATAAAATTAATAGCAGAATTGTAATCGGTACAGGCTTCAGCAGCCGAGAGCATTACCGGCAACCTGATACCACTAAGGCAGACAAAACAAATAAATACTACTCCGCCTCCTGCATTTTTCAGGTTCAACGGTAATACCGCAGCAATAGCCAGCGCCATCAGTATGAACATAAATAACTGCACCCGCATGGTTATCAGTATGGCCCTGCTCAGAAAGTTTTCAGGGAAGAAGAAATAGACCACTGACACGGCGAGCAAACTAAGTAGCAGTCCATCATGCTTATTGAACCGGAAGCCCCCTATAAAACGCCTGCAAAGCGCTATAACAAACAAAGTAACCAGCGTTACTCCACTTAGGGTTGTGAAGAATCTTTCCCGCAGCGAAACGGAGATGAGGTATTTTAAACTCACGAGTTCGTTGAAACGAAAAAAATGGTGCCGTAATTGCAGACCGAGACCATGCTCTTTGCTCACAAACCAAAACATCAGGGCCAGGAAAGGGGCCGTAAAAATACCGAGGGCCAGGCTGTTCTTCAGGAAAAATGAGAACGGACGCGAAGGCTCGGTATGCACATTACCAACTGCATAACTCCATACCAATCCAAAACAGGTTATTACACCAAATACGAAGGGCAGCAATTGGGTAAAAAAGGTAAGACCGGCAAAACAAAAGAAAATAATAGCGTTGCGGTTACTGCGTTTTTCCAGAAACCACAGCCAGGATAGCACCAGCCAGGTAAAAAATGCGGTAGCCAACGTAAAATTGTAAAAGCCCTTTGCCAGGGTGTGATTAAACACCGGTAGAAAGATAACCAGCATCCAGAAAGATGGCTCATTACGCACCTTCTTCATGAGCATATAAAACCCACCGACCAGCAAGGCTATGTACACCGATAGCATTAGCTTTTCTGCCACAATGCCGCTAACAAAATACATGGGCAGCGAAAGCAGTATATGCGAAAACCAGTTAGGATTAGGGTCGTACATCACCCTGTAAAAAGCGCTGTAAAAAGTAGTATGCCTGCCGCCCCAGATATCATGTAATATACCCGCATTGTAGAGGTGGCATGGGCCATCGCCGGTAAGGTAATAGCCGGGTATCCAAACCTGGGCGAGGCAGCAGGCAAAACCTGCAACTAATAAAACTCTTAGTATCTGGCGCCTTGACATCAGCGGTTGTACACTCTTTATTGTGCGAATAAAAATCTCAGTGTTAACCCTGCTTTGGTGTTACTTGTAGGGTACGATGAAGAAACATAAGGTATGGTCTGCTGACGATCGAAGAAGAAATGCAGGGTAAGGTTCTGCTTCACTGAATAATCTATCGACGGCGAAATACGGATAACCTTTTGACCACGTGAAGTAATACTGATGTTGTTAGAAAGGAAGGTGTTACTGTTCCTGTCATCACGCAAACCAATATCCAGTTTACCAATCAGTTCGTTCTTCAGTTTCTGCACACCAAATACATTAAATGGCAGCTTTAAACCCTTCTTCCTGAAACCCATGCCAATTACATACTCCGTGCTGATGTTCTCACTTATCTGGTAGTCAATAAGGCTAAGGCTCACTGATTTTGACTTCCTTACCTCGAAACGCGCAGATAGGTTATTTTTGAATGATGCATCAAACCCAATCAATGGATTGAAATTCTGGTTGATGGTTACATTAGGAACCTGGAAGAACGGTACGTAGTTATGGGAATTGGAATCAATGAACGACGGGAACCCTAAACCATACAGATCCTGGAACAACAACGATGAGTTGAATGAGTTCATTGACATGGTACCGGTATAAGCATGGTTAACAACAAAGTTGTTCATTATTTTAGAAAAATAAGGCAACTTGCTCAGGCCGTTATAGGCAACCTTCCAGTTTGGCAGTGGCATAAAGTACTTGAACGGATTGCTCGATGTTTCCGTATGCGTATAGTCAATTAAAGGTTGGTTGGCAGCATCTTTACCGGTGTAAGCGGCAATAAATGCAGGTATCAGCACATCCTGCGAATACTCGGTATAACCCTTGGTATATTTAGGGTTAGCCGGATCAGGCATGCCGTTGGTATACGGATTACTTACACCAACGCGCTGAGATATCACATTCCTGTTAGCCAGTAACTGGGTATACAATGGCGAGTTTGACCCTGTTCCTTTAAACAACGTTTTAACCGCTATATAACTGATATTGAAAGATCCGTTTTCGTATGGGTTCAGGTGGTTGAATACATTCGTTCCCGTGTCCTTATACAATTCGTTATGCGATTTTGTAAAGGTTTTGGTCAATGACAGGTCTATCCTGCAATCTTTGAACGGAGCCACTGTAGCAGTACCGCTGAGGTTAGAGGAATAGGTTTGTTGCAATTGTGCATTGAAGAGAGAATCTCTGGTTAACCGCTCGCCGTTGGCCATACGCGACAGCCATGCGGCATTAGGCTGGTACCCGTATACAAAGCCCAGCCCCGGCGCCATGGAGTAATTATTCACACCCATAAAGCGCGTACTATCCAGGTAACCCGGCAATACCGTACCAGCGGTCTGGTTATAGTTTATTGTTGCCTGCGTAACCATGGTAATAGCCTTACCGAAATAGCGCACCGGTGCCGAAAGTTCCGGCAACTTAGCCCTTCTTGCTTTTCTAGCTGCTTTCCTGGCTTTTCTCTTCTTTATTTTTTCAGCCTTGGCTTTTGCCTTATCTGCTTTATGCTGCGCATCCACCAGCGAATCAAGCTGATCGTCGGTCATGCCTTCTGTATTTACACCCTGGTAAAGGTTGGAGAAGTTATCGTTGCCTCCTGCTACTGGTCCGCCTGTTGTGCCGCCAGTAGTGCCGCCGCCTGATGGGCCACCCTTTGTCGTTCCTGGTTTGCCCGGTCCACCGGCACCAGGGCCCTTACCCGGGCCGCTGCCTGTTGAGCCGCCACCAGCAACCTTTGTGCTATCAGGGCCCGGAGTCGCTCCGCCACCCTTGCCGCCACCAGCCGCGCCGCCGCCAGCACCACCAGTTGGTCCACCTCCGGTAGGGCCGCCACCAGTTGCACCGCCACCGGCACCACCGCTACCTGTGCCGCCACCACCGGTGCCGCCACCAGCAGTATTGCCACCCGGACCACTTCCGCCAGCCGGAGGATTCTTACCAGGGCTTCCGCCAGGGCCGCCAACGTCGTCAACGTCGCCGCCTGAAGGGGTTGCGCCCGGTATTTTACGCAGGTCTTGTAGCTTCGGTGGTTTACCGCCACCCATACCATCGCCACCGGCTGGCTTTTCTACACCACCGCCAGCTTTCAATTTATCATTGCCTTTTGTCGGCTTAGTATTCAATGCTCTTAACCATCTCCATTTTGTATAGAGTTGCGAAAAGTTCATATTGCCTGCAATAGATTTCGTTACCGTATTGCCCAGTGTGTTTCCTAGTTCATGCGCAATAGGTGCCGCACCTGTCCAGGAATAGTTCGCACTGTAGCTTAACCTCAGGCTCATCCAGTCAGTTATCGGCAGTTTCGTAAACGGCACAGTGTAAGAACCATTCACCGTCTGCACATAAGATGTATTAGCTCCGAATGTGGAGATAACGCCTAAAAGGCTATCCCTTTTCGGCCCTGTATTAATGCGACCGAATGGTTCATCGATCCTGGAAATATTAGTAGCGGTATAGTCGAGTGACAACGACTTCGTTACCTCCCAACGGGTATTCCAAACCCTGTTCCAATAGAATGTTTTATAGTAGGTGGTAGGTATGCGGTAATTGCTGCCGTCATCTACATTACGAATCTGCATTTCTTCCACCATACGGTTAAGATCATTGCGCAATGAGAAATTTGACGGAAGCGGATTGAAATTAAAATCTTTCACCAGCCCGAACCACTTCGATTTCGATTTTATAAATTTCTTAAACGGCTCTATCGTTTTGGTTTTTACACTATAGGTATACCCTATACCCAAACGCTGCGTATTCAGATTATCTAAACTAACAAACGGATTGTGTTTGTACTGGTTGTTGTAAGAGTAACTGAAATCAAAGTTCTTGATGCTCCATGGCATTTTAATACCCTTGCCCGGCGCCGATGTATTACCGTTGATCCTTACATTGGTAAAGTTGATGCTGGTAATAGAAGTGAAGTCCTGAGAAGCTTTACGGAGCGAGTCGGCTTTTGCTGCATTTAGCTGTGCCGAGCGTGCATCGCTCAGTAAAACGTCAAGGTCGTATGGGTTGTATTTAGGTGTGCTTACATTTTGGGTATAGCCTACAAACACAGGCAAAGTAACACCCCAGCTCCTCGGCATCAATTTACCCATGTTCAGGTTGGTCGATGCATTGTACTGGTAGTAGTCGTCCTGAGAGCGCTGCTGAATCTTCTGGTCTATGCTGCCATAACCCTGTGTATGCATGCTTCCAGAAAGGTTCATGCTACCGAGGTCAGCCATTTGCAGCGATACCTTACCTGCGGCGGCATAGCCTGGCTGGTCGTTGGTTCCTGCCATCCTCATCTCATCGAACCACACCTCGAAACATTTTGCCATACCATCATCACCCGGAGTCTGGTTGGTTTTCTTCGGGTTTAACACACCGAGCATTATGTTTTTGGCAGTACCAATATTGGGGTTACCCAATACTACTATTATATTACCCTTTGAATCGACGGTATAGTAAGGCAGGTAGGTAGGCCATTGCTTGGCATCACGTTCTTTTTTTGCAGTAACAAGGTCCTGCAGGGTAAGATTCATTTCATTCGATGCCGGCCATACACTGCTTTCGCTGTTATTGTAAAATGCTGACATGGTCAGTGGCATACGGTATTCATAATAGTTGCCCGTAAAATCGCTGCCTATGCGCATAAAGGCACTCACATCCGCGTTGTTCACTGGTATCTGGCCTATCTGCGATTCGGCATGTATAAACATACGCAGATAGTTAAACTGGCGCATATCTACATTCACTTCTTTAAACACGCCACGTGCATCACCATCAACTAGGCTGCACACCTTTAATGATAAGGACTGCTCATTCAGCTGAAAAGCCTGCCCTGTTGTAGTTGCCTGCTGCTGGCGGTTAACACCCGGAGGAATCGTGTACCGAACAGGGTCGCGCAAACCGTTTTCTTCAATGCTCACTGAAGTAACGGAGAAATCGGTGCTGCCTGCATTTTGTTGTGGCTGGTTTTCGCCCGGTGTAGTTAATGAATAATTATAGGTGCGCCATTGGCTGCGGCCAAGTTCAAGCGATGCAAACCTCAGCACGGTACTATCTTCCCAACCACTCAGGAACATACGCAGGAAGCGGATAGAACGGAAATCAGAAATACCACCAATTTTATGGTCGTAGTTCTTTATAGGTATCTTAAACTGGTACCATGTTTCCCTTTCGCTGTTGCCATTAGGTAATTTTACAATGGTATCCTGTACGTTAATAATGTAGTTAGAACCCACTTTCATTTTAGCGGGCTCCATATCAATACGATATTGATAATAGTTTTCTGATTCACTGAGGGTATTATCTCTGTTAATGTCTTCGGATTCAGGGATGGTAGTAGCAGATGTTGAAAATGCAGAATTAGGGTCGGTTACCGGCGAGTTGCCCTCCGGATTATTAAAGCCCTTGTATCTGCCCAGGATACCGGTATTAGACTGGTCATAGTCGCTGCCCCTGTAGTAATGGTAATCATCGGTACTAGGGTCACCGGCTGCCTTAATATAGGCAGGGTTATTGGCTCCGAGTTTTAACCGTAATGCATTCAGGAACGACTTGAACTGTATTGCTTCTTTGCCGTTATCCATTTCATCGTAACCGACATCCTGCTGGGCGCGAGATGCAGCGTCGTTATCAAACGCACGGGTAATCTGTTGTGCAAACCTTGGTGTATAACCCCATTGGCCGGTGTCCACTTTATTAAGATCGAAAGGTACCGGAACACCATTTTCAAAAGACAACCTCGAATCTTTCAGCACATCTTCTGATACCGAGCCCAGGTTTATATAAAATGAGCCACCCTTACTGGCCGGCCTGTTAATGAATGGATTCATTACCCAGAACTGCACATACTGCACATTCGAAGCCTCGAAATCGGTATTATCAATTGCCCTTGTGATACCTCCCCAACGCGCTGTCGGGTTGGTAAGTTTACCGCTGTCATCTACACGTACCGCATCATAGTTATAAGGCCCCCTGTCTTTAGGGAAGAAGCTAACATCGAAAGTGCTGAGCGAGCTTTGCAGTGAAAGATTTGGCTTGTTCGGGAATACATCTGTAACCTGTACCAACCGGATGTAGTGCTGGTTGTAGGTGTCTAATTTCACATAGTCAGGTACACCGGTGCCGTTCGGGTCTATTAATGTGGGCTCTATGCTGTACCATGCCAGTTTGGCCCTGTTATAACCATAACTCAGGTCGTTACTCCTTGATGCTTCCGGGAAGAGTGTTTGCCCGCGGGCATCAACCGCACCCACCGGCGTAGTAGCCAGCGCCCATGCCTGCGCAGGGAAGCGCATATCATAACTGCTGGTAGTCCCTTCAAAGTCATCAATATATACAGCCCCTTCCGGGTCAAGGGTATTAATTTGTTGCGGATGGCCCGGTAAAATAGCCGCACCTTCACCCGAAAGCGACAAATAAGATGGTGCAGTGGTAGAATAGATCGGCAACTTATCGAGTAAACGGGTTACTGCCGGCACTTCGTTCTGGTAGTTGGCATCAATACCTAAAACGGTATTTTTAATAGGATCTTCACCAAAGTTTACCTTTTGTGTAAATGGCCTTTCATTCAGGCGCATAACGGTACCTCCCAAAGTAAGGTGCCTGTTCTTATAATAGTCGAACCGGGCTCCCATAAAGTTCTGTTGCTGGAAACCGAAGGTAGAATTATCTTCATACTGCACATTGATAGGCACACCCGAACTCAGGATACCGGTATTCAATATCTTTATACGGCCCAGGCCATACTCTATCTGGTAGTCGGTATTTTCAACAAGTTTTGTACCACCCGCAGTAACACTTACCGACCCTTGCGGAATGTTAAAACCACCCAGGAAGATATCCTGCGAAGTGCTTGATTTGTACGTACCTTTTATCAGGTAACGGTTGAGGCTCTGGTATTGCTGTGCCACCGTTTTGGTAGAATCATACAACGGCTGAAATATGTACCGGCGGGCCAGTACTTTATTCAGGTCTGGCCCCAGCGATGCTGCCAGGTCTTCACCAAATGGCTCCAGTACCGGGAAGATGATCTTGCCCTGTTGCATATTAATGGTTACCCCATCCACGAAGTCAAACACCCCATCAGGAGATGCCTCATTCTGTGAGTTCAGGCGATCTAGATTTAATAAAGAAATGAACGGAATGCCTTCTTTAGGCCCTTCCGGGAAATACCTTTTTTCGCCACCACCCGGGTCCTGATACACTACGTTCAGCGTAAAGTTCTCTTTCGTCAAACCGAAGCCGCCCAATGCATAGATATTCTTCATCATCAGCTTCCATACCGGCAATGTGGTACGGTTAGCTGTTCCCTTCATTAATTTCAGGTACAATACTTTAGGGTGCAGCGTATCCGGCGGAAGGTCTTCTGCAAATTCACCCACCTGGTACACCTTGCCTTTATAAGTATAGCGGTAAGCCACACCCACAATATCATCAGGGTTAAGCTGTGTGCGCATCATGATGTAACCTAACTGTGCATTGTAGCTGAATTCTGTTGGTGTAAGCTGGCGCGCTGTTGTGTGTTCAAAATCAAGACCGGTTTGCAGGCCGAGGTTCTGCTGAATAACATTACCCGCAGTACCCTGGTTTCTGCCACCAGGTGTTTGTGCAAGGCGGCTGTATAATAAGTTGCTGGCATTATCCGGAACCCCGTCGCGAACGTTGGCACCGTTATTATTCATGTTCGCCATGTATGGGTTATGTTCCCCAAGATCCTGGAAACACAATACCTCGCGCACACCGGTTACAGCGCCATTCCTGTTCGTAACCCAAACCTGTATTTTACTGATGTTGACCTGCGAATTGATAATAGGGAAATTCTTAACCGCCGTATTAAAATGGTCGTGGAAGTACTGACCCAACAGGAAGTTCTTATTTTCTTCGTAGTTATCGGCCTTAATAGAAAATTGCTGCGCCTGCGAACCACCCTGGATGGTCATGCTCTTGCGTTGCGATTTTTGCTGGGAAACAACACCTGTTACCCACAGTTTACCGAACTGCAACTGCGCCTTTAAGCCGAACAGCGATTGCACACCGCTGATGAGGTTACTCTTTAAAGGGAAGCTGATATTACCCGCCTCAATCTTTTTGATCATTTCATCTTCCTTACCGGCATAGTCCAGTTTCTGAACGTTCTGGTAATCGAAAGTGGCCTTGGTATTATTACTGATGTTGAGTTTAAGTTTATCACCAACGGTAGCCAGCAGGTTGATGTTCATCTGCATGTCGAAATCAAAAATGCCATACTTCTGTGCGCGCTGCACCAAAGTAGGGTTCTTAATGTTCTGCCAGGTTCCGCCAAAGGTTACGTCTACGTTACCCTGTGGCTTTACTGATATTTTGTCGCCGCCGAATATGCGGTCAAACAAACCATCTTTATACATCTGCGGCAATTCCGGCGTTTTCGTAAACAGCATCATAGCATCGAGCCTGCGCTGCCAATAGGCGTCATCGTCAATTTTGCCCTTGTACTGTGTATACTCTTTTAATGTGAGGTAGGTAGGGTTACGATAATATTCTCCACCTATTTTATCAGAAAAGTAATAGCGGTTAGAATCCGCATCATATTCAAATGCTTTTCTTTCGTTTTTCGGGTCCGCGAGGTCTATACTTTTAGGCCGGTTAAGGTCGGTACGCGGGTCGCCGGTTTTATCGTATATCGGGAATTTCAGCTTTACGGTATCCTTTACATCACTGGAATCGACTTTGGTAGTATCGCCTGCCGGCGCCAAAAATGCGAGAAAGCCATGGCGGGGACGGGCAGCAGCGGTCATTATAGCGGCTATTAACCCTATAAACACCAATACTTTATACTTATAATTATGCTTCCCCTTCAATGTTTTACTTTTAATTTTTTTACAAGGCGCGTAGCGCTTGCTTGATAAGGTCTTCGACAGTTAAAGAAGATGCATTACTGATTTTCTTAATGGCGTTTTCGGCAATAGCCTTACTAATGCCGAGGTTGACCAAGGCTATTAACGCATCTTCAGGTATTGTATTGTGCACAGGAGCCAATAACGAAGCGGAATCTTTCTGCCGTAATACCTTGCCTTTTAGTTCCAGTATAATGCGCTGGGCTGTTTTGCTGCCTATTCCCTTTACTTTTTCCAATGTTTTGGCATCTTCGTGCATAATGGCACGCTCCAGCTCATCGGTCGTAAGTGAAGAAAGTATAATGCGTGCGGTAGCTGCACCCACGCCATTTATATTTAATAACTGCCTGAAGGTGGCACGTTCTTCCTCATCGGCAAAGCCATACATTACCCAGGCGTCTTCACGCACCTGCAAATGCGTATATAACCGGCACTTTTCAAGATTGGCAATGCGGCTATAGGTTTGTAATGTAATATTTACTTCGAACCCTATACCGCCTACCTGCAGGTATAATAATGATGGTGATTTATAGGCAAGATCACCTTCTAAAAATGCATACATGTTTTTACTAAATAGAATTATTGCGCCCACAACAGGCAATAAAAAAGGTATGATCGCTCATACCGCGTGGAAAGATACGAAAAATGTAGAAATGATAAAGTAAATGGTTGGGGAATGGGCGGGGAATTGCACCCGCAAAGACGTAATTATCAGATTGTTCAAGATTTAAGAGGCGCAATTTCAATTCTTCTCTCATTGTCTTCACTCGTCCTCGAATGCTTCGAGGATACAACGGATTGGCGTTTGTAACGCCAGTTTCGCCACTTTCGAATTCGAACGTTGTCTCCTGCAGCTTTTTACCCCACCCCTCCCGCTCAAAGTAACGGTAACTCTAAGCTACGCAGAACGATGATTTTTATTCGCCGGTCGGAGACCGGAAACCTTTGCCGACGTAGCTATAAGCTACGCCGAACGGTTAATTTGCCAACAGGTGTTTATATGCTGCAAATAATGGACAGTAACCTAAAAATAAGTAACTTTAAATTTGTTATTCAAAAATAAAAAATAAAAAATATAATATTTTTTATATTTGTGCTTTACCTGCCACTGGCGGGTAAAGCACAAATAAATTTGGTACAGAATCCAAGTTTTGAGCAAAGTGACAGTTGCCCCAATAACTTCGATGAAATCCAATATGCTCATTGGACTGGCCTGGATACTCTTTGGCGCCCACCGGATTGGGGCCACGCATGGGGAGTTCCTGACTACTGCCATGCTTGCGCACCCGTAATTTCCAGTGTATCTATTCCGCAGGGCACATACTATTATCATTATCCACATTCTGGCAATGCAATGGTGGAGGTCGAAATGTTTTATGATGAAACATTTTTTGGGAGCCCAAACCAGCAGTGTCGGGATTATCTGCAAAGTCGACTGATAAAACCGCTTATCGCTGGCAAAAATTATCTGGTGACTTTCTACGTATCGAGTGAAGGAGTTTCATACTATTCGGTTAATAATATTGGTGCTTATTTTGATGATGGAACAATTGATACAACTCATAACCCCGGAATTGTACAAACACAATGCTCTCCCCAAGTTATTGAGGTGGCAATAATCAATGACACTGTAATAGGTGATACAACTAGTTGGGTAAAAATTCAGGGCACGTTTACAGCAAATGGCAATGAACATTTTATTACAATAGGACAATTTACTGATAGGGCGCACACAAATTTCTTTGCAATTCAAGATACCACTGGCGGTGGTTATTTTTCATTATACCTTGTCGACGATGTAAGCGTAATTGATTGCAGCAACACCCCCAATGCAGGGCATGATACGCTCATAACTTTAGGTGATAGCGTTTTCATTGGCTCACATGAATTATTGCTTCCTTACACTTGGTACGAGGTTGGCATTACCACGCCAATTGATAGTGGCGGTGGCTTTTGGGCGCACCCAACGGCAGCCACTACCTACGTGCTGGAACAAGACCTTTGCGGCATAAAAAAATGGGATACAGTGAAAGTGTGGGTTGCGCCCTTATCAGTTGGCAGTCAGCAGTTGGTAGTCGGCAGTCTCATGGTTTATCCGAATCCTGTAACGGATGAAATAACCATAGAACATGCGGCAAATTGCGAAGTTGCTTTTTATGATGTAACGAGCAGGAAAGTTGCTTCCTTCGTCAGCATGACAAACAAGGAAGTTTTGGATATTTCTACGTTGCCTAGTGGTGTTTATTTAGTACAGGTAACGGATGAATCAACAGGTGCAAGGGCTATAAAAACACTGCTTAAAGAATAATCATGCTCATCATTTAATCAGGTAAATCATGGTTCAGAGATTGTTTCCGAAAACGAATACGTCCCGGTGGCTGTTGGTGGGAAACACCAACAGCGGCGAAATATTTTTGAAAAAGTACATTTTTGCTATCAACTTCCTAATTTGCTTCTAATACTACTGAAATACTAAAAAACTTTAAACCAGACAATGAGTATCCGCGAAGCAACTATAAACGATATACCCGAACTGTTTTCGGTCCGGATGTCAGTTAAAGAAAATGTACTTAATACTCCGGCATTAGTAACTGATGAAATATGTGCCGATTATCTGGTGAACAGGGGTAAAGGATGGGCATATGAGGCAGACGGGAAACTAGTCGGCTTTGCGATTGCCGACCTTGTTGATAACAGCATTTGGGCATTATTTGTTCGCCCCGAATATGAAGGTCGCGGCATAGGCCTGCAGTTGCACCATACTATGATGGCCTGGTATTTCAGCCAGACAACAGCCGCGGCCTGGCTCACCACAGATGCCGGCACCCGCGCAGAACAATTTTACCTGAAAGCGGGCTGGCGCAATGTAGGTAAAGCAAAAGGCAACGAGGTAAAATTAGAAATGAACTTTGCCAGCTGGAATACATGATAAGCCCCAAGCATTTCCCGAAAATAAGTTAGAAACTCGCTTCTTTATTTAGCATTATCATTTGTCGCGATAAAAAACGTTTAGAAAACTACTTCCATCCTATAAATCACCTTAAAATCATGGTTCAGACAATTTTCTCCGAAAACGAATACGTCCCGAGGGCGGTTGGTGGGAAACACCAACAGTGGCGAAATATCAAGGCAAAAGTAGAAAGCCAAAAGTGCAACACGTATTAATATAACTGGCAATTTCAGCTTGACTTACAATTGTTGTTGCAGTTACTCCTATTAATCTCCGGTTTCTCCGTCGCCTTCACTCTTTTTAACACTAACATATACTAACACCGCTGGTATTACAACCTGCACACTCTAATTTTGCACCCGTGCTCATTAAGCGATTTTTTTAAAACAAGATCGCTAAGCCATTGAGCAATTCAACCATTGAGTATTAGTAACCTCCGGTCATACAAACGCATCACCAGTTTTATTCAGAACGAAAGTTTTGAACCGCTGGTAAGTTGGGGCATTCGTATGGCGGTTGCGGGCACCGCACCCATCATCTGGGGGCTGGCTACCAATAGGTTAAAAGATGCGGTCTGGATAGCGGTAACCGCTGAAGGCATCAGCTGGGTGGAAATGAAGGGCTCATTTAACTGGCGGGTACGCACTTTGTTCATCGGGGCGCTGCTGGCATTGTTCTGGGGGGCATTGGGCACCATTACCGGCTATAGTATTGTGCTCAGCCTTATTTGTATGCTGGTTGCGGGTTTCGTAGCCTCGCTACTAAAAAACCTGGGCGACCGCGCAAGTGGTTTATCCATCTGTGTTTACCTGATGTTCATTATTTGCAATGCCTTCCCCGATGTGGATATTGCCGATGTGAGACAACGCATTTTTCTCATTGCAGCCGGGGCTGCATGGGCCAGTATTGTGGGTATATCCGCATCGCTGCTCATGCCGGTGCAACAACCCTTCCGCCGCCAAATTGCTTTAATATGGCGCTCCATTGCCACCCTTATTAATACTATTACCCGCAGCGCGGTCGATGCCAAGGCCCGGCAGGATATCTACACCCGCGAAAAAGAGGTGCGGGCTGCCATTGATAGTTCATTCGAATTTTATGGCCGCATGGCCCATCAGGCCAATAAGCGGGATAACCGTCAGTACCAGTTACTACTGTTGCGTAAAAATGCCGCACTGGTGGCGGTTAACGTAATTGCAATAGCCGACGAGATGGAGCAAATTACGGTGCGCAACCTTGATGATACGCTCCGGGTAAAAGCCGCTACCCTCTTTAGCGCGCTGGAAGAAGCCGTTACCCGTATCTCCGTTTTTGTACTTACCCTGAAAATGGAAGAAAAGCTGCTGGCCACTACGCAGATAAACCGTGTAAAAAAACTAACGCTGCTGATAAAAGAATATGAATTGCCGGAAGGTGAAAAGTCGACCCTTGCCATCAACCGAATTATACAACTTACCGGCAGAACCGTTAAACTGCTGGAAAGCGCCATACAGCGCCTGGAACAGATGGGTGAAGATGTGCCGGTTTTCCGTTCCTACTCCCTCATGAAAACGCTTTTTGTTTTGCGTCCGCGCAAAATAGCCAGCAATCTGAAAACCCTGGCCAACTTCAATTCCCTCACTTTCCGCTTTGCGCTCCGGTCTGCTATAGCCGCTACCATAGCGCTTTTTATAGCCAAATGGTTCCGTATAGACCACGGTTACTGGCTGCCCTTCAGTCTTATGATTGTTATTCAGCCCTACTATGGTGCAACACTTAAAAAAGCGCGCGACAGGGTTTTGGGTACTGTATTGGGTGGTGTAGCCGGCGGCTTGCTGGCGCTGCTGCCTACGGGCTTGTATGCCAAAGAAGCCATGTTGTTCGCGTCGTTTATACTCATGGTATATTATGTGCGGAAAAACTATGCGATTGCTGCCTTTATTGTTACGCTCAACTTAACCCTGCTTTTCGATATTGATTTCACCTTCAACAATATGTTATTGGTGGTGCGTGCTCTCGCTACTATTGGCGGCTCGCTGATGGCTGTTGTGGCCGGCTTTGTATTATTGCCCGCCTGGGATGAGAAATGGCTCCCCACGCACCTCGCCGAGGCAGTTTCCGGCAGTTACAATTATTTTATAAATACCTTTTATAAGGAAGACGCTAACTGGACCCGTGAAAAACGCCATGTGGAATCGAAGAACAGTGATGTGTTCGATTCGTTTAACCGGTATATGGAAGAACCCGGCAAGGAAAAAATTGAGGCCTACTACGATATTATTACCTGTAATGTGCGCATTACCCGCGACCTGAATGCCATAAACCTGGAACAGGAGGAAAAAGGCCCAACCTACGCCAAACCAACAGTAACGCAACAATTGGTCATCAGCGAATGCTACCGGCTTTTTGCCGAAATAGCGCCACTGGCAGAGCGCCTGAGCCCTTCCGTAAATATTACAAAAAACACTTTTGAGGCATCAACACCCTCCCTTTTCAGGCTTAACGATGCCCAGATGGTATCACTCGAAAAAATGCGCATCGAGTTAAAAGCGCTCCTGCAGGATTTACAGGAACTGGCAGGGTAAATTATGTTAGGGACATTGTGTTTGAAAATGAACAAAACCCTGTAAGGGTGACATAAAGATTCCCAGTCATTGAAACTATATCACCGCCTTCGGGGTTTCGTACATTATAATTACGCATTGCTACAATAATGCCAACCCTTCAGGTTTATCCGTATCAATTCGCGGAACTAATATTACTTATTAACATGCGTTACATAATATACGCATCAGGCGCTACCGCTTTGTAAATAAAACACCACCCACAATTGAGCCATTGCGTAATTGAGTCATTCAGCCATTATCCAGCACAGCCATCGTATCTTTGCCGGTACTGGCAATTAAAACAACATCATGAACTATCTTGGTCACGCCTACCTCTCCTTCGGCGATGCGGAAATACTTACCGGCAACATGATAGGAGATCATGTAAAAGGGAAACTGGCGCTGGATAATTACACTCCGGGAATAAAAAAAGGCCTGCTGTTGCACCGGAAAATTGATGAATATGCTGATAACCACGCAGCTACCCAACGGGCCAAACTGCTTTTCCGCACCGACTACGGGCTGTATGCAGGCGCCATAATGGATACCCTTTACGATCACTTTCTTGCCAGTGACCCCAAAATGTTTAAAAGCGATGCTGTATTGCTGGCTTTTACGCAAGCCACCTACGCCCAACTGGAAGCCAATAAATATGCCTTCCCCGAAAATTTCGCAGCTTACTTCCAGCACATGGTTGACCATAACTGGCTGTATGGCTACCGCACCCTTAAAGGCATGGAAAAATCATTGGGCGGACTTGCGCGACGCGCAAAATATATGCCTCCACCGCAAAAAGCATATGAAATTTTTGTATCTCATTTTTACGAACTCAACCAATCTTACTACGAGTTAATAGACGATTTAATAGGTTTTGTTAAAAATGAATTGAATAAGTAAGGTTACTATCGTTAGAAAATATATTT
This sequence comes from Chitinophagaceae bacterium, assembly GCA_947447265.1. Classification (GTDB taxonomy): domain Bacteria; phylum Bacteroidota; class Bacteroidia; order Chitinophagales; family Chitinophagaceae; genus Flavipsychrobacter. The sequence continues at coordinate 88,541 of CANFKC010000010.1, forward strand.
TTGCCCGGGTTATTATAAAACCGACAGGCATAAAGCAGCTCGTTCAGCAAAATAATAACAACCCAACCTCGAAAGAAGCCGGGCTTTTACTTTTTTACTTTTTATTTTTTATTTTTAACATGGGTTGCAGAACACATTCATATATAATTGCCCTGAGCTTATCTTTGGTACTCATAGCCTGCCACTCTAATTCCCAACAAGTATCTGCGCATACCAATAAAACAGGGTTTAGTGAAAATCCGGTTACTACGCCTATACGCCCTTTAAGCTACGATACCACATCAGCCCAGGTTAAAGAAATAATATCCCGGCTCGATAAATTTTACGCGGCCCAATCCCGTGCCGGCTTTAATGGCAGTGTTTTATTAGGCTACAAAGGCAATGTTATTTACGAACGTTGCTATGGCTATGCTAACCGCGAGCGTAAAATACCTTTGAATCCGAACAGCTCCTGCCAGCTTGCTTCTATCAGTAAAACTTTTACCGGTGCGGCTGTCCTTTATCTATATCAGCGCAAACATCTGGATATAGATAAGCCGGTTCAAGCCTACATACCTGATTTCCCTTACCCGGCTGTAACGCTGCGCATGTGCCTTGACCACCGTTCCGGCCTGCCTGACTATACCAAATGGGTGGGTAATTATAATAAAGATTTTTCTACCCCTATTAACAATGACCAGATGCTATCGCTTATGGCAACCCACAAGCCGCACCTGGAATTTAAACCTAACACCCGGTTCACTTATTGCAACACCAATTTTGCAGTATTAGCCAAAGTGGTTGAAGTAGTTTCAGAAATGAACTTCCGCGACTTTATGGAAAAATACATTTTCCACCCGCTGGGCATGATGCATACTTTTGTATACGACCCTTACAAGCCACTGGCTGTTGATGCAGCAATAAGTTATCGCTATAACTGGGTACGGGAGCCAGATATGTTTGCTGATGGCGTTTACGGGGACAAAGGCATTTACAGCACGCCAGAAGATATGTACCGTTGGGACCAGTCTTTTTACAACAATACGCTGCTTAACCCTACCATGATAGATCTGGCCTATGGCCCTTGTTCATTTGAAAGGCCGGGCATTAAGAATTATGGCCTTGGCTGGAGGATGCTTTGCTATCCTAACGGCAATAAAATAATATATCACAACGGCTGGTGGCATGGTAACAATACTTCGTTCTACCGCCTCATTAAAGATAATTTCACTATCATCGTATTGGGCAATAAGTTCAATAAATCTATCTACCGCCATGCAGGAGCCATCTGCGATATTGTAAGGGGTACGTCTGCAGCCAATAGCGACTTCGATTCAGAGGAGTAGGTCTTCAATTGTGAATGATAAATTATAAATGATAAATTGGCTGGCCGGGGCAATCCTGACCAGCCAATTCCAATTTTATTTGGTGATCATGCCGCGGTTCTTTTATCTTATCCCCCAGTTTTATTGCTTGATCCATAGTGTTTGTAAAAAAAGGGACCGCAACTTTACGCGAAGCTCTATAGCGCACAAAAAAATAGCTGCACCATAAGTGCAGCTATTTTTATAAGTTAACGAGGAGAAATTATTTCTTCTTTTCGTCTTTCTTTTCTTCCATTTTAGGAGCGTCAGCCTTTGGAGCTTCAGCAGGAGCAGCAGCCTTAGCAGCAGAATCAGCTGGAGTTGCAGTTGGAGTTGCAGCTGGAGCTTCAGTTGGAGTTGGAGCAGCTGGAGCTACTACAGCAGTATCAGTTTTTGGAGTTTCGCTACCACCACCGCAAGAAGCTAAAAATAAACCCATTGTAAGAGCGAATACGCTCAATTTTACTAATTTCATAAAAATCTGTTTTTAGATGTTATACAGGTTTATACCCTAATTGAAAAAAGGTAACCCGGTTTTTTAAAAAATTTTTAGATATTTTTTATTTTAATGAAAAATAGCGCTACAAACACCCTTTTTTAGGCATAAGCTGCCCCTATAACGTCCTCCGGGCATTGCATTCAAAATAAATATTTATGACACCAGCTATCTTCAATTAAAATAAATAAACAATCAGTGTCTACTTTTGGTTTGCTATGGGTCGCCGTATTTTCATGTTATTGCTTTGTTCGCTGTTTTTAGTAGGGTGGGCTACTGCCCAGGATAGTGTAAAACTATCCGGCACTATCAGCCATCCCGGCGCCGACATTATAAAGATTAGTTACAACGACAATTACCTGGCCTACTATCCAAAAGCATTCACTGCAAAAGTTGATAAGAAGGGATTTTTTAAAATGACCTTCCCTGTGCCCAAAGGCCATTTCGTGCAGGCGGAGATCAATTATGGCGATAAGCTGGCAGAACTTTTACTGAGCTCAGGCGACAGTCTTCAGATGCAGGTAAATACCCAACACTTCGATACCAGCATACATTATTCAGGGCGGGGCGCCGATATCCAGAATTTCATAGCATTGCACACTATTACCCGTGGTCGCATGAACCAATATACCCTTAAAGTAAAAGAGGCCATCAATAATGAACCAACTGACTTTCTTAAAACAATAGCTGCCGAGTACAAGAACGAAACAGACTTTCTTACAGCAAAAGGTAGTGGGCTACCACCGGCCTTCGTTAATTACTGGAAGGCGTTCTATTTATATTACAATTACTTCTTCATGCAGCAATATCCGCAAATGCATGAAATTGTCCGGCTACGCAGGTATACCGATACCATACCCGAACAAAACTACCAGGTGTTGCATGCTATGCCACTGGCCTTTAACGACAGCCTTTTGCAATTGCCACCCTACCTGCTTTATTTAACGGGCGTTGTTGAGGCGAAACTAAAAGCCGATGGTTATACCTGGATAGGAAAAGACACCATGAAGGCCAGGAAACTGGAAGATAGCGCGCATACGCTGGCCTATACGACCCTACCCGCCGGAAGTGCAGCATACTACATAGCGCAGGGCATTTACGGGAAGGCAAAAGCCCAGCAACTGTCCCGCACAGAATACCAGTACGCTAAATTCAAGGCACATTGGCCTAACAGCAGCTATTTACCTTTACTTGATAAACAGGTAAGCCTGGCAAGGAAATTAGCGCCCGGCCAACCGGCACCTGACTTTACCATAACTACAGCAGAAGGCAAACAGATGAAGCTCAGCGACCTGAAAGGTAAGGTCGTCTACCTCGGCTTTTGGGCTGGCTGGTGCAGGCAGTGCGTGGGTGAAATGCTGAACGAAAAAAAGATGAAGGATCTGCTGAAAAAGAAACCGGCAGCCTTTGTTTATGTGTCTTTATCTAATGACACGGCAACTGAAAAAACACTGATAGAACACTACAAAATAGAAGGCATTTTCACCACCGAGGCATCGGGCTGGGAGTCGAAAGTCGCACAGGCATATGGTGTTCAGAATCTGCCGGCTTACTATCTTATTGATAAGGAAGGCAATTTTGCCGCGCAAACGGCACCTACGCCTATGCAAATACTGGAATTGGTGCAGGCTATCGAAAAACTATTCTGATAAGCTGCACCAATTACGTTATGTTTCTATAAACTATTGTTCTATTCGGCCGCTGCGAGCGGGTCACCGTTCATTACAAACTTGAAACCGATACCGTGTATGGTCTGCAACTTTGCATTGGTCTGGTTTTTCAGGTACTTTCTTACTTTGGTAATGAAAACATCCATGCTTCTGCCCAGGAAGTAATCATCCTTACCCCAAACGTTCATTAATATTTCATCGCGCTTCAGTACCCTGTTCACATTCATGCACAAATACCTGAAAAGATCAGCTTCCCTTTGGGTAAGCTGGTAGTGTTCTGTTTCGTTAGAGAGCGTAAGGTTAGAATAATCGAAGTTAAGGTTACCTATCCTGAAATACATTGGGCCTTCCTGCTCTTTTTTCTTGCTGCGCTTCAGGAAAACCTGTATCCTTTTAAGCACCTCGTGCATATTGTAGGGCTTAATAACATAGTCATCAGCGCCTACATCAAAACCCGCAAGCCTGTCATCATCCATACTTTTTGAAGTAAGCATCATGATAGGGATGTTCTCATTCTTTTTGCGGATATGGTTTGCCAACTCAATACCATCTTTCTTGCCGGGCAGCATAACATCTAACAGGCAGATGTCATAAATATTTTTCATGAATTGTTGCCAGGCAGTATCACTGTCTGTGCACAAATTCACTTCATAATTCTGCTTTTGCAAAAAATCCTTCACCACGAATCCGAGTACCGGATCGTCTTCTACTAACAATATTTTAACCTTGGGTTGCGACATAAATCAAAACGGGCGATTTTAAATCTTGTGCTAATATACCACTTCTTATTATTCTATTGCATTGTTAAACACAAATAAGTATAACAAAAGTTTACTTTACTCTATCCGGGTTCACCTGAACGAAGGCTTCCCAGCTATTTTGCTTCTTTCCTTTCGGCACTTTAATGCCTGTAGCATGCGTAACCGGGTTGCCTTGCTGGTAATAATGGCAAAGCGCCACAGCTACCGCATCAGTCGCATCCATATAGGGCGACTCCTCTTCAAATTTAAGCGTGCACTGCAACATTTTCCAAACTTGTTCCTTTGTTGCATTGCCTTTCCCGGTAACTGATTGCTTTATTTTGCGCGGCGCGTATTCCGTTGCATTCAGGCCTGCAGCCATTGCTGCTGCCATCGCAACGCCTTGCGCCCTTCCCAATTTTAGCATGCTCTGCACATTCTTCCCAAAAAACGGGGCTTCAATGGCTACAGCATAAGGTTTATATAGCTTTATCAGCGACTCAGTCTTTTTAAAAATAAGATGCAGGCGTTCCGAATGGTCTTCTTTATTCGAAAGTTTCAGTACCCCCATCTCCAACAGCGTCACCGTTTTATTATCAATGGCAATCAATCCGTAACCCATTACCAGGGTGCCGGGGTCTATGCCAAGTATCACTTTACTAGTAGTATTCAATAACACGGATTTTATTACCCCCTACAAAAATAGCAAAATATGTTTAAACATACATTTAAATGACAATGCAAATTTTGGAACAACAATAACATCGCGATTTTGGCTTTTTACGTAAATAATACGAGCTTTGATTAGTACGAAATGGCGCTTATCTGCTGTTGTAGCTTAGTTAAATATAGCTTAACGTCTGCCGCTCGCATAAAATTCTTTTAGCCTTGGGCATAGTATTTGCAATTACCTAGTAACACAATGGTGAATATGGAAAAGAAAAGGAATTTTTATAACGGTTTAAAACTTGCAATTGCAGCCGCTGCTATGGCGGTTAGCCCATTGCTGGGTTTCGCGCAAGGCAATTTCGTAAAAAGTTTCCAGGAAGGGGAGAAGTTGACTTTCCGGGTTTATTATAATATGAGCTTTATATGGATCAATTCAGGCAATGCTGAATTTACTGTTAATCCTGAAGTTGTAAGTGGTCACAGCGTATATCATATCACAGGCGTAGGCAATACCGCAAGCTCTTTTGAATGGTTTTATAAGGTGAGAGATGTCTACGAAACCTATGTAGATAAAGAAACCCTACTGCCTGTAAAATTTGTGCGGAACGTAAATGAAGGTGGTCTTAAATTCTGCAACGAGGTTTCATTTAAGCACGATAAATGCATTGCGGTTTCTGACAAGCAGGAATTTGCCATACCCAAGAACACACAAGATGTGCTTTCCTCTATGTATTTTGCCCGCAACGTAAACTATAACGCTTACAAGCCCGGCGATAAAATACCGTTTACCATGTTTTTAGATAAGCAGGTATATAATTTATATATCCGGTATATAAGCAAAGAACGCATCACCACCCACATGGGTACATTTAATGCTATAAAAATCTCCCCGCTACTTATTCAGGGCACTATTTTTAAAGATGGCAACAAAATGACCATCTGGCTCAGCGACGACGATAATCACCTCCCACTGCGTATAGAAAGCCCTATTTTAATAGGTAATATTAAAATAGACCTATTGGAATACGAAAATCTGAGAAACCCGTTCGGGGGATTGATAAGCAGTAAGTAAGACTAAACTTTCCCATCTATATTCCTTGCCAAAATAATATCCAACTCATCTTGTATCAGTGGAAGTATTTTATTCGCGAGATCATGAACATTTGTGCTAAAGAGTATGGGTTGACCACTCTCCGATTGAAAATTAATTTCAGAGTGAGATGCTGCTTTTTTGATAAATACTGGATGTTTTCTTGTATCAAATCCTCCCGGTATTTTCGTTCCCAAATATGCTTTCATTCCATTAGCCTGCGCCACCTCTTCAAATTCAGGCTTTAATTCATGGAAATGATAGTACAACCAAATTTCAAAAGAGGGGTTACTTTGAGCAACAAACCAGTTCTCGTACTGTGAGCAGCTTTCTTTTAAGGCAGAAATCTTATCTTTCCATTCGTCGGTGTCTATTACAAACCAAACCTGATCAATTTCATTTAGCTCATACTTTGGGGTTGGATTATTTTCCGACTGTATAATAAAGCTTGTAGCTTTTTCAAATAAGCCATCAGGAGAATTTTTGTCATGCTGACCCGCTGCAATTATCTCAAATCTGATTCGAGAATCGATTGACGCGAAGAAATTAAAATAGTGTGGCTCTCTCCACTTCCCTTCGCAGAAAATGTAAAATACAGCCGCATCCCTGTTAGGTTCTTTTTTGGCATATGAAAAATTCCTTGTGAGCATATTAATCTTTATTGTGCCAATTTAAATCATGCAAATTTCCCAAAAATGGTATAGCACCATATCTACCTGTAAGATATCCTTTTCTTATATCAATTGTGCTGTGTTCTTTAAAATCGCTAAGTGAGTATAATTTAGTTGCGCCACTTTGGCTTTTTTCTGCAAACCAGATTTCATCCGTCCTAAATATATCCTGGTCTAGTAAATTTGATTCGTGGGTAGTAAAGATCAATTGTCCCTTAGTACTTTCATCACTTGAGAATTTTGATATCAGTTCTTTGATAATGGTTGGGTGGAGGCTGCGTTCCATTTCGTCAATAATGAACGTGCAATCAATATTGATAAGTTGGTGAATTGCAGGTATAAAGTCCAATAATCTTTTAGTGCCATCAGATTCCTCATGAAAAAGAAAATCGACCTTGTTACCATTTTCATCATTATGTAAGAGTAGTAACTCCTTAACGACAAGCCTACTATTTTCGTTGACCAGCGCTACTCTCTCTACAAAACGTCCTTTTTTTGGTAAAGATTTCACACTATCCGGCGCATTAATTAGTTCCTCCTTTATCCTCTCAACTTCTTCATTATAGTCGTCACCAAAAAAATCTTCAAATGACGTTTTATCTATCTTCAATTCAACTACCCCTGTGTTAAATGATTTAAGCAATTCCTTCACAAAAGATTTATAGCCATCGATAGTATCAATATTTTGAATAAAAACTCCATTAGCATTAGTTCCAGTACCAATTAAAATTAATTTATTAGCAATCCAATTAAATGCTGAATGGATATCAACAAAAGAAGCCTCCTTAATTCCATGTAATAGAAAAAAAAGCGGTAATTGTGGATTTAGCAGGCTTTTCTCAATTACATTTTTTAGAACCAAATTTTTTTCGTCACGCTCAAATTCTTCGAAAAAATGAATAGTATCTGTTTGTCGGCTAAAAATTAGCTTATCATTATTTATGCCTGCCTCACCAAAGTATTCCTCTAAAATTATACCATTTTGTATCGAAATAGAATAGAAGTAGATGGACTTGCCACTCGAAAACTCAATTGCCAATTCAACAGGCTGAGATAAAGTGAAATTCGAAAGTTTAAATTTTTGAGAAGTCAATGCGTAAGGGATAATGCCCGTTGTCATCAATGACTTTAAGCACCCAATAGCCTTTACCAGATTCGATTTCCCCGACCCATTTGCTCCATATATGGCAGTTTGCTTTAATGCTGTTATCCCATTTCTGTGATATTTGTGCTTTTCCAATCTCGTAGCCCTTCCCGGCAACAGGTTAAATTCTGTTTCCTCTTTAAAAGAATAAAGGTTTTTAACAATAAATCGGATTAGCATTGCGTGATAATTTCACGCAAATTAACGATTTTTGATTGAAATATTCACATAAAGCGACATTATACTCCTTACTGCGTGATATTTTTACAACATTGCTGCTAAAAGTGAGATTTCCAGTTGAAGATTTCGCAATAAATAATGCAGCCGTAACAAATCAACTCACCCTCATCACACCATTTTACAATTGCCCCTTCCTGTCATTGAAATTATTACCTTTAGGGTGATTTTTCAACAAAAAAAGCAAGTAATCTAAAGTTTTTCAAAAAGCATGGGTTACTTTTTCTATAAAAAAGTATTAACGAGTGTACAGTCCCGAAAATAACGAACAACAAGTACTTACAGCACTTGCCAGAGGCGACAGGGCAGCTACCGAGCAGATTTACAAACAGCAATACCCCATTATTAACGGTTGGTTAATAAAAAATGGTGGCTCTGCTGATGACTCGGCAGATCTGTTTCAGGAAGCAATGGTGGTATTGTTTGGGAAAGTACAGGAAGAGGAGTTCAGGCTCACGTGCAGTGTCGGTACCTATTTATTTGCCATCAGCAAACACCTTTGGTACAAAAAGTTGCAGCGGCAACACAAAGAACCCACAAGGTTGTTTGACAATACCGAGGGCGATGACGAAGGCTACGGCCATCCTGCACATGAAGATGATGTGAACATTCACCATGAACGCGAAGCGCATTTCGAATTGCTGGATAATGCGCTGGACCAGATAGGTGAACCTTGCCGGTCACTACTACAGGCATACTATCATAAAGATAAAAGTATGCAGCAAATAGCGGTCGATTTCGGGTATACCAATCCTGAAAACGCCAAAACACAGAAATATAAATGCCTTGCCAGGCTGCGGAAGTTGTTTTATACCATGCAGTCAAAATGAAACAAAAGTTATGAACGCGAATAATATCTGGGAAATAGCTGAATCTTACCTCGACGGCACTATGTTGCCAGCCGATGTAGCGTCAGTAAATGCCCGACTGAAAACAGACCCCACCTTTGCAGCTGAGTTCAATGAAAATATAAACCTCATCAACTCACTGAACAGTAACGGTAAGCAAAAGCGTTTCCGCACAATGCTTACAGATATCCATAACAAGCAGCTTACCGAAAAGCCAGTAAAGAAGACGTTTGCATTACCTGCTTATTTCTGGCGCACTGCAGCTGTTGCTGCCGGGGTTGCTTTAATTACTTCTATCGGCACCTATTCTTTGTTTATCAACTCTGCCAATAAAAACGCTTCGCAATACAGCACCATCAGCCGCGAAGTAGAACACCTTAAGAATGTGCAGAAAAGGCAGCAGGAACAACAGAATGCCATTATCGATTCTATTAAGAAAAAAAACGCACCGGTAATACCAACATCGGAAGTGCGCTTTACCGGAACCGGTTTCGCCATTACCAACGATGGTTATTTTGCAACTGCCTATCACGTTATTAACTACGGTAAGTTCGACTCGGTTTACATTGAGTGCAACGATGATAAATACTATAAAGCGGTACTCGTTAATTATAACGAAAAGACCGACATCGCAATTCTGAAGGTTGAAAAGAAAAACTTTAAGTTCGCTAAAAGCGAAGTGCCTTATGCCATCAATAATGGTAAAGCTTCTCTTGCTGCGCAGATATTTACAATTGGCTACCCTAAAGACGACATGGTGTATAGCGAAGGCTATATCAGCGCTAAGAATGGCTACAATGGCGATGCCGGCCAATATACACTGGCATTACCTGCAGGCCACGGACAAAGCGGTTCACCGGTGCTTGATGCCAATGGCAATATCTCCGGCATGTTAACCGCCATCAGCGGACCTGAAGAAGCCAACACTTATGCTGCAAACTCCAATGCGCTCATTGATGTGCTGGAACCAATCCGTGCGAATATGCATCTGCCAAAAAACAGCAAACTGGCTAAACTGAGCCGTGAAAAGCAGATAGAACAGTTAGAAGCTTACACCTTCTCAGTAAAGGTTTACAAGAAGTAAAAACTACTATTTTATATTATAGCCGCTCCCTCCCGGGCGGCTTTTTTTGTGGGCAAATTATATGACACAAAAAACGTTCGGGGTTGGCCTTATAATATTCGTACACCGTAGGCTTCGCCCAGGGCTATTCATGTTTCATTCCTTAGGACCATGCCATTCTTTACGCTAAACGTGTACTCTACCAACCAAACATAAAATCAGGCATAAATTTCGCTGACTTCGCGGCTTCTTTGCGAGCCCTCTGGCTTCTTTGCTTTGAAATCCAATTTCTGCTCTAAATGTTACTACTACCGCACTATACCCTATCACTCCTTCCCTAAAAACAATACAAAACACCTAATTCCCACAAACTAAAACAGCCACCCTTTGCAGGATGGCTGTCGAATAGTTATAGAACCTTGGTCTTATTCTTTTATTAGTTTTTCAACCTTCAGGCGATTGCCGTCAGCGTCAAAAACCGACACCATATAAATACCCGCAGGCAGTGTTGAAATGTCAGCGTCTTTAACATCTGTAAAGGTTAATGCAGTCTTTCCATCCATACAGCTGATAACTGCATGCACACTAACTGCGCACTCAAAATGCAACATATGCGATGCAGGATTAGGATACATGGTTACAGCAGTATTCGCATTTACATTGTCTACCGCAAGGTGTGCCACGGTATAAGATGCAGAAGTACCCTCACAGCCATAAGGGTCCGTAACAATAACAGTATAAACGCCATCGCTTGAAATGGTAAGGTGCGATGTGGTTGCGCCCGCAATAACTGTACCGTTACGCTTCCAGGTAAACGTTGCAAACGTGCCACCGCTAACATTCAGCGTAAAGCCGCTTTGTGTTATTATTGGTGTTGGTGCCGGCAGTACATGTACTGTTTTAGCGCTAGTTGTTGCAATGCAGCTTCCCGCAACATTTTCGAAGCAGGTATAAGCACCTGATGTTGTAGCCGTATAGCTGCCATTAGTAGCACCTGCTATATTAATAGAATTGCGTTTCCACTGGAAAACGGTAAGTGCTGTTCCACTGGTGTTAATGGTAAGCAATACGCTTCCGCCTGCGCAGAACGTTGTGTCACCTGTTGCAATAAGGTAAGGTAATGATAAGTTGGTAACGGAAACCGGCGCTGAAATAGCAGGGCAACCTGAACCTGAAACCACAGCCACTTTATACAATCCTGTTGCGGAAGCAGTATAAGACGCATTTGTTGCACCGGTAATAGGTGTTGTACCTGTATACCATTGCCAGGTATATCCTGCACCTGTTGGCGCATTCAACACTACGCTGCCAGAGCAGAACGTAGTAGGACCAGAAGGCGTAATAACTACTGTAGATCCTGAATAACTCACAGTAGAAACCGCTGAGTAAACAGAACAGCCTGAAGCATTGGTAACCCTTACTTTATAAGCTGCCGGCGTAGTTGCCGCATAGGTAGCATTGGTTTCTCCGCTCATAGCGGTAGCACCGCTAAACCATTGGTAAGTATATCCTGATGCCACAGTGGCTGATAATATAATAGTATCGCCAAAGCAGATAACAACAGAACCGGTAGGTGTTACGGCAACAGTTGGCGCCGTAAGTAAGCTCACTGCAAAAACGGATGACGTTGCCTGGCAACCACCGCCACCGGTAACAGTAATTTTATAATTGCCCGTGGCCGATGCAGTGTAAGATACGTTGGTTGCACCGCCGATAAGTGTAGAACCATCATACCACTGATAAGTAAAGCCTGAACCTGCTGTGCCGGTCAATACTACACTGCCACCGCTGCAAAACGAAAGCGGACCTGAAGCAGTAGCCACTGCAGAAGGTAATGCGTTAACGGTAACAGTAGTTGCGGTAGCAGTGCTATCGCTGCAACCGGTTGTTGTGTTAGTTATAATAACCCTGTAGGTACCTGCGGTTGAAGCGGTGTAAGATGCGTTAGTAGCGCCCGTAACTGCAACACCACCATCACGCCATTGGTAGGTATAACCAGTGCCGGTGCTTGCATTTAATACTACGCTGCTACCTGAACAGAACGTTGTAGCACCGCCGGCAGTAATAGTATTGGTTGGTAATGGATTCGCGGTAACGGTAGTTGTAGAAGATGTAAGCGAACAACCCAGTGAATTTGCAACAGTTACTTTATAATTGCCTGATGCTGTTGCGGTATATGCTGCATTGGTAGCGCCCGTTAATAGCGTGGCACCATCATACCATTGGTAGGTACAACCAGCCTGTGTGGGTGTAGTAATAACGACATTGCCGCCGGCACAGAATGTGGCCGAACCGGAAAGCGATGTAGTTGGTGTGGACGGCAGTCCGACGACTGTAATAGGTGCCCGGTTGGTGTCTGTACCACAGGAATTGGAGATGCTATAAAAGACGGTATCGCCCCCTGCCGTGACTCCCGTGACCGATCCCGACCCACTTACAGTAGCCCTTGTGTTACTCATACCCCATACACCACCTGATGGCGATCCGACCATGCTGATGCTGTTACCAACACAAACTGAGGTAGGACCGGTAATGCTGCCCGAGCCTGGCAATGGGTTAATAATAAAATAAATATTCGTGGTTGCGGTATCAAAACCATCATATATCAATACAGTAAGGGTATCGCCGCCGAAGTAACCCGTTGTCGGGGTATAATCCCAACCAGTTGGTGTTACCGGGGCTGTTGTTGCTGTGCCAACCGTAGCGGTAGTAGAAAGCGCCCCGTGAAAAGGACCAGCCAGCACATTCCAGTACAGCGGCAAGCCCGGAGTACCATCATACACTGTTAGCATTGGGTCAATATTGTGTGCAGTTTCATTTTCACAAACTAGTTCCGTTTGCGCGTTACCGGCAATAAAATATAATGCGGCAAAACCTGCCTGTGCATGCGCCTTCTGTATACCTGTCGTTAAAAATAGGGCTAATAGCGCAACCATTAAACCATAACGTGAGGGTGGGCGCATAGAGAGCCTGTCTTTCAGAAGTGTTTTGCTCATAGAAATTCCTTTTAGAAAAAGTGAAGATAATGTAAATGTTAGAAATATAATAACCGGTACCCTACATAGCATAAAAAACCAGCAAAAACATACCTATAGCCTTGCTTAACCCCAGTCATACCTCCATTATATTGAGCTATGGACTATCTCTATTTCAATTTAAAACCCGCCTACCCTTTTACCATTTCTCACAATAGTTAATTATTTTGCAGCATATTTCATCACTCCCGGCATACATGCAAAAACCTCTAATTCCCGTCATACTAGCTTTACTACTTTTTGCCGCCTGCAAAAAAGACACCATCCATAACCGGAGTGCTGTGAAATTGGCAACTTATACTGATTCCAGCCGTTTTAATAAAATGCTGTTCGTTAATGATTCACTCGGCTTTGTAGTAGGTGGCCAGCGATTTGCAGATGCGAATGTCCTTGTTACACACGATGGAGGCTTCACCTGGAAACCGCAGCATTTTCCTATTTCAGGTAAAGGCATTTATGATATTACAAAAAATGCTGCCGGTGGCATCTATACAGTCGGCTTCGATGGGAAATTGTTATACAGCCATGATTCCGCAAAAACCTGGTCGTTCACCCAAATGGATTTCTTCCCGGCAACCGGCATAGCGTTTATTGATGCTACCCACGCCATTGTGGTTGGCGGCATCAGCTTCAATGAGGGTAAAATACTATACATCGATACCATGGGGACGGTTACGCGCAGGCTCAATTATTCGTACCAGCTGAATGCTATAAAAATGGTGACTTCGCAGGTCGGCTATATCTGTGGTTTTGGCGCCGTACTCAAAACTACCGACGGTGGCACCAACTGGGATCTGCTTCAGGTATCCGGCGACAATTTCAATTGTATGGACGTTCATGGCGATGAGATATGGATGTGCGGTGCATCCGGTAGCATATTCCACACCCTGAATGGCGGCACAACCTGGACCAAATTCCGCACAGATAATGACCTTACCAAACCGCGCTACTTCCTGAATGGTATTTTGTTTAAAGACAGCCAAACCGGCTGGGCTGTGGGTGAAAACGGCGTTTTCCTGAAAAGCGACAATGGCGGTAAAGACTGGATGGCATGCGATAAATTCACCACTCAAACCCTGCGCAGTATTATTATATGCCCCAATGGTGAATTACTCATCTGCGGAGATTACGGAACGCTCTATCGTGTTGATCAATAATGACTTACGTCGTTTTTTCACCAGATTTCAAGCGGCATTTCGTCCGTTTTAAACATTTCCCTTTTTATTTTAGGATAGTTGCTTATTTTTGCCGCTTATTAATCATACAATGAAACGTAGTAACATAAATATTCTCATTGCAGTATCGCTGATTGTACTTGCAGTTATTGCCCGCGTTATCAACGCAAACCTGCATCTGTATAACTTTGTTCCTATGGCTGCACTGGGGCTTTTCACAGGCGCGGTTATTAAGGACAGGAAGGCGCTGGCTTTTGCAATTCCTTTGGCTGGCCAGCTGGTAGCCGATCTGTATTTCCAGTATTTTACCAGCACTCCGGGCTTCTATCAAGGTCAGTTGTTTAACTATGCCGCACTTGGTGGCGCAGCTTTATTAGGCCTTACCATGAAGCAGATCAAACCAACCAGCGTTCTTGCTTACATTTTCGGTGCATCAACTTTATTCTTTATCGTATCTAACTTTGGTTTCTTCGCATCTGGCTACAATGGCTATTCATTTGCCGGACTGGTAAAAACATACATTGATGCTATTCCTTTCTACAGGAATACTATCCTTGGCGATCTAATTGGTGGCGTTGCTTTATTTGGCGCTTACTTCGTAGCTCAACAACTTTTTATCAGCAAAGCACAAAAAGTTAAAGCTTAATTTCATTACCTCTTTTATACTGCAAATGACGGCCGACGGCCGTCATTTTTGTTTTAGGAACCGCCTGACAATTTAGCATTTCAAATTTGGAATTTGGCTACCGGAATTTGAACTTTACAGCACATGAAGTTCCAGTTACAATCACCATATCAGCCAGCAGGAGACCAACCGCAAGCCATCGCGCAATTGGTGGAAGGTTTAGAGCGCAATGATCAATACCAGACATTGCTCGGGGTAACAGGGTCCGGTAAAACGTTTACCGTTGCCAATGTTGTGCAGCAGGTGCAGCGCCCCACACTGGTGCTCACCCACAATAAAACCCTTGTGGCGCAGCTATATGGCGAATTCAGGCAGTTCTTCCCGGACAATGCCGTGGAGTACTTCGTTTCTTATTACGATTATTATCAGCCGGAGGCCTATATGCCGGCATCGGGCACCTATATTGAAAAAGACCTTTCCATTAACGAAGAGTTGGAAAAGCTCCGGCTTCGGGCTACATCAAGTCTGCTCAGCGGCAGGCGCGATATTATTGTTGTTGCCTCGGTTTCCTGCATCTACGGTATCGGTAACCCTACCGAATATGCGAATAGCATTATCAGGCTTGAAAAAGGCAATAACATAGGTCGTAATGCCTTTCTGCACCAATTGGTCAATTCATTGTATAACCGCAGCCAGGGCGAATTTGCGAGGGGTACTTTCCGCGTTAACGGAGATACGGTTGATATCAACCTGCCCTATGTAGATTATGGCTACCGCATTTCTTTTTTCGGCGATGAAATTGACGAAATTGAAAGCTTTGAAACCGATACCGGTAAGCGCATTATGCCCATGGAAAATGCAGCCATTTTCCCCGCAAATCTTTACATAGCGCCCAAAGACCAGATGGCGCAGATAGTCTACGAAATACAGGACGAAATGAATGCCCAGGCTGAATATTTTAAAAGCCAGGGGAAGCACGTAGAAGCACAACGTATAAAAGAGCGGGTAACCTACGACCTGGAGATGATGCAGGAACTCGGCTATTGCAGCGGTATAGAAAACTATTCCCGCTTCCTGGACCGCCGTGTACCCGGAGCAAGGCCGTTCTGCCTTATCGATTACTTCCCCAAAGATTTCCTGCTGGTGATCGATGAGAGCCACGTTACCATTCCGCAGATAAGCGGCATGTATGGTGGTGACCGTTCGCGGAAAATAACCCTGGTCGACTTTGGCTTCAGGCTGCCTTCCGCGCTGGATAACAGGCCGCTGAATTTTTATGAATTTGAGTCACTCATTAACCAGGCGATATTTGTGAGTGCCACACCCGGCCGTTACGAATTGGAACATTGCGGTGGTGTGGTAACAGAACAAATCGTTCGCCCTACCGGCCTGCTTGACCCACCTATCGAGATTCGCCCGAGCATTAACCAGGTAGATGACCTGCTCGATGAAATTGACAGAAGAATAAAAAGCGGCGACCGCGTATTGGTAACAACCCTTACCAAGCGTATGGCTGAAGAACTGGATAAGTACCTGAAGCGCATCAACATCAAATCAAAGTACATCCACTCCGAAGTAGATACCCTGGAACGTGTGGAGATATTACGTGAACTCAGGCTTGGGGTAATTGACGTATTGGTGGGCGTAAACCTGTTGAGGGAAGGCCTCGACTTACCTGAGGTGTCCCTTATGGCTATTTTAGACGCCGATAAGGAGGGTTTTCTACGTGATGAAAGGTCTTTGACCCAGATGGCCGGCAGGGCCGCAAGAAACGTAAACGGACTGGTTATATTCTATGCCGATAAAATGACGGACAGCATGCAGCGTACTATAGACGAAACAAACCGTCGCCGCGAACGCCAGGTACAGAATAACCTGGAAAAAGGCATTACCCCGACTACGGTAAACAAGTCTATTGAGCAGATCATGAAGCAAACTGCAGTACTTGACATAAAGGGCTATGACGAAAACAATAAATATGCCGTAGCCGACGAACTCATGTCTATCGCTGCCGAAGAATCACCAATCTACCAAACAGCGGCCGACCTGGATAAACAGATAGCCAAAACAAAGAAGGAAATGGAAAAAGCCGCAAAAGACCTCGACTTTATGGAAGCGGCACGCCTGCGCGATAATTTGTTCAAATTGCAGAAGAGTAAGGAAGCAATGAAATAATTTAGGGGAGTTGTAATGTCATCAGCCGAAATCTTTCCTATGTTTTAGCGCTACTTTAACCGGTTCCAAATGGAGCAAATTATTACAATCTGTGCTAACAATAGCCACGGCTTTTAAGCCGTGGAGCTGATTAAAATATACCGGCTTTAGCCAAAACATAGAGCAGGTGTTTTGTAATTTGGGCTAAAGCCGTCCCTTCCGTTGCGCTATACCACGACTTAAAAGCCGTGGCAATTATGTCTCTGCTCTCTATAAGCATAACTTGTAAAAATAGAATTAGTTGCGTCTCTTAAATCTTAAGTGAAATCTAAATGCTACTTTATGCCGCCGCCCCATTTCTTAGGGTCATGACATTGTGGGGTGTAGTACATTATAAGCGAAGGCGCAGCTTCAACAAGTACCGCGAATATTGGCTTATTGCCCGGTTAGGGCTACCATGCCATCTATTATGTAAATGTTGCCGGTAGTTCTGGCACCATCGCAGCTAATGTCCTTTCCTCTCTGACTTTGATAAATTCCCGGCAGTAGAGTTACTGCGTCTGCAATATTTACAGAAGGTATGAGCTTAAGTTTATCTGACAATATTTGACCAGCCCGTAATGGCTTAGCCGATTGTCGCCCTGGACTAGTGCTTCCGGAAATTATCATAGCGAGCGGTTCCAGGTCTGTAAGGACAAAATCAACAATGGTAATTTCACTTCCCGGTACTACCCGCAGAATGAATGTACTATCATACTTACCCGGTGATTGTATGGTCATCATATACCTTCCAGACCGGGCCAGACTTAAATGATAATCGCCACTGTCATTTGAACCCACTCTCGCTACTATTGTGTCATTACTGTAAACCTTGATTAAAGCACCTGCTATTGGCCGTGAGCCTGTGTCCCTAATTATACCGAAAAGACCACCCTCGGCGGTAAATGCGATGACATCTGGTATAATTCTATCGTCAATTATATAAGGGTTTGCATCCCTTCCGTATCTGTTTACATGGCCGACCCGGTTTACTTTAGATTCACTAGCCGCCCCGTTATGCTGCTGCGCAAGAGCAGTTGTGACGCAAAGCAGCAATACCTGCATTAAAGTAAGCGCTCTTTTCATAAGCAAAGTTTTACGGCAACAAGTACCTATGTATGTAGACGTAATTGGAGATAGATAACTTGGGTAATAACGTTGCCTATCGGAACCGCAATTGCATTAAAATTAAAAAGCTGCACTTGTGGTGCAGCTTTCTAAAAATAATATTTATTGTATTCAATTATTCTTCGTCTTTTGGTGCTTTAGCACCTGCAGCCGGTTCGTCTTCAGCTTCCTGATCCATGTGCAGGTTCTTTTCCTGTTGATCCATAGTGCCAGGTAAAGCACTATTGAACAATACACGGCGTGTAGGCAAATCACCAACTATGCGGAACTCTGTACGACGGTTCAACTGGCGACCTTCTGCATTGTCTTTACCATCAGCACTTGTTTCAGACGCAACCTGGTTCTTTTTACCTAAACCTTTCGCAGTCATACGGCCTCTTTCAACACCATTCTTTTCTAGGTAATCTAATACCGCCTGTGCACGACGTTGTGAAAGCGGACCGTTGTACTCGTCAGTTCCTTTACCATCGGTGAAAGAATAGATCTCTACAGAGATAGAAGGATTGTCCTTCATGAAGTTAACCAAAGTATCCAAAGAAGCTACTGATTCAGTACGCAAAGTAGCCTGGTCATAATCATAGTAGATGTTGCTAACCTGGAAGCTTTGTTTAATGCTATCAAGGTAGATAGTAACGTGTACAGTATCATCAGCATCAGAACGCTTAACAGACATTGTACTAACTGTAGCACGAGATGAAGTATAACCTGCTTTATCAGCTGTTAGTACATAAGAATGACTG
Organism: Chitinophagaceae bacterium; assembly: GCA_947447265.1. GTDB lineage: Bacteria > Bacteroidota > Bacteroidia > Chitinophagales > Chitinophagaceae > Flavipsychrobacter. The sequence goes on from CANFKC010000010.1 coordinate 107,408, forward strand.
CGAGCCATGTTGAAAAGGAAGTTACCATCTTCAGAGTTGTAAGTATTAACGTCAGATTTCTGATCGGTCATTTTTACAACTGTCTGTGCCATCAATTCCTGTGTCTTTTTGCTCAGTACTTTACCCATAACTACAAGACGTGGCTCATATTGAATACGCCAGATATCATTACAGCATGTAGGGTTTTTAAGAGCAATACTACCAACACGGTTAGAAACTACATAAGCATCTGGTTTGCCAATCGGATCTTTAATGAAATAGAATTCATCAGCAGATGTGTTGATAGGGTAACCCATGTTCTGTACTTTGCTGTAACGGGAAGGACCGCCATCAGCTGAGTAGATATCGAAACCACCGAATGATTTTTTACCGTTAGAAGCGAAATACAATTTGCTTACGCGGGTATCATAGTATGGAGTTACTTCATCAAGCTTGGTATTTACTTGTTTACCGCAGTTCTGTGGACGACGGAAAGTACCATTCCTTGGGTCAATGATAGAATACCAGATATCGTATCCACCACGGCTTTGCAGCTTACGGTTAGATGCGAAATACAAAACTTCCTTCTTACCAACCTTAGCAACGAAAGGCATTGTGTTAGATGAACCTGGTTCGTTTACATTACCACCAACTTCAACAATCGGACCCCAGTTAAACGCGTTGAATTCAGAATAGTAGATCTTACATGTAAAAATGAAAGAGTCACCAACAGTACACCTTGTAAAGTAGAACCTGTTACCGCCCGGGCTATAGCAACCGTTGCCGGTTTCTGGTCCTATTGACTGGCCGTCAAAACCACCGTCATAAAAAGGCATAGGCCATTGGAATGAATCTACATAACCTGGTTGCTTCTGCGCAATCATGAAATGTTCCCTTGGAGCAACTGTTTCGCGATGATCAGGAACAATAGCTAATCCGTTCTTGTTTACAGTACCGAACAAAAGTGCAGTATCGCCAAGTGGATAAGGAGAAAGCTCTGTGTAAGAAGAGTTAACGTTAGGACCGCAATTGAAGATATTTACCGGCTGAGGATCTTTAATAGATACCATTGCCATTTCGCAACCATCTATCTCTACCTGAGCAGCTTTCTTCATGTCCTTCATTTCCTTCTGCGAGATCAACCTGTTGTATGGGTCAGCCTGGTTTGCAGTACTTGAAGTTTTCTTGTTGTCTTCGAGGAATTTCTTGAACCAAACTATCGCCTGCTTGTACTCACCCTGCTGCTTGAACATCTGGGCTGCATAGTATGATGACCTTGGATAGTCTTTCTTATCAAGGTAGTATGCTTCTACAAAGTAATGTGATGCAGGCACATAGTCACGTGTTTTTGCATAACACTCCCCTATGATATAAGTATAGAACGGATTGCGCTCATCTCCCCTTTTCAGATCCTGGTAGTAATCTACAGCATTAAAATAACTTCCCTCGGCAAATAAACCAAGCGCTAACCCTAACTCTTTTTCAGGTGTAAATGTCCTCAACGGATCATTTACTGAATTACGGACCTCGATCTTCCGCTTAGTCCCTTGGGCATATAAATTATAGTTAACAGTAACAAATGTTGTCGCTAAAATAAGTAGCAGCCAATTTTTTCTCATGTGCGTGAGCGTTGATAACGGAGATAAAAGTATAAATTGGTTTTAAAAAAAAGAAGGGCTTCTAAAAAAAAAGTTTAGCCCTTCCAAAAACGGTATCAATTTCTATTAAAAACGAGTGCATGGAATAGTGCGCCTGCGTACTACTGAGTATGGACTAATGTACTTCAATGCAATTTCAAAACCGCCATTTCCGTTACTTACGGAATTGAGGGAAGAAATATTATAATCGTAGCCTAAGCCAACACGGAAATTCTTGATTTCAATACCGGCAGTGATCATCGCTGCATCACCATTACGCAACCAGCCGCCTAAAAACACAGCAGGTGTAAAGTGTGTATCGCCATATTCGCCGGTAAGGGAATAATGAAACTCATTACCATATATCATTTCAGTAGCTGATGACTGGTACTGGAACAAGAACGCAGGGCGAAGACTTAACCTGTCTGCAACATTCCAAACCATACCTACCTCACCGGTATAACGCATATCCAGTACAGCATCGCTGTTCTTCTTTTTAAGAAGGGCGTCGCTCGGCTGGTTGATGTTATTTGCAGCTAAACCTATTACGAAATTAAATTTTTCGCTTACAGCCTGTGCGTAGCAAAGACCAGCGTTTACGAGGTAGTAGTTGATAGAATTACCGAGGCCAAGCTTATACTCCTGTGTAGAGCCCCCGACAAATGAGCTACCCTGGAACTCATCTGCAAAGAATAATTTTGAAAGGTCGATACTCTTTGAAGAGTAGCCACCCTGTAAACCAACCGCAAGGTCAGAACCGCTGTAGTCGCTTCCATTACCACCAAAAGTCTTATGGTAAGCCACTGATATCAGCCCTGTAAAGTTAGTTAGGTTACCGTCACCAGCCTTATCAGTATACAACTGTATACCACCGGCAAGATAGTCACCATTGTTATCGCTTTTAATTGGCAAATCAGCCGATATACCTTCAGTAACATACGGTACAGTAACGCTCTTCCATTGTTGCCTGTATATCGCGTTTGCACGAACCTTACCATAGAACATACCCGTAAATGCCGGGTTAATTACAAGGGGTTGCATGTCAAACTGCGAGAAGTGGATGTCCTGAGCGAAAGTAGATGGCGCTGTTAAAACCAACGCTGCAATACCTAAACGGGTGATAATATTTCTTCTGTTCATTATAATAAACTTAGCTTTTACCTGATAATTGTTACGTTTCCTTTCTTATTAAATATCGCTCCTGACGAAGTGACTGCCTGTACTTCATAAACATAAACTGCAAGCGGTTGCGGCTGCCCGTTATAGGTGCCATCCCAGCCTTTATCTATGTTGTTAGTTTCAAACAAAAGGTTCCCCCAACGGTTGAAAATACGGAAATAATTTAAAGTAGCAATACCTCGCTTAATAATTTTAAATTCATTATTTGCTCCGGTGCCTGGAGTAAAGGCATTTGGTAGCACCAAAAGGCCGTCCGGATTAACGATAATATCTATCGAATCTGTTGATTTACAACCATCTGAAGTTGTACCATTTACTATATATCTTGTACTGATGTCCGGAGTTGCCAGCGGGTTAGAGACGTTATCTGCATTCAGCCCGGCAGGTGGAAACCATTTAAATGAATTGCAATTTGTGAGCGGATCTATCTGGTAACTTTCACCCGGATACAGCACAACTGAGTCCGGAATGGATATCAATGCAGCAGGGAAAACTGTTGCATAATAATGTAACGTATCCTTACAACCATTTATTGTTGTAACCACAATTGTATAGTTCTGGGTAGATACCGGGCGTATTACAGGAGCACTGCTGGTGCTGTCATCAAGATACATTGCAGGAGACCAATGGTACGAAGCCCCTACACCGGCAGTAATGTTTACAGTTGGTACAGCAGTGTCATGCGGGCAGAAACTGTAATGGTCTGGAGTTATAGTAGCAAAATTGCCCGGGAACACAGTGATATGCGCTGAATCATTCGACTTACAACCTGCAGGTGTAGAAACAGTGACGTACAGATCGGTAGATGCAGCGCCGCTATATACTACAGTAGCGGTAGTGGTGTTATCCAGGTCTGCAGGTGGTGTCCAGCTGTAAATATAACCAGTATACCATGATGGTGTTACTGAAGCATGTACATGCAGCGTATCGTATGCGCAAAGCAATGTGTTACCGCCGGCATATACTACCGGATTAGGCTCTACACGTATATTAGAGGTAGCATGTATCGGAGGGCACCTGCCAAACGTAGCCGTTACAACATACAGTGCTGATGTGTCCGGTGTTATCAATGCATTTAAGACGTTCGATACTGCAATACCCGCAGTTGGCAGCCATTGATAGCTGAATAACGGATCGCCATTACCAACTACCTGCACAACCTTGCCAAGGCAAATACCTGTATCTACAGGACGAACCGAAATAGTAGTATCTATCACAAAAATGGTAACATTATCTGTAACAGAGCAATTCCGCGCTGCAGGGCTAACCGTAAGAGTATAGAAATTAGAGCCGATAGTGGACGGAGTTATTACTGGATTAGCTATCGACGGATTGCTCAGGTCAGCCATTATAGCTGTCGTCCAGCTGTAGGTATATGCACTTGTACCAGCAGTGCCCGGCACAGTAAAGTCGAAATTATCGCTCATACCAATACAAATCGTATCAACTATGTTTCTCGGCGTCGCCGGAGTATCTACTTCAATATGGAAGCTATCCAGTTGGTCAGGGCAATTTGCATAAGATGCCTTTACAATATACTCTGACGACAGCGGCGGAGTAATTTGCGGATTCTTTATGTTAGGGTTAGAAACACCAGTTACCGGCGTCCACACATAAGCATATTCGTTTGAGCCCGTAATATTAACCTGCACAAACCTGCTGATACAAATAATGGTATCGCGATTATGCAGCACGAAAGGAGCAAGCGTATGCACATGTATGGTATCAGTACTATTACATGAAGGGTTGGTACCCGGATTTACTGTTATGGTATAAGTTACGTCACCTGCTACAGTCGGGGTAACAATAGTGTTTGCTGCTGTTGCCGTGCTAAGGTCGGTAGGCGGTGTCCATGTATAATTCATGGCAATACCTGTCGGTGTTACATAAGAATGTAGTAATGTCGATTGGCCCACGCAGGTTTTCACATAGTGAGAATCAACGGAAACAACCGGTGGTGCAGGATCAACCAAGGTTACCGGCCCCCTTGTTAGCGTTGGGCACAAACCTACTTTAACCCATACATTACTATATACACCTGCACCCAGGCCGGTAATAACAGCAGTATGTGCAGATGAAACACCTATCGGAACCGGCGCATGCGGAATACCATTCACCGTATAGTGCAGGGTATCAAGGTAGCCTGTTTGCAAGCCATGTAGGGTTATGGTGCCATCAGTATAGCCGCAAACCGTGGGATTGTTAAAGGTGACACTGTCAAACGTTGGCGTGTAAACCGCAACCGTAATTTCCCTCGTTTTTGGCGGACAACCTGCTGTACCACCCAATGTAGCGGTAAGCGTATAAGTAGTAGTAACTGTAGGCGTTAAGGTAGGCGTAAGGCTGGTAGCGCCCGCACCTATGGCTGCAGTCGGCGTCCATGCATAAGTTAACAAGCTGCCGAAAACAGGGTCACCGGTAGCAATTGCGTTAACGATCTGGCCATTACATATTTCAGTATCAGGGGTAACAATATTAACACGGAATGAATCGTAGATGTCGATAGATGCGGTAGCACCAATAACGTAAACACCAGGATGGCAAGGGTCTGGAATAAGAATAGATACAATTACTGTCTTGACACCAGATGAAGCTGAAGGCAATGGTACTATGGTCACATCGGTTGTTGATGTATATGGAGCCAGAATAGCGCTATCTGGTATATAACTATAGTCCGTGCCATTTACCGCTGTTCCAGAAATAGAAAAAAGCACTTTAATTGCAGTGTCGTGTGTAACGCCTGTAGAAAAACGGAATGTAGCCGGCAGGCAACCACGAACACATTCTGCAGCGCCACCGGTAACTCCGAAAGAAGTAACAGAAACAGCGCTATTCGATGTAAGACTTCCCGCTTCCAGAAAAACGCCGGAATCCAGCGCATGATCTGATGCATCTGCAATACCTAATTTTAAATGGTAAGTATCGCAAGGGCTTACCCGTGCAATTGCGTAAAGCGGAGTGGTAAGTCCATCGTAAGTAATAGTAGTACCCGTGCCATTAGCAACATAATATGCGCAAAACGGAGAACCGGAACCTAAAGCAGTACAATTTGAAATTACACCCGAGCCGGTTGCACCACAGTTCACACTATTAATACATACTGGTATAGTTGTACCGGGAACCCTGGCGATGTTGGTTGGAGTGCCGTAAGCACCACCCGAAATAAGGAAGCCGAAAACATCGTTAAAAGTAGTGCAGGTGTATAATGTGTATTCTTCTGATCCGAATACATACTTAAATTTAACGGTATCACCTGCTGGTTTAAAATTGAATTCCAGTACGCAGGCATCATAAGTAGGTAAACCTGCAAGTGTTGTAAGGTCCGCATCACCAGCACCGCCGGTAGAACTGCTTGAATTATCCGTATTCGCAAAATTAGTGAAGGCGCCTGCAGTATCGGTATTGGTAATATTTACACCTACTACGGAAGCCGTGGTAACCGCTGTTCCGCAGGTAAGCACAATACCGCTATCTAAACCCAGGGTACTGGCAGTGGTAACAAACTGACCATAAGCATCCGCCGGGCAGGTTAAAGTAGCACCGAAAACACTCACACCCGGACCCGCTAGTTTCGCCGCCATTTGTGCTGCCGTATAGCCTCCGGTAACGGTAACCTGCGCCTGGGTATTTATGCCTGCTAAGACAAGAATGCATATGGCTATCCCTCTGAAGAAAGCCTTTATTGCATTAGGATTTATAAATTCATGAGTCATGTCGGGATATTAACAATGATATAAGACAACCAAAAATTAAAAAACGTTGGTTAGGAGCGCTTATGAAATAAAGTATACCAAATGGCGTAGTTATTTTTCTTTTAGACGAGGCGAAAAATCTGAGAATAGTGAACTATTTAAAGACTTTTTCAACGAAGTAGAAAGGGAAAAGAACAAGACAGATACTGTACTTTATTTTATCAACGTTCCTTGGAGCCGGATTTAGCCTCCAAAGATATGTTTTTTATAAAATATTTCACAATAGTAAGCAAAATAATTGTTCCGGAAGCGCAAATAAGGGTTTTTGAGGTAAGTTTGTACTTTAATAACTGAATGCCGCCCATGGCCACAACGACTAAAAGTAAAAAGACGGCCACACCCGAACCTCCGCAGGAGGTGCCGCAGGGTGATTTGCCATTACATATTGACAGAAAAAGGCAAATAAGACTCGGTACAGGTATATTTTTCCTTTTACTGGGCGTTTTATCGTGCTTTTCTATTTTCAGCTATTTCTTCACCTGGGCCGAAGATCAGGACAAAGTAGCTCACATTCACAACTTTGGCAGCTTTTTCAAGTTCATATTTTTTGAAAATGCAGGCATCGATAAAGATGTAATTGATAAAGTAGTGATTGCCAACCATGGCGGAAGGGCCGGTGCAGCTATTGCACATGTATTGGTTTATAAAGGTGCGGGCATTGCAGCTATCGCTATATGCTGCGGCATCGCATCTGTTGGCATTAACCTCATCTATGGCAAAAAGGCGTTAGGCCTTATGCGCTATATGCGCTGGTTATCAATACTATTGTTGTTGCTGGCACCTATCCTTTCTTTCCTCTTGCCAAATTCAGCCTTTCCATTCGGTGGCGCACTTGGCAAAGTAAGCATCGATTATTTTACGGGGGTGATGGGCTATGCGGGAACCGGCATGCTGTTGCTGTCAACTGTTCTGTTTTTTGTATTTGTGATATTCGCACTGGATATCGGTCCTTTCTTAAAGAAGATGCGCGAGCAGGCTGCAAAAATGGCGGCCTCCATGAAACCTGAACCTGAAGACGAGAGCGAACCTGAAGAAAAAGTAATTCCGGTTGCCGCACCTGTAACCGCGGTTGCTGCTGAGCCGGTTAAGGAAAAAAATATAATCAATGCCGGCGAAGATGTTTCTGATGTGCTGGCACCTATACCACCAACGTCGAACAAACTGAAAGGTAATGCCGGAAACAACATTCCGCTGGTAATTGAAAATGGCGTAGAGAACAAAGAATGGGATATGGGCCTTGTTGAAAAACAAGCAGAAATAGCACATACTGAGGCTGGGGCTATGGAAGATGAGGAGCCACCTTTCCCGGAAGACGAAGAAGAGGATGACTTTGGCGACGAGAATGACTGGCCGGAAGAGGAAGAAGACCTTTCAGAACAAGATAAGTTGCTGGACAGGCACGAACCTGTAATGGAAGAAGTGCCTGTTGAAGAAACAATAGTGGAGGATGAAGAGCCTGAACTTTCTTTTGAAGTGCAACAACCCGTTGCTGCGCCTAAAATTCAGCACGGAGCGCACATTTCTATTGGCAGCAATGAACCTTACGCACCAGAATTAGACCTGCCTGATTATAAGTTCCCGACCCTCGACCTGCTTGAAAACAGGACGCCAGGCGCCATTTCCATGAACAAAGAGGAACTGGAACGCAATAAAGACCAGATTGTACAAACACTGAACAGCTTCGGTATTGAAATACAACAAATTACCGCTACAATAGGCCCAACAGTTACCTTGTACGAAATCGTTCCGGCCAAAGGTGTCCGTATCTCGAAGATCAAAAACCTGGAAGATGACATAGCCCTCAGCCTTGCGGCATTGGGTATTCGTATCATTGCACCAATTCCAGGTAAAGGGACTATCGGTATAGAGGTACCAAATGCCAATAAGCAGATAGTTTCTATGTTGGAACTGCTCGCGAGCGATAAGTTTGTGAATAACAAAATGAGCCTGCCAATTGCGCTTGGTAAAAAGATCGATAATGAAAATTACATTGTTGACCTTGCCACCATGCCCCACCTGTTAATGGCAGGTGCAACCGGCCAGGGTAAATCTGTTGGTATCAATGCCATCCTGGTATCATTGCTCTATAAAAAACACCCGTCGCAACTTAAGTTTGTAATGGTTGACCCTAAGAAGGTGGAGCTATCCATTTACCGCATTATAGAAAAACACTTCCTAGCCAAATTACCTAACGAAGAAGAGCCTATTATTACAGACATCAAGAAGGTGATTTACACGCTCAAAGCCTTGTGCGATGAGATGGATGACCGCTATGGTTTGTTAAAAGATGCCGGCACCAGAAATATTAAAGAGTACAATGAAAAATTCATTGCACGCAGGCTCAATCCTGAAAATGGCCATAAATATTTACCATTCATAGTATTGGTAATAGATGAGTTTGCTGACCTGATTATGACCGCCGGTAAGGAAGTAGAAATGCCTATTGCGCGTTTGGCTCAGCTGGCACGTGCTGTGGGTATACACATCATTATCGCAACACAAAGGCCTTCGGTAAACGTTATTACCGGTACCATAAAAGCCAACTTCCCGGCACGTATCGCGTTTAAAGTTTCTGCCAAAGTCGATTCTCGCACGATTCTTGATACAGGTGGTGCAGAACAGCTGGTAGGTCGTGGTGACATGCTGATATCTCATGGTAGTGAACTGCTGCGTATACAGTGCGCATTTGTTGATACCCCTGAGGTGGAAAACATTGTAAACTTCATAGGCAACCAGCGCGGCTACCCCAAAGCACATGCATTACCGGAACCGGAAATGGATGATGAAGATGGTGGTGGTAAAAATGTTGATCTCAAAAACAGGGACAAACTGTTTGAGGAATGTGCAAGAACTGTAGTGCAAATGCAGTCTGGCTCTACATCGAATCTGCAACGCCGTTTTAATCTTGGTTATAACCGTGCAGGCAGAATAATGGATCAATTGGAAGCAGCGAATATTGTTGGTCCGGCAGCGGGCAGCAAACCACGCGAAGTCTACTACAAAAGCGAAACAGAACTAGAGGGATTTTTAGGAACTTTAAGTTAACAGATAAAAAATAAAAACAAAGAACAAGCAAATGAAGAAGGCATTATTGATATGCGGGTTGGCAATAGGTTGCCTGGCTAATACTGCTGCAGCGCAGACGGACGCCAAGGCAAAAGGAATACTGGAAAATGTAAGCAAGAAAGTAAACACACTTAAAACAATTAAGGCGAATTTCACCTTAAAAATTACCGGTGGTAAAGGCGGCAAAGTGAGTGATACAAAAAAAGGAAACATCTCGCTTAAGGGACAGAAGTATCACTTCATGATAAGTGGGCAGGAAGTAATATGCGACACCAAGACCATCTGGAATTATAATGCAGATGCGAAAGAGGTAACCATCAACAATTTCAACCCGAACGAACAAAATATTTCTCCTGCAAAATTGCTCACCAATTTTTACGAAAAGGAATATAAATACAAATACACCGGCGAAAGAAAAGAAGGTGGTAAAACCTGCGATGTGATTGAGCTTACGCCGATTGACGCCAGCAAACAAACATCTAAAATTGAATTGCTGATAGACAAAGCTAACTCAATGATAGCTGGCGGTACAATGTGGTCAAAAAACGGCAACAAAACCCAATACGAGATCAGCAATGTAGTAACCAACACTAATATCCCTGACACCTACTTTACCTGGGATGCGAAAGCCCACAAAGGTGTTGAAGTAAATGATATGAGGTAAGTTAACCTCAACAATAAAAAGAACTGTATAAAAGAGATTGGCAAGCGCCAGTCTCTTTTGCTTTTATACCAGATGAGCATCAAAACTCGGCATACATCTGGTTGACTTAGCGCCTTCTTTGCGAACACTCCGCGCTCTTTGCGTTTATAATAAACCGCCATCAAAATTATTAAAATAATAATTTACTATCTTTGGTTCAAATAGGGAGCTA
>CANFKC010000011.1 GCA_947447265.1 Chitinophagaceae bacterium
CAACAGCTCAAGAATAGAGCTAAAGGGAAACTCAAGAAGAACAAAGAAATAATTACCTTAGCTGTATCATCAAGCTCTTTCATTTACTACCAAACTCACAGGTGGGTCAACATCACCGGAATAGTGGGTCAACATCACCGGAATAGACACTGTTTTGTCTTAAGAGATATTGCGACCGACATCCTCACCCATTTTACGTATCAAAAGGGAGCAGACGGCAAAGTGCTTAAAGACCCTGCAACTGGTCAACAAACAAAAGTTTATCACCATGAGCATACATTGCTCGGCTTAGCTCCGGATGATTTGACTGATTTTAATGTTAATATAATCAGAGCAACAAATAATTTGGAAAGCCAGCGTACGGAAGTAAAACAAAAATTGAAGAAAGAACTTAAATGTTCGAGTGATTCGGAAGTTGAATTTTATTATAATAATTCATTTGCAGTTATAGCCGACACGGCTCGAAAGCCAACTATTGCTGATAGGACAATTCTGCGACCTGAATTCATTAGTAAGATTGATAAAAAGGTATTTCTCTTTAACAAATGGTATGCAAGTCTAAAAAGTAAAGACAAATATGTAGACTACCTGAGGGAAAAATTAAAGGCAGAAAAAGCACTCGATGTAAAAAAAAGAAAGTTCTTTTTTATCGGCAGAGAGTTTTTAGAAGGGGTCGAAAACGGAGATTCTTTTGTCGACCTTGTTAAAAATATCATCTCTGAAACATATGAACTTGACGTGGCATTTAGCACTAAGAACAGGGTAAGTACCATTGTATTAGACGTCGACGCAGACAAGTTAGAAAGGTTAAAGACAAAGCTTGATAATGGCAACATCTCGTTTAATGACGGAAATGAGCATAGGACATTCAGTTCAAGTCGTTTTAATGAGGATCCCATTGTCAATACAACTAAAGTGGATAGGATTTCTAAAGCCTCATACCAAATAAAAATCATTTCATTTTCTGCATTTAAGGGAAATTGGGGTAGTGCAAGCGAAAAAATAAGACCAATTGATATTGTTTTATTTTTCTCCGATCAAGACCACAAAGAGTACTTTCAACAAGTAGCTGAGGAATATAATAGCTATATAATCCCACCATCAGATGTATTCAACTCATTAGGGAATATTAGTGAGCTATTTTATAAGCTAATTGTAAACGATGATTATTTTAAAATCATCACAGTTTTACCGGATCTAATACAAGTTGAGGTTACGAATCCTAACAAATTTGCTTTAAAAAATGATAATTTTTACATTGGTAGTTACATGAAAATTACCGATGAAAATCAGGTTTCAGTCATAGGGATTCTTCAAAGTTATAAAATTAAAGATGTTAATAACGAAAACCCTGAGACAGCGACAGTTGAAAAAAAGGAACCATCATTCATTTTAGATATTCAGCCAGTTGGCTACATGGAAAATGATATTTTTGTAAGGGGAGGAAACAGAATTACCATACCCCCAAGCGAAGTAGAAGTTGCGAACGAAGCTCTTTTGAAGAAAATATTTACACTACCGATTAACGGAGATTTGGACATTAACAAGATTTTCTGTTTTGGGACACTTTCGAACTATTTATCTAACGAGGGTAAGACTCTTGATGTTCAAGTAGATGGTAATAAATTCTTTAATAAACATATTGCGGTAGTCGGTTCTACGGGTTCAGGCAAGTCATGTACTGTTGCAAAAATTCTCCAAGAAGGAATAAAAGCAGAGAATACTACAAATCAGAAAGCTGGTGTGCTTAATAATTCTCATATATTAATTTTTGATTTACACAACGAGTACGCGCCTGCATTTCCAGAAGGTCGGCGCCTTTCAGTGAAAGATTTAGTATTACCATATTGGTTGATGAATGCAGAAGAATTACAAACTTTTTTATTGGGCAGTGAAATGGAAGAGGGGTTTAAAAAGACAAAAATAAAAAAAGCAATCATCGAAAATAAGAAAATGCATTATGTTGGCAATAAAGAGAATGTTACCTATGATTTGCCAATATTTTTCGATATCAAGGAACTGCAGTTTTATATTCGAAATTTGAACGATAGTAAGAGGGATAAGGATTATAACATTGAGTGGAAATTAAATGACGCAGATTCTCAATTGGAGGGTATTAGTAGCGCGGATAAATTTAAAGAAAATGCAGTTATCGATGTTGTAAATGGAGACGATATTCGCCCAGTTGACACCACTACGTTTTTGTACAAATATATTTGTAATGCTGCTGGTACTTCTCAGTCAGATTTTAACGGTCAGTTTTCTCAATTGTTAACAAGACTAGATTCGCAATTGAACGATGAACGACTAGATTTCTTGTTTAAAAGGGCACTTAACCTTAAAACAACAGATCTTCCCAACATAATCAAACAGTTTTTAGGGCAAGAGGTAAAAGATGGTGACGGGAACATCAGATACTCCAAAACAAATGTTACACTAATTGATTTGAGTGGAATTCCATTTGAGGTTGTGAATATCACTGTAGCATTAATTAGTCGCTTGATATTTAGCTTTACATATAATTGGAAAAAATGGAGTGAATCCGTTGGTGCATTTATAATCAAGAATCCTTTTCTCCTTGTTTATGAAGAGGCTCATAATTATATACCGAAAGCTGAAGAAAGTAAGTACAGGTCTGTTAGAGAGGCGGTGGAACGAATCGCTAAGGAAGGTAGAAAATATGGTCTTTCTGCTATGATAGTGAGCCAAAGACCTTCTGAAATTTCAGAAACAATATTATCGCAGTGCAATAGCTTCGTAATCATGCGCCTGACAAATCCAACTGATCAAAGTTACATAAAGCGGCTTTTACCCGATAGCCTTGGCGGAGTCACAGACAATATTTCAATGCTTCAGCCGAGAGAAGCATTAATTATAGGAGATTCTATCCCTGTACCAACATTAATAAAAGTCAAAAAGATTGAAGACGATAGATTGCCGAAATCAAATGATGTACCCTTTATTGAGAAGTGGAGATTAGATTGGGACGACATGCAGGAACTTCAGGATATTATTGATGGGATGACAACGAAATAGGAGAATTTTATTATTATTTATATAATTTAAAACAACATTTATGGCAATATTTGGTGCAGGATCGAAGTTTGGTGGTGAAGACGAAATGAAGGATAATTTTTTTGATAATGAAAATTTTGTTGTAGGCTGGGACTATAATAATGCACGGGATTTATATGGTGCAGTTTCTTTACTGAAAGCTGGCGATCTGGTATATCTTAAGGCTAATGCTCCTGGCTCCTTTTCAATTCGTGTAAAGGGAATAGGTGTCGTCACAAAGTCCTTTATTCATTGTTTAATTGAAGATGGACTTACAGTTGGCGATATCACCGACTGGGAGAGTCTTTACATAAAGGTGAAATGGATTGTTAAAGATGAATTTCACATAGAAATCCCTGACAAAGACGGCAAATTAACGGGTGTAAGGGCTTCAACTTTCTATGAGGAATATTTGCCTTTTGTTCAATCTGCAATAATTGATAAGCTTTTTCAGTTATAATAGTGTGAAATGAGCACACAAAAAAAAGCCGGAGCTCCACGCTCCGGCTTAAATATTTACAGTAACCGTCTTTCTACTATCGACTACCTACTAAGTACTAATTAAATCAACTTAAACGACTCAATAAACTTGGTGGTAAAGTTACCCGCCCTGAAGTTTTCGTCGCGCATCAGTTGCATGTGGAATGGGATGGTGGTTTTAATACCTTCAATTACATATTCGCTCAGGGCGCGCTCCATGGTGTTTATGGCTTCTTCACGGGTCTGGGCAACAGCTATCACCTTGGCTATCATACTATCGTAATACGGAGGTATTACATAGCCAGCGTAAATGTGGCTGTCTACACGCACGCCATGGCCACCCGGAGTGTGCAGGTTGGTAATTTTACCAGGGCACGGGCGGAAGTCGTTATACGGGTCTTCAGCATTAATACGGCACTCAATGGCATGTATCTTTGGTTCGTAGTTACGGCCGCTGATAGGCACACCTGCTGCAATCTTAATCTGCTCTTTAATAAGGTCGTAGCTGATTACTTCTTCCGTTACTCCATGTTCCACCTGTATACGGGTGTTCATTTCCATGAAATAGAAATTACGGTGCTTGTCTACCAGGAATTCGATAGTACCCACACTTTCGTAATTAATGGCCGCCGCTGCTTTAATAGCTGCTTCACCCATACGCTCGCGGAGTTCCGGTGTCATGAAAGGAGACGGAGATTCTTCCACCAGCTTCTGGTGACGGCGTTGTATAGAACAATCACGTTCGCTGAGGTGACAAACTTTGCCAAACTGATCGCCCGCAACCTGTATTTCGATATGGCGTGGTTCTTCTACGAACTTTTCCATATAGATACCATCGTTTTTAAACGATGCGGCTGCTTCTATTTTAGCGGTGCTGTAGGCATGCTCTATTTCATCTTCTTTCCATACCACGCGCATACCCTTACCACCACCACCGGCAGTAGCTTTAATAATAACAGGGTAGCCCATTTCGTTGGCAATCTTTTTGGCTTCATCGATGCTTTCCAGCAGCCCTTCAGAACCCGGAATAACAGGTACGCCAGCCTTTATCATTGTTTCCTTAGCCGTTATTTTATCGCCCATAGAGCGGATCATTTCCGGAGTTGGTCCAATGAATTTGATGCCGTACTTCGCACATATTTCAGCGAAATTGGCATTTTCAGCCAGAAAGCCATAGCCTGGATGTATCGCATCGGCATTGGTTATTTCGGCAGCTGCCATAATATGCTGTATGTTCAGGTACGAATCGCTGCTTTGCGGTTTGCCTATACAAACTGCTTCATCAGCAAAGCGCACATGCAGGCTATCTTTATCAGCTGTAGAATAAACAGCTACTGTACGGATACCCATCTCCCTGCACGTACGTATAATACGCAGGGCGATCTCACCACGGTTGGCAATTAATATTTTTTTAAACACGATAAAAAATTAAAAGTAAAAAATCAAAAATCAAAAACAGTTTTATGCACTAAAACCTAAACCAAACGGCTGCCCTAAGCAACCATTTTTCTTTTTAATTTTTTAGTTTTGATTTAAATTGGTTCTACAAGAAAAAGAGGCTGATCAAACTCAACAGGGGTTTGGTCATCAACAAGCACTTTTACAATGCGGCCGCTTACTTCGCTGTCAATTTCATTGAAGAGTTTCATTGCTTCAATAATGCAAAGCCTTGTACCAACTTTTATTTCATCGCCTACATTTACGAACACCGGCTTATCTGGTGACGGGCTGCGGTAGAAAGTACCTACAATAGGTGACTTGATAGTAACAAGGTTTGATGCTGCAGCTTCTGCTTTAGGTGCCGCTGGCTTATCGTCGCCGGTAGGTGCCGGAGCGGAAACCTGTGGTGCCTGCGCATACTGCATTGGCATCTGCATAGGTGTTTGTGGCATTGCAGCATACTGCACCTGGCCGGAAGAAAATTCCTGCTTGATGGTAATTTTGAAATCACCATCTTCTATGCTCAATTCGCTGATACTGGATTTATTGATTGTTTTTATCAGCTCCTGTATTTGCTTATATTCCATTGCTAAAGTTCTTTATAAGTAAAGAAAATATTTTAATAAAAACTGCTGCCGTAAAGTCGGGAATCAGGCCAGTGCCATTCCAACTGAAACTGTAATTTACAATTTCAAGTTTGAATTTTCTACCAATAGCCTTATTCCTTTACCCTTTCAACGTAAGCACCTGTCTTAGCATCAATCTTAATCAGGTCGCCCTCATTTACGAACAAAGGAACGTTAATGGTAGCACCTGTTTCAAGTGTAGCTTGTTTGGTTGCACGGGTAGCAGTATCGCCCTTAACACCAGGCTCAGAATAGGTGATACGCAGGTTTACGCTTGAAGGTAATTCCACGCTCATTGGTATTTCTGATTCTGTGTTGAAGATAACGAAGCACTCCTGGCCATCCTTGTATAACTGAGGGTTTTCAACCATGTTTTCGCTCAGAACAATCTGCTCGAAAGAGGTATTGTCCATAAGGTTGAAACCAGCGTCATCCTTATACAGGAATTGGTAGTTGCGTTTTTCAACCCTTACCGGGAAGATATTGTCGCCGGAGTTCCATGTATGTTCTATGGTGCGGCTATTGTCTACGCCTTTTAATTTAGCCCAAACCTTTGCTGCTGCGCGGGCTGTTTTATTTTGACCGAAATCTACTACTGAGTATAGGTTGTTATCTAACTTAATGATCAACCCTGTACGCATGTCTGCTGTTGTAGCCATGAAATATGTTATTTTTTATACGGACTGCAAATGTAATCATAAAACGGAGAAAGAAAAATGCAGTTTTGTTATTTAAAGGGGGCTGGTAGGGTGAATTTGGAGGCGATTATTTGGTGTGGCAGCCGTTTTAGTGATACTAACCTCCAATACGGGCTTATTTGGCCGATTTATATTAATTTGCCAACCTACTGTAAAGCCGCGCAACATGTTGAATAGGAGCAGACTATTTTTTTATACATTATTTTTAGTGGTGCTTTGTTGTTCGGCAGCACAGGCCCAGAATTTAAACGGCCGGTGGACTCCTATATATCAGGAAATGGCAGGCAAGGCATTACCAGAAAACTTTTACGCTGTACAAAGCCTGATTATAGCGGATAGTACCTACAAGGTTCTGGCAGAATCGGAAGACAAGGGTACCATAAGTTACAAAGATGGCAAAATGGACATTTACGGCAAAGAAGGCATAAACGCCGGTCGGCACATTATGGCAATTTATAAAGTAGCTGACGGCAAACTAACCATATGCTACATCCTGAAGGGAGACCGCTATCCCGAAGCTTTCGAAACAAAAGGCAGTCCTTTCTGTTTTATGTCGGTCTATGAGAAGGCACCTAAGAAATGACGATTTGTAGGCTCAAACATTGCATCACTATCAAAAAGCTCTTGAAACTTAAAATGCCATTTAGCCGTGTGAACCAGCTAAATGGCATCTCTTTAATCGGTAATACTACAGGTGACAGGTAGTACCGCCTGGCAAGCCGCTGTTGGCCTGGTCTTCATAATTCTGACAAGATTTTTTCGCATCTGCATAGTTAGAATTATGGATATCGTGCTTGTAGTCGGTGGACACAGCACTTACAACAGTAGTGCAGGTACATGTATAATCTTTCTTACAAGAAGTAACAGTTGCCAGTGCCAATATGCCGAATACGGTAATAAGACTTGATGCTTTCATGGTAATTGATTTTAATTGGTTTAGTATTTAATTTTCTTACACAAAAGTACCCTACATAGCCACGGTGACTGTTACAGCGAGGCTTCCAAAAGTTGCGTAATTCACATGTTTGTATTCCTGTTCATACTTTCCCTGGTAATAGAAAACGTTAGGCATAATGCATAAAAAACTGCCCCGGTAGTTACCGGGGCAGTGCAAATATTTGGACGAAATCAGACTTGATTATTTCTTAAGTACAGAGAGTATAATTATCAGCACACCTACGGCGACGCCAATAAGGCTGAGGATAGAAGTCAGATCCATGCCTTCTTTTTCAGTGCCCTTTGCAGTAGGGGTATACGTTGCTGCTGCTGGTTTTTCTTTCGCTGGAGTTGCTGCTTGTACAGTCGTTTCTTTGGCAGGCACTGGTGCAGCTTTAGGCGCTTCGGCCTGCGGCTTTGGCGTTGGAGTAGCAGCTGGTGGGGCAGGCGGTGTGCTTTTTGGTTGTTCTGCTGCTACAGGCTTTTGAGCCGGTGCAGCAGGTGCGGGCGGGGCCGTTGCAACTGGTGCTGCGACAGGCTTATCTTTATTTTCAGCAGTTAATAGTGCATCGCCGCTGGCCATGGCTTTTAGCATTTCCCACCTGTCAGTAGTGGTGAAGTCTTCGCCATCGGGTGTTGTGCGGGCAATAAAATTCTCTTTTTGCAGTAAAATAAATTCGGCCGGGTTAATACCCAACATCGCGATGATCTGCTCTTTTTTAAATGGAATGCCCTTGGGCAGATTGCCATCCCTGGCACATTTGTTAAGCGTATTTATTTGCCATTGTTCCATAGTAGCGCGATTTGTCGTTCTCACAAATATATAAAACGTAGACTTAGTAAGTATAGCTGCGATAAGTTTTCTTTTTAGGGAGTCTGGTTGCAAAAATGCCACTTACGAAAGGCGAACAAAGACGATGTTTTTGGCTGCGTCACTTTTTGTTTTACAAGTCCTTACCTCACCGCAGGAAGTTGAGTTGCTGATATGATTTTCAGTATCGGCTGAAACTGCGGTTACAAAGTTGGTATAAGCGTAAGTGCAATCTTTTTTACAAGCAATAATTGCAGTCAATGAAATTATGCTTCCGTACCGACTACTTATGTGGGTGTGCCACAGTATCTGTTTCGGGAACAATAATCAGGTCTGCGACACCAGTGCGGGTTTCTGATACTTCACCGGGCATTGGAATATACAGA
Organism: Chitinophagaceae bacterium; assembly: GCA_947447265.1. GTDB lineage: Bacteria > Bacteroidota > Bacteroidia > Chitinophagales > Chitinophagaceae > Flavipsychrobacter. Next base: position 8,432 of record CANFKC010000011.1, read on the forward strand.
GGCATTTCAACCATCTTCTTTTTCGGCTTTTTATATTTGTGGTGTTTTGGCGGTGCAATTTCACCCATGATTTCGGGCGTTTTTTTTCCATGGGTTACGCCTGTAACGTGCACTTTTTTCACTGTATCGGCAACTGAATGTGTCGCGGTTTTGGTTTGTTGAGCGGTTGCCCGGGAAAATGTGCCAGGTACAATTAAGCCAAATGCGACCACTGTAAGGTTCGCATAGCTCCCTATTTGAACCAAAGATAGTAAATTATTATTTTAATAATTTTGATGGCGGTTTATTATAAAATCTTTAATTCTGGATATTTGCGATGAATGCCAGCTAGCATCTTAAAGACATCTTCGCTACTTATTCTGTCTTTATCTTTATAGTTAGGTGACATTGTAGGTTGTAGCACAACTACATGAATGTTTTTATCATAACACGTCCAGATTTCATCAATGTTAGCCAAACTGGCTGTTGGCAAAGCAAGTATAATAAGTAAGGTGATTAGTTTTTTCATGGGCATGAGCGGGTAGAAATTGCATATACTTTTTTTGTCGCTGTTGTTTTTTCTCCAACTACAGACAAGGTACGTATTCGAATTAAGATCGTCAAAATATTTCGCAAGTCGAAAAGACTTGCAGCTTATAGACACAAGTGGAAAAGACTTATGCCAGGTTTACGGCTAAATAAAGCTGCACAATCGATTTAAAATGCTATCATCACTCATCGCCGTCCCAAAGTCCATCTTTATAGCTGAAGCGTGGGTCATCCCAAAATGAGCCTATTGATCCCTTTATGGTATTTAAGTTGGCCTTGATAGTGGTTTTCTTTTTAGTGAGCGTATCGGTTACTGTAATACCTAGGCTTCTGTTATTCGCTTCTTTTTCGTCGCCAGTCCCTTCATATTTGTTGTCGTATACTACATACTTTATGTTGCCGACAAAAAAAGCAATATAGCTTTCTTCAACGCCGTAGATGTCCTCCCTTACTGAACGAAAAAAAGTATAGTAAAACATCTTTTTCGGGCTATCTGTAACTCGAGCGTAATATTCCAGCTCTACCTTATCCTTTGTGCCGAACCTATATGCTAAATACGTTCTTCCAGCATCTTCGGCAAGTATCAGTTTTTTACCGTTAGTTGTGGTAAATGAATAAACGCGCTCCTCATTGGGTAAAAGGTATTTTGCAGCATAGGAATATGCTGAGCATACGAACAATACCAGCAGCGTGAGTATTACTTTGAACATAGAGTCATATTAAAAGATAGTTTTTCTTTACTTCACCCAATACCACTCATCTTCCTTTGGTGCTGCTTCGCGCTGTTTCCAGAAATCGGAGGTAACAACGGCTCCCTTAAGGGTTTTAAGTTCGCGGTTAAATACTGCATTGGTGGGGCTGAAGCTGACATCGGTCACGCCAACAGTGAAGGTGTCGGGTGGGGGAGGTGGTGCCGGCGCTTCTGGCTCCGCAGGGGGAGGGGGAGGTGGTGGCGCAACCGGGGTTTCTCCATCGGCTGGTGGGGGTTGCGGGGCAGCTGGCTTGGGTGGTGCTGGTTTTGCAGCGGCCTTTGGTGGCGGGCTCTTTACCACAACAACAGTAAAGCCATTGTGTTCTAACAGCCCTTTTATAAAATCAACGCGCTCGGGCGTACAGTTTTTCTCTACAATGGCACATTTTATGCCATCCAGTTCGTCAAAAGTATGATTAGGATTAAGAGCCATGTTGAAAAAGTAAAAATTAAAAGTAAAAAATTAGAAAGTGCGGGTAACGTGGGGTTAAAAAGTAAAAATTAAAAGTAAAAAATTAAAATGTGCGGTATAGTTAGTATTGCGTTATTCGTATTTACTGGTGGTAGAAGGTGGGGCGTAACTACACCTCCCTCTCTACGGGGGAGGGTCAGGGAGAGGCTTTACTTACCCACAGCGGCCAGTATATAATCGAATAAACCTCCGGCAAAGCCAGTGGTTACTACGCCAATCATACAGATTGCCAACGCAATTTTTACGCTAATGCTGCCGATGACATTTTGAATTGGTTTATCGTTTTTATCTATGAAAATTGCTTTTACCACCCGCAGGTAGTAGAATAAAGAAACTACCATATTCATTACCGCCACGGTAACAAGAATGTAGTTGCCTTTGGCTGCACCGGCTGTTACCAGGAACATCTTGCCAAAGAAACCGGCTGTTGGCGGGATGCCCGCTAATGAAAACAGGCAAATTGCAATTATCCAGCTCAGGTACGGATTGTTTTTGTAAAAACCTTTGTAGTCGCTAATGCAGTCTTTATTTGCCCTGGCGGATACCAGTGATATAACACCAAATGCGCCCAGGTTTGAAAAAGTATAGACGATAAGAAAGAAGATGGCTGATGAAGTGCCCATGCTGGTTCCTGATGAAATACCGAGCAGTATATAACCCACCTGCGAAATGGAGGAGAAGGCCAGGAAGCGCTTTATGTTGTCTTGCCTTATCGCAAATAAGTTACCGATGGTGATGGTGAGCAATATTGTAAGGTAAAGCATATTGTACCACATGCCGCTATACACCGCGAATAACTTAAAGAGTACCGTAACAAAAATAAAGACAATAGAAGCTTTTGAAATCACGGACAAATAGGCCGTTACCGGTGCCGGTGCACCTTCGTATACATCTGCTGTCCATAAGTGAAAGGGTACAGCCGAGAGTTTAAATGCAAAACCAGCGAAAACAAATATAAAGCTCAGCAACTGCAGATTCCCCGTTTTAAGTACCGGAGCCATTTCGTCGAAATTGAGGGTGCCGGTGGTGCCATATAACATAGAGATGCCGAAAAGCATAATGGCCGAAGCAAATGCCGAAGACAGTATCATTTTTACTCCAGACTCCGAAGACTTCAGCCTGTCAAGATCGTAATTTGCCAACGCTGCCAGAGGGATTGACGAAAGTTCCAGTCCCAGGAAGAACATCAGGAAGTTGTTGCTGGAAATCATAAACTGCATGCCTAGCAATGTGCAAAGCAGCAGTATGAAAAACTCAAGCAGGTGTTTATTGTTTTGCAGCCAATCGTAAGCCATCAGGCAGATGATAAAGGTGCCCAGATTCAGGATGTTTTTCTCGAGCGCTATGAGTCCGTTGGTATGGTACATACCGCTGAATATGGCGCCATCGGTATTGCCAATGAAGCCGCAAACAAGGTTTGCAAACAACAGGATATTGGCAAAAATGAGCAAGGTCTCATTATTCTTGATGCCATCCCAAACCTTGAGTATCAACAATAAGAAAATGATAGCTGTAAGTATCATTTCCGATTTCATTATTATTAAAAAGTCGATTCCCATTTTTATATAAAATTCCAATGTTAAAAAACCAAATTCCAAATTTGCTTGCCGAGATGAAAGTGCAGACTGCTGTGTTCGCGTTCAAGATTTTGATCTCTACTTCCCCACGACTCGACTGATATTGTCCATTATCAATTGTGTATCGGGGCTCACTAAGTCGGATAGCCAATATGGGGCAACGCCAATCGCCAGAATACAAAGTAGTAGCGTGATTGAGGCAAATTTTTCATTCCATGCGGCATCTTTGAAAGTCAGGAAGTCTGGGTTTTTGATTGGCCCCATCACCGATGCGCCGGTGGTGCGTAGGATGTAAACTGCCGTGACGACAATTGAAGCACAGGCCAGGACAGTCGCTACGCGGCTAAAGGTATCCGGGTTTTGCCATGCCCCCATGAAGACGGTCATTTCTGCTACAAAGCCGCTAAGCCCCGGCAGGCCCAGCGAACACAAACCGGCAATAACGAATACTGTAATAATGAAAGGAATTGTTTTTAGAAGGCCTCCCAATTGCGCTACCTGGCGTGTATGCGTGCGCTCATAAATCATGCCTATAGTACCGAAGAATAGGGCCGTCATAAGGCCGTGGGAAACCATTTGCATCACAGCGCCGGTTATCGCTGTTTTGGTAAGCATGCCGATACCAAATATAACAAAACCGCAGTGGCTTACTGAAGAATAGGCGTTAATGTATTTAAGGTCGGTCTGCATAAGTGTTGCAAACGCACCGTAGATAATAGCGATGGTAGATAGCAGTATAATGATCCATGAGTATTCATGCGCAGCTTCTGGCATAAGGTAGGCTGCAACGCGCAGGCAACCATAGCCGCCCAGCTTCATAGATATGCCTGCCAGGAACATAGAGGCTGCAGTAGGGGCCGAAGAGTGGCCATCAGGTGCCCAGGTATGGAAGGGGAACATGGCAGTGAATATGCCGAAGCCCACAAACATTAATGGGAAAATGAAACGCTGCGCTTCGATAGGAATGTGCATCTTTGATATCTGCAACAAGTCAAAGGTATGTGCGCCATTTACGTTGGTATTAAAATACAGGCACAATAAGCCAACCAAAACCAACGCTGAACCGGCCATTAACATCAATGCCAGCTTCATAGCGCTGTATTCTTTTCTGCCGCTGCCCCACACACCAATCAGCAGGAACTTAGGGATAACAGCAACCTCTAGGAAGAAGAACATAGTAAATAAGTCGAGCGAGATAAAGAAGCCATAAGCACCAAGGCTTAGCAACAACAGCAGGAAGAAAAACTCCTTCGGCATTTTATCTACATTCCACGAAATGAGTATACCGGTGAGCACCACAACTGCGGTAAGCATTATCATGGCGATAGATAGACCATCGACCCCTACAAAATATTCAATATTCATGGGTGCAAACCAACTCATTTTGGTTTGGTATAACATTTGGTTCGTATTGCCTGCCGCCCGTTCGCCCATATAGCTCAGCATCATATAGCTGCTATAGCCCAATTGTGCAAGCGCCCCCAGCAAGGCAACCATCCGTGCCGACTTTGCCCCGGCAAAAATTACTGCCAGTGCCGAAAGAAGGGGGATTATTAAGAGTATAGATAGATTGATCATTTAAAAATCAAAAATTAAAAGTGAAAAATTAAAAATTCCAAAAAATTTCACAACACATGTCACCCGGCACCTGTCCCGCTTTTTTGCGGGAGGGATGAGGTTACTCATTTCCACCAATAAATAAATACCAGAACAAACCCGATAACACCGGCAAAAAAGTAAGCGGCATAACTCTGTACGCGGCCTGATTGCATTCGTTTTATAAGGTAAGAGGTCTGTTCAGTTATAAAGGCCAGCAGGTTCATGGTGCCATCAACAATGTTCTTATCTATCCATGCAGCTGGGCGGCCAACCAGGTTAAACAATACCTTTTTTGTAAAAAACAGGTAAACCTCGTCGATATAAAATTTGTGGTATGCGGCAGTGTAAAGCCCTTTAAGGCCATTGGCAATAGCCTGAGGTCTCGGGTTTTCTTTTTTGTAGAATACCATAGCTAAAAGAATGCCTCCCGTAGCCAATAGCACTGGTGCAATGGAAAAGGTGATATGGAATTCCGTTTCCAATGGTTTACCATCGCTGGTAACCAGGTGGGCAAACGGCAAAAAGCCAGCCACAATAGAAAGCAGGCCCAGTATCATTAACGGCAGCTTCATGGTAAAAGGTCCTTCGCCATGGTCGTGGTGGTCATCATGCGCGGCATGGTCGTCGTGGACATGACTTACAGCATGGTATTCCTTATTCCAGAAGATATTAAAATACAACCGAAACATGTAGAATGCAGTTATTGCCGCGGTGCAAATAGCTATAACAAAAATGGTGGTGTTCGCATGGAAAGCTGCCTGCAGAATTTCTTCTTTGCTGAAGAAACCAGCAAATGGCGGGATACCTGCAATAGCCAGGCAGGCTACGAGGAAGGTAATATGCGTAACCGGCATCAGTTTGCGAAGTCCGCCCATATCTTTCATCTCATTGCTGTGCACATAGTGGATAACTGCACCAGCGCCCAGGAACAACAGTGCCTTGAACATGGCATGGGTAAACAGGTGAAACATAGAAGCCATATAGCCCAGTCCATGTTCGCCACCATAGCCGGAAACGCCCAGTGCAAACATCATATAACCTATCTGCGACATGGTAGAGTAGGCAAGTACGCGTTTAATATCGGTTTGGGTGCATGCGATTATTGCTGCAAATAACGATGATGATGCCCCTACCCAGGTAACTACCTGCAAGGCGGAAGGGCAGGAGATTGAGAAGACTGGAAATAACCGGGCTACTAAAAATACACCGGCAACAACCATGGTTGCAGCGTGTATGAGTGCGGACACAGGTGTCGGACCTTCCATTGCATCTGGTAGCCAGATGTGCAGCGGTAACATGGCTGATTTACCTGCACCACCCATAAATACCAGTAATAGGCCCCATGTTAAAGCTGATGCCCCGAGAAAAGATGCTGTAGTTATGGCGTGTAGCTGATCGGTTGGGGTCGTAAGGCGGGTAATAAGTGTTTGAAAATCGAGCGTACCTGAATAATAGGCTAATACCAATATACCAATTAAGAAACCAAGGTCAGCAAAGCGGGTAACAATAAACGCTTTTTTAGCTGCGGCAACCGCGGAAGGTTTATCAAAATAATACCCGATAAGCAGGAATGAAGAAACACCTACTAATTCCCAAAACATATAAATCTGGAAAATGTTGGAAGAAATTACCAGTCCGAGCATAGAAAAGGTGAACAGGCCGAGGAAGGAATAATATGTCGCGTAGCGCTCTTCGCCCTTCATATAGCCAAGGCTATAGAAATGCACCATCAAGGAAATGAACGTAACGATAACAAGCATCATTACAGAAATGGGATCTAAAAGAATACCCAGATCAATAGAGACGTTCGGAGAAAATTCCAGCCATTTGATTTTCATGGGTACCATTTGCTGGTAGATGCCATTCACTTTTCCCGCAACAAAAAAGTAGTCGTAAGCTACTGTTGCCGCCAGCAGAAAAGAGGTAAGCAGTGCAATGGTGCCCAATGCGCCACAAAGGTTTGGGAAGTTCTTTCGGCCCACCAATGCAATCAGCAGAAAACTGATAAGCGGCAGCAACGGAATAAGTACTATTAAGTTTGTGCTCAGCATAGGTTAAAATTTCATTGTGTCAGTTACTTCTACGTCAATTGACTTGTAATGACGGTATAAGTTGATAATAATGGCTATGGCTACAGCGGCTTCAGCGGCAGCTATGGTAATGTTAAACAGGCTAAAGAACAACCCATCTAATTTGTCTGCCCACAGGAATTTGTTGAACGCGACGAAATTGATGTTCACGCTGTTCAAAATCAGTTCTATGGACATGAGCATCGTTATCAGGTTCCTTCGGGTAAGAAAGCCGTATATGCCTATAAAAAATAAGCCGCAACTGATAAATAGAATATGAGTAAGCCCTATGTTATTCATGTGTTCTTAAATTCGTTTGTTAGTGTTTTATGCGACAACTTCGTTTTCTTCCAGTACCAGTTCCTTAGGTAAATCAATATCATCGTGATACCTCGGGTTATCGGGTAGAATTGCGTGAGCCGGCACTTTTATTTTTATGGCAATAACTATACAGGCAATCATTGATGCCAGCAACAACATACTTACCACTTCGAACGGAAGTATGTAACCGTATTGGGCAGTGTTAAGCATCTGGAAACCAATGTTTTCGGCTGACGGGTCTAAAGCAGGTTTGGCGCTGTAGGTAAATTCGTGACCATTGATAAAAGACATTACAAGTCCGCAACCGAAAATGGCGGCAAGCGCGGAGAAAATAACCCTGCCCAGCAATGGCTTTTTCATATCCTCGCCGGAGCCCTGAGTCAGAAATATGGAGAAGAGCATCAGTACAATAATGCCGCCTACATAAACTACTATCTGCACCGCGCCAATAAATTCGTAGTTGAGGTAGAAGTAGAGCCCAGCTATGCCAATAAGCGAGAAGAGCAGGTAAACGGCTGCACGGAATATTCTTCGGGAGGTTACTGCCAGTAACCCTCCTACCAATATAGCTGCTGCTAAAATATAAAAAACGATTTCTTTCATAATTGCAAATTGTTACTTCTAAATTATAAGTTGGTTTTTCAAGGCCCTTTTGTTTCCTTAGCTGACCTGGCCGTTACTCAATTTATAATTCATAATTTACCATTTATAATTGTTATTCTACTCCTTCCATTATCTTCGATCCCGGTTTGTTCAAAGTCTTTTTCAATTGCCGTTTGTCGTATACGCTATGCTCAAAAGTTTGCGCCATTACAATGGCGTCTGATGGGCAGGCAACCACGCATAGGTTACACATGGTGCACAGTTCCAGGTGGTAAACAAATGCATCAATGGCTTTTTTCTTTTTGCCATCGGCCTGTAATTCCTGTTTGGTAATTATTTTAATGGTGCCGTTAGGGCAGGCAATTTCGCAAGCCTGGCAACCCGTGCAGCGATGTTCATTATTATCGTCATGCGGCATTACCACCTCTCCCCGAAAACGGTCAGCCATTTTTAGGGTAGCCCGGTTATCAGGGTACTCTTCGGTTAGTATTTTCTTGGGATGGGTAAAATAATAGCCCGTCAACTTCATGCCCTTCAGCAATGAGACTGTTGACTTATATATGGTGCCTATGTAGTCTTTTATAAACATTGTCTGGTAGTTCTTATTCTGTTAATACTTCAATTCCTTTAGCCTCCAATATCACCACTTCTATTCGAAACCCCTTTATGGTCAATCACATTTCGGGCATTCTACTTTTTTACTTTTGATTTTTACTTTTTAAAAATACCATCCCATTATTGCGCAAACCGTTACAAGCAATATATTGAACATGCTTATCGGCAACAGGTATTTCCATTCTAAATTTAAAAGTTGATCAACCCTGAGCCTTGGGAATGTCCAGCGGAATTGCATAATGATAAAGATGATTAAAAAGGTTTTGCTCATGAACCAGATGGATGACGGTATAAAATCCATAATGTGGTTGAACATTTCCCAATGCCCTATGTGAAATGGCATCCAGCCACCGAGGAAGAGGGTAGCGGCAACGGCAGAAACGATGAATAAATTGATGTATTCAGCCAGCAGGAACATAGCGAATTTCATACCCGAGTATTCGGTATGAAAGCCGGCAGTTAATTCCTGCTCCGCTTCTGCAAGGTCGAATGGAGCGCGGTTAATTTCGGCAGTTGAAGCTATTACGAATATTACAAACGATATTATAGCGGGGATGTGCCCTTTAATTATCCACCAACCATCTGCCTGACTATTTACAATGTCAGACATGCGGAGGCTACCGGTAAATATTACAATAGTAATTAAAGAAAGCCCCACAGATAGTTCATAACTAACTATTTGTGCACCACTGCGCATTGCGCCCAGCAGCGAATATTTGTTGTTGCTGCTCCAGCCGGCCATCAGTATTCCTATTACGGAGATGGAAGAAACTGATGCCATATACAGTACCCCGATGCTGATGTCCCATATCTGGAAATCTTTTGCAAATGCGATTGGCGCTAAAACCAACATTGAAGTTACCACCACAATAATTGGTGCGAGATTGAACAGGAATTTATCTGATGCATCGGGTGTCAGGCCTTCTTTTAAAAGCAGTTTCACAGTATCGGCCACAATCTGTAAAGTACCCTGCGGACCTACTCGGTTCGGGCCAAGGCGCATTTGCATAAAACCCGCAACCCTGCGTTCCATGTAGCCGAGGAAAAAACAGAGCGGGACAAGGAACAGCAGCAGCGATATGCCTACAATCACCATTTCGGTGGCCAGTGCGCCGGTAGCATTGCTAATAGAGGCTGTTACCCAATTATGGATAGCAGTAGCAAGCGGACCAAAACCTATAGTTAATAACAAGCTCAATGTTTTTCAGTTTTTAAAATTCTACTTAAAATTTGCTACACCAAACTTCACCTATCATTCAGAAGCGCCGCTTCTTCCAGTTTTTATTGTTCACTACCTGTCCACGTCGGGGATTACCAAATCAATAGTTGCCATTATTGCCACCAGATCCCCGATTTTAGCACCCTTGGCCATATGCTCTAATGCCGAAAGGTTAGAAAAGTTAGGGGAGCGGTACTTTATTCTGTAAGGGGAAGCAGCGCCATCGCTCACTATATACACTCCAAGCTCACCGCGAGCCGTTTCCACACGTTGGTAAAATTCACCCTTGGGTAGCTTGAGCACCGCCTTTGTTTTAGTCTGGAAGTCGCCTTCGGGTATGTTGTCAATCATCTGTTCAATTATGCGAACCGACTGCCTCATTTCGGCCATACGTACCATATAACGGGCATAGCAATCGCCACCTGTTTCCAGTATTTCATTGAATTGTAACTTATCATAACCATCGTAGGGGAACCACTTTCTAACATCGCAACTTACCCCTGAACCGCGGGCTGTAGGGCCGGTGCAACCGTACGATATGGCATCTTCAGGCGATAGGTAACCTACGCCTTTTGTGCGACCTTCAAATATCACGTTGCCGGTAAGGAGGTCGTCATATTCTTTGAAGTTTTCTTTTATCTGTTTGAGTACATTTTTTACTCTGTTCTGGAAGTTAGGGTGTATATCGTACATAATGCCACCAGGCACCATGTAGTTTTGAGTAAGCCTTGCCCCGCAAGTTTCTTCCATAACTTCCATAATGGATTCCCGCTCGCGGAAACCATAGAAGAAAGGCGATACCGCCCCAAGGTCGAGCCCCATACAGCCCCACCATAATTGGTGAGATGATAGCCGGGTCAATTCAGCCATCAGTATACGAATTGCCTGCGCACGTGGCGGCGCTTCAATACCCAGTCCTTTTTCAACGGTTAATGCGCATGCCTCGTTGTTAATATGCGCACTCAGGTAGTCCATGCGGCTGGTCGCAAAAATAAAGTTGCGGTACGATAGGCTCTCCGACATTTTTTCAATGGAGCGGTGTATATAACCCAGGTGGGGTTGTACCTTTTTAATGGTCTCACCATCCAGCCAAACTTTAAGGTGTAATACACCATGGGTTGACGGATGCTGCGGCCCTATGTTTATGACGAATTCTCCGTCTTCGGTAAGTTCTGGTTCTCCTAGCAAACTCATAATGAGATCATATTTTCGTCAACATAATTTTTTCTCAGCGGGAAGCCATCCCAGTTATCATCCAGCATTATTCTGCGCATATCCGGATGATTTTTAAAGTTCACACCAAACAAGTCAAACACCTCGCGTTCGTGGAAATTGGCTGTCTTCCATATATCGCAAACCGTTTCAATTTCTGGTTTGACAGTATTGTCCAGTTTTACCTTAATTACCAATACATGCCTGTGCTGCTTGCTTATCATGTGGTAAACCATCATTAGATGTGTTTTCCAGTCAATGCAGGTAAGGCAGAATAAAGAGTCGAAACTGAGCTCGCTGTTATGCCGCAGCGTCTTCATTACATTTCTGAATTCAGGCAGGTTCACCATAACATTAAGGAACTCACCGGTTTCATCGAATGTAGCAGCCGGGAAAAGGGTAGCGACAGATAGCTTTAATTCTTCGGTTGTCATTTAGGCATCTCAATTTTATCGCTTCTGAAATAGGTTTCATTCTTTATTTTCTCCTGCAAGGTTATTAATGCATGCAGCAGCGCTTCCGGTCGCGGTGGGCAACCCGGTATATAAACATCTACAGGGATAAGATGATCAACGCCCTTCACTACCGAATAGGTATTGTAAAAGAAAGGCCCGCCAGATATGGTGCAAGCGCCCATGGCAATAACATATTTGGGGTCGGGCATCTGGTCGTATAGCCGCTTGAGTACCGGGGCCATTTTCATTACTATGGTGCCGGCTACAATTATCAGGTCGGCCTGGCGTGGGGTAGCGCGCGCTACTTCAAAACCGAAGCGGGACCAATCGTATTTCGCATCTGCTGCCGACATCATTTCAATTGCACAGCAGCTGGTGCCAAAAACCAGGGGCCATAAAGAGTTGGACCGGGCCCAGTTGATAAGGTCATCCAGTTTCGATACTACTATTCCTCCATCTGCAGTTTCGTGCAGTTGTGCGGGAAATATCATTTTTTCAGTTTCAGCCATATTCAATATTGGAACTTTACTAACAGTTGATATTCTTTACTCTTCACCGGGAACCCGCACAATCAGCATCTTTCAACACACTTGCCTTAACGGGGATAATAATTCAGTACTTGCAATTGCTTTTTATTTTTTATTCAGATTTTATTGTTACGCTACTACTCTCAGAGAAATGCTACTTAAAAGAAGGACTTACGATTAGCGACTTACAACTCACGACTCACAACCCGCAACTCACGACTCACAACCCGCAACTTACAACTCACAACCCACGACTTACGACTCACAACTCACGACTTACGACTTACGACTAAAAATTACATCCATTTCAGTGCTCCTTTCCTCCAGGCATACAACAGGCCCATAAAAAGGATGAACATGAAAATAACTATTTCTACAAGGCCAACCATACCTACACGCTTTACGACAACGGCCCACGGATACATGAAAACGAGTTCTACATCAAACACCAGGAAGATGAGCGCAAAAAGATAGTAGCCAACATTGAACTGGATCCAGGATGTGCCGGTGGTAGGGATGCCGCACTCGTAAGGTTCGCCCTTGGTTTTATTTTTAGATGTTTTAGCCACTGCTTTAGAGGCCAGGATGCCACCGCAGGCAAATGCGATTCCGGTTATGATAAGAAGTAAAAGTGCTGCTGAACCCATAACTCAAAATGTATTTTAACTATTTGATAAACAGTTTTTACAAACTAATGATATTTGTCATTGCAAAAAAGAATAAAAACACCCTCGCATAAAAGTATAAAAGAAATTTTCTTTTACACATAAAATATTTACTTTTAAGAAAAAAATTCAGAATTATGGCAATTAAAATCACGGATGATTGTATCAATTGCGGCGCCTGCGAACCAGAGTGTCCGAACGGAGCTATTTTTGCTGGAGGGGACCAATGGCGGTTCTCTTATAAAACCTCTTTATCGGGAACGTTCGTTTCCAAAAGCGGTATGACATCTGATGCGGATGATTCGCATGAGCCTGTTTCTGATAGTGTTTACTACATTGTTACTGACAAATGCACCGAGTGCGTTGGTTTTCATGAAGAGCCGCAGTGCGCTTCGGTTTGCCCGGTCGATTGCTGCCTTCCTGATGAAGATAATGTGGAAAGCAAAGAAGAGCTGGAAGTTAAAATGCATACCTTGCACCCATAGTTGACAACAATAATTCACTCATTTATTATACCATATGGAATTAGTAGAAAATATTGTGAGTAGCAATGCATCGCTTATAGAAGCAGATAGTATTGTAATAAGGTTTTCAGGTGATTCGGGCGACGGTATGCAGCTTACGGGCAACCAGTTCACCGATACCGCGGCTTATCTCGGAAACGACCTGAGTACGTTTCCTGAATTTCCGGCTGAGATCCGTGCCCCGATCGGGACTACGGCAGGTGTCTCGGGTTTCCAGGTGCATTTTGGTAGCAGGGAAATATTTACCCCGGGCGACGAATACGATGTATTGGTTGCAATGAATTCCGCCGCACTTAAAGTTGACCTGCCAAGGTTAAAGAAGGGTGGCATCATCATTACCAATACTGCCGGTTTTGATAAAAAGAACCTTGGGCTTGCCGGTTATCCTGATGGCGTTAATCCGCTGGAAGATGGCAGCCTGGACAACTATACGGTTCATAAAATTGACATTACCAAGTTCACTAAAGATTGCCTTGCCGGTACAGGTTTGGGCATGAAGGAAATAGAGCGCTCTAAGAACATGTTCGTTCTCGGTCTGCTTTTCTGGATGTTTGATGAACCTATGGATTACACCATTACCTTCATTAAAGAAAAGTTTGCGAAGAAGCCAGAAATAGCAGAAGCGAACATTAAAACACTAAAGGCGGGCTGGAATTTTGGTGACCATACTGAAATATTCACCACCCGTTTCAAAGTGTCTTCAGCGCATCTGCCAAAGGGTACTTATAGAAACATTACCGGTAACCACGCAACAGCTATAGGCCTGGTTGCAGCGTCCGAAATGTCAGGCCTGCCTTTGTTCCTGGGTTCGTATCCTATTACACCGGCTTCTGATGTTTTGCACGAACTTTCAAAGTACAAAACAAGTGGCGTAAAAACCTTGCAGGCTGAAGATGAAATTGCTGCGATATGCGCGGCAATTGGCGCTTCGTATGCCGGTGGCTTGGGGGTAACCACAACATCTGGTCCAGGAATGTCGCTTAAAACCGAAGCTATTGGCCTGGCTACCATTTTAGAAATACCATTGCTGATCGTGAACATACAGCGCGGTGGCCCTTCAACAGGCTTACCTACAAAAACCGAGCAGAGCGATCTGCTACAGGCTATGTACGGTCGCCATGGTGAAGGTCCTATACCGGTAATTGCAGCCAGTTCGCCTTCTGATTGTTTCGATACGGTTATGGAAGCGGCGCGCATTGCTATCGAGCACATGATTCCGGTTATCTGCCTTACTGATGGTTATATTGCCAATGGTTCTGAACCATGGCGTTTCCCTACTGCCGACCAGCTGAAGCCAATAAAGGTAAATTTCGTGACAGAGCCTAACGGCCCTGATGGCACCTTCCAGCCTTATAAGCGCGACGAGAAGCTGAGCCGCCCATGGGTAAAGCCTGGCACTAAAGGACTGATGCACCGTATTGGTGGACTGGAAAAAGCCAACAATTCCGGTAACGTATCTTACGACGCGGTGAACCATGAAACCATGAGTCTTCTGCGCGAAGAAAAAGTACAAAGAATAGCTGACTACATTCCATTAGCTAAAGTGGATAGTGGTAAGGATAGTGGTAAATTACTGGTACTGGGCTGGGGGTCAACGAGCGGCGCAATTAAAACTGCGGTGCGCGAACTGATAGAAGAAGGTCATGATGTTTCGCATCTGCACCTGAGGCACCTCAATCCATTCCCGAAAAACCTGGGCGAAGTATTGTCTCAATACGATAAGGTGCTGGTACCTGAAATGAACATGGGCCAGTTGCTGAAACTCGTAAGGGCGAAGTACCTCGTGCCTGCCGAAGGTTTATCGAAGATGCAGGGCCTGCCATTTACCACGGCGGAATTGAGAAACAAAATTCTTGACTTACTTAAATAACATTCACAATGTCGACAATAGCAGAACAAGAAGTTGCACCAAAGCTCACAGCTAAAGACTTTGCATCGAATCAGGAAGTAAAGTGGTGCCCGGGTTGTGGCGATTATTCTATATTAAAGCAGGTACAAACCGTTTTCCCAGACTTCGGTGTGCCAAAAGAAAATATTGTTTTTATTTCAGGTATTGGTTGCGCTGCAAGGTTTACCTACTACATGGATACTTATGGTATGCATAGTATACACGGCCGTGCGGCAGCAATAGCTTCGGGTGTAAAGGCCCTTAACCCTGACCTGAGCGTTTGGATGGTATCGGGCGATGGTGATGCGCTTTCTATTGGCGGTAACCACTTCATTCACCTGATGCGTAAGAATTTTGACCTGAACTACATGATGTTCAATAACCAGATCTATGGTTTAACCAAGGGTCAGTATTCACCAACATCAGAAAAAGGTAAGGTTGCCAAATCAACGCCTTATGGTAGCGTGGAAGAACCATTTAACCCATTGGAAGTTGCGCTGGGTGCGAAGAGTACTTTCGTTTCCCGTTCGCTGGATCGTGACCCTAAGCACCTGCAAATGGTGCTGAAGCGCGCCAATGAGCACAAAGGCACATCATTCGTGGAGATTTACCAGAACTGCCCGGTGTTTAACGACGGTACCTTCTTTGCATTTTCTGAGAAGGAAACCAAGAAGCAGCAAGCATTGTTTGTAGAACATGGCAAGCCAATGATCTTCGGTAACAATGAAGAAATGGGTATCAGGTTCGATGGACTGACTCCGGTATTAGTAAACATACAGGAAGCCGGTCTTTCAGCTAACGACCTTTGGATACATGATGAAAAGGACAAAACCAAAGCTAACCTGCTGGCCCGCTTCATGGATTGGGATCAGGATGGTACGCCTTTCCCACGCCCATTTGGCGTATTGTATACCGAAGACCGCAGCACCTACGAAGCAGCTATGCAGCAGCAAATAACTGACATTGTAGCGCGCAAGGGCAAGGCATCACTCGACAAGATACTTTCAGGGGATAAGACCTGGACGATATTGTAAGGTTGAGTTGTTGTGAAGTCAAAAGGTAAAAGACAAAACCTAAAAGTGCACATTGAATCATTTGAACGGGAATTGCAGTTGGGCTTTGCTCTAAGATTTTTAGGATTTCAAGATTATAGGATCCCTCACGAAAGTGGGGGATTTTTTTGTTGTTCGTGTTGGTCTTGGCGAGGTGCGAAGCCACCTCACATTGCGTTCTTGCTCATTTACATAGCTGTATTTGATTTAGCGAAACACCTTACTATGCTTGTCACTATTCCGTATATTTGATGTAATTCAATTTTGAAATGTATAACTGCATGCCTGGACGTAAATGCATATGGTTGTTGTTGCTGGCCTTGGCAAGCAGCAAAGCTACTTTTGGTCAGGATCGCAAACATCGCCTCTATAAGTACGACAGCACAAAGCTTGAAATAAGCGTTGATAGCCTTATCGTATACGGGGACTCAACGGTTTTAAAATGTTATTGGCGGGCCACTAACCATTATGGTAAGCGGCTAAGGCTGGATTATGATCATATGCCCGAAGCGTGGGATAGTCTGAACAGGCAGTTGATTTTTCCGCGTACAAAGCTTAATGCGAAAAGAATTATCCCCGATAGCAATACCACAACTAACCCTTTTGAATATAAGTGCGGCTATCTTGTACAGAGTATTTATATGCCACCCGATAGCACAGTCAGTTTGGTAACCGATCTGGGGGAACATGTTATCGAGGAGAATGGTATTAAGATACCTTTAAAAATTAAAGAGATAAGTTGTCTCCGCCTCTATTTCAATGATGGCGGGATGTTCAGGGTGCCTGCTACCCATAGGTAAAGTATATGCCCCTAAGCCAAGTTTTATCTCCCTGTCGCGAGTTTGAGGCGTAGCTCTGTGCGTTTGCAACTCGTGACGAGCTAGTCCCAGTAGTTTATAAACCACCCCCAGCACACCACCAACTCACTCACCCTCAACCAGCACCTTTTTTACCATTCTGGTATTGTTGGTTTCTACAATAAGGAAGTAAACACCGGTCTGTGCCTGTAGTGGCATATCGGTTTTTTTATTGGTCATTATCTTGTATGCCCTTACGCGCTTTCCGGCGGCATCAATAAGAAGGGTCTTTGCCCATTCATTAACCGGCGATACAAGGTGAACGGTAAACTGCCCATGGTTAGGGTTCGGGTATACTTCCACTGATACCGCCCGTTCGCAATCACCTTCAGCCACTACGGTAAGTTCGTGGAAATTTGTGTCGGTGACGCCATTAATAGTGAAGATATGACCAATAGTAACAGTGCCGGGTGCAAGGCCATAAATCCGCCCCGTACTGTCGCAGGAAGCAATGCCGACATTTGCGCTGAACCAGATATCGTTAGGCGTATTATTTGCGGCTAAACGTACATCGTCATTAACACATAGAATATTACTTTGCTTTAGTTTGCCCTCGCCATAACTGGTTGCTACCATCATGCTGCAAAAAATGAGCAATACCGATAATTTAGAACGCATAGGAGTATATTTCATGTTGTGTGCTATATTTAATCTGCTCAAATTAGTGATTTCTTGAATTAGAAACAAGGAAATGCGCTAGAATAACCCCTTTCGTCTATCTGATGGGAATCTCCGGTTTGTATAACTTCTGCCGAATTAGTTTGGGCGTTGTTACAGAGAGGAAGGTATCTGCTGCCGCTAGATGCACTATATTAGCTGCAAAATGTCCTATTGTATAAATGAGTAAGAATGCTGATGAACAAGCCATAACTCAGCCGGGTGCTGCGCAGTCGCCATTGCCAAATACGGCCGTGGGAGCGCTGGTGTCTACCGATGCCATGCTGAAAAAAGTATTCTTTTTTTCATTGCTTTTTATGCTGGTTACTGCATGGATAGCAGGGTTTAATGTTGGGTTCCATGGCGATGAGCTGGATATGAATAATTACGGCAAGGCCAACCTTGCTTTTTATACCAGCCTCGGTCAGGACAAGAGTTGCGTCGATGGCACTATCCTGAAGCAGGAAAGCCGTGGGCCGGATTCATTGCTTCGGTATTATGGTTGTGCGTTTGATTACTTTGCCGTTGGCACGAATAAGCTACTAGGTACTGAAAATGGGTTGCACGAATTTGATGTAAGGCACTTTTTCAGCCAGACCTTTGGCATCTGCATTTTACTTTTTGCAGGATTAATTGCCCGGAAATTAGCGGGGTGGAGGGCGGCTGTTATTGCCCTTTGGCTGCTCTTTTTATCGCCATCCTTCTTTGGTCACGTTTACATCAATACGAAAGATATTCCCTTTTGCCTGGGTTATGTTGCTTCGCTTTATTTTATAATTGGCTTCCTGCAAGAATTGCCCAATCCAACCTGGAGAACTTCCACCTGTTTAATGTTATCTTTTGCATTTGCTACCAATACCCGGATCGGTGGCGTCATATTATTGGTTTACCTTGGTTTATTCCTGTTGGCGTATCTTTTTACCGATAAAGAATTACGCGCCGCAGTTCCCCGGAATGCAAGGTCTATAATTTTAAAACTGGTGTTTATTGCGTTTGGTGGCATGGTTTTAGTTGTTGTCACCTGGCCTTATCTGTTGCTAAACCCGGTTGCGCATATACAGGAGGCATTTGAGGTGGTATCTAAATTCCCGATGAAGGTAAATGTGAATTTCGAAGGGGAGTTAACGAATTCGTTTAATCTTCCTGCGCATTATTTGCCGAAGCTGTTGGCGCTTACAACCCCGGTATTGGTGCTGTGCCTGCTGGTTACGGGTTTGGCATTTATGGCTGTCAAGCGTAGGAGGCAAAACAAGTTAGTTGCACTCGTGGTGATATTTTCTACATGCTTTCCCTTGCTCTATGCTATCGCCACGCATCTGGCGGTTTATTCCGGCTGGCGGCACGTATTGTTCATTTACCCCGGCATCGCTATTATTGCCGCCTACGGGCTGAACGAAATTTTTACACGGGTAAAGAAGCCCGTACTACAACTTGCTGTAGGTGCGGCATGCCTATTGGGACTTACCGGCCCATTAATATTTACCGTTAAAAACCACCCGTACGAATATTGCTATTTTAATGAACTAGCAGGTGGCTTCGGCAATGCCTACTATAATTACGATACTGATTACTGGACTATTTCCATGAAAAAATCGCTCGACTGGCTTATCGCAAATGAGTCCATTGCTGCGTCAAAAGACACCATAACCATAGCCACCAATCAAAGCCGGTTTGTTGACTACTACCTCAAAAGGCATTGCCCGGAGTCGAAAATTAAGGTAGTAGTTCTTGGGTTGTATGGTCGAAATGAAACCTACTGGCAATATGCGGTCTTCAATAACTTCTTTGTGAGACCTGATTATCTGAAAGAATATTTTCCGCCACCGCAAACCATTTTTTCTGAAAAAATAGATGGCCTGGTAGCTACCGCTGTTATTAAAGACATGGCGCGGCTTGACTACAAAGCTTTCCAGGCGGTGAATGTTGCCAGGCACCAGTTGGCCGATTCGTTATACACTGCATACATTGCTACCACGGGCGACCATAATCCCGCAATAGATGCCTACATAGCCCTGAGTAAAGGGTCTCTGGGGCAAAATGCGGAGGCAATAACAGCTGGCAACCGTGCATTACAAATGCACTTTTCCACTGTACTGGACTACAATGCGCTTTGCGGCCTGGGTATCGCTAATGCTAACCTCGCGAATTATGCTGAAAGCATTTCGGCGCTGACTGCAGCGGAAAAGATGATGCCTGAAGAACGTTATGCCAAAGACATACTGGCGCAGGTGTATAGGGTAATGGCGTTGGAAGGGCGGATGCATCAGCCAAGGTAGTGTTGCTAGCATTTTTCAGTCATCACAACCAGCTTTGTATTTGCTAAATGTCCATCAATTGAATTTGCTACGTCCTCACTAATAATCCCAAGGTGCAGGTTGCCATACTTACAAATGTGCCCGACTATGGACTGCCCCTTATCCATTAAATGGAAATCGGGTAGTGCGGTGCAACAGCTTTGCAACCAATACAGGTGGACAATAAATTTTTGTAGTTCTTGTAAGGATACTTCAATGGCTCCATCGAATGTTTCGCTGATTCCATTTTCGGCAAGGTAGTCAAGCGCCCTTACAACTGGCTTATGGTCGTGGTCCTGCGCTCGCCACGCGCAGGGGGTATCTGCAAGGCATATAATTGAATCAATTTCAAGTTTATCAAGCAGCTGGCAAATTTCAATGGCAAGCTGTTTAGTGTGCGCCGCACGCGCTTTCGTGCTGACCGTAAGTATACAACCATCTATAGTTTCGGGAAAAAAGAAACGGTTGATGCGAGGGGAGCATCTTGGAAACAGAGGGTATTTTTTCAGGCATGTGCGCCTGCTGAGCAGTTTTAGCATACCAGGAAATTTTAAAAAGAAGGTGAAATAGTCCGTAGTGAATTTGGTTTTGGTTGTTACGTTGTGGTAAATTGGCTTGAGGATATTATACTGGGTAACGCTAAAGAGCCTATCTTTCTTTGTAAATCACTTCCATTTCATCAGCGCCTGCTTCACAGGGTCGTAGCGGGTCCATGGAATATTATGGTGCTGACCCTGAAATGTGGTGAGTGACACTGACTTTGCGTTTTTAAGTTCTTTTACTGCATAGTACGATGCTTCAGGATAAACCAGTTTGTCGGCCAGGCCGTGGAATATCAATACAGGGCAAGTAATTGAGTTGAGGTCTGCATCAATGGATTTCACATCTTCTTTGAACCACCAGATCTCCCTATTGCATGTCCTGTAAGCTGATGGCAGCAGAAAATCGAAAGGAAGGAGCCTTTTTCGCCATATTTCTTCATCTTCCGCATCGGGTGCAACAGCTGCAGCAAGCAATACAAGTCCATTGACCTGAGATTGACATTTGGCGGTCAATTTCACAGCCAGTGGGCCTCCGAGGCTATGACCTCCAATGTAGAATGGTTTTCCATTCTGTAGTTCGGGTATCAGCTTACTCACTATTTCAGCCTGCTCGGTAACCGTAGTTGCATGTCCACGATCACTTTTGCCGAAACCGGGCCTGTCGATGGCAATGATTCGGAAGTAACGCAGTAGCTCGGTATCCTCTAGGTAATTAATGTAGCAAAACCATGAGGCAGGGGAGCCGTGCACAAGAAAGAGGGTAGGCTTCAAGGTATCGCCGCTTGATGCTATAACATAGTGCAGGTTATGGTCTCCGATTCTCTTATCGTGAAATGTTGCCTTGACACCAACCTTGCTGAATGCTTTGGCGGCCTTACGGTCTGTTATTCGTGTTGCACAGGAACAGAACAATGAGCATACAATAAAAGCAATAATAATGGCCGTTCTGTGCATAATCAGTGAGACAAATATCGTTAAAAAATTTGTACGGTAGGTTTTCATGACATCTGATTCGTTTTCAAGTTGAATTTAAGAATGCAAGGTCCCGGTTCCGCTCTCATTAGGTAATCGCATCGATATATGTTTAATAAAATACAAATTGCTAAACACTCACCTTTTAATTGGCCGCAGTTTACCTTTCTATACAATTATCTGAATTTAATATAGTCCGGTAGCTATTGTTCCTGTATTTTTGCGGCACATTTTCTATTTTATGCGAATTGTGCAGGTATTCATTTTGTCAGCTCTCCTGTTAGGAGGTGTAAGTTGTAATAATAGCAGCGAACCGGCTAAAGCTCCGGCGCCTGTGCAGCGGCCTCCAGCGAGCAGCAAACTAACCGCTGAAGGCACCCAAAAGCTAATGTCTGTCGTTAGTGCGTATTATCAATTGAAAAATGCGCTTGTAGCAACAAATGCAATGCAGGCAACAGAGGCATCAAAGAATCTGCAAGCAGCTGCTGATAGCATGGTCTCATTTTTACAGGCAGATAGCGCTAATAAGTCGAATGGCCTGCAACCCTATCTTGATACTGTAGTTGCACAATCCAAAATAATAAGTGCGGAAACTGACGCTAAGTGCGAAAAGCAGCGCATTGCCTTCAGCCCGCTATCTAACAATATGTTTGCGCTGCTTAAGGCAGTTGAAATTAAGAATGCCGGCGTGTATAAACAATTCTGCCCGATGGCATTTAACGATAAGGGCGCTTCATGGCTAAGCGATGTGGACGAGATCAAAAACCCTTATTTCGGTAAGAAGATGATGGAGTGTGGCGAAGTGCAGGATTCTTTATAAACCTTTCAAATTTTCAATTGCCCAGCCATGTTAAAACACATATTTGCTACACTATTAGTACTCTTTATTTTACCTGTAAGTCTGTTTGCGGAAAAGGTATCCATAAGTGGATATATGCGCGACTCTGCTACCGGCGAATCATTGATCGGCGGCTCTGTATTTATTAAAGAGGCGAATGTTGGTATACAAACCAATAGTTATGGCTTCTATTCACTTTCTGTACCACAAGGGAGCTATACGGTTGTTTTCTCTTATGTTGGTTACACACCGGTTGCGAGGTCAATGAACCTGATAGCCAACACCAGTTTTAATGCAGAGATGGTATCGGCAACTATGATGAAAGAAGTGCAGGTTACTGCCGGCCGAAAGGATGCGAACGTAAAAAGCACAGAAATGGGCACGGTAACCCTTTCCATCGCCCAGATAAAGAAACTGCCAGTACTTTTTGGCGAGATAGATATATTGAAGACGTTGCAATTACTGCCAGGCGTGCAAAGTGCAGGTGATGGTAATTCCGGTTTCTATGTACGTGGCGGTGGTCCTGACCAGAATCTGGTGTTGCTTGATGACGCTGTTATTTACAATACCGGTCATTTGTTTGGGTTCTTTTCAATATTCAATTCTGATGCTATAAAAGACGTTACGCTGATAAAAGGCAGTGCACCGGCGAACTATGGTGGCAGGCTGTCTTCCGTGGTTGATGTTACCATGAAGGAAGGCAATATGAATGAATACCATGTGCAGGGTGGTGTTGGCAACATTGCTTCCCGCCTAACGCTTGAAGGACCTATAAAAAAGGGTAGAGGCTCTTTCATGATAGCGGGTCGCCGCACGTACGCTGATGTGTTGGCGCGACCGTTTTTTGAGCAACTCAAGACAAGCGGTTACTATTTTTACGACGCCAACATAAAAGCCAATTACAAATTTGGCGAAAAAGACCGTGTGTATTTTAGCAGCTATATTGGCTTAGATAAATTTTCGTTCACCAATTCGAAAGGCACGTTTAAGGCAACCATTCCATGGGGTAACAAAACGGCTTCTGCGCGCTGGAACCACCAGTTTAATGATAAGCTATTCCTCAATTCCACAGCCGTTTATAGCAGGTATGATTTTGCCTCTAACTTTGAACAAACTTCTAAGGCTTCAACCGCAGGGGCATTCGGCATCAAGTTTTCTTCCGGTACGCAGGACTATGGCCTGAAGAGCGATCTGCAATACTATTCCAGTTTCCAGCACCATTTTATGGGAGGCGTTAATTACAGTCATCATATTTTCACACCGAACCAGATTTCGGGTAAGTCGGATTCTATTGTGCTTTCTCCAGACAATGCGCTTGTAAAATATGCGCATGAAGCAAGCGCGTATATTCTTGATGACTTCGACCTGACGAAGAAAATAAAAATAAATGCAGGTCTGCGGTATTCATGGTTCGGCCAGGTTGGGCCGTATAAACTGTATACGCTCGATGATAACGACCATAAAGTGGATAGTGTAACCTTTACGAAGGGTAAACTAGCCAAGGCGTATGGTGGTTTTGAACCCCGCCTGAATATCAGGTATACACTCAGCGACGATGCATCAATAAAAGTCGGCGCAGCCAAAACCTATCAATATCTGCATCTTGTTTCTAATAATGGTTCTACTTTGCCCACCGATGTTTGGGTGCCGAGCACGCTCAGGGTGCAGCCTCAGTCGGCCTGGCAGTACTCGGCGGGTTACTTTCATAACTTCTTAAGCAATAAACTGGAAACATCGGTTGAAGTGTACTATAAGGATATGAAAAACCAGGTGCAGTACAAAGATGGTTATGTACCTAATAACCTCAACGACCCGGAGCTTTCTTATGTATTTGGCAATGGCAAGGCTTACGGGGCTGAATTTTTCATTAATAAAACCCAAGGTAAGTTCACGGGCTGGATAGGGTATACACTGGCGTGGACAAATCAGAAATTCGCCTTGCTCAACAAGGGTAATGAGTTTCCTGCTAAATATGATCGTCGTCACGATCTTTCTGTTGTGGCATCTTATGAGTTGAGTAAGAAGTGGACATTCTCGTCAGTGTTTATCTACGGTTCGGGTAATGCAATTACTTTACCTACTGCATTCTACTTTATTGAAAACAACCTGGTGCAACAGTTTAGCCAGGTAAATGCTTATAGGGTGCCTGCTTATCATAGGATGGATGTGTCAGCTACTTATACTCCGCAGCACAGCAAGCCTCGGAAATGGCAAGGTAGCTGGACTTTTTCTGTTTATAATGTGTACAATCATGCCAATCCCTATTTCTTGTATAATGACATAGAAGGTACTGCTGTAACTGGTATTAAGTCTACCATTTATATGGTGTATATATTGCCTATCATACCAAGTTTTACCTACAACTTTAAGTTCTAAGAACTAGCTGTATTATAGAGCCACTATGTTTTGTTATTAATGCCCATTGCAGCGTAAACTGCTGGCTGGTTGTAATTCATGCATTTCCTGAAATTATGTGTTTTGCTATGATCGTAGCTCTTGCATTTTTCGTTATATTGCATGGTGACGTTGTATTATGCTTTTGTTTTTCTTGCAGCTCTGCTGGTTGATGTAGTTCCTTTTTTTGGCCCTCCTGCGTGGACGGTTATGGTTTTCTTCCAGGTAAAGTATGATCTTAATATTTGGGCCGTTATCGTAATTGGGGTAATAGGTTCTACATTCGGCAGGTATATCCTGAGTAAATACATGCCTTATCTTTCAACGAAGTTCATTAGCAAACAGAAAAATGAGGATCTCGCGTTTATTGGCGAGAAGTTGAAGAATAATGGATGGAAAAATCAATTGTTTGTGCTGCTATACACCCTTGTTCCCTTGCCATCAACTCCGCTTTTTACTGCCAGTGGGGTAGCAAGAATACGTTCGCTTACAATTCTTCCCGCCTTTTTTATCGGCAAATTTACCAGCGATATGGTGATGGTTTTATCGGGTGATTATGTTGCTAAAATGCCGTGAGCCTCACGCAAGGTATGCTATCGTGGCAGAGTATAACTGGTACGGTATTGGGCATGGTCATCATCAGCACTTTCCTGTTTATAGACTGGCGATTGTTGCTGCAACAAAAGAAGTTGCGGTTAAGTTTTAGAATTTGGAAATAGAAAAGTTTGTGCAATTCAATCGTTTAATTAAATATAATTATTGATATTTTTAATTGAAAATATTGTTTGTTTCTATTTCTTTTGCAGCGATATTGTTTTATTACATAAATCAACACTAACAATGACTGTATTAGTAATTGACGACGACCCTGTTATAAGGCATGCATACAGCCACTATCTTGAACACAAAGGTTATACGGTTTTTCAGGCGGAGAATGGTCGGTTAGGTCTGGATAAACTGACGCATAATGCAGGAATTACCAAGGTAATACTTGATGCGACCATGCTGGAAATGGATGCTTTTGTTTTTCTGCAGCATGTGCAGGCTGACGCTACTTTTAACGACCGACACCCCGATATTTATTTTGTAACGAGTTGGGATATTGACCATGTCAAGAAGTACCTGCACAGGGATAATATTGACCAACGCAATGTAAAAGAGATATTTAAAAAGCCGATTGACCTGGAAATGTTGCTAACGATGTTACAAAGCTGAGGCTACTAAGCAGACATATTAAGTGTTGTATTTGTTACCAAGCGAAACTATTAACGGCAATAATTAAAAGCCCGGCAAAAATTAATACAGGGATGTACAGCACCTTTTCCCATGATGTACTTTTTGTAAATACCATAAACAAGAACAAAAGCGCGTAAGCATACTCACAAATGCTCAAGCCTATCTCTACAACTCGTAAATCCTGTCCGTAGAGGCAAAAGTAAGCTCCTGCGAGGCAGAGGCAAAGCGCCACTATCTTCATAAAAATGAAAATCCTAGCAGCTGTATTTATTGGCTTCATTTATGTCTAGATTTTGTTTCAAACTGCAGCCGATACATTTTTCTTAATACCCATCAGATATTGAATGTTGGCAGCTACTATAGCCCATTACCACAAGGATATGATACAAGATGAGGAAGCTCCCGTATATTAAGCAGAATGTATAAATTAATTTCTCGGGGCGGCTATTTTTTGTAAATACCGTCGTTAATGCAAAAGCAATATAGCTAAGCGTATAGTAGAAAAATAGCTCGCTATAGGTGTCCTTCGTCGCAACAATAAAGTCGTCTCCACTTTCCTTGCTTAAATAATACAGGTAGAATCCAGCCAGTAACGTACAGATAGAAAGTGTTATTTTTTTGACAACTATCATAACAGGTTAGTTTTTTGTTACACTGTGAGCTTGTCATATTTTCAATGAATCAGCGATAAAGTAAATTGCGAAGTGAACGCTGCATGATAAAAAGAAGACCGCATATATCAGTTTTTCAATGTTATTTACTTTATGGGTTTCCAAAGTGAGAAAGAGGCCAATATAACCGAGTACCAGTATTGTTGTAATAGTCTTAATGCTGTCGGGCTGGAGTGAACCCCAACGCAGCAGGGTGCCACAAATAATGCTTGTATTAATTATTAGTGCCCGTATAACGTAAATCAGGTATCGCCTCAACCATTTTACCAGCGGTGGTGCCGTTTCTTTAACCCGATTGCTGCAAAGGGTGTAAGTAGTAAAAGCCCACTTCATGAATCTGCTATAAATTGCAGCAAAAAATAAGCCGAGGATGACGGTTAAGATTGCTGCAAGCGGTAGCAAATATTTCAACATTCTTATTTGTTGCTCTGCCGCCTTTAACGATTGCCCGACGGCAATATAACCGCTATCATAGGGTCCGGAATAAGGCATTATAACAACGGCCTCCCTAACACCTTTTTTGGGCTGCCAAGTAAGAGCATTTCTCCCTTCTACTTTGGCTTGAAGTAATGCGCTCCTGGCGAGCATGGGTGCAATTTTATGCAGCCTCGCACTATTGATAATTGCAGTGCCGGTGCTATCATAGATCATTATAAACGTTCCTGCAGTGCCATCAAGTTCAATTGGCCGGAATTCAGCAAGGGCAGGGTAGAGATGGTCGCCATTTCCAAGCAATCTTTTAAATTCAGATGCTGTATTGTCGGGAATCTCATTTGCGCCATCGCGCAATTTGTGCTGTAGCAGCAAGAAGAGCGTTGCGTAAAATAAAATAGTTATGCCAATAAACACGGAGATTTTCTTCCAACTGCCAATGAGCCAATTCATATACCCTGGTTTTTTGCAGTAAATATTATGGGGTTGATTTTCATTGCTATTTGCTAGCTCACTCCAAACATACCTGCTCCAAAATTGTTAAAACCAGCGCCGAAAATAAAGGCTATACCTCCAGCAAAAAAGAACAGGAAGTAGGTCATCACTTCTATTTCTTCAAGAGGTTCTACGAACATAAGTGCTGCAAGCAAAAGGTAGCCAATTATAAAAACTGTTTCAACATTGCCGTCGCAATTATAAATGGCAACAAGGCAATAGATGCATGTTATAAAGCAGGCAAACCTGCCGACGGTGGCTATAAATGGTAGATTCATTCAATCAATTTTTTATGGTTGTGGTCACTAATTCTATTGCTGCTAATATGAAATGTCGCTCATAGCGATACTTCCTCCTAAAAACGCCAGGACAATGCAACCTATCATGAGAACTGCCGCAATTATTATTAGTACTTCCAGAATAGCTTTGGCGGCTTTCATTCCTTCACTTTTTGTTTCTTTTTGATTGTACATTATTTAAAGCGCTTTTGAATAACCTCTGTCCATAATTGTAATGCCGATGGGAAATTTTGTTCATCCAAAATGAGTAAGGAGAAAAAGAAACATTATTGCAAAGCCAACCAGAAATATTCCAGCGATTATCGCGAGAAAGTCGGCAATATCAGTTGCCACTTTCAACACTTCTTTTTTTGTTTTTTCGGAAATTCTCATATTTGAAAGTACTTTTAATTTCAAAGTTAATAGGGCAAAAAAATATTAACCCAATCCTTTTATTATTTTTTCAAGGGCATCAAGATGCGCCCTGAACGCTTTTTCGCCAACTTTTGTAATAGAATATGTGGTATTGGTCTTCCGGCCTATAAATCCTTTCTCCACCTTGATGAATTTATTTTCCTCCAGGGTTTTAAGGTGGGTAGCGAGGTTGCCGTCCGTCACATCGATAAGGGCTTTCAATTCATTGAAGTTTACGCTTTCAGTAACCATGAGGGCGCTCATGATACCAATGCGTATCCTGCTATCGAAAATCTTATTAAGCTGTGCTATCGGGTTGCTCATCTGCCGCTATTTGTCGTATTTTTTCCACATCATGGCACCATAAAATATATTAAGCAGGCCAAAACCTGCAGCCCAAAAGTATAACCCAAGTCCCGGATAAAAAAGGTTACAACAACCTAATGCTACATTAAGCATACCGAGGTAACGGATATCAGACAACGTATGCCGGCTGCCGCTAATAAGTGCCAACCCATAAAACACAAGGCATGCAGGACCAACAAACATACCACAACCATTATAAATAAAAGAGACGCAGAACACACCACCTGCTAGCAACGGGAAGAAGGCTGATAAAACCATTTGCCTGCTGGCATTGTTCCACACCGTTTGGCCGTGCTTTTTTGCTTTTTGCCAGGTAAAGAAAAAGGCGCCAGCAAACGCTACCAGAAAAACAGCTATGCCAAGCCACATCAGTCGCATGGTTACAGAATCGAATGATTCTGCAGCAACTACAGTCGGCTTGCCAATATACATGTACTCCGGTTTTTTAAGCCAGTTGCCTGCAATTACAGCGCCAGCCAATGCTACACAACCCGCCCATATACCCGACATTCCGCTGAGCGAAACAAAGCGGGCAGATCTATCCATGATGCTGCGTATTTCCTGCAAGGCTTCCAGTGAGGCGTTACTTTCATTAGGTTGCATATAAAAGTGCTTTGAAGTACAAAGCTATTGAAATATTCCGGATTTGTTCAAAATATTTTTCTAAAACATTCAGAGCATGGCTACGGACCGGGAGTATAATCGGGATAGTCATGCACCCAATACCAATGCGAGCCTAGCGGGATTCTTTGGGCAGGACGGAGGAAATTGGCTACATCGTCTTGCTCCAGGCTTGTTTCACCGGCAATGTATTCGAATCCATAGTACTCGCTATTTTCGCACTCACCGAATTCTTTTATCGGTATATACACCATCCTTAGGCTTCCGCGTCTATATACAGAAACTTCGTTTCGGCATACATGTATAAAAGCACCGCCTTGCGCCGAAGTGATAGCCGAGTCGTATTTACCTGCGTTAAGTTCCGCCACTACTTGCCTCCTGAAACCATAACTGGAGAGAAATCGGGTATAACCAACTAAAAAATCAACAGGGAAGAAATACACAATAATGACTACTCCCGCAAGCTTGAGTAATGAATTGAAATCTTTGTTAAGAGTTCGTTGGATAGCCGTAATCAGCAATACGAAAAGGTAAAATAGGAACACTAATTCCACCGGCAACAACCAGTCCTCACCAGGCGCCCATAATGCTTTCAGGGCAAGTTGCGGTAGTGCAAACAGCAGGAGTAAATGGTTCCAGGATATTCTTTTAAGCATTTGGGCAGGTGATATGTTCCAAATTTAATTAAAACCGGTGTCTGTCGCTATGAATTTTCTGTATTTTTATTGATAGCCAAAGCATTACCTGAAATCAGAATTATTCCACAGAAATGCTGTACTTCCCACCATTTCATGAACGGCAGATTTGTGCTGTGAAAATTTTTCATTAAATTTAGCTGATGATTCAACGTCTTTTTGATATCGTAGAAATGCGGGCAAAAGCATCGCCGGATGCGGAAATGCTGGCTGCTAAAGAAAATGGCTCATGGCGCACCTATAGCTGTGCGGAGGTGTGGAATACCGCCCGTGCCCTGGCTGGCGGGCTAATAAAGGTTGGAGTGAGTAACCAGGTGCTGGAGCCCATGCAACAGGAAAAGATCGCCATCATTTCTCCCAACAGGCCGGAATGGATCATCACAGATGTCGGTGTACAATTGACGGGTTGCGTGCTCACGCCAGTTTATCCTACAATCAGCCCCTCTGAAATAGCCTATGTGCTGAACGAGGCTGAAGTGCGGATTGTATTTGTAGCCAATGCAGATATTTATGAGCGTTTCAGGGAGGCATTTGGGCAAGTGGCTACACTGCAAAAGGTATATTCGTTTGATAAAATTGATGGTGTCGCACACTGGCACGAACTGGTGAACATGAAAGAGCAGCCGGACGAAAAAATTATAGCTGCTATAAAATACGAAACGCTCGCCACTATTATTTATACTTCTGGCACAACCGGCAACCCTAAGGGGGTAATGCTGACCCATAAAAATATTGTAAGTAATGTGCAGGATTCTATGCCTGCATTCTCATTTGCAACCGCGCAAAGCAGGGCACTCAGTTTCCTGCCATTGAATCATATTTTTGAGCGGATGGTATCTTATGTTTACCTGCAAGCAGGTGTATCAATATACTATGCTGAAAGTATGGATACGATCGGCCTGAACCTGAAAGAAGTAAAACCATTGGTATTTACTACAGTTCCCAGGTTGCTGGAAAAAGTATATGAGCGCATTATGAATACCGGCATGGAACTGAAAGGTATTAAGCGGGCATTATTCTTTTGGGCGCTTGACCTTGGCAAACGCTACGATAATGTAAATTCCGGTAGTCCATGGTACAAAATGCAACTGGCTATTGCCAATGCATTGGTGTTTAAAAAATGGCGGGAAGCCCTTGGCGGAAATGTAAAAGCTATTGTAGTTGGCTCCGCAGCCTGCCAGGAGCGCCTGGTGCGCATTTTTACTGCTGCTAATATAGTAGTAATGGAAGGGTACGGACTTACAGAAACATCTCCGGTTATATCAGTTAACAGGTTTGAAAGCGAGGAAAGAAGGTTTGGTTCTGTTGGTACATTGATACAAAATGTAGAAGTGAAAATTGCCGAAGATGGCGAAATATTGACCCGCGGTAACAATGTTACAATAGGGTATTTTAAACATCCGGACCTTACCGCGGAAGTTTTAGAAGCAAATGGCTGGTTCCATACGGGCGATATTGGTGTTTGGGTAGATGATCGATTCCTCAAAATTACCGACCGTAAAAAAGAGATTTTTAAGACATCCGGCGGAAAGTACGTAGCGCCGCAGGTGGTGGAAAACAAGATGAAGGAAAGTCCTTACATAGAACAAATGATGGTAGTGGGCAATGGCCGTAAATTTGTGAGCGCGCTCGTTGTGCCTTCCTTTGTTCATCTCCGTAAACATCTGCGCGACAATAACGCCGGCTTGCGCGTGCCTGAAAGCAATGATGATCTGATAAAACTACAGGAAGCTAAGGATTTCATGATGAAGCAAATAGAAAAATACAATCCACTTTTCAGCCATCCTGAACAGGTTAAAAAAATCGGGCTTCTGGCACATGAATGGACCATCGACAGTGGCGAACTCACGCCGTCATTGAAAATAAAACGTAAAATAATAGAAGCAAAATTCAGCAAAGAAATTGAAGCGATTTACGAGGATTAAAATTGCCAATTAGTGTTTTGGAATTTTAAATTTGTGGCAAGTTTTATCATGCGTAATTCAGCTTATGCCTAATTCTTACATTTTATTGTGAGCTGCTATACATTTCTTTCAAAAATTAGTATTGAATAATGTCCTCAAAACCCAAGGCTATTTTTAGCTGGAGTGGCGGAAAAGACTCCGCATACTGCCTGAATAAAGTACTTACTGAAGGTTTGTTTGAAGTTAAATATCTCCTTACCTCGCTGAATACAAATTTTAAAAGGGTATCCATGCATGGCGTAAGGGAGGAATTGCTTAACGCACAGGCGGCAGCAATCGGTATTCCACTCTTAAAAGTATGGGTGAGCGAAGGTACCAATGAAGAATATGAACGCCAGATGGAAGCCTTGCTGTTGCAGGCAAAAAGCGAAGGTATAGCGCATGTTATATTCGGAGACATTTTTTTGGAAGACCTGAGGGTTTACCGCGAAAATAACCTTGCAAAAGTGGGTATGAAAGGCGTTTTCCCTTTGTGGAAAATGGATACTTCGTTTTTGATAGACGACTTTATTGCCAAAGGTTTTAAAACCATTACCTGCTGTGTAAATGATGCCTTGCTCAACGAAGCATGGGTGGGCGTGGAAATTGACCAAGCCTTTACCGAACGCCTACCTCCACAGGTAGACCCATGCGGGGAGAATGGAGAATTTCACACCTTTTGCTATGCGGGCCCGATTTTCAAAAAGCCAATACATTTTACAATAGGCGAAAAAATATACCGGCCATTGGCAATTAATATGGCTGATGACACTCCAAACCCCACGAAGGGCTTCTGGTATTGTGAACTTACTGAGTCATAATTAATAGACACTTATTGTTTTGGAATTTGTATTCAAATGAATTAATTTTGAGAGATACTCCTCGAAAATATAGCAATTATGAAAAGTTACTTACTACGATTCTTCCTTCTTGCAATTCCTTCTTTTTTATTTTTTCAATCATTTGGGCAGAACATTACTACCGTTGCTGGTATGGGGGCTGCAGGGCATAATGGAGACGGCTGGCCAGCTACCCTTGCTCATTTATACCATCCACATAATTGTGTTATAGATGCTAGCAATAACCTAATATTTGCGGATCACAATAATCACCGAATTAGAAAAATTAGTGCGGCGGGTATGATTACTTCAGTTGCCGGGCAAAGTTATCCAGGTTTTTTCGGTGACAGCGCACTGGGGATTTATTCTGTGTTATCTATGCCAAAATGTATTGCAATTGATCAAATTGGTAACATCTATTTTTTTGATTCTGGAAACGTCAGGGTTAGAAAAGTTGATACATCCGGTAGGATTTATACAATTTTCGGCAATGGTTCATGGGGCTTTAGCGGAGATGGCGGTTACGCTACTGCAGCAACAACTGGATCTGTCGAGGGTATAGCAGTTGATAGATTCGGTAATGTTTTTATTTCTGATAATTGGTTTAGTAGAATTCGGAAAATAGACACAAATGGTATTGTAAGGACATTCGCGGGCACCGGTAGCGCTGGATTTTCTGGAGATGGAGGTCCTGCCACCTCCTCGCAAATAAACGGCCAATGTGGAATCGCGTTCGACACGTCTGGTAATCTATTGATAAGTGATTTTTGGAATTATCGAATTCGTAAAATTAACCTTTCTGGCATAATTTCAACAGTAGCTGGCACGGGAACTGCGGGTTATAGCGGTGACGGAAGTTTGGCAACCAGCGCAAACATCGGCGACGTATATGGGTTATCAGTAGACCTAAATAACAATATTTATTTGACTGGATTTAATAGGGTAAGAAAAATCAACGGATCGGGCATAATTTCTACGGTCGTAGGGACCGGCCAAAAAGGCTATAATGGCGATGGTATTGCTGCTACAGCAGCGAATATTAACTATTCATTTGGTGCATGTGCAGATGCGAGTGGGAATATTTTTGTAGCTGAAAGTGACAATCATCGTATACGAAAAATTAATACTTCAGGTGTTATAACAACTATTTGCGGGAAGGGAAACTCAGGCTTTAGCGGCGACGGTAGTTCTGGGTATGGTGCACAATTGTATGGTCCGGTTGCCGTATCAGCTGATCTTGGCGGAAATATTTATGTTGCTGATATCAGAAATAATAGAATTCGTAGAATCGCTGCTTCCGGAATTATTACAACAGTAGCCGGAAGCGGTACTGGTACGGGCGGTTATAGTGGCGACGGCGGGCAGGCAACCTCGGCAAGTTTAAATTCTCCGAGCTCAGTATGCGTTGATGTTAACGGTAATATTTTTATTGCTGATTGTGGAAACGACAGGATACGTAAAGTTAATACATCGGGGGTTATTAGTACTATTGCAGGGAATGGAACCGCGGGTTTCAGCGGTGATGGCGGTGCTGCTACTAATGCCAAATTGAGTATGCCTCTCGGTGTAGCGGTAGATACAAGTGGTAATGTTTATATTGCGGATGCGAATAATTGCAGAATACGTAAAGTAAATACAAGTGGGATTATCAGCACATTAGTGGGAAGTGGTACTTGTGGATTTTCTGGAGATGGTGGTAGTGCAGTATCAGCTGATATTTCAGTATTGGGAGTCAGCGTAGATATTATGCGGAACGTGTATATTGCAAGTGCCGGTCGCATAAGAAAAGTAAATTTATCAGGCATTATTAATACAATTGTTGGCACTGGCGGAGTTGGTTTTAGTGGAGATGGTGGTCTCGCTACCGCGGCCCAAATTAACGTTTATGGTCCACCAGCCATAGATATTTACGGCTACATATATATCGCTGATTGCTACAATAACCGAATTAGAAAAGTTGATCCCGCTGGCATCATAAGAACCCTCACTAACCCTTACGGCTATCCGAACTATTCAGGTGATGGTTCTTTGGCTATCTATGCGGGATTGACGACTCCAAGCGGTATTGCAGTAAATAGTTCGCGAGAAATATTTTTTTCCGAGATTGAGGATTCTCGAGTCAGGAAGATTGATGCCTGCAGTACTCCATTGGTCGGTAGAGTATCCGGATCGTCACTGGTTTGTGTCGGCGGAACTATTTCATTAAGTTATACTACATCTGGCGGCAGATGGAGTACTACCGGCACTTCTGCAACAATTGTTGATACTACAGGTGTGCTTACCGGCATTAATCCTGGAACTGCAATTGTAAGTTACACGGTTTCAAATTCTTGTGGGCCGACTATTGTTTTTGACACGATAACAGTAATAACTATGCCAAATTCGGGGACAATCTCCGGGCCGACTGCACTCTGCGTTGGCGCAACGATAACTCTAGTGGATAGCGCAGGAACTTACGGCGGCACATGGACGAGTAGCGCTCCTGGCATTGCATCTATCAATAGCTCAACGGGTGTGGTAAGTGGTATGGCCACAGGCACAGCCACCATCACCTATTCTGTCTCCAATAGTTGTGGCTCCAATATCACGACACGGAGCATTAATGTTATCACCACATTGCCTCCCGGCACTATCTCCGGCACAACAACCTTCTGTCAGGGCACCTCATCAACGCTCACTTCAAGCGGTGCGACTGGGGGAACCTGGAGTTCCTCGGCGCCGGGTGTGGCTACGGTAAATAGTTCAGGAGTGGTTACGGGTTTATCTGGCGGCACGGCAGTTATATCATATACTGTAAGCAATGTATGCGGCAGTGCTACCGCCACAGCAACCGTAACCATAAATCCACTGGCGAACCCGGGCACTATTTCGGGTGCATCCACGGTTTGCGTTGGTGATACTATAAATCTGCATAATTCAGTTACCGGCGGAACGTGGAGTAGTAGTAACGCAACTATTGCTTCTGTTACAAGCGCCGGTATTGTTTATGGTGTTGCTACGGGTACTGCTACTATCTCTTATGCTGTAACGAATGTTTGTGGTACCAGGAGTGCTACGCAAACGGTTACCGTAAATACAGTGCCTGCTATCGGTACTATTTCGGGGCCGGGTACTGTTTGTGCCTATGCGCATATTACCTTGTCGGGTTCACCATCGGGAGGTTCCTGGGGCAGTTCATCTACCCACGCTACAATTAACAGCAGTGGTGTTGTTATGGGTCTATCGGCAGGGGCGGTAACTATTTCTTATACATTTACCAATGGCTGCGGGTCTACTTCTGCAACCTATGCTATAACAGTAAGTGGACTGCCACATGCCGGACCAATAACAGGATCGCCGGCAATTTGTATGGGTTCAACAAGCCTGCTTACAGGAGCTGCTGCTGGCGGCACCTGGAGCAGCAGCTCACCAACAGTCGCAACAATTGATACCACAGGAAGTGTTACCGCGCTGTCGCTCGGCACCGCCACAATAACTTATATTACCGGCAATAGTTGTGGCATTGATACTGCCTATCAGCTCGTAACCGTAATACCGTTACCTGATGCAGGCATTATTACAGGCACTGATAGTGTATGTCCCGGTATGTCAGTAACATTGTCTGATGCGGTAACGGGCGGGACATGGGCCAGTAGCAACATCTCGTTGGCATCGGTTTCGTCGGGTGGAGTGGTGACGGGTATTGCATCGGGTGTGGTAACTATTTCATACAGCTACACCAATTCTTGTGGCACCGCAAGCGTAACCTATCCTTTTACCGTATTGCCATATTCGTCGTGCCCCAATGGGGTTGAAGCCGCGCCTGCAGTGCAAGATATGTCAATGGAAGTCTTTCCTAACCCCAATGACGGCGCTTTCTCCGTTAATATACATTCTCCGTTAAATGACGCAGCGCATATTGTCGTTACCGATCTTTTGGGTCGCATATTTTTGGAACAATACGTTGCTGTAAATAAGCCAATTCCATTGCGGTTAAATGTTGCGAAAGGGGTGTACTTTATTGCAGCAAATATTGGCGAAAACAGGTTTGTGGGAAAGGTAGTGGTTGATGGTGGTGCCCGTTAATTAAACTGTTTCTTCTCTCACAGCCCAAGGTAGGGTGTTGTAATTACGTCTTATTAGTATGAGCAAGGCACAACCATTTATAATCGATATTCCCAAACCCTGCCATGAGGGTTGGGATGAAATGACACCCGTAAAACAAGGTAAATATTGCAATAGCTGCAAACAAGCGGTTCTTGATTTTACCACCTTTAACGATGCACAACTCTATAATTTCTTTTCAGGCAATACCCGGAATGTTTGCGGTCGGTTTTATGCTGCCCAGTTGGGTCGTCAGTTATATTTGCCACCGCAACCGCGCAGCCGGTTGTATCGCATAGCAATTGCTGCAGGGCTCACTTTGTTGTTTTTTAACGCTGGCGAATTAAGTGCACATCCGAAACCCCCATTGGTGTTTGCGGTAGCCGTGGATAGTCCTGCTACAAAAAATACTCCCCACATCGATTCGGTCCAAATTGAAGGTTGCGTTACGGATAATAAAAAAGAGCCAATTATCAATGCTAGTGTGAGGTTGAGCAAAGGCGGGGTAACCGTGGCGGGGACGATAACCGACTATGACGGCAAGTATAAACTCTCAAATTTAGAATCTGGGGAGTACGAATTGACGTTTAGCTATGTCGGGCTGAAATCTCAATCAGTAACTGGAGTTGAGGTGACCAATAAGAACGTTAGGGAAGTAAACGTAATTTTAAGCAGAGATGAAAAGTTTAAATTAAATAAGCCTGTAAAAGTTGTGATGGGTCGACTGCCACTAATGCGTAAACATGTGCATGATTAAGAAAATACCAGGAAATATCGTAGTCGAAAATTTGGGTTACTAACCATTGCTAACCACGAGATTAGAGTCTGTATCTGATGCCTGCGGTTAACGGGAAGCTCAAGGTGGAAATTTTGAAGTCACCCGCTTTAAGCGACATAAAGTTGACGTTCAGTTCTGCATTCAATCCTATGTGCTTGTTTAGATGATACGTATCCCCGACATGAAGACCCACAATTGTCCCGCGACCTTTTCCATAGCTTGGCGGCACCCAGCCTGCAATCGTGTACGTTTTATAAGGCAATACAATTCCTGCTGAAAGACCAGCATAGCATTCGTTATCACCTGAGGTATATTTTCCCCTGGCGAAGAGTTGAGCCGGTATTAAGGGAGCAAAAGTCTGGGTGCTGGTGCCATCAACCATTGGTGCAAAAGGATCGACGATATAGGACAATGACATCGCACTCGCTGAAGCGCCTATTGTGAAGTGTTTAAAGTTATAGCCAATGCTGAATGTACCTGTAAGTTTATTTAATTTGTTCTTGAGTTCCGCCACATTAACATCGTAGTTTCCACTGCGTGCCGAAGGGTCGGTCGCAAATATTTTTCCGGCACTCAAACCAAATTCAATCCTTGATGTTTTTGTGGAATCGTTTTCCTTAGCTTGTAAAAGCGGTCCTGTTAAAAGAAGCAAGGCAAGCAGGTGTAATTTCATAGCAAAAGTTTAAATGCATAACGTAAAAATTAAGAGGTTATTGCAGTGTAAATATACTTTATTTGATGTTGCCCAACGCAAACTTAGTCAACGCGTGTTTTCAACTGCTTGCAAAATAATCCGTGGCGCATAGCGTTATTAAATTAGTTATTGTAGCTCTTACCATCTGTTTACTCAAATGCATTTTTTATGAAGAAAATTGTTGTTGCATGTTTGTTATTGGCTGTTGCCGGGTCTATTATGTCCTTTAATTTTCACACTTCTGCCAATGAAAGTATGGTACTCATTCCGGCTGGTGAATTTACTTACGGGCTTACCGCAAAGCAGGTGCGAAGCCTAACAGAAAAGTATGGTGCCGAGGGCATTGCGGCTTATTTTTTGAAAAGCAGGGTAGTGAAGTTGAATGCGTTTTATATTGATAAATATGAGGTGACGAATCGACAGTTTAATGAATTCCTTGTCGCAACAAAACGACGAAAACTCAATACGCCGCTAAGCAGGCTCGATTGCCCGGTTACTAACATAGGCTGGGCCGATGCGAGAGCATACGCAGCATGGGCCGGAAAACGCATGCCTACTGAAGAGGAGTGGGAGAAGGCAGCCCGTGGTACAAAAGGCAACCTTTACCCATGGGGTAATAAAGATAATGAGGCCAACTACAACGGCGTGAAAAAAGGAAATGAAATATCAGTAAAGGTAGGTTCGTACCAGGCTGGCAAAAGCCCTTATGGAGTGATGGATATGGCCGGGAACGTATACGAGATGACCGCCGGGAAATGGCAGAAAGGTAATTGTATGCGCGGTGGAAGCTTCCTGAATGAAGGCCCCTATGTAATGACGGCTTTCCGTTGGTCCCCACAAGATACGGTTCATGGAGCATCCTGGCTCGGATTCAGGTGTGTAAAGGATGCGAAGTAATGA
This sequence comes from Chitinophagaceae bacterium, assembly GCA_947447265.1. Taxonomy (GTDB): domain Bacteria; phylum Bacteroidota; class Bacteroidia; order Chitinophagales; family Chitinophagaceae; genus Flavipsychrobacter. The sequence goes on from CANFKC010000011.1 coordinate 47,508, forward strand.
ATACTGGACAAGCCGGAGGTTTTACTTCCGGCTCGTCTATGAAAATTGTATCTGATGAATAGCTACTCAAACACCACTTTTTGCGATGCCTTTTTGCCCGCTATGTTAGTCCTTAAAATGTATACACCTTTTGGTTTGTCCGGAGTTGCTATGGTTGTACTATTACTCCAGTGGCCGGCCTGCGCGGTAGTATTATAGAAGCTTTTTCCGGTTATGTCCGTAAGGTTTATTTGCAGTTCGGTTCCCGGGTCGGCATACCAGTTAATATTGATATTGCCATCAAAACACGGATTGGGATAAATACTTGCAACCGTATTGGGCTCTGCCCATTCCACAGTGCGGATTGGCAACGTCAGGGTAGTTCCATCGTCAAGAGTAGCAGTAAGGCGGTAATGTAGAAGAGTGCCCTGGCTAACATTGGTAGGTGCATCTGTAACCTGGTATTTTTGTCCGTAATGGTGTGCAGCTATGCTATTATTAATTGTGGTATAGCCACGGTCGCCAATTTCCCGTTCCAGCACATAATGGTCTGCAATCGCGTCAATATAAGATGTCCATTCTGCAAGCACTTTCCCTTTTCCGGCCATTTGCGCCGTTAAGTTCACAAGGCTGTTGTCATCGTCAGTAGCCAGCACCTTGCGAATAGGCGACACAAGTGTATCTGTATTCCACGTCATGGTCCATTTTAACCGATAGTAAACAACAGTCGATGCAGGGAATTCTGCATACTCAGTATGCGTATAAGCGCCCGGATTGCTGTGAGCGGCAACCGTATCCAGCACCGCCGCAAAATGAATGCCGTCAGTCGACCGCTCTAATAAATAGTTATTCACTTCAGTATCAATAATAGAACGCCAGGTTAGCCGCACATCATTACCGTTTTTAGTGGCTATAAAATTCAGATAGTCTACTCCTGCTGCAACGGTTCCTGTTGGTCCGCCATTGTTAAACCAATATTCGGAAACTGGCAGTGTCTTAATTTCAGCATAGTAGCCATTGTCATAAGGCACCCATTTTACTTTGTTGTAAGGGATGTAAGTGTATGCCCCGCCTGTATCGTCAGCCAGCGTTGCGTTTTCTGTTGCTGGGCTGTTACTATTTCGGTATTGGGTTATGCCCAGCCTGTAAGCATCCTGAACTGGAGTGCAGGATGCACAGCTGGTGTCGCTTAGCACTTTTGATAGGTCATTGTCAGTGAGGTATAAACGGATGTAGGCACTATCTGCGGCATTTTCTGCTTTAAAGCTATAGCTGCGCGGAAACGTATACTGCGTTGCAGCCGGATTGCCTAAATTATCTTGCCTGTAAAGCGTTATCGCAGCATTATTTATTGGTTGGTTATTGGGTTGAAGTGAGGCTACTAATTGGTTGGTTTGCAAATAATTCAGCCAGGTATTACCGCTTGCATTCTGGGTTAGCGTAGTAACCCCGGTTGCAGGATATATACCAGCTGCGCGGTCAAAAATGTGTACGTCATCAATCGTAAGCCCCTCAAATGTAGCGCCAGGATCTGTCGACAATACAAACCTGAAGCTCATGGTAACATTGCCCGGCGGAATGGGTATAGAGGCAACATGCCAGCGGGTAAAGCTGTTGGTATTCCACACATTAAATGTAGAATCGTACCAGTTGGTGCCCTGGTTCGCGTGTCCGAGTTTGGTCCAGTTCCTACCATCGGTGCTGTATTCTACATAGGCTTTATCGCACATGGTATTGCCGCAGTTCTCTACGTCCATAGCCGCGCTGAAGCTAAGCATCGGGCTGGTGAGGGTCGATATGTCAAAGCATGGTGTATACAGGTAAGATAGTTCCAGGTTGTTATATCGGCCTGTAAGGTTGGTTTTCCAGGCTTTAATGCCACTTGCGGCGCGAGTTACGCGCGTGGATGCCGGTGTGCCGTACTGCCATGAATTATTTACACCTTCGGTATAGAAGCCTCCATTACCAGCCTCGAAATTTTCAAGGTAGGGATAGCTGGTAATAATAGGGTTATTACGGAATTTATAGTTGAGCAGCGAATCATTTGGGGTGTAAGTATCTCCGGCAACCGTAAGCCATACGTCCAGTTTGTGGGTAACGCCGGTATTAATAGTAATTTGCTGCGCAAAAGTGTAATTGATGGTTTGCTTTGCGGTAAGCGAATCAAGCAAGCCGTTGTACACAGTGCCCCCATCCATTTGGTAATGCAGTTGCACAGAGTGCAGCGTATAGTTAACACCATTGTGCACCGTTACAGTTAGGGGCTGCAGACCGCTCAGTCCGCAACTGGTTTGTAGCGGAGATACCACCTGGGTAAGCGCGGCGTCATTGGCAACAGTATATATTTTTACATTGTCTATGGTCATTCCGTTACCGTAATTAGGTCCGCATATCAGCGATGTATCATTCTGCCCGAACGCCAGCTGAAAACTCGTAGTGAAGTTGTTGCCATAATATCGCACGGCATCGGTGAGCGAGATAGACTGCGCATGGTTCAGGAAACCTGGATAGGCATTGAGGTTGTAGGTAAACAGCGACGTCCATGGCAGCGCATCTTTAGCGCGGGCTAATAGATTGTTGCCATCTGCTGTTTTGGGTGTGCCATGCAATACATAATCAAAATCGAGCCTCAGCTCGGTATTTGCGGTATCGTAGTTGGACAAATTGAATGTTCCGATTAAACTATTCGAGCTGCCGTTTTTCACATTCTGGTTTTCGTCAAGGCTTATAGAGCGCCTGCCGGTTATCAATACATCCCGGTTTACAAAACTCCGCAGTCGGCCAGCCGTATCATACGTCTGAAAATCCCAACGCCCGTTCGGCGCTATACCTACTGAATCTTTACCCGTCACACTTATGCTGTCCATTGTTTCGAAACCATCTGTAAATGGAAGACTAACAGTATCGTTGCTTATTTGTTTAACGGTATAGTAAATGGTATCGTTTGCATGCTGTGGGTCAGCTACTACCTGGTTGCGAATTGCTATGGCAAAATTATAGGTGCCTGTTGCGGAAAGGTCAATGCCTGGTATACTTACAGTTGCAGTTCCATTGGCGGGTATAAGCGGCCCGGCAGTATAGGTTTGCCAGCCTGTTCCGTTTATGTTGTAATTAATGGCGTAGCTGTTACATGCGGTGCTGTATAAATTTCTTACAAGCAATTTTAATGTCTCGCTGTTGGTAAGTTCAGTACGGGTAAACTTTCTGCCACTAACAGGGCCATTCACCTTTTCTATCATCAGGTCGCCGGTTGATACCGGATTGGTGCAATTACCGGTATTGGCATATACTGTTAAGGCAACGCTTCTGTAACCTTCCACACCGTTAATCAGCGGACGTATGGCTACATATGAACGTCCTTTCAGCGACATGTTTTTGAAAGTATAGCTGGTGCCTGTAACTACGGCATCAACAACCATGTTAGGGCCACGCTTGGCAAGCATCTGGTAGGCAGTGGCGTTAGGTGCGGGTGACCAATGTACATTTACATAGCCGGGGCATTGCGCTGTATCCAGTTGCAAAGTAGGTATGTTACTGATCACGAAGTTGCCGGATGTAGCTACATCGCTTGTGCCGTTCCGGCTGATTCTCACCAGGCATTTTTCAGAATTATAGCCAAATGGCCGCCAGGCAATATTGCGTCTGTCGGCAGGCACTGCATTTGCCAGGGTCGACCATGATGCGCCGTTGTCTGCAGATAACTGCACCGTGAAGGTGTTGCCGTCGCTTACAGCATTCCAGAAAATGCGCACAGAATCGTATTTGTTTGCGGTATCAATGTTTGATATGGCTTCACCACCCACGGGGTAGGTGAGTTGCACACCTTTCGGAAGCATATCGTATGCTACCACATATTTTTGTCCGGCAATCGGTACGTTGTAGCCGCCAACAAAAATCTGGTAAGAGCCTGGTGCAGGGTTATTAATGGTTACCTGTTCTGTGTTATTGATATGGTCTTTCTTTTCAATGGCATTATTGGTAATATTAGCAGGGTTTTCATCGGGTACCAAGGGCAGGTGCACTACTGAACCGGGTGTTTTAACGGAAAGGTCGAGGTCGTTTACCAATTGCTTTGCCGAGGCCGTGTTTGCGGGTACGTCCTGCCACGTGAGCAGTACTTTCAGTTGTGCGGTATTCGGTGGCACTACTATACCGAGTATCATAGAATCGCCCGTATTCAATGCGCCGGCATGGTACCAGGTACTATCTAGCATTTTTAAAGAACGGCCGACATCCATCGCACCAAAGCCATAAGCGAAATCGGGCCCTGGATTGCCAAGGTCCATTGCTCCGTTCAGTAATACAGCCTTTAAAAGATCAGCGCGCGGATTTACCGTGTGCAATTGTTTATATCGCTGGGTAAGCAAAGCCACTCCGCCTGCTGCCTGCGGGCTGGCCATACTGGTGCCGGCAGCCCATTCATAAGCATCTTCGCCAATTGTTGAATAAGCGCCAAGGCCAACGGCCACAATATCCGGCTTTAGCCTGCCGTCTTTGGTCGGGCCGCGCGACTCATCGAAAGCCTGGTCCTGGTAGTCGGTCATGCTGCCCACAACCACATTATTTTTTGCCGGTTGGTAGCCGCCGCCTACAGTACCATAACCCATGGGCCAGGGTGCGCAATTCATATCGCCATCATTGCCAGAAGCGAAAACATGTAGTACCTCCGGATATTGTATAGACAATGTATCCAGGAAACGCGCATATCCATCATACGTGCCTGAGTAATCACAATCTCCCAGAATAACACCATAAGAATTGTTGGTTACGGTCATGTTGAAATCATGGTACATAGCCCCGGTCGACGAAAGTATCTGGTCGAAGAAATAGTCAATAAGATTTACGTGCGGCGCGGCGCCTAATGCCAACGGGTCAATATTGCCGGTGCCGCCTACAATACCATTTACATGCGCACCGTGCGTGCCTCTGCCAACCGGATTGAAATTGGTGATACGGTCTTTAATATCGGCATGGTAGATGCCTGATGAATTATCGCCAATGCCCACCGTTACCCCGGCTCCGTTCAGGCCATAACCACCAAACGCAGTATTACCTGCACCAATATTTACTTTGGTTGCGGGTGCCGACTGCAGGTCGAATGGAACCATTTGAGTTGCAGGTGCAATGTTTTGAACACCATACCAGCTGGCAATAGCATGTAGCTGGTTTGCATCCAGCACTATTTTATAGGCACTGTATTGCTCCAGTGACGAAGGGTTTACCTGGCCACCGAGGGTGGTAACCAATTGTTTTACCGCTGCTGCGTTTACGGTAGGGTAGAAGGTTACCAAAACCTCTACTCTCCCTTTTCCATTGCTTACTTTATTCCAGATATACTTGCTGGCCTTCCACTCGGGTTTTACATTGGTGATGCCGTAAATTGATGCGGTAATAGCTGCATTTTCTACCGGGAACTGAACATGTGCGGCAAAGGTATTATCCGGCAGGTAATCAAGCAGGGTGATGCCCTGAGTCTTGAGTGCTTGTTTTTCACCATCCGTTGGCAATTTTGTAAAATGTACCAGCGCCAGGACGGGTTCCGCCGATGCTATTGCTCTTGTGCTGTCTATCCATCTTGCTGCATTCGGCGCCATAGGGATGTCGCCGGAATTGAGGTGCACTGTATGGCTCGCAGATGGCAGTTGCGCGCTGCTTTCATTCACAGCAGAAAACAGTAAAAAAGAGGATAGGACTATTTTTAGGGTTGTATTGTAAACGTTTCGAATCATGTTGCTGGCTATAAAAGAGTTTTCCGTTATGTAAATTACGGAAATTCTCAGTTCATATTGTTAGCAGCGGTTGAATATGACTTTGAAATAACGCCTTAATGGCTAAATAATTGTGCTATGAAAAACGCCGCCGCGGCAGCACCCGAACCTATAAGGGTTACCCTTATAGCTCCTGCAAGCGGATTTTGCCCGGTGATGCGGGCCTTAAAGTAACCAAAAACGAACAGGCACAATACAGTAATAGCGCACGACCATTTTAACCCGTCTACCGGTGTTGTTGCAAAAAAGTAGGGCGATAGGGGCACCATGCCACCAATTATATAAGACATACCTATGTTCATGGCGCTTTTTGACGCACGTTTAGGGTCTGGTTTTTCCAGTCCCAATTCGTAACGCATCATAAACTCTACCCACTTTGTCTTGTCTTTGGCCATTTCTTCAACAACCAGTCGTTGCGTGGTTTCGCTCATACCCATTTCTGCGAAAATCTCTCTCACTTCTTCTTTTTCTCTTTCCGGCAGGTTGTCTACTTCCCAAACCTCCCGTTTATATTCTGAATTGTAGTGATCAACTTCAGTTTTGCCGGCCAGGTAGCCACCCAGGCCCATTGCTATCGACCCGGCCGCAACTTCAGCTATACCTGCAATTACAATTACATGCGGGTCATGAACAGCACCACTTAAACCTGCCGCCAATGCGAACGGTACCGTAAGCCCATCGCTCATACCAATAACGATGTCTGTTACTAGTTCGGTGCTTGTAAAGTGTTGCTCTTTATGGTCGTGTTGGTGGCTCATTATTGGTTGTTATGTTGCGAAAATAGCGCATAATAATAATAACTGTAATGCTGATGGGTATCATTTGCGATTAGCATCAAATTAATGGACCTCGTGCATAAGTTTACGCACCAATGGAGATATGGCAATTAAGACAATGCCTGCTATTAGTGCATATAAAGCCAAATGTTTATAGCCCTCGGTATACGAATTTAGTTTTTCTAGGAGTGGAGCCTTTTCATTTGCGGTAACCATACCTGCTCCTAATAATCCCGCTGCATACTGTCCATAAGCACTTGCAAGGAACCACATGCCCATCATTACACCATGTAATGATTTAGGAGAAAGAGTGGTCATAATAGACAGTCCGATAGGTGATAAACAAAGCTCACCAATGGTAGTAACCAGATAAGCAACAGTAAATACATTCAGCGAGGTTACGCCTTCTGCATTTGCAAAAAAGCGGGTATAATAGAAAATGTAAAATGAAGCGCTTACAAACAAGAAACCAAGGCCGAATTTCACTACGGTATTCGGTTCTAATTTCCGCTTGCTTAACCAAAGCCACAGCAAGCCTATCAGTGGGCTGAAGAGAATAACAAATAGGGAATTAGAGGAGTTATTTACTTCATTAGGATCGATAGTAAGGCCAAGTACATTATGGTTCAGATTATATCTTGCAAATAAACTTAAAGAGCCGCCTGCTTGTTCAAAGAACGCCCAGAAGAAGATGGAAAAGATAATGAATATCATTGCCGCCATCATTTTCTGCTGTTCCTTTTTGCTGAATTTCAGGGTTTCGTAAATAATGTAGATCAAGGTTAGCGGCCCTACAGTGTACATGAAGTAGTCAGTATACTGCGAATTGGAAACCAATATTTTTATTAGTGGAATTATAGCGAGTGCGCCCCCGTAAACCAAAAGATCGTAGGTTCGTATCTTTTGAGGCGCGAATTTGCCGATAAGTGGCGAAAGTCCGATAGGACCCAAAGTACGCTTGGTAAAGAAGAAAAGCCCTAGGCCTATCGACATTGCTATACCGGCCAGTGAAAAGGCTGCGTTCCATCCATAGTTATTGGCAACGTGTATACAAGCCCAGCCCCCTAATAGTGCACCAATATTAATGCCGGAATAGAACAGCCCGAAACCAGCTTCACGCCTGGAGTCTCCGGTTTTATAAAGGCGCCCAACCATTGTAGAAATGTTTGGTTTAAAGAAACCCGTGCCAACAATGGTAAGACTAATACCCAGATAGAAGATATTCTGGGGTGCAGTTTGTGGCATACATGCGAGCGTAAAGCTGCCGCAAATCATTAATAGTCCTCCCCAGAAGATGGACTTACGAAAACCGAGGATTTTATCAGCAAATAAGCCACCAACAAAGGCCAGTGTATAAACGAACGCTTGAGTAGCACCATATTGCAGGTTCGCATCATGTTCATTTAAAAGCAGTTTTTCTACCATAAATATGGTAAGCATTCCGCGCATACCATAAAATGAAAATCGTTCCCACATCTCAGATAAAAAGAGATACCAGAGTTGTTTGGGATACTTGCCCTCAAAGTTTTGTATGGCTTCCAGTTCTAATTCCTGTTGGGTAGCTACTACTTCCATTGTCTAGAGTTGTGAATTGAAGTTCTAAAATAGGTTTTATTTTTTATTCGGGTGTATTTACGGAAATAAAAAACGGCAGCGAGTTACCTCACTGCCGTTGTATAACTTATGTTCCGATTAAGATATTCCGTGCATCAATTTCACCAGTTTCCTGCTTAACAGGAACAGGATAACTGCTGCTGCGCCAGAGAACCCTACGAATATCATGAAATACGTATGTAGGTCAACTATTTCAAGACTGAACAGATGCGGATGAGTTGCCTCTTTCGGGTCTGGATACAAAGAACTCATGAAACCAGCCAATTTGTTACCCGTAGCGATTGCAAGGAACCAGATACCCATCATTAAAGAGGTAAACCTGCCCGGTGTCAGTTTGTTTACCATTGACAGACCAATAGGGCTAAGGCAAAGTTCACCAACGGTATGTAAGAAATAACAACCGGTAAGGAACCAGATGCTCGCACCGCCGGCAGGAATCATTTTAGAGCCAAATGCTATGAAAAGGAAACCTGATGCCAAAAATGCCAGACCCAGTGATTGTTTGAACGGAGCCGCAAAATTGATGCCTTTCTTAGCAAGTGCTGTCCATACCGCGCCAATGATTGGGGCAAGAATAATAATGAAACCAGCATTAAAGCTCTGGAAGAAGCTTGCTGGCATTACCCAGCTGCCAATGTGCCTGTCGGTCTGCTCATCTGCAAAGAAAGTCAGTGATGCACCAGCTTGCTCAAAACACATCCAGAAGAAAATTACAAATATCATGATAAGGATGATTACCAATAACCTGTCCTTTTCAATTTTAGTCAATGATTTGTCGGTAATAATAACAATCGGACCAACGAGCGTCATACCATAAATAAGAGAACCCCATATATCAACGCCTGCGGCAAAGTGCAGCAAAGAGAACATAGCAACAATACCACCAATAAGTATAACCAGTTGCTGTTGGCTGAAGCCACCACCACTTGATTGTTTGCCATCTGTAGATACAGTTGTGTCGGTTGCTTTATTTGGGCCTATGCCAAGCTGCCTGCCATCGGGAGCAACTACGTACTTGTTTTTAGTAAAGTAGAAAATAACTAGACTTAAAAGCATACCTACCCCGGCAGATAAAAATCCCCATTTAAAATCAACTTTCTCACCAAGATATCCGCAAACAAACGGAGCTAAGAAGGCACCTGCGTTAATTCCCATATAAAATATAGTGTATGCAGCATCTTTACGGGTGTCGTTTTCGTTGTAGAGTTGGCCCACCATTGTTGAGATATTCGGTTTGAAGAAGCCGTTGCCAAAAATGAGGAATGTTAAACCAGCCCACATCGCGGTAATTGCAGCAGTCTTGTCGGTACTATGAGCCAGAGTAGCGGAGATGAACATTAAAAATTGACCTAATGCCATCAAAGCACCACCCACAAATATTGATTTACGGTTACCCCAATACCTGTCGGCAACATAACCACCTATTAGTGGTGTCAGGTAAACCAGTCCGGTATAAGTGCCATAAATAGAGGTAGAAGCTGATTTTTCTAGCAACAGCATTTTTGCCATGAATAGAATGAAAATGGCGCGCATACCATAATAGCTGAAGCGCTCCCAGAATTCTGTTACAAATAATACATACAATCCAGCCGGGTGCCCTTTCTCTGATATCCCAGGTTTTCCGTTGTTGTCTAATGCCATAATTATGTGGTGTGTTTTTAACTGAACTGCCAAAATAAATAAAATTTTTGCCGTTTCCCCCTATTTTTTTAGTTTTTTTGTGCTCAATTCAATGAAAATGCAAAATATCCTACTTTTAGGGGGAGGCGGCAGAGAGTGTACTCTGGCCTGGAAACTGGAACAGAGCGCTTTATGCGGTACCTTATATATCGCTCCGGGCAATGCCGGAACTACCGAATATGGTACCAACATACCGGTAAACTACATGGATTTTGAGGCGGTTAAAAAAGCCTGCCTCGACTACCAGATTGATATAGTGTTGCCTGGCCCGGAAGATCCCTTGGTGGCAGGCATCTACGATTTTATCAAAAACGATCCGCAGCTTAAGCACATTATTGTAGCAGGTCCGTCTAAAGAGGGTGCACAACTGGAAGGCAGCAAGGCTTTTTCCAAGAAATTCATGGAGCGGCACAATATACCTACGGCTACTTACCGCGAATTTACCCGGGATAATTATGAGGACGGCCTCGCATGGATAGCGCAAAGCACACCCCCTATAGTGCTCAAAGCCGACGGACTGGCAGCAGGCAAGGGTGTCGTAATTGCGCAAGATGTGGCGGAAGCCCAAGAAGCTTTTCGGGCCATGATAATGGATGAGCAGTTTGGCGACGCCAGCAAAAAGGTAGTGATTGAACAATTCCTTGACGGCATTGAAATGTCAGTTTTTGTGCTCACGGATGGCGAACACTATGTTTTGTTCCCCGAAGCTAAAGACTATAAAAGAATAGGAGAAGGCGATAAAGGCTTGAATACAGGTGGTATGGGCGCTATTTCCCCTGTACCGTTTGCAGACGCGGCTTTCATGCAAAAAGTGACCGACCGTATCATAAAGCCAACAGTCAGCGGCCTGAAACAAGAAAACATTGTTTACCAGGGTTTCATCTTCTTTGGCCTGATAAAGGTGGATGGTGAACCATTCGTAATAGAATACAATTGCCGCATGGGCGATCCGGAAACCGAAGTAGTGATTCCGCGCCTTGAAAACGACCTTGTCGAGCTGATCTTGAAAATGCACGCCAACCGATTGCATGAGGTATCAGTGGTGCATAGCAAAAAAGCGGCTGGCGCAGTAATGATGGTTTCAGAAGGTTATCCGGGCAACTATCCGAAGGGCAGGTTAATGAAAGGATTTGAAAAGGTAGGCACAAGTATGCTGTTTCATGCGGGAACCACAACCAAGGATGGCAATGTAGTTACGAACGGCGGCAGGGTATTGGCTGTAACTTCCTATGGCGATACAATAAAACATGCCCTTGAAAAATCGTACACCAATGCAGACCATATTGAATATGAAGGCCGCTATTTCAGAAGGGACATTGGTTGGGAGTTTGAATAGCGTTTTTGGTACTAATATTGAGTCAAGTAGAAATTGTCGGCTAAATGAATACGTTTTGCACTTTTGGGTTTTGACTTTTTCCCTTTGACTTGACCCTAGCGATGTATGTAATTGTCATTTAATTAACTATAATTTTTAGGTGGTTCGTAGCGTTAGTTTAATTTTGTATGCATCGTGGCTTGCTGTCATTTGTTTATTTAAATTTTTCTTATGAATAAGATAGTAAAGAGAGTACTCATCACTTTTGGTGTGCTTATTGGTTTGGTTTTACTTACCGCTATACTGGTGCCGGTATTGTTTAAAGACAAAATACTGGCAGTTGTAAAAAAAGGGATGAACGACAACCTGAATGCAACAACTGATTTCAAAGATGTTGACCTTTCCGTGTTCCATCATTTTCCACAATTATCCGTTGGCATTCAGCAAATAAGTATTGTTGGTCGCGATGCGTTTAAAAACGATACCCTTATAGCTGCCCAGAGCATTGATGTTTCTTTAGACTTAATGAAAGCCATAAAAGGCTCTTACGAGATATTGAATATTGGTGTGGTAAAGCCACGCATACATGCCATTATTCTCGAAAATGGTGCAGCAAACTGGGATATTACCAAACCAGACACCGCTGCAAAAACTGCGGATTCCAAGCCGTTTGCAATGAAGCTGAAAAAGTACAGCATTGAGAACGCATATATCGAATACCTGGACAGGCAAGGCAAAATGCACCTGGAAATTGATAATCTTACCCATACCGGGTCTGGCGACTTTACTAGCGATGCATTCACACTTGTTACCAACACCATTGCCGACGCAGTTAGTTTTTCCTATGGCAATATTCCTTACCTGAATAGAGTAAAAACTTCCCTCGACCTCGATCTGCAGATTGATAATAAAACCAGCAAATACACTTTTAACACCGATAAGATACAATTAAATGGTCTGCGCCTTTCCACCAAAGGGTTTGTGCAGATGCCGGATACCAGCAATATTGTTATGGATGTGCAATTCAACACACCATCTAACGATTTTAAAGACATACTTTCTTTAGTGCCGGGCATTTACCAGAACAACTTTAAAGACATAAAGACAACGGGTAAGGTTGCCCTGAATGGAACCGTTAAGGGTACCTACAACGCAAAACAAATGCCTGCGTATAATGTAAACCTGGCAATACAGGATGGTTCGTTCCAATACCCTGATTTACCTCAAAAGGTTTCTAATATACAGGTAAAACTGGCCGTGAACAATCCTGATGGCATTACAGACCATACTGTTGTGAACATTGAAAAAGGCCATATTGAATTTGGTGCCGATCCGTTTGATTTCAGGATGTTATTGAAAACGCCAATAAGCAACCAATGGATTGACGCTACCATGAAGGGTAAGCTGGACCTGTCGCAAATGCAGAAGTTCATGAAAATGGAGGCCGGCACAAAACTCTTGGGTGTTATTACTGCCGATGTTTCTGTTAAGGGCTCTATCGCAGCTGCCCAAAAACAGAAGTATGATGAGTTGTATGCAGGCGGTACCATTGGTATCAATAACCTCGCATACGCATCAAAAGATTACCCCGGTGGCGTAAACCTGAACAGCTTGTTGCTTACGTTCAATCCTAAAAATGTTACCGTAACTAATATGAAAGGCCAATACCTGCAAACCAATTTTGCCGGCGATGGTAGTATCAATAACCTTTTAGGTTATTATCTGCACAACGAAGCATTGAATGGCTCTTTGCATTTTACTGCTGATAATGTTGACCTGAACAAATTCATGGGCACATCGACGCAACCTGCAACTGCGAAAACAGATAGTAATGCAATTCCGTTTGTAGTACCTGATAATCTTGATCTTACCCTGAAAGCCGAAGTTGGTTCTATTCATTATGATAATCTTACACTTACTTCAGTTGGTGGCGGACTTGTTGTTCGTAATCAGGTAGTTAATATGCAAAATGTAGTTGCGAAAGGACTTGACGGAACCATTAAGATGAACGGTTTCTACAGTACCAGGGTAGATAAAAAGCATCCGGATATTCAGTTCGATTACAGCGTTGAAAATATAGATATACAGAAGACCTATAACACATTTGCTTTTGTGCAAAAGATGATGCCGGTAGGAAAATATGTTTCCGGCAAAATGACCACGACTTTGGAAATGAGCGGTAAGTTAAATGGCGATATGAGCCCAATGATGAACTCGCTGACTGGTAAGGGTAATATGATGTTGCTGAGTGGTTTGCTGAGCAACTTCCCCGTAACCGACCAGATTGCTGAAAAACTGAAGATGACCCAATTAAAATCATTCCCGGTAAAGGATATGAAAATATTTTTCAGTTTTGAAAATGGCAGGGTAGTAGTTGAACCGTACAAATTTAAAATTGACCAGGTTGAAGCAGAAGTTGCAGGTAGCCATGGCTTCGATCAGACCCTGAAATATGGTGTAAACATGGCGGTGCCTACTGCAATGATGGGCTCACAGGGAACGGCTGTTGTTACCAACCTGCTTAACCAGGCCAACAGTAAAGGTCTGAACATGAAAATGGGAGATAAAGTGAACCTGGCTATAAATATAGGCGGCACAGTTACAGCACCTAAAATTGAGACCAACCTCAAAAGCATGGCTGGCAATGCGGTCGATAACGTAAAAAAACAAATTGAGGAGATAGCGAAAAAGAAGATAGACAGCGTAAAAACGGTTGTAAAAGATACTGTAAAAGCAATTAAGACACAGGCAGTAGCCGCAGCCAAAGAAGAGCTCAAAAAGCAATTGCTCGGCGGCGGTGACACCACTAAAAAAACTCCCGCGGCCAAAGACGTGATTAACAATGCCGCAGATAAAGCCAAAGACGGTTTAAAGAGTATTTTCGGTAAGAGGAAATAATAGGTAACGTATCCGGCACTGGTCGAAAGGTGTTCATCGCTTCGGGTTCTAATTTTTAAGTTTTTACTTTTAATTTTTACGATCGCTCCGTGCCTTGGTTTAAGAAACTATGTAACCCTCTTAGGTCTGGGTAATGAAGCGGCGAGTTTTGATTTTTAATTTTTTACTTTTAATTTTTTATGTCTGCTCCGTTCCTTGGTTTAAGAACCGTAATATATTACGTAACCGATTTAGCTGCCGCCCGCGATTGGTACACTAAATTTCTTGGCATAGAACCTTACTTCAACGAGCCATTTTATGTTGGCTTTACCGTAGGCGGCTATGAACTTGGTCTACACCCGACAGCTGCACCTGCCGAAATACAAGGGAAATACGCAACAGTCTATTGGGGCGTTGAAGATGTGGAGGCGGTTTACCAAAACCTGCTTTCCGCTGGTGCTACGCCATACGAAAAACCTGAAAATGTTGGTGGCGATATAGTTGTGGCCGCAGTCAAAGACCCATGGGGCAATGCCGTCGGCATAATTTACAATCCTCATTTTAAAGTAGAGTAAACCTTCAATAATCAGGCTAACCCCATTTAGCTTAGTTTCAGCTGTTTGTCTTTACATAGTACTTGTATATGGCACAAATTCAGCTCTGCGCCTCTTAAATCTTGATGCACTAATCACATGGTCATAGCGCCTTTGTGTCTTTGCGTGAGACCATTTTCAACGAATGTTTGTACAAATTGCGCCTCTTAAATCTTGATGCACTAATCACATGGTCATTGCGCCTTCGCGTCTTTGCGTGAGACCATTTTCAACGAATGTTTGTACAAATTGCGCCTCTTAAATTTTGATGCACTAGGCACATGGTCATAGCGCCTTTGCGTCTTTGCGTGAGGCATTCTTTTGCGCCTCTTAAATCTTGATGCACTAATCACATGGTCATTGCGCCTTTGCGTGAGACTAATCCGATTTGCGCCTTTGCGCGAAACTATAATCACGTATCTTTGGCGCCTGCAATGCAAATCAAGAAGTTAGAAACACCCGTTATCATTATTGGTGCCGGCCCGGCAGGTGCCGCGGCTTCTATATTTCTTACAAAACATGGCATACATCATACCGTAATTGAGCGGGCCGTTTTTCCTCGTGACAAAGTTTGTGGCGATGCCTGCAGCGGAAGAACAACGCAGGTAATAAGCAAAGCCAACCCGGCATGGTTGGACGAAATGCGCGCTATGCCGCACGATTTCCAACCCATGTGGGGCATGACGATAGTGTCACCTAATGGCAAATCAATTGACATTCCATTAGCAACCAACGTAGCTTCAGGTATGGCAAAAGGGTTTGTTGTGCCACGGTTGGTACTCGATAATTTCCTGTTTGAAAAAATTGCATCTCCGTTTTGCACTGTATACCAGGGGGCAAAAGTTGGCGAAATAAAGCGGGAAGATGGGAAAGTAGTGGTCTGGATGACTTACGATGGCGAAGAGTACGAAATAACCGCGCAGTTAATAGTAGGGGCCGATGGCGATAAGAGTATTGTCAGGAAACACTTTCAGGGCGATGACGAGAATGAAAAAACAACAGCCATTGGACTGAGAGCGTATTATGATGGCATCGTGGGTACACAATCCACCTTTATTGAATTGCATTATTTTCCGGAGATCCCCAGCGGATATTTCTGGATATTTCCACTGCCTAATGGCAAGGCGAATGTGGGCATAGGTATGCTGTCGTCAGTAGTTCGGGAAAAGAAGGTGAACCTGCGCGAACTGATGCTGTCTACCATCAAAAACAATCCGCGCCTGTCACAACGATTTGCAAATGCCACATTACAAGATAAGATACTAGGGTGGGGCTTACCAATCTTCACGACCGAAATACCCGTGTCCGGCGATAACTACATCCTGACCGGCGATGCGGCCAGTTTTATCGATCCGTTTTCGGGAGAAGGCGTTGGCAATGCATTGTACAGCGGTATGCTCGCGGCCGATGCCATTAAGCTCGCTATTGAACAAAAGAACTATTCCACTGCTTTCCTCAAAAAGGCATACGATGATGTTTTCTACCTCCACCTTGGTCCCGAACTAAAACAGAATGCCACCATGCAGCGCATTTTCGGTAACCAATGGTTCTTCAATCTATTTTTCAGCAAAGCTGATAAAAGTAAGTCACTGCGCGAAGTCATTAGTTGCATGTTTACCAATGCCGAATTGCAAAAGCAACTGCGCCAACCCTGGTTTTATATAAAGGTGTTGTTTAATCGGTAACAATAATTTATTTGCGTAAGGCTTTGAAGGTTTAAATAGTATACTTACATTTACAATACTAAAACCTTATCTATGAAAAATATATTACTCTGTATTTTGCTGCTTTCAGCATTCGTTTCCTCCGCACAGAAAATCCGCTTTACCGACAAGAGAAATCAATGGGTATATCATTGCAGCGGCGACCCTGATAAAGATGCAAGTTGTGATTACATAAAGACAGTTACTTATGGACCTGATACAGTTTTGTTCGGAAGGACTTATCGAACTTTTATAACTTCTTTTTACCGCGATCATATATTCTTTCCATATTGCGGTGGTCTTTATTGGGATGGAGTTGACAGGAGTAATATATTTGTTCGCGAGGATACCGTTGCTAACAAAGTTTATTGGCTAAAGGATTCATCCGATCGCATACTTTTCGATTACAATCTACATTTAGGCGACACAATTAAGAGTCATCTCGGAATAATAGATTCTATCATTTGTTTCGATTCAATCGTTGTCGGTTCTGAGACGTACAAGGTTTTCCTTTTTACTGCCGTTCGGTCATGGCCTTTTCAAAATGATTTTCGATTAATTGAGGGGGTGGGCTGTCTTGATTGGTTTCTCTATCCTATAAATCAAAATCATTTTGAGCACGAAGAAACATTACTTTGTTTTTCTCAGGGGGGCTATTATCCAGCAATTACAGCGCCGCTTTGTGCAACGGTGTGGGTGGGGTTCGGGGTTGACACCTTCAGAAATTCCATTGGTTGTGTCACGCTAAATGTGAATGAACCGAAAACACCGCTAGCAACATTTTCCATTTCCCCTAATCCTGCATCATCCGACATCTCAATTAACAGCGATGCCACCATACAGGGTCTGGCAATATCAAACGTTACCGGTCAGGTAGTAATGCGAATGGATTGTAACAGCAAAAACATTACTGCATCAGTACAAAATTTGCCCAATGGTATCTATTTCCTTGCCGTACGGTATGGAGATGGTGGAGACATGATTTATCATTACCAGGTTGTAAAAGATTAATGCAGCAAGTCGTAACTTAGTGTATAAATCGCAACCATGAAACGCATCTACACCTTGCTGTTGGCTATGCTCTGTTTTTCGCTCTCATTCGGACAGAAGTGCGTTTTTTACTTGCACGGCGCAATAGTGGAGGGCAACTGCGAACATCCGTCTAACGGCGCTTATGGCGAGTTTAAATACAGGGATATTGCAGCCGCTTTTCGCAGTGAGAAATTCACCGTGTTTTCAGAATGCCGGCCTGCTAATACTGATGGAAAGGTATACGCCCATAAAGTAGCTACTCAGGTTGATAGTCTGTTAAAGAAGGGAGTAAAGCCGTCAGACATAACCGTTGTTGGTGCATCAAAAGGTGCCATGATAGCTATGTATGTTGCTACGTTTCTTAAAAATTCCAAAGTGAATTTTGTGTTCATGAGCAACTGTAACGACAATAATTTTACCTCGCAGCCCGAAATTGCATTTTATGGCAATGTATTATCCATCTATGAAAAGAGCGATGATGTTGCGGGTAGCTGCATTGCCTACAAAGCAAAATCTACAGCGGTTATGATGCCGCATTACAAAGAAATTGCACTGAATACAGGTCTGAAGCATGGTTACATTTACGGCCCGTTACCGGAATGGATGAAACCGGTAATTAAATGGGCGAACGGTAGCTATGAATAGATTTTAGAAATCGGGCCGGGATAGGCATTCTTTTCTCAAAAGGGGCAAACATTATTTTTGTAGTACTTCAATGCACTATTGATATTACCAAGTTTGTTATCGTTTGTATATTTTTAAGTTTTAAAATCAATTCGCATGAATGAAGCATACCCCGAAGTAATGAATGATACTGCCCTTCTGGCGAGAATTACAGGGTTTATAAATGAAATTGGTATTCCTTGCAAACCGGGTAGCCTTTCTGACGACACATTTTTACCCGGACTTGATATCAAAAATGGGGGCATAATTTATGACCTGGATTTATTAAAGTATCCGGGCGATCTTTTGCATGAAGCAGGGCACGTTGCCGTTCTCGCTGCGGCTGACCGCGAAAAAGCAAATAGTCCGGATATGCTAAATGGCGACCTTGACACAGGTGCAGCCGAAATGGCGGCTATATGCTGGTCATGGGCAGCACTGCAACACCTGGCGCTGGAGCCCACAGTGGTGTTCCATGAATTTGGTTATAAAAATGGTAGCAAGAACCTGGTCGATAATTTTAATGCAGAACGGTATATTGGCCTTCCATTACTTCAATGGCTGGGCATGACCAATACCAGCGGGGAAGGGGAACAATATCCGAAAATGACCCATTGGTTGCGGCCTGGCCAATAGGAGGCCGTAATAAAAATAAACTCGCTCAATTTTGTAGTTTTGTAATAAACCAGGTTTATGAGAATAGTGCTTATTTCTTTTTTGATGCTGCTGCCAATGTTTGCGCTGGCCCGGAAGGCGGGTAAGGAAGCGATAAAAATAGGCGAGATGGTATGGGCAAAAGAAAACCTGGATGTAAGTTACTACCGCAACGGAGATGAAATAAGGGAAGCCAAAACTGCCGCGGAATGGGAAGAATGTGGCCAGAAACACATAGGCTGCTGGTGCACTTACAACAATAGCTACAGTAGTTGCGGCAAGTTATATAACTATTATGCTGTAGCAGACAGTCGTGGGCTTACCCCTTATGGCTGGCATATGCCATCAGCTCAAGAACTCGAATACCTGGTATTAACAAGTGGCGGAAAAGATAATTGTGGTGCGGAACTCAAAGCCAGAACTGGCTGGAAACCAGGCGCCCGTAACTCCGGCATCAATAGCTGGAATGGCTATGGTGGCGGCTGCAGGTATAGCAATGGCGCATTTAATTACGGCGGACTCATAGGTTATTGGTGGACCTCAAATGCCGATACCGCTACCCACAAAGTTGAGGTTTTCAACCTCTACCACGATAAGGATGAATGTGCCATTAGCTGGTTCGAGAAGTCTTTCGGTTTTTCGGTACGTTGCGTAAGGGATTAGCACAATCAACGCCCCAGTTTTTGAGCTTGGCTGAAATAGTGCGTTAAATGAATACGTCTTGCACTTTTGGGTTTTGACTTTTCCCTTTTGACTTCACGCTATTCTATAGCAAAGTTAATACCGACAGACTGAACTGACCGTACCGGCCTTCTTTTATAGGTTGCGGGCAACCACGCTGGCATATCTGCAATTACGCATTTTGCTTCGGCATCGCATGCAGGAGCTAAACTTCTTATAACCGTAATGCCTGAGATGCGCCCTTGTTCGTCAACAATAAATCTCACTATGGTTCGGCCCCTGATTTTGGAATCGCGGTATTCAGCGGGATATACAGTATTTGTTTCAATAAACTCTTTTAATGCGTTGTCTCCACCCGGAAAATGCGCGCGCTCGTAATTCGGCCCGTAATAGGGATTTGAAGTATCCATAACCGGGCGGGCTCGTAGTTCAGTTTCGGTTAAAACACACAATAGCATCGTCAAAATAGAGCATTGAATAGTACGCGCCCACCATCTTGCAACGGTGATATTTGCTGCTACAGCTGTTTTTGGGCTTGGGTAATGATGGCTTCTATGCATTATTTATGCTTCTTTTTTCGTGAAAATGGCTAATATATGGAAAAGTTAGGCTTCATGCTTTGCACTTCATTGGTGACATTTATGCTGCCGAAATGTTCTATTAAGGGTTTTGTTTCGCCATAGGTAACGCCGCCGTCACGCCAATCGGAAGGATACCTGTATACGGTAATCATATTATTGGTGGCTGTTTTACCTATTGAGAATATTTGTTCGGGTATCAGCGTGCCTCTCGGTTCGGGCCCTGATGCGGGGGTATATGTTGCTTCAATAGTAATGCTGTCATCTTTGAATGATTCAGGCAGCTGAAGCGAAAAGTAACCCATACTGTCCGTTAAAGTATTAATCTCGGATCCTTTTATACTCACCTGCATGTGGGTGAGCATATCTCCGGTAATTTGATCCGTCACATATCCGCATACTTCCCGTTTTTGCTGTTGTTTTGTTTCGGGGGTAGTTTGTTCCTGATGCCATACATTTTTTGCCGCCTGCGCCCAGACCGCACTCGTTGCCGTTTGGAAAAACAGGAACAAAGCTGTAGCTCTCTGCAGTAGAGATCTGCCGATCATATTACCGGGTTCTAAATTGATTGCCCTACCGAGCTGGCTGGCGTGGAATTTCCCGCATTGGTTATCATTCCCGTGTTTACTTAGGTAGGCGATAATTTCCCTGTCCGTGAGCAGGCTGAAGTCTGTAACAGTTTTATGGCAGGTACTACAAAATCGTCCTTGTACTACTGGCGTCATACTAGCCCAATTATCAGAGCAGGGTTCCGGAATTGTTATTTTTAATTATTTTGCCGCCATATAGTTATAGACGTAAGTGGCAACCGTAAACTTGGGTTTAAATCGCGATGCAGTATTATTGCTTACACTATCTTTTTGCCACGTCGGGCATTTTTCGTACTTTTGACCCCTTACTTTTGGTACTATGGCTAGCGTTAATTCAGGACTCACAACCCTCCATCCTATAAATCGACAACATTACCATCAACACGAAAACCTGCCCTTATTTTTCAATTTTGCAGGCACTGTTTAACAACCCATTAACCGACAACGCGAAGCCTCTGGCTACTAAATACTAACTACTAAATACCACAAAACAGCTTTCTACTTTGTACTATCGACTTGCTACTAAATACTATCTACTATAAAACAGCTTTCTACTTTCTACTATCGACTTGCTACTAAATACTATCTACTATCTGCTATAAAAACAGCTTTCTACTCTATACTTAGTACTTACTACCGCAGACTTATGACTCACGACTCACGACTTACGACTCACGACTTACGACTTACGACTAACTAATGATCAATCCAGCCTCCATAGCCGAAGTAATGAGCCGCACCGACATTGTCGATGTGGTGGGGCAGTTTGTGCGGTTGAAAAAGCGGGGTACCAACTACATTGCCAATTGTCCTTTTCACAACGAAAAGTCACCGTCATTCAACGTATCTCCGGCAAAAGGCATCTACAAATGTTTTGGTTGCGGTAAGGCGGGTAATGCGGTTTCGTTCATACAAGAGCATGAAAAGCTTTCGTATCCGGAAGCCATGCGGTGGTTGGCAGATTATTATAAAATCACTTTACAGGAAACTGAACGCAGCCCCGAGCAGCAATTGCAGCAACAGGCAGGGGAGGCGCTGCGCATACTCAATGAATATGCCGCTAATTATTTCCACGAAACCTTACTGAATACCGAAGAAGGCCAGATAATAGGCATGTCCTATTTCCGGCAGCGTGGTTTCAGGAAGGACATTATAGAGCGTTTCAGGCTGGGCTATAACCCGGAACACAACGAGGCTTTCTACCAGGCATCGGTAGCTAAAGGGCATAGTAAAGAGCTGCTGGAAAAGGCCGGCCTTATCAAGAACAGGAACGGCATTTATTACGATGTATACCGCGGTAGGGTCATCTTCCCGATACAAAGCATGACGGGCAGGATATTGGGTTTTGGTGCCCGCATCCTTAAAAGCAATGAAAAGGCGCCTAAGTACATCAACTCACCCGAAAACGAATTGTACGTTAAGAGCAAGGTGCTCTACGGCATGTTCCAGAGCCGCACGGCTATAGGTAAGCTGGACGAGTGCTTCCTGGTAGAAGGGTATACCGATGTTATTTCGCTGCACCAGGGTGGGGTAGAAAACGTCGTATCAAGTAGCGGCACCTCTCTTACTGAAGACCAGCTAAGGCTCATCGGCCAGCTGACCAAAAACCTCACCATATTATACGATGGCGACGCAGCTGGCATCAAAGCCGCTTTGCGTGGTTTAGATATGGCACTGGGTCAGAGCTTTAATGTGCAACTGGTGCTGTTGCCGGATGGTGAAGATCCAGATAGTTACATACAAAAGCAGGGTGCATCCGGCTTTCATGAATATGTAAAAGGCCATAAGCAGGATGTGATCAGTTTCAGATTGCAGATCGGGCTTAAAGATGCAGGTAACGACCCGATAAAGAAATCGAAGCTGGTTAATGAAATAGCGGAAAGTATTTCGCGCATTAATAAGGCGGAGGATTTTGCGCTCCAGAACCACTATATCCGCGAAGCATCAGATAAGCTGAAGGTAGATGAGACCGGAATGGTGACGCTGGTGAATAAGTACATTCGCGACCGAATTGAGAACGACCAGAAGCATCAGCAAAGGCGGGAAGAGGCTATGCCGGACCCGGCTGAGATGGAGATGCCTGTTGAAGAACCGCAGGTTGCAAAACCGGGTACAGGCGAGGAAAACGAATGGGGCCTGCTCAAGGTATTAGTGGAATTTGGCCACCTGGCTTACGACGAAACCAGAACAATATCAGCAGTAATTGAAGAACAGGTAGATCCCGCGCTATTTGAAAACCAGCTGGTAGGCAAGCTATATAACGAGTATTACGACCACCGAACCCACTTTGGCAATGTGCCGGAGACCCATTACTTTGTAAATTATCCTGATAAGGACATAAGGGAACGACTCATATCTGTATTAAGTACAGAAAGAAATAAAACAGAAAGCGATATGAGTGCGAACTGGAAGACAAAATATGGCATAGAAAGCAACTCAGATAAGTTGCACTATATCAATGACCTGGATAGCACACTCGCTTATTTCGAGTACAAGAAAATTATGATGATGCAGGAAGATCTTCTGGTGCGCCTGCAATTGGAGCAAGACCCGCTTAAACTGCAACGCATACAAATGAAGTACCTGGAACTGCGAAAGATGGATAAAGAAATTCTGAAGCACCACCCGGCGGTTTTCCGCTTAATGAAGCACAAATAAACCCTGCAGCAATAAATTACCTGCATGGCTACTCAATTCACAACCACTAAACCACCTGATTTGGCCCGGATATTAGCATTAGATTATGGTAAAAAGCGCACTGGCATTGCTGTTACAGATGCCTTGCAGATAATTGCTACAGCGCTGGATACAGTTGATTCCGGCGAACTGATTGGCTATCTGAAGAAGTATATGCTTGCAGAACCAGTGGAACGTATTATTATAGGTTATCCATTGAATATGGATGATAGCCCCACCCATGCCACGCCGCTTGTTGAAAAATTCATTCTCAAGTTCGGCAATGTGTTCCCAAATATCCCCGTAGAAAAAGTTGACGAGCGTATGACGTCAAAAATGGCCAGCCGCGAAATAGCAGGTATGGGCCTAAAGAAAAAAGACCGCGAAAAAAAAGAACTCATCGACGCAGTGGCTGCGACCATGATGTTGCAGGAGTACATTACAAAGGGCGAAATAACAGGCTAGATATCTATTCCTCCTTTATAAAGTCATAAAGGTGGGAAGCCGCATAGTCAAGCATTAATTTTTCTGCGGGCAGGTTCAGCTTGTACCAGCGCTCATCAATAATCTCGAATTCTTTAAATTCGTCATATAATTTAGCGAACTCTTCAACAGTAGTCTGGCGGTTCAGCAATTCGCGGTTCAGTACATATACTTTAAGCACATCATCTAGCACAAGCGCCATTTCGTTAGCGCCAACCATCATTAACTGCTCAATAATGTTGGGTAGCAAGCTTACATATCCGTTTTGTATGAACTGTATAAACCCGCCCTGTCCAACCTGTGTTCGCAGGTAATCGTAAGCTATCAGCAGTTGCTGTCCTTCAGAAAGTTCATCAATAAACGCGAAATCCTGGCGCTTGTACAGTTCTTCGTGCAGCGGTTCTACAAGCATTTCATATACAGCATCATAGTTGCCAGCGGCATGTGCAGCAATTATCTGCGATCTCTTAAAAGTTGGTAAAAAATTGCTAGGCATAATATTATCTTTGACCCGATGAAAAATACATTGTTAACTGTACCAGATCAGTACCGCAAGATAATATTTCTCCTGCTATTGTTGCTATGTGCAATTTCACCGGATATTACCGCACCTGTTGCATTGCTGATGGGGTTGCTGGTAGCGTCGGTTATGGGGCATCCGTTTCTGCACATGAATAAGAAGGCTACAACAATGTTATTGCAGATATCGGTGGTTTGCCTTGGCTTTAACATGAACTTTGAACATGCCATGAAGGCCGGCGCCGAAGGCTTTCTGTTTACTGTGGGTACTATAGCAATTACCCTGCTGGCAGGTTGGCTTATTGGTAAGTGGCTTAAAATTGATAAGAACACGTCCATGCTCATTTCAAATGGTACAGCCATTTGCGGAGGAAGTGCCATTGCAGCCATTGCCCCCATTATTAAAGCTAACGATCAGGAAATAAGCGTTTCATTGGGTACCATTTTTATCCTTAACTCCATAGCGCTATTCATTTTTCCGCCATTGGGTCATTACCTCAACTTTACTGATCACCAGTTTGGTACCTGGTGCGCTATTGCGATACATGATACCAGTTCGGTGGTGGGTGCGGCAAGTAAATTCAGCGACGAAGCATTACAGGTGGCCACAACCGTTAAGTTAGAACGTGCCCTGTGGATCATTCCGCTGTCATTAATAACTGCTTACTTTCAGAACAATGCAGGTAAGGTTAAAATACCTTACTTCATTTTCTATTTTATTGTAGCCATCCTGGTGTCAACCTATTTGCCACTGCACTTCCCGGTACTTAACAATCCAATTGCAGGTAGTACTTTGTTTCATTGGGTTTTCCTTGCCGGTAAAAAAGGGTTGGTTGTCACGCTGTTTCTCATTGGTTCAGGTTTGTCGCTGAGTACCATTCGTGCGGTTGGGTTTAAGCCTATTTTGCAAGGGGTGTTGCTGTGGTTGCTTATTGGCAGCGTATCGCTGTTTGTAATAAAGGAGGTGTTGTAAGAGCAGAAAGCCTGGCGTTAATCCTGCTTTAGGTTTTTCTTGCTCATATCTACTACTTTCCAGATGGAGCCTACGTTGTAAAGCAACATATATTCCGTTGACGGATGTTTTAGCGTGAGCTCATAGTAGTGCCCAGCATTAATCAGGTTTATTTTGTAATCGGTTGTTTCATAACTCCTGCCTCCGTGGCCTTCATACCACCACCAGGTGCCCCATTGGTTAAGGGTTACGCCAATTACGCTGTCGTTCTTAACTATTACGTTGGCCCCATCTTCGGGGGTGAGCATATTGTAAGAAAGCGCATCCCAAATTTTGTTTTTAATACTGCTATCTACAAACATCTCCCGCATCGCTTTATATTCATTATCGGGTTGGGCACCTATCATGGCTATGCCGTTCATATTCTCCGGGATATTAAGCAGGATAACGGTTTTATTGCCCGGGGCGGGAAGTTCGCGCATTAAACGGTTGTCGATATAAGTGGAATGCTTCCAGTAAAAATTGACTTTACAAGTGAAGTATAGATTGATTGCGCCATACAAACCGAGTAAGATATAGCTGATATATTTATTGCCAATGCGGCTTACCCATAGCGCCATAAGCATATAAGTAAATGCGTTCAGCAGATAGGTATAGCGGTCATAAAACATCAGCATTATTGTAGGGAAGGCGAGTGGCATTATAATTACTATGCTAATGACCATCCAGACTAAGAGCAATACGGCTGCTTTTCCCTTGGGTGTAATTTTTTTAATATTTAAGGCAATATAACCGGCGAGTATAAGAAACAAGCCATAAAAGCTAGCCATCAGCCCGGGCGTTTCACACAGTTGGTAAACCTTCTGCCGTGTTCCATTATCAAAGTATCTGCCGAAAAAAAGGATATGGAAAACGTATTTAGGTGGTTTGCTGAAATAGCTGGTGAGCGGCTGAACTACATTTTCGGCAATATGAGCAAAGTGCGAGCCATATTCCATTCGAAGTAATACCAACTGTATAATAAATACCGACAGCTGCGGAATAAAGAAATAGTAAACCGTCCTCTTAAAACTAGCCCTGTCGGAACCTAAAACAAGACGGTAGTACAAGGCCAGCGATAATACAAACCAGGGTGTCAGGTAAAACA
Organism: Chitinophagaceae bacterium; assembly: GCA_947447265.1. GTDB lineage: Bacteria > Bacteroidota > Bacteroidia > Chitinophagales > Chitinophagaceae > Flavipsychrobacter. Next base: position 73,788 of record CANFKC010000011.1, read on the forward strand.
CTTCCAGCGAAAAAGCTGAGCATAGAAAGAGAAGCCCAGCAAATACAGGGTACTTAGCTTTGACGGTGTAATGATAACGCTGCACCAACGTGAGAATTGCCAGTATGAGCAAAAGGCCTTGCAAATAATGGAACGATGCTTCCCATACAATTACTTCGGAAATGTGAGGACACACTGTATATAGTATTACGCCTGTGAGGGCTATAGTGTGACCTCCAGTTATGCCACTATCTTTGAAAATGAGCCTGCAAAGGTTGTAAAGCAGGTAGGCATTTACGACATGCATGCTAACCATAAGTGTATGCCATGCGTAGGGGTTGGCATTAAACACCTTGTAGAAAACGTAAGTAGTGAACTGCGTAAATTGGTAAAGACTGGGTATGTGAGACTGCCGGTTATTGATATAGTCCCAGAAACTAAGATGCCTTATGTTGTGTAACCAGCCGGCAGCATCAATTACCCAACCAGCCTTTGCCGCCGGTAAGTATAATGTAAACGTAAGCAGCCAAAGAAATACAAAGACAAATAACTGCTGCTTTTTAGCAGGTTGCCCGGTAAAATCAGCAGGTAAATTTTGGGTCATTAAATACTTATGTAAGCGCAAATATATCTCTTTGCGGGTTCATTATTCTTTTATTAGAGGCATTCGGCCCGTTACAACACCAAATCTGTCTCGTATAACTAGCATGTAGGTTCCGGGAACAAATTCGCCAATACTAAAATTGTTTGCTGCTGAGTAAGGGAAGCTACCTACTTTTTTACCGGTCATATCAAACATATCCAGCACATCGCCATGCTGCAGACCCGATACTTTAAAAGTGTTGGCAGTTGGGTTAGGATACACATTAAACCGGGCGGGGTAGATGTTACTAACAGCGGCATGGCTATCAACTACATTCAGGGTTGAATCGATTACTGATTTATTAAAGGCATAAATGTAATTGAAGTGGATGGTGCCGCCGGAATTAAGGTTGCCTAAATCATATATGATACCAATGCTTGTATTCAGCATGTTGCTGTCGTTTTGGTTGTATAAATAATTGGCATCGCCCGAATAGATATTGTCGATGGTGGTGGAGTTGGGTAGCCCTGTATTCTTGTAAATAAATGGCTTAGCCCTGAAATCCTGCGTTGCCAGGGCTAGGTAGGCATCGGTATTTACAGTGCCCCTCGCGGAAACAACTACACGGTTCAGGCTATCCGGAAGGGTATATTCAATTTTGTTTTTTGTAGCTGCGTTCCCTGACAATGACTGATCGTTGTGCGGGTTAACCGTGCGCATATATACTATGTTAGAAACAGTAGAGAGGCTGGTATTTTCAATAAGTACCGCAACGTTAATAAAAAGGTCTCCCGTATCAATAGAATAAAATTGTGTAATATAAATACCGTCTTTTACAGCCTGTGTCTTAATTTGTTTCACGCCCAGCGTGTCAGAATAACCTATTATAGAACTACTCATGCCCCCGGTAAGCGAGTCAACCGTTGCTGCAAGGGTATTCCAGGCGTCAATTTGGGCTCCGTCGGCCATATAACTCCATCCTTCCTGTGTTGTGCCGGGTAAGATATAGTCGCCAAAATGCGGAATTGCGCCAGCATTCCAGCCGTCTTTATAAGGGTCAGCCACAAAACCGAGGGCTGTATCAGTATGTAACGCGCCACCACATGCCGGCGCATTATATAAAGTACTCTGCCTTTCAGGATGATAGCCCGCTGGTGGCCTGTTGCTGCTTCCGAATGCACCGTTCCAGTTCACCCCGGCTTCAACGTAATTGCCTCTAATAAACCCATTGCAATTATTTATCTGTGCAAATAATCTGGTCGGTAGCAAAAAGGCGATGATAACTGGGAGGTAAAATTGGAATTTTATGTTTTTCAGCATGGAAATCTAGATTTATAGGGTTAAGCAGGTTTGTTAGTTGTAGACTCAAAAATACGAAAATAATTAATAGATAAGCACGGGGCTTTTTTAATAAACCGCACTTAAACTCACTGTTATGTGCCGACTGTTTTCAATTTTACTCAAAACTAAGAATCATTTCAAAATATCCAATTAATAGTGGATATTTGCGGCGGTTAATTGTTCAGTTTTGCAACTTTACTTATATGCTTAAATATATACTCACAATCTTAATCGCTTTTAGTTGCTCTTTCGGTCTGTTTGCAAGGGAATTTTTACCGTCACGCGAAGATAAATTTGACCCAACGGGAAGGCGACGTTATTTTATTGCCCTGCATGCAACGAATCCACTTGGTGCGGGTTCTAAAGTTGGAGCCGGACTTGAATTAAGGAAACTGAATACCTCCTATATATTTACCTATAAAATGTACTATGGCGCTTTCCAGGGTAAGCAATATGGGGTAGAGTACGAACACTTTTTTAATGGCAGGAAAAGGCACCAATATTTTTTCTACATGAAAGGCATAATGAGCGATTCGGTTACCTTTATTAACAATAAACTTTCCTTATTCGGACAAACGCAGGATATAGTTGTAGGGCCGCAAAACTATATTGGCGCAGGTGCGGGCATGGGCAGGCGTTATAATTTCAATGTATTATTCTTCGATTGGCAGCTTGGCTTTAAGTATTGCATTCTTTCCGGTGACCTCGATAAGTACGATAGCGAATACAGGAAGGCGCAGCAGAACATGTTCAGGTTGTTCCGTTTTACAGGGCCTGGCTCAATAGTTGACTTCCATTTTACCTTAGGTCTACAATTGTAAATTCTCCCTCCCGCATGTATTGTGGCTGCGCTGAGGCGCTATTGCTTTGAATTTCCACAATATTTTTAGATATTTGTTCAATCCATTATTAAGCTGACCTTTTATTATAGCAACATGTCGAAATTTACACTCCTTACTCTTATACTTGTTTTCTCAGTTGCAAGCGTTTTTGCGTTCGACCCGACCAAGCAGAAAGACTCGCATTTGGCAGTATTTATTACTAACCCATTGAGCGGTGCATCTAAAATTGGTGGCCTTGTAGAAATGCGCCTGCGCTTAAGTTCGTTTTGCATTGGTGCTACTGACTATATTGGTGGTTACACAGGTATACAATACAAATTTGAGTATCATAAGTATCTATACACTGAGCGTCGCAATGAATATTTCTGGTATTTGAAGGCTTTTGGTGGCGATGTTACGTACGAGGCTGACAAATTGATGTTAGTTGGAGATGGAACCAATAAGATTATAGGACCGCTGAATTACTATGGTGGCGGCGCTGGTTTTGGCAGGAGGTATAACTGGAAGCACATTTGCCTTATGGTAAATGCAGGTCTTAAGTATGCAGCATTACCAGAAAACCTGAGTGATGAGAACAGAGAAAGTTTCCGCGTATTCTATGCAACTGGTCCTGGTTCTATCATTGATCTGAATTTCAGGTTAGGTTACCAGTTCTAGTTTAACTACAATATTATTAAGTTATACAAGCCTCTTACCTTACAGTTTGGGGCTTTTGTTTTTTAGTGCGCTTTGCAGTCAGCGCCTGTCTAGGTCAAGTATTAAATACTAGCAAAGGAACACTACAAACAACAACTAATTTATTTAACTTCGCACTCCCGAATACGGATTTTCTCCTTGGCATTTAGTCGCTCTCAGAGATATTTTTCGGAATTCAGTTTTTGATTTATTTGATTTAATCGTTTTATTTTAGGTATATGTTTGAAAATTTAAGTGAGCGGCTCGACTCCGCATTTAAACTGCTGAAAGGTGAAGGCCGGATCAATGAGATAAATATAGCCACTACTGTAAAGGAGATTCGCCGTGCGTTGGTTGATGCCGACGTTAACTATAAGATTGCTAAAGAATTTACTGATAAAGTAAAGGAAAAGGCAACTGGTGAAAAAGTAATTACTTCAGTTAGCCCAGGCCAACTGATGGTTAAAATTGTGAAAGATGAACTTGCTGAACTTATGGGCGGCAAGGAAAGTGAAATAGACCTTAGCCAAAAGCCGGTTATCATTCTTATTGCAGGTTTGCAGGGTTCTGGTAAAACAACCTTTTCTGGTAAACTGGCTAACTTCCTGAAAACGAAAAAGAGCCGTAAGCCATTGCTGGTAGCCTGCGATATTTACAGGCCAGCAGCGATAGACCAGTTAAAAGTATTGGGCGAACAGGTTAAAGTTGAAGTTTATAACGAGCCCGAAAATAAGAGCGCAGTATCTATTGCATTAAATGCGATTGCACATGCGAAGCAAAATGGTAATAATGTAGTTATTATAGATACGGCAGGTCGTTTGGCTATTGATGAAGTGATGATGCGTGAGGTGGCCGATGTGAAAGCTGCTGTAAACCCTCATGAAATCTTGTTCGTGGTGGATTCAATGACTGGTCAGGATGCTGTAAATACAGCTAAAGCCTTCAATGACCGTCTTGACTTTACAGGTGTAGTCCTTACTAAATTAGATGGTGATACCCGCGGTGGTGCTGCACTATCAATCCGTTATACGGTAGATAAGCCGATCAAGTTTGTGAGTATGGGCGAGAAGCTCGATACGCTTGATGTTTTCTATCCGGAAAGGATGGCACAGCGTATACTGGGCATGGGTGATATTACCACCCTTGTGGAACGTGCGCAGGCGCAGTACAACGAGGCCGAAGCCAAGAAGCTGGAGAAAAAGATACGGGCCAACAAGTTTGACTTTGAAGACTTTAAAGAGCAGCTGAACCAGATAAAGAAAATGGGTAACATTAAGGACCTGTTGGCAATGATTCCTGGTGTAGGAAAGGCGATAAAAGACATTGATATATCTGACGATGCTTTTAAAGGTATCGAGGCAATGATCAATTCTATGACCCCAATGGAAAGGGCCAACCCGGATATTATTGACCAGAGCCGCAGAAAGCGTATTGCAAAGGGTAGCGGTAAAGATGTTAATGAAGTAAATGCCTTCATGAAACAGTTTGAGCAAATGAAGCAGATGATGGCCCAGATGAATAAATTTAAAGGTATGGGCCCTGGAATGCCAGGTATGCCAATAATGCCGGGAAGAAGATAATTTTGAAGTTTATTAAGGCAATTAACAATACTCAATGTCCCACACTTTCAAAGGCGTGGGACATTGTTGAATAATAACAACACTGATACTATGACACGCAAAGCCATTTTGTTTATTTTCTCTTGTGTGCTGCCGCTTGTACTTTTCACCGGCTGTGGCGAAAATAACCAGAAAACACCTGATGTTTCCGGGGTGAAAGTCGCGCTGCAAACCTACCGGTTTGATGTGGATATGTATGATATTGATACCAACCACGTAGTCAACGGCCTCACTAAATTAAGAACTAAGTATCCTGATTTTCTTGATTTCTTTCTGGATACGGTGATGGGGTTTGGTGTGCATAACAATTATTCTGACACGAATATGGCTATTATGCAAGGCGTTCACGAATATCTATCGCATAAAGATTACCGCGGCCTGGAAGATGAAATAAAGAAGAATTTCCCGGATACCAAAGAAACTGACAAGGAGATAACCGACGCTTTCAAATTGCTCAAGTATTACATGCCTACCAGCCCGGTGCCCAAGGTAATTTATATTAACCGCATACTGGTAGGCTCGTCTGCTTTTCACGTTGACCTCAATACGACTTGTGTATGCCTGGACATGTTTTTAGGGGAAACGTTCCCTATCTATGAATCGCTGCAGATGCCGGCATACATGGCGCCGCATCACGACCGTAAATACATACCGGTAGCACTGTTCAGGGAAATATATGAAGCCACTTACCAGTATAGGCAAGATGAAGTAACCTTGCTGGACCGCATGTTACAGCGCGGTAAAGAACAATACTTTCTGCACGCCATAATGCCGCATACAGCAGATTCAACATTGTTTGGTTTCAGGGCTAACCAGGTGCAATGGTGTACTAAAAATGAAGGGAACCTGTACAATTTTTTTGTGCAGCAAAACCTGTTGTATAATAAAGAAGAGCGCGCTATCGGCACCTATGTGGTTGATGGACCATACGCAAAAAATATAGGCTCTGCGACGGATGAAGGTAACCCAACGCCCGGTAATGTGGGTTCATGGGTTGGTTATAAGATCGTGGCAGCTTACATGGCGCAGCATCCGCAGGTCACGCTAAAGCAATTGCTGGAAATGCAGATCGACCCAACACGCTTTTTAGAAGAAGCTAAGTACAGGCCGAAATAGCAGTTGACGTTGCTGCAATAAACATAGAACTTATATTCGCTACATCGTTACAAACAGTGCCACAACCGCTACCGTCATCAGGATAAGGGTAAGAAAGCCCAGGATATTAGATAATGGTGCGTTGGTGAAATTGCCCATGATCTTCTTGTTGTTACAAATGTGCAAAATAATTGCAATTAGCACAGGGGCCGTAACGCCATAAGCTATAGCGGTGAAAATAAGCGCCTTTATTGGGTTGATATCCAGCAGATTAATGCCGAAACCGATGATTATGGAAACCGCTAAAATCATATAGAAGCCCTTTGCTTCGTTCCATTTTTTATTCAGCCCTTCTTCCCAGCCGAATGTTTCAGCCAGCATATAGGAGATGGAACCTGCAAGTACGGGGATAGCCAGGAAGCCGGTGCCAATGATGCCGATGGCAAAAAGCAGGAATGCAGCATTACCTGCCAGTGGCTTTAACGCTGATGCCGCTTCGGTAACGCTGGTAATGTTCCTAACACCGGCCTTAAAGAGTACTGAACCGGTGGTGAGTATTATAAAGAACATAACCACGTTTGAAAAAAACATCCCGATATTCACGTCGAATTTCATGTCGGTAATATCCTGCTTGTTGACTATCACTGCTTTTTTTCTTTTGAGGGGTGAAGTATTGAGGTGGGATTTTTCTTCTTTATCTTCTTTTTCCATTGATGCCTGCCAGAAGAATAGGTAGGGCGAAATGGTGGTACCCAATATGGCTACTAAAACCGAAATATATTCTTTGCTCCAAGTAATGTGAGGTATAAAAGTAGCTTTTAGTATTTCAAGGCCGTTTTGTTTTATAAGAAAGGGCACAATGGCATAAACCATTAAGACCAGGCAAAGCCATTTAAGGATATCAGCTATTTTGCGGTAAGGGAAAAATACAAGGCAGATGATTAATAACACTACAAACACGGCAGAGAAGACAATGCTAGGTACAGCAGGTAGCAACATATTGCCTACCGCACCCATGCCTGCTATATCGGAGCCGATATTCAGTGCTATTGCAGGGAACGAGAATAATAGCATTACATACAAAATCCACCTGGGGTAGTGTGTTTTCAGGGTTGTGGTGAGGCCGCTGCTGGTTACCATACCAATTCTCGCACACATGCCCTGAATAGCAGCCATTAAAGGAAAGGTGATCAAGGCTGTCCACAGTGTGGCTAAGCCAAACGAAGCCCCAGCCTGGGAATAGGTCGCGATTCCGGATGGGTCGTCGTCGCTGGCACCGGTAACGAATCCCGGGCCTAATGAAGCCCAGAAATTCTTCTTTTTTACAGGTTCTTTCTCTATCGCCGACATCTGATTTAGTTATCTTGATTTCTTAACGCAGCACCCCGCCTATGTAGTCAGTAAGGCCAGGTTCGTTGTCTGTTTATGCAGACAAGCTGTCCATTGCAGAATCTTTACTCCATTGCATTGCTTTTTGCAATTTTGTCAAGATGCCTGAAGTATTGAATGCAAGATTTTCAGGTAATTTTATTCTGAATAAAGATAGAAAATTTTCTAGCCCCGTTAAGGTAAAACCATAAGACCCTAAATAGACAATTATAAGTCCCGCTACCATTAGTACAATTTTTCTCATAGCCCTTCGCATTAGTTGTGAATCATTACAACACAAAGGTGGCGCTGTTTTGGAGCTTAGTTCTTACACGATTGCTTCATTAAATTATATTACTTTCACTTTGGTCTAAAAGTCCCTTTCCAGAAAGCGTTGGTGCGCGAAACATTTCAATTTTTTGCTTGGAAATCTACGACTAATACAACCCTCGGGGTAGCAAAAATGAAGCGTTAGTTTCAAGTGTAAATGGCTGACTTATGAATGACGGCACATTTACCGATTAATAACGCCATGTGCGTTAGGTAAATACCGAAAAAAATCCCGTTATTTACTGCAAAAATAAATACATGAAGAAACTTGTCCTGCTTTTGGCGGCTGCTGCATGTTTTGTTGCCTGCAAAAATAATAAGGGTGGCAAAGCATCAGGTCCCGGTAAGGAAAATAACCTGTCTAAAATACTTGATGAGTACTGGCAGGAGCGCCTGCAATTGTTCCCGACCGATGCTACTGCCAATGGTGATAATCGGTATAACGATAAGCTAACGATTACTATTGCTGAAAGTTTCAGGGACAGCCTGGACAGGTTCTATAAAAAATACCTGGGGAAGCTGGATGGAGTGGATACAGCCCACTTGACTAAGACGGACATGATGAGCTACCGCCTGTTCGCTTACGAGATGAACATGAATATTGAGGGCCTTCATTTCCCTACACATCTGGCACCTATTACTCAGTTCTGGTCTTTTACGCTGGAGCTACCGCAATTGGGTTCAGGGTCGGGCAACCAGCCATTTAAGACCGTTAAAGACTATGATGATTGGCTGAAACGTCTGGCTGTTTTTCCGGCATGGGCCGATACTGCCATCTACAATATGCGCAAAGGCATTGCTACTGGCTGGATTCTGCCGAAAACACTGGTAGTAAAAGTGCTGCCACAGTTGAATGCTGTTGTGGTTAAAAACGATACCGCCAGTATATTTTATGGTCCTATCAAAGCAATGCCCAAAGACTTTTCAGCGGCAGATAAAGACCGGCTGACGGCAGCTTATAAAAAAGCAATACAGGACATTGTAAATCCGTCTTACTCCAAATTGGCCAACTTCTTTGAAAAGGAGTACCTGCCAAAAGCAAGAGCCACCAGCGGCCTTGCAGCAATACCGCTCGGCAATGAATATTACCTGTATTGCATCCGTTACTGGACTACCACTAACCTTACACCCGACAGCATTTACGAAGTGGGCCTGGCTGAGGTTGCGCGGATAGAAGGGGAGATGAATAAGGTAAAGGAAGCTACCGGTTTTAAGGGCGAATTGGTAGACTTTTTCAAGTACATGGAAAAAGACCCGAAATTCTGCCCGTTCACGAGTGAAAAGCAAGTGCTGGATAGCTTCTGGGCCATCAAGAAAAAAGAAGACCCGCAGCTGAAAAGCATGTTCAACAACACGCCTAAGACACAGTTTACTATCAGGCAGACTGAGGCTTTCCGCGCAGCATCTGCAAGTGCAGAGTATAACCAGGGCTCTGAAGATGGCGTAAGGCCGGGTATTTTCTATGTACCGATACTTGATGCAAAAAAGTTCAATGCTACTGGTATGGCAACACTGTTTTTGCATGAGGCTATTCCGGGTCACCATTACCAGATATCGCTGCAACAGGAAAATAAGGGCCTGCCTGCGTTCCGCCGCTTTTTATGGTATGGTGCCTATGGCGAGGGCTGGGCGCATTATTGCGAAACATTGGGTAAGGGTTTAGGTCTTTACGACGATCCTTATCAGTACATGGGCCACCTCGGCGATGCTATGCACAGGGCTATCCGTTTGGTGGTGGATATTGGTATACATTACAAGGGCCTTAGCCGTGAAGAGTCCATCAGGTATATGATGCAACATGAGCTGATATCGGAACATGACGCGACCGCTGAAATAGAGCGGTACATGGCCATACCCGGCCAGGCACTCTCTTACAAAATTGGCCAGATGGCTATTTCGGGCGAACGTAAATATTATGAAGCACAACAGGGTGCCAAATTCAACCTGGCGTCTTTTCACGATGAGGTATTGAAAGATGGTTGTGTGCCATTGAATATTTTACACGAAAAACTCGCTGACTGGTCTAAGAAATAATTGGAAAATATTTTAGTTGAAATGGGCTGCCGGAATGGTGGCCCATTTTTTTATGCGATTCAGGTGGCGAGCGTGAGGGAGAAATTAACATCTGCCGTAAAAGTCATCAACGTATCAGACAACCGGCGCGGCTATCTATTTTGGTAAAAAGTTGGTAACTTTAAATGGTGATACACAATCATGCTGTGAAAAAATATATCGTCCTTATTTGTGTCCTCTTCCTGCCGTTGACAGTGAAGTCACAGATAAATTTGGTATTGAATCCAGAGTTTGAATCATTTTCGGCATGTCCAGACAATATTGATGAGGTTACTTATTGCAAGTATTGGAATACGCTAGATAGTTCGTGGCGTGCACCCGATTGGGCGCACGAGCTTCCTGGCGTACCGCAATATTGTCACGTATGCGCTCCCATGGGGGCAGTTTCAATACCAATAGGAGGAATGCATTACGATCATTTTCCAAGATCAAAAAATGGCATGATGGAGGTTCAGATGTTTTACAACGGTGCGTCAACTTTCCCACAGGCGAGGGACTACTTACAAGGCCATCTGACTCAAAATCTGATTGTTGGTCACATATATCAGGTTTCATTTTATGTAATTTCAGAACAAATAAACGGATATGCTGTGAACAAGATTGGCGCTTTCTTAGATAATGGGGCTATCGATACAACGCACAATCCCGGATTTGTTCAAACTCATTGTATCCCTCAAATAATAGATACAACAATTATTAATGATACCCTAAATTGGCATAAAATTGAGGACACCTTTGCCGCAGACGGCACAGAGAAACTAATAACTATTGGGCAGTTTTCAGATGTTTCGCGTACAAACTACATTACGCTTTCAAGTCTTGGGCTTGCTTGGTATCTCGTTGACGACGTAAGCGTAATTGATTGCGATAACATACCTTTTGCAGGTAATGACACATTTATCCATCCCGGCGATAGTGCATTTATAGGGCCGCATGAAAACCTGTTGCCCTATACATGGTACAAGTTGGGTAGCGGTGTGCCAATTGACAGTGGCGGCGGCGGTTGGGTGCACCCAACGGTAACGACGACCTACGTACTTAAACAAATACTTTGTGGCACTGTAAGGTACGACACCGTCATTGTAAATGTATGGCCGGTTTTAGTAGGCAATCAACAGTGGTCGGTAGGCAGTCTCCGGGTTTATCCGAATCCGGCAACAATCGAAATAACCATAGAAAATGCTCCAAACTGCGAAGTTGCGTTTTACGATGTAACCGGTAGGGAAGTTTTAAAGAGCGGCCCCGCCTTCGCCAAGGCTACGACGGGTGAAAGGATAGCTATTGATATCTCTAAGCTTGAAAAGGGGATTTACTTTGTGGCAGTTGTTGATAGCGTTACAGGTGCAAAGGTTGTTCGGAAGGTTATTAAAGAGTAAGCATGCTAACCATAAAAATCACTCTAAAATCAAAGTTCAGACAATTGTTTCCCCAAAACCAATACGTCCCGATAGCTGTAGGTGGGAAACACAAACAGCGGGGGAATAATGAAATTGCAGGGGGGATTTTTTAAAAGAATTGCCGCTTCAATTTGCTATTCGCTTGGATTCCCTTAATTTTATCGCGGGTATATTTTTCATAAAGTACAAATAAGGCTTCTGCTATTCCTAGCTAGAGCCTTATTTTGTTTGTATGAATATCTATCGTTTAAGAAAACTACGCGTGCACAGCATTTATGCATATCCTCTAACTTTTGTGCTAACACTGCTCATATTTCCAATTACGCCCCTTGCCTTCGGTGAGCCATTGTATGGTGGTGGCTATGCGTTTGTCGCGCGTAATATCAGTTTTGGCTTCGGTTATCCATTGTATGTACTCTTTCCGATGCGAATAGCTAAATGCTTCAAAGGCAGCTTTTGCCGCAGGATGCTTTTGTAATTCGGCCGCAAGAGCTTCCGGGGTCTTTAGCTCTTTTTTTTCTTTGTCGGAAGCCTTTGCCCTGGCAGGAAGTTTTACTCCGTCTTCATTCAGTTTCATTGCCGCCTTAATGTACTTTTTCAGTATCGCATCCTTGGGTAAGTCTTTAAGACTGGTGATCTTCCCGAGGTGGCCCATGCCGGCGCGCTCTGTAAGCGTGAGCACGCCATCTCCGTTTTCCATTAATGCTGCTTTCCAGAAACTGAATGAACAATGCTCCTTAAACCCCGCCATACTGCACAATAATGCGCCCTTATACATAAAATTCGGGAAGCTCCATTTCCATGTTTCTTCAACTTCCGGGCACGTACTGTGCACCAATACTCTCAGGTGGCTGAGTATTTCCTGGGCAAAAGGAGCTGCTTTTGCCAGGTAGGCGTCTACTCGTGGGTCGGTTGTAGCCATTGCTTCAATTATAAATTGTAAATGATAAATTATAAATGGGGTGACGTTGTACGGGTTTCGCGGAACGACTAATGTTGCTTTTAAGGGTAAAAAACAATATGCAAAATAGTAATTATGCGGAAAACTACCAACTGTGCATTATAAACGCTAATCCCGAAATATTTCGGGGGGACAACCGAATCACCCTCCGATGGTAGCCATCGACTCATGTATACCTCCGGCAATTCTTTGTTGCTCGGCTTCGTGACCGTCTTTGGCGCGGTTGCTGATTGCATAAAGCAATGCAGTTTGCAATTCGGCGTCAGTAGCTCCACTGCGCATAATGTCCCTTATGTTAGCAACGCCACCGTCGTAAAGGCAGGTTTTTAATGCACCTTGAGGTGTTATTCTTATTCGGTTACAGCTTCCGCAAAAAGAACGGGTATATGCTGCTATAATGCCAACGTCGCCCTTGTGTCCGGGAATTTTATAATTATAAGAAGTAGAATAAGCAGGGTCTGCAATTTTATGAATATCAGTATATTGGCTCTTAATTTCGTCCAGAATTTTTATGTGGTCCCAATGTAAAACAGGGTAGTGGCTGTCGCCGCCGTTAAAAGGCATTTCTTCAATAAAGCGGACACTTACCGGCAATTCTTTTGTGAGCGCTACCAACGGCAGAATATCTTGTATATTCTTGCCTTCCATAACCACGGCGTTTATTTTCACCTGTATATCATGTGCTAAAAGCGTGTGCATGGTATCCATAACTTTATCCAGCTCATCGCGATGGGTGATTGCAAAAAAACGGTTACGGTCCAGAGTATCCAGGCTAAGATTTACAGAGCGAATGCCTAACTTCTTTAACTCCGGCACTAGCGGGGCCGTAAGTACACCGTTGGTTGTGATGGTAAGTTCCTTCAGGCCTTTAATTTGAGAAAGCTCCGTTAGGAAGGGCATAATATCTTTCCTTACAAAGGGTTCGCCACCGGTAATGCGTATCTTTTCAATACCCATTCCAATAAGTACCCAGCACAAACGCAACATTTCTTCATAGGTGAGCAAGGCTTCACGGCTCAGCCAGTTCAGGCCTTCTTCGGGCATGCAGTAAAAGCAGCGCAAATTGCATCTGTCAGTTACAGCCAGCCTTAAGTAATTGATGTTTCTTCCGTGATTGTCTTTCAGCACTGTTCAGTAATAATTAAGTAAAGGTAAGCGAAATTGGCAAGGTGGAACCATGTGCCAGCCAGTGTAAGTTAAAACCATGCCTTTTTCGAACTATTTATCAGTTTCAGAACTATTTCCTGAGATTTGAAAATCTTTATGTGTAACTTTGCGCCGCTTATAAGAAAATTAAGCCCGCCAATTGACACAGAGTTTAAATAAGGCAACGTTAGCAGGTCTCATTATCGCATTGGGAATCATTTACGGTGATATTGGTACTTCCCCACTTTACGTTATGAATGCCATTTGTAATGGCAAGGAAATAAGTGAGCTTTTAATTGTAGGAGCCCTCTCCTGTATTATTTGGACCCTTACTTTACAAACAACCGTTAAGTATGTAATGCTTACCCTCAAAGCCGATAACAAGGGTGAGGGAGGTATTTTTTCTTTATTCGCCCTGGTAAGGAGGCATGGTAAATGGACCGTGTTCCCGGCAATGGTGGGCGGCGCAGCGTTGTTGGCAGATGGGATGATTACCCCGCCAATTTCGGTAACCGCGGCAATAGAAGGCTTAAGAAACCTGCCCAGTTTGCAACATATGGGTGATATGTCGATTGTATATATCGTTATTGCTATTCTTTCCGTGCTCTTCTTTTTTCAGCAATTTGGTACTTCTACTATAGGTAAGGCCTTCGGTAACATTATGTTCGTTTGGTTCGTAATGCTGGCCGCACTGGGATTATTCAAGCTATATAATGTAAACGACTGGCGCATTTTCAGGGCATTAAACCCTTATTACGCCATCAAAATTCTTACGGTTTATCCAAAAGGGTTCTGGATATTAGGTGCAGTTTTCCTCTGTACTACCGGGGCCGAGGCGCTCTATTCTGATCTTGGCCATTGCGGTCGTGCTAATATCAGGGTATCCTGGGCGTTTGTTAAAGTATGCCTTATCCTCAATTACCTGGGCCAGGGCGCTTACCTGTTGACTATTAAAAACACGGTATGGGATTCTGCCCATCGCAATCCGTTCTATGAAGTTATGCCTCATTGGTTCGTTATACCGGGCATTATTATAGCTACGGTGGCCGCCATTATTGCCAGCCAGGCCCTCATATCGGGTTCATTTACCCTGATTAGTGAGGCGATAAAACTTAATCTGTGGCCTAAAATGAAGATCAATTATCCTACAGTTGAAAGGGGACAATTGTTCATTCCGGGTATTAATATGTTGCTTTTTGCGGGTTGTACTGCCATTACTTTGTACTTCCAGAAGTCATCAAGTATGGAGGCAGCATACGGTTTATCCATCACTATATGCATGATCATGACCTCGCTGCTTTTCTCCTACTACATGTTTGTGAAAAGGGTGCCAATCATCTGGATTGTGGGTTACCTTGCAGTATACCTCACCATTGAGTTCTCGTTCCTTTGGGCTAACCTTGTGGAAAAATTTGTTGAAGGTGGCGTTGTAACCATTATTGTTGCGGGCGGTATATTTATGTCGATGCTGATTTGGTTCAAAGCCAGAAAGATCAAAAACCGTTACGTAGAGTTTGTGCGCCTGGAAAACTATATACCTATTATACAGGAGTTGAGCAACGACCCAGGTATACCTAAGTATGCAACGCACCTCGTATATCTTACCAGTGCTAATAACCCTAAAGAAATTGAGCATAAGGTAATCTATTCCATACTTTACCGTAAACCAAAGCGCGCTGACCTGTATTGGTTCGTTCACGTTGATGTATTAGATGACCCTTATACTATGGAATATGTGGTGCAAACAATTGTGCCTAACGAAATTATCAGGGTGGAATTCAGGCTTGGTTTCAGGGTGGAGCACAGGATACAATATATGTTCCGCAGGGTAGTGGAAGATATGGTGCATAACAAAGAAGTAAATGTGGTGAGCCGTTATGATTCCCTGAATAAGAACAATGTAATGGGTGATTTCCGCTTTATTGTAATGGAAAAATTCCTTTCGAGGGATAATTCATTGCCATTATGGGAGCGCCTGATGATGCGTGGTTATTTCATACTCAAAAAATTCAGCCTTTCTGAGGAGCGTGGTTTTGGCCTCGATCCATCGGATGTGACCCTCGAGAAATACCCGCTCATCGTATCAGCAATACCTGATTACCCGCTGAAAAGGTTAGAGGAGTAATATATTGAACTTGTAATATTTTTAGAGGTTTTGAAGCACGCAATTTGCGTGCTTTTTCGTTACATAGCCAGATAGGCTATTGTTGATAAATTGGTGCATTATTTCCTGAAATTTACCATTACACATATGCTGTAACCCCCTAACTTTGTTTACAGCGATTTTATGGCAACTAAGAAAAATACTGCTAAGCAAGAGCAGGTAAAAATAAAAGGTATCGAAGGTATTTCCGCTCCCGAAGTGGAACATCATGCCAAAAATGAGGTAGTAATTGAAGGTAAAGGAAACGACATTTTTATTAAGGGCGCGCGCATGCACAATCTTAAGAACGTTGATGTTTCTATTCCACGTAACAAAATGGTGGTGGTAACCGGAGTAAGCGGCAGCGGAAAGTCGTCGCTGACTATGGATACTTTATTTGCAGAAGGGCAGCGCCGCTATGCAGAAAGCCTGAGCGCCTATGCGCGCCAGTTCCTGATGCGGATGGATAAACCGGATGTTGATTATATACGAGGTATTTGTCCAGCAATTGCAATTGAGCAGAAAGTGACTACCCGCACGCCTCGCAGTACTGTGGGCAGCATGACGGAAATATATGATTACATCAGGCTGCTGTTTGCCAGGGTAGGTAAAACCTATTCGCCTATTAGCGGTAAAGAGGTAAAGAAAGATACGGTTACTGATGTGGTTGAGTTTGTGCAGGGGCTGCCGAAGGGAACAAAGGTGCAATTTATTGTGCCGCTTGTAACCCGTTACCAGAGGACTGTTGAAGAAGAGCTGAACATCCTGATGCAGAAGGGCTTTAGCAGGATATATGCGCCGCTGGTTGATGAAAAACCAATTCGTATAGAAGACGTGCTGGAAGGTAAAGTAACCCTTGGTGCCGCTAAAGCAAATTTGCTTATCGACAGGATAGTCGTAAAAGAGCAATTTGACGAAGACGACCTGCACCGCCTTGCCGATAGTATACAAACCGGATTTTATGAAAGCGAGGGCGAATGCCTTGTGGAATTGGACGGTAAGAAGATTCATACATTCAACAACCGTTTTGAGGCCGATGGCATGATGTTTGACGAGCCGACGCCTAATATGTTCTCGTTCAATAACCCCTATGGTGCATGCCCGGTTTGTGAGGGCTTCGGGCAGGTATTGGGCATTGACGATGACCTGGTAATACCGGATAGGCAACTGAGTGTGTATGAAAACGCTGTAGCCTGCTGGCGTGGCGAAAAGATGGGGGAGTGGAAAGATGATTTTATTAGGAGTGCTGGTAAATTGGGCTTCCCGATTCATAAGCCAATTGCGGATCTTGACGATCAGGAATCGCAGCTACTATGGGAAGGTAACAATAAAGTAAGCGGCATCCGCGATTTCTTCGAGATGGTGTCGCAGAATCTCTATAAAGTACAATACAGGGTAATGCAGGCGCGCTATCGTGGCCGTACTATTTGCCCGTCCTGCAAAGGTTCAAGGCTCCGCAAAGAGGCTTTGTATGTAAAGGTAAGCAGCGCTACCATACAGGACCTAATGTTTATGCCGGCTGATGAATTATATGCATGGCTGTTGAAAATGAAACTGTCCGACACGGATAAAGTTATTGCTAAACGTATAATGCTGGAAGTAACGCAGCGCATGAAAACGCTGCTTGATGTCGGGCTTGGCTATTTATCGCTGAGCAGGTTGGCCAATACGCTCTCGGGCGGCGAAAGCCAACGCATACAGCTTACTAAGTTTTTGGGTAGCAACCTTACCGATTCCCTGTATATATTAGATGAACCAAGTATCGGCCTGCACAGCAGGGATACGGAGCGGTTAATTGGTGTGCTGAAAACACTGCGAGACCTGGGTAATACCGTGGTTATTGTAGAGCATGACGAAATGATGATGCGAGAGGCAGACTATATCATTGATATGGGGCCGGTGGCAAGTCACCTTGGCGGCGAAGTTGTTGCAACAGGCACCTACAAACAGTTAATTAAAAACCCGGATAGCCTTACAGGTAAGTACCTGAGTGGTGCAATGAGCATAGAGCCACCAGCCACAAGGCGCAAACCTACCGGCAAAATAAGTCTGGAAGGTTGTAAACAGAATAACCTTAAGAACATAAATGTCGATTTCCCGCTGAACGTTTTGTGCGTTGTAACGGGTGTAAGCGGAAGCGGTAAAACTACTCTGGTAAAACAAACGCTTTACCCTGCTTTAATGAAACATTATGGCGAAGGTGGCGACAGGCCGGGTACGTTCCGGAAACTGGATGGAGACCTGGACACCATCGGCCATGTGGAATTGGTGGACCAGAACCCGATAGGTAAATCATCGCGCAGTAACCCGGTAACTTATATAAAAGCCTGGGATGAGATGCGTAAACTGTTCACCAAGCAGCCAATGGCCAAAATGAGGGGATTCGCAGAAAAGCACTTTTCATTCAATACCGATGGAGGGCGTTGTGATACCTGCAAAGGAGAGGGCGAGGTTGTAGTGGAAATGCAGTTTTTAGCCGATGTGCATTTGCTATGCGAAAGTTGTAAAGGCAAGCGTTTTAAAGATGAAGTGCTGGAAGTTACCTATCGCGAAAAGAGTGTTTATGATGTGCTGGAAATGAGTGTTGATGAGGCAATTGCCTTCTTTGCTGATGAAAAGAAGCTGGCCAGTTCATTACAACCGCTAAGTGATGTGGGTCTTGGTTATATAAAGTTGGGGCAAAGCAGTAACACTTTGAGTGGTGGCGAAGCACAGCGTGTTAAACTGGCTTCTTTCCTGGGAAAAAGCAAAGTAACTGAAAGAATACTCTTCATATTTGACGAGCCGACTACCGGCCTGCACATGCACGACATCAAGAAACTGCTCGGCTCTTTCAATGCGCTCATAGAACAGGGCCATTCCATTATTGTAATAGAACACAATACCGATGTTATTAAGTGCGCCGATTGGGTAATAGATATTGGCCCAGAAGGCGGTGTAAAGGGTGGCTATGTATTGTATGAAGGTGCACCTGATGGGTTGAAAAAGGTGAAGGAGAGCTATACCGGGAAGTATATGTAATGAATTCAAAAGGCAGAAGTCAAAACCCAGAAGTGTGGGTGATGCGTACTATTGTTTTTGAAACTTCCTCACTTCGGCGCCGTTTATTCGCACCAGGTAGATACCGGCAGGAATTTCACTGATGTCGATTTCAGCATCCTTAGAGAATAGGTCTAACTGACCTTGCCCTATGCCCAGTCAGGTGAAAAATAACCACGTTGCTTATGGTCGCGGTAGAGCAAATATCTAGATTGTCAAGTGCCGAATTGGGTAGCACACTGCTATGGATTTAAGCATTTTTATACTCTCAATTGCAGATGATACACTGATGATTGCACTCACGGCATAATCGTCACTGGTGTTCCGACCGATACGTGTTCATACAGTTCGTCTATTTCATCATTGGTTACGGCAACACAACCCCATGTCCAATCGCTCCAGCGCTGGAATTTACCTATGAATGTCTGCTTGTTGTTGCAGCCATGTATTTTTACGTCACCACCAGGTGGCTTGCCCAAGCGCTTTGCAGTAGCTTTATCGGCCTCGTTAGGGTAGGATATGCCCAGATTTTTATGGTATTTACTATTCGGATTCTTGTCAAAAATAATATAGTTGCCCTCAGGTGTCTTTTTATCCCCTTCATATTGTTTTTTGCCAACGGGGTTCTGGCCTATGGCTACCGTATACGTTTTAATGAGCCCTTTTTTGCTATACACGCTCATTTGATGCTTTGCTTTTAATACAGAAATGCTATCTATCGCTACACCATTTTCAATTTTAGTTTCAGGGTAAAAATACCACGTGCCGAGGCTTATCACAGCTAAAATAAGGCAGAAAAACACAATTTTTAGGGTGGTCATTTGTGCGGGAGTTGTATTGCAATTTACGTATTGTACTAAACCTTAAACAACGCTCCACGTAAAAAAGGAAAATAAATTTGCGTAAGTGAATGCTTACCTATATATTTGTAAGCGATTGCTTACGTAATCGAATATTGTGCTAATTTCAGGAAGTGCTAATAAATGACTTAATGCTTTATTTATGAGGAGAGATGTGTTTCAGGCAATTGCCGACCCGACCAGAAGGGAAATAATTAGTATGGTGGCCAAGCAGTCGCTCAATCTGAATTCCATCGCTGATAACTTTGATGTGAGTCGACCGGCAATATCGCAGCATATTAAAATACTGATTGAGTGCGGGCTTATAGAAATTAAGAAGCAGGGCAGGGAGCGATACTGCGAAGTAAAATTGCAGCCGCTGAACGAAGTAGCTGACTGGATTGCACCTTTCCGTAAGCTTTGGAACGACCGATTTAGTGCACTCGATGACCTGCTGGATAAAATGAAGAAAACACAGTAGGCAGTAGGCAGTAGGCAGTAGGCAGTAGGCAGTAGGCAGTAGGCAGTTAGAAAATGCTACACAAGATACAATTTAGTGAAAGTAAAATTCATCATTCAACCAATAAAACAAATAGTATGAACAAGATCACACCATTCTTATGGTTTAACAACAACCTGGCGGAGGCTGTCACTTTTTACAAAAGTGTCTTCAAAAATGTAAACGTCATCAGTCCACGGCTGATTGAGGGTAAAATTTATACCGCTACTTTTGAAATAGAAGGCCAGAGGTTTATGGCACTTGATGGCGGACCGCATTACACGTTTAACCCGGCGGTATCTTTCTTTGTAAATTGTAAAGATCAGGCTGAGGTTGATGACCTTTGGAACAAGCTGACAGCTGATGGCGGCAAGGAATCAAGGTGCGGATGGCTGATTGACAAATTTGGCCTTTCATGGCAGATCATACCTGAAGATTTCAGCAGGTTCATGGCTACTACCGATCTCGAAAAATCGCAAAGGGTTATGCAGGCAATGATGAAGATGAATAAACTTATAGTTGCTGACCTACAGGCAGCTTATGATGGTAACTAACTTTTAAAAACGAAGGACCATGTCACAAAACAAAGAGACGGTAATTTTTGTTGAGCCTGGAAAACAGGAATTATTTATTATAAGAGAATTTGATGCGCCACGCGAATTGGTATTCAAGGCGCATACTGATCCTGAATTATATGCACAATGGGTGGGCCCTATGGGTTTCACAATGGTTATCGATACGTTTGATGCCAAGGACGGCGGTAGCTGGCGCTATGTTTCCAGCGATGCGTTTGGAAATAGTTATTCATTTCGTGGTGTTTTCCATGAAGTGCTTTTCCCGGAACGCCTTATAGGCACCATGGAGTTTGAAGGACTACCGGAAAAAGGCCACGTAGAATTTGATACGGCTAAGTTTGAAGTTTTAGATGGCAATAGAACAAGGCTTACAGTGCAGGCAGTCTACCAGTCAATCGCTGACAGGGATGCCATGGTTGCCGCAGGCATGGAGCGTGGCGTAAAAGATGGTTATAACAGGCTCGACGACTTGCTTCGGAAAACCAGCATGGCATAAAAATAATAGAAACGTTTCTTTAAGCTCTCCGTTTGGAGGGCTTTTTGTTTTAATTAGCTTACAGGTGTAAAATATAAAGGATGTTTTACGCGTTTTAGACTAAAAATATTGATGAGAAGAAAGGAAAGGCCGCAATGGTTGCCAGCAAGAGAGAACCCTTTACCGCGGAATGACTCTGCATAGTATTAAAGCGGTTCCGGTTTTGAGCAAAAGAATGGGATAGTCATTCAAAGGTTGCTATCCTCTCGTTTTTGTATATGTGAATGTTGTAAGATAAGTGCCTGTGGCTGTAACAACTATCGGTGCCGGTCAGGGTAACTTTGCTATCACAGTAGTTAATTCAAATTAAATTGTATAGCCATGAAGAACACGTCAAATTCCGTAAAGAAGTTATTATTGAACGCAACACTAATGTTGTTTGCAGTTGCCTTGTTTCAAACGAATGCAGATGCTCAATCTACCAAACTAAAAGGTCACAAGCACGCTGTCATGATAAAGGATAAAAGCGCTAAGGGGATAAATGAAAATAAAACCCAGGCAAAAAGTTCTAAGAAAACACCCAAGGATAATGCTGGTGACCCCGACGTCGCGAACGAGGTGAAATACAAACGTAATACGCTTCCACAGAAAAAGTAGGAAGACAAGAATCAACCAAGGCTAACACAACCTTTGCTTATACTTCGGAATCTAGAATCAGCTCGGTGCTGTAGATATTTTTCATAACTT
The DNA here is from genome assembly GCA_947447265.1 of Chitinophagaceae bacterium. GTDB lineage: Bacteria > Bacteroidota > Bacteroidia > Chitinophagales > Chitinophagaceae > Flavipsychrobacter. The sequence continues at coordinate 95,514 of CANFKC010000011.1, forward strand.
TATATAACTTACATTGCCTATGTTTTTCAGTATTAATGAAAGACATAGGCAATGTAGTATTGCCGATTGACTTAATACACCTCTTATGTGGAAGTTTTTTACCCTTTCTGTGCTTATTTTGCTCTCCTCATGTGCTGATAAAAAAGAAGTACACAGAGATATTAGCACCTCCGAAAATACCATAGCAATCGGCTTTGTCGATAGCCTTTACTCTAACATATTGCATGAGGAACGGAAGGTCTGGATTTATATCCCTAACAGCTTTAGTTACTCAATTTACACTGGCCAGCGAAATTATCCAGTTGCTTATTTGCTTGATGGTAATACTCATTTTCATGCATTCACAGGCATTCTTGAGCATTTAAGCGAGGAGAACGGCAATCTGGTGTGCCCGGATATGATGGTCGTTGGCATCTTAAACACCAATAGAAACAGGGATTTCACGCCAACAACGGATGTTGATGTAAAAGAATCGGGTGGGGGAGAAAAGTTTAGCGAGTTTATCGAAAAGGAACTGTTACCGCACATCGATTCCATCTATCATCCGCTGCCATTCCGTATGCTGGTCGGTCATTCGTATGGTGGGTTAGCAGCAATCAATATAATGTTGCATCATGCTGCACCATTCAACGCATTTTTGGCAATTGACCCCAGTTTGTCCTGGGACAATCAGGTCATTTTGAAGCAGGCTGATACATTATTGGCAAAGACAGACTTCGGAAACAAACGGCTATTTATTGGCATTGCAAACACTATGGGTTCTGATATATCGTTAAAGCGGCTTCAACAAGATACATCGGCAGATAATAGACACATCCGCTCCTTGCTAACTTTTGTCAACTATCTTAAGAATAAAGACCTGCGGTCCCTTCGTTGGGATTACAACTTCTACGAAGATGAAGACCACTATTCCGTTCCGATACGTGCGGAATATGATGCGCTACATTTTATATTCCGCAACTATCCATTTACCGCCTACAACGAACTTTTTGATTCCACTATAAGCACGGATTCCGCAAAACGCATTGTTACGGATCATTTTCAAAACCTCAGCTCCGAATTAGGCTACCGGGTTTTGCCACCAGAACATTTCATAAACGCAGTTGCAGGTATGTTCTTGCGTGATAGACTTGTAGCCCGCTCGGAGGCGTTTTATGTCATGAACGTTCAGTGTTATCCCCAAAGCAGTAATGCCAATAAGTCGATGGCTGAATTTTATGCCAGGCAAAATGAGAAAGAAAAGGCCGCAGTATATTTTAAGCAAGCCAATACTCTAGGAAAGAATCGCTCTGCTCATCCCTGAAATGACACACTAATTTCGACGTATACTACTACCGCGCAATTACAAACTTTATTGTGTGCCATCCCTGACTGGTAACAGCAGAAAGATAATAAATGCCATTCGCTATATTATCCAATTGCACTGATGAAAGTGTGTTGCTGCTGGTGGTAGTCAAGCTTAAAATCTGGTATACCGAATTAGCAATAACTACAGATACCGGTTCGTCTATTTTCGAGAGTACATTAAAATGGAAGCTACCGTTATTAGGGTTAGGGTACAACTTAATATCCGTAATTGTTCCCGGCTTTTTGGTTGGCGATATAGTGATAGGGAAGTAGGCTGTATCCTTGCCGCATATGTTAGTAACAACATATAAAATGGTGTCCTTACCTTCTTTTAAACCACCCAATACACCAATTGCTGAAATAACCGTATTGCCGGTACTTGCCTGCCAATATCCGCCCGTAACAGAACTTTTCAGGATAATGGTGTCGCTTATAGCCACTTCATTAAGTCCCGATATTTGTCCTGCATCTGGTGCCGGATTAATGGTTATTTTCTTCGTAACGAAAACCGTTCCGCAACTGCTGGTTACTGAGTATCTTATAGTATCGACACCTGCAATTGTACCGGTCAGTACACTATCAACAAGCTGTGAAGCATGATTGGTTGATGACCATATACCTCCAGGAATTGTATCGCGAAGCGTTATTGACGTACCAGCACAAATGCTGCTTGGGCTTATAATAACACCCGCTGTAGATGGTAGTACCGTTATTTCTTTAGTAGCTACAGAAGCGCAGCCATTAACCGTAAGAGTATACTTTACTGTGTCAAGGCCGGGAGCAACTCCGGTAGCAATACCGCCCGTTGTAAGACTAAGTCGGTTATTGGTTTTAGTCCAAAATCCGCCGGGCGTAGCATCGGTAAGTAGCACAGAAGAACCGGTGCAAAGAACAGATGGACCAGAAATTGTATCGACGAAAGGATAACCAAAAACGGTTATTTTCTTAATGGCAACAGCTGTACCACATGTTGTTGTCAACGAATAAATTATCGTATCAGTGCCTGGAACGAGTCCGGTAACAATACTGTCAATAACAGATGCATTGCTGTTAAGGCTGCTCCAACTACCGCCGTTAATTGTATTATGCAATGTTATTGATGCGCCAACACAAACCGATGATGCACCTGTGATTGTGCCTGCTGTAGGTAACGGCAGAATAGTAATTGGTGCGCGGGCGGTATCGCTTCCGCAACTGTTTGTAAAAATATAGAGCACGGTATCTATTCCGGAAACAGTGCCAATAAAACGGCCGGTTGATGACAGTACGCCTTTAAGGTTTGTTACCAGCCATACACCACCGGTTACCGTATCGGCAAGGAAAATTGTATCTGCCGGGCAAACACTTGAAGGACCTGTAATATTGCCTGCATAAGGCAGTGCGCCGATGGTAATTGGTTTTACACCGGTGGAGGAACCACAGGTATTTGATATGGTGTATCGCAAAGTATCGGTTCCTGTGGCAAGGGCGGTCAACATGCCGTTTGACGCAACCGATGCATTCGAATTATTCACAGTCCAAACGCCACCTGGTCCGGCAGCATCTAAATATGGTATTATGTTTCCCGGACACAATGCCGAAGGGCCTGTTATAGAATCGGCATGCAATACAGTATCAATGGTGATAGCTTGAGTATCAATATAGGTTCCGCAGCCCCCGGTAAAACCATAGGTTATTATTGCGGTACCATGCGAAACACCGGTTACTATACCTGAAACAGAAACAGTTGCCACGGTCGGTTCATTACTTGTCCAGGTGCCGGCTGCAGTAGTATCAGTGTAAGTAGTTGAAGAGCCGATACAAATACCATGTAAACCACTAATTTGCCCGATTACATAACCCGTTGCCGGATTCACACGCACCAAAACCGTATCCTGCGAACTGCCGCAGGTATTTGTAATAGAATAGGTAATAATTGCAGCGCCAACCGCCCTGCCGCTAACATAGCCTGTACTGTTAACAAAAGCAATATTAGTGTCGCTACTGGCCCAGATACCTGACGGCACAGAATCTGTCAGCGCCATTATTGCGCCTATACAAAGGGCATTGATGGGTTGAGATATCGGACTAACAATAAGGTGCGCATCAACGGTTAGTGGATGTGCGGCATAGTTGGTGTCGCCTTGCGCGACCGTATAGTATAAAATTGTGTCCACACCCGAACTTAGCGTAGTAACTGTTCCAGTTGCGTTTACGGTTGCAATTGCCAGGTTGGTGGATAACCAGGCGCCGCCCGACACGGAATTGCCAAGCGTAAGCACCGAACCCACGCAGATGGAGTCGGCACCTGTAATAGCGCCTATCAAAGGTAAAGGGTAGTTTTTGAGAAACGATACGCTTGCAGAACCGCCATTTACAACGGAAATGTCTGCTTTGCCATCTCCATCTATGTCAGTAAGTACAATATCCGAAGGGCTGGTTCCAGTCGCCAATTCAACGTGTGTTGCTAAGGCGCTGCTAGTAATAGCACCGCCGGTTGCCGTATTTCTGAAAACAGAGATTGTATTTGAACTGTAGTTGCCTACAGCTATATCTGTTTTGCCATCGCCGTTAATGTCGCCCACTACTATGTCTGCAGGTGCAATGCTGGTAATAAAATCAACGTTGCTGCCGAAAGATATTGTCCCGCTGGTTGTATTGGTATTCTGAAATACCGAGATAGTGGATGCGCCGCTGTTTGCCACTACTAATTCAGGTTTGCCGTCACCGTCAATATCTCCACCATTAATGCCTGTTGGTGCATTAACTCCTGAAAGGGTAGTGGCTAAAGAAAAAGTGGATGCCGAAATGCTGCCGATAGTAATATTATTATGGAAAAGCGATACTGTATTAGCGCTAAAGTTGGTTACCGCAATGTCCGTATATCCATCATTGTCAAGATCGCGGGCAAATATCTTAAATGGGGTAAGGCCAGTGCTGAATGTTACCGCTGTTGCAAACGATGCAGCGGTAATAGTGCCCGGTGAAGAAATATTTCTCAGTATGCCGACCCTGGAACTGCTTTGGTTCACAACTGCAATATCCGGCCTTCCATCCATATCGAAATCTGCTATGCAAAGGTCAATCGGAGCCGAGCCACCTGTAGCGTAGTCAACCCTTGTAGCAAAAGAAATGCCCGAGCCGGTTGATGTATTACGGAATATTGAGATTTTGTTAGAAGCCGTAGAAGTATTGGCAACAATAATATCCAGCCTTCCGTCGCCATCAATGTCAGCAATTTTCAGATAGTGCGGGCCAGATGCCGTTGCCAATGTAATTGGTGACGAGAATGTTGTTGACGAGATTGATGCTGTGGCACTGACGTTTTTAAAAATAGAAATGCTATTAGGGCCGCTGTTGGTAACAACTACGTCAGGTTTACCATCTCCGTCAAGGTCGCCTACAGCAACACCAACCGGCGTTGCACCCGTAGAAAAAGTAACCATTGGCTTGAAGTTAACCGAATTAAGTGTGAGGCCGGTGGTTGTATATAATGGTGTAAATGTACTTTCGGAAATGGCAGTAAATCCAGATACACTATCCGTTACTTTAACTGGGCCGTAAGATGCATTAACTGGCACAATAACTGTTAACGAACTGGTTGTACCACTAGTAACAGTTGCCCTTGTCGCACCAAAGAAAACTATATTTTGTGCAGCTGTGGCATTAAAGTGGGAGCCGGTTATAGTTACTGAGGAACTTGTAAGGCCCTGCAGTGGGCTTATGCTTGTAATTGCAGGTACGGTAACCACCGTTATTGTTTTTGAAGCTGTACCAATAATGCCACAACTGTTTGTTACAGAATAGATAAGGGTATCGGTACCCAGGCTCAGTGCCGTTACCGTACCGGTGCTGCTAACTGAGGCTACTGTTGTGTTGGTTACAGACCAGGTGCCACCAGTGGTTGCATCTGTGTAGTTGGCTGTACCACCGTTTGCGATGGCCGCCGGACCAGTTATGGCAGCAACTGCTGTTGCGCCTATAAGTGTAATATTGCTGCCGTTATTGGTGCCGAACGTTGGCGTTGGTCCTGCATTGATCACCCTTATCCTGTAGCCTGTGCCCGCAGCTGTTCCGCTTGGTATAGTAGCAGTTATTGGTGATGTACTTCCGCTGCCTATAATAGCACTTGTAAAGTCTGTTGGGAATACTCCGGTCGGGCCTGAAAGCTGCACTTTGAATGTAGCGCTAAATGGACCAACTGTAGTAAACGTAACATTAAAGGTGGAAGGCGTATTGCTACAATATGGACCATAAGTTGAAGCGCTTGTTGTGATAATAGGAGCCGCCGGCACAACCTCGCCTGAGCTTAATTGCGTCGCCATGTAAATATTGCCTGAATTGTCGCGGAAGGTGATTTGTGCAAGTTGAGTTGTAGTCAATCCCGCGGCAGAACTACCTACATAAATGCGGCCTTTTGTACCCGCAGTGCCATTATAGTTGCCGGTCCATTTGGTTATGAGCAAAGATTTTCCCGTTGTCCATGTTATTGCGCTGCTCGATGCAAACCTGATAAAATGGAGGGTATCACTACCCAGTTCAATTGTAGAATTATCGGTAAGTGCTATTGTGCCGAGGTTGTAGGTAACTGTTCGGCTAAGGCTGTCGGTGCTTAATGTGCCTCCGTTCAAGGTGTCGGGAGATGAAATGTTGGCCGTGGTGCCGTTTGACGGGTTGAGCCTCAATACACCTTCCGAAACGGTTAAGCCTCCTGAAAAGTTACTACCCAGGCTGCTCAGTTTTAATGTGCCGTTACCAATTTTAACAACGGAACCACTACCGGTAATAGTACTAACCTGCGTTGCAGAAGGCCCGCCAAATTCGTTATAGCTTGTGATATTTATTATCAAGCGCGTTCCATTGAGTGTTAGTGTATTGCTTACGCTTGATGACGTAAAGCTGCTCGTTAGCCCGGTTATTGTTTGTAGCGCATTATTAAGTACCAGTGAGGTAGAGCCCGTTACCTGCGCCATAACCACTGGTCCGGCACAAAGTAGAGAGCCTGTATTTACCGTAACACGGCCACTGTTGATAACAGTTCCGCCTGACCAGCTATTTGATGTGCCAGACAGCGCCAGGTTGCCGGTTCCCACTTTTACCAGTTGGCCGGCACCGCGTACATTGCCTGAAATGCCAAGGCTGCCAGCAGTACCCAAAACAGATATTGCGGCATCAGCAGCAAGGTTGATATCGCCACTCCAGGTATAGGCATTGCCGGAAAGGGTAGCCATTGCTCCTTTACCGGTAACAGAATAGTTATTGCCAAGTCCGCTAAGTGTGGTGAGAAAATTATTAGTAGCAAAATTACCGCCAGATGGTACGGCCAGGTATAACTGGCTGTTAGGATTTACCAGGATATTATTGCCGGTTATGTTATTTATGGCAGAGGTTACATCAAGCTCTAAAATGCCGTTTGATGTACCATCGCTGTTACCTACAGTAGTGCCGCCTGTAGCGGTATTAGCTGCACCCAACTTCAAAATTCCCCCGTTATTGCCTGTCGCTGCTGTCGCATCCCACGTGCCACCACCTAAAAAGGTTAAAGCTCCGGTTCCGCTCATAACACTGTTAATAGCAATACTGTTGCCGATACCGGTGGATGACCCTGCGCCGGTAAGCATTTTGCTTGCACCTGAACCAATATTTATACCAAGCGTGCTTCCGCCTGAACCCTGTGTGTTTTGTATGGTTAACCTTGAATTATTGGCCGAAAAATTTGCAAGAATTACATTGGGTACAGTAACCGTGGCACCCATAAAATTGAGTGTGCCGGGTGTTGAAGGCGAACTGTTACCAAAGAAGATATTGTTGGTTCTTGCTGCGCTTACATAGATGGCACCTACATTTACAGCGGAAGAAGCGGTATCCATATCCAGACCAATGCCAGTAACGGATGTTGTAGGGTTTGCATTAAATTGTGCTATAGCCGTGGAGCCGGGAATAAATCCTCCTGCCCAATTGCTGCCGTTCATCCATGCAGAACCGGTAGCGCTGCCCCAGATTACTTGTGCAGATACACGAGGCAGGAGCAAAGGAAGGATAAGTATGGTTAATAATAAGATTGCTTTCTTCATTTGGGTATAACGAAAATTAAATATTTGTAACGACAAAATAAAAAACTGTTGACTCATTTTTCCACGCGCACAATTTCACTAGCCCTATTTATTTGGGTTCCTGGTTATTTAATAATAGTAATATTCAAAGATAAAACATTTCAGCGACTTTTATAGACATGTGATGCGTATGATGTGTATAAGTGGGTAAAAACATTTTTCACGGCTAAAAGCATATAAAAACTTACTTTTGGCGCCATCGTATCTATGAAACTCCCAGTTAAAATATTATTTATATTTCTTGCGCTGATTTATGGGGCATTGTTTATTTATTCTGCTTATACCAAAGCTTTCCCCATACAATCGTTTGAGTATACGCTGGTTGAATTTTTATATATGCCATGGTCGGTAGCCGCAGTTGCGTCCCGCTTTTTCATTGGTCTTGAAACAGGCCTCGGGGTTTTAATCGCTAGCAGTGTATTCGGTCAAAGTAAATGGGTACTTAAATTATCATCGCTTATTTTATTGATTTTCACTGGGTATCTTATATATCTCTGGGTATGGTATGGCAATGATGTTAACTGCGGTTGCTTTGGCGACGCCATACTCATGAGCCCGGCTGCTTCACTGGCGAAGAACGCAGTATTATTAATATTAACATTTGTTATTTTGCGATATTATGATGGTTTAAGCTTCAAGAGGGCTCAAACGTCTTCTCTCGTGGTTTTGCTCATTGCGGTGGCATCCCCGTTTTTCGTGCTCAGCATACCACCTGACCAACCTAACTGGCTCCGAAACAATGGTTATATGCTTAACCTTTCACCTTTGTATGCAAAAGAACATAGTCCCGTAGCCGTTGACCTACGGAAAGGGAAATACGTCGTTGCCTACCTAAGCCAGTCGTGCCAGCATTGCAGGTTGGCAGCTTATAAGATGCATCTAATGAAGCAAGCCAATCGCGATTTGCCGTTTTTCATGATTATCGGCGGTACAACGAGTGATCTTACTGAATTCTGGAAGGCAACCCAGGCGAGTAACATCCCTTATACCCGGTTAGAGAAGGCTGATTTTTTGCGCAGCACGGGTGGGGTCTTTCCACTTATCGTTTTCGTAAACGATAGTAAAGTGGAAGCTAAAGCCGAATATATTAACTTAAACCAAAAAGTTATAGAAGACTGGCTGCGAAAATAAACACGCAGTTAATGGGTGAGGAGAGGGCTAATAAAATTATCACCTGCTACGAAAAAGAACACTATATTCTATTATCTTTACACTTTTCGAGAAACCAGCGAACTATAAATGTCTGTGAAAATAAACCTCATTACAGAAATCACTAAAGATTACGATGTAATTATTGCGGGAGCCGGCCCGGTGGGTTGCGTTATTGCCGAGCGCCTTGCGTCAGAGTTGGGATGGAAAGTGCTTCTTCTAGATAAAAGACACCACATCGCGGGCAATTGCTTTGATACTAAACACGAATCTGGTGTATTGATTCATCGCTACGGTCCTCATTATTTCAGAACGAACAAAGAAGAATTACTGAATTACCTTTCCCGTTTTACGGAATGGATACCTGGCAACTATATAGTTAAGAGTTCGGTAGGAGGTGAGTTATTCCCATTCCCTATTAACCTGCTTACACTTAGGCAATTTTTTAAGAATCCGAGCCTTACTGCTGATGAAGCTTCGGCTTTGCTGGAAGAAAAAAGGGAGCACATTGAGAGCCCTGCCAATTCGGAAGAGTTTGTACTTTCGAGGGTGGGTAAAGACATGTACGAATCATTTTATCTTGGTTATACCAAAAAGCAGTGGGATATTCATCCGAAGGACCTTGCTCCATCAGTTTGCGGCAGGATACCGGTAAGATTGAATGAAGATGAACGTTATGTAGACCACAAATACCAGGTTACGCCGGCGGCAGGTTTTACTCAAATGTTCAATAATATGATCAGTAACCCGAATATCGATGTGATGCTCGATACTGACTATGCAGCAATAAAAAATACATTAAAGCCAAAGTTTGCCACCGTTTATACCGGCCAGATAGATGAGTTTTTTGACTTTAAATTGGGCAAATTGCCTTGGAGGTCACTGGAATTCGAATTTAAAGAAGAAAATACGGAATTTGTTCAGCCATGCGTGCAGATCAACTATCCGAATGAGCATGGTTACACCCGTACTGTTGAAATAAAGCATGTTACTGGTCAGCAACATCCGCATACTGTTATATCATATGAATATCCTCGTGCCGAAGGAGATCCTTATTATCCGATTCCACGTGAAGTTAATGCCGCACTATACGACAAATATAAAATACTCGCCGACGAGGCCACCGAAAAGGAAAATGTTTACTTCTGTGGTAGGCTTGCTGAGTATAAGTATTTTAATACCGATGAGGTAATAGAGCGTGCATTCCATACTTTTAACCTTATCAAAAACCGCTATGAGCATTAATAATTTGTGGGTGGTGATGCCTGTCTATAACGAAGAAGAGGCTATCACCAGTGTAATAGAAGAGTGGATACCCGCGCTTAACGCCACGAAATTGAATTATACCCTTTGCATTTTAAACGATGGTTCAAAGGATGGCACCCTCGGGCTGTTGCGTAAGTTTGAAGGGCAATACCCAGCTATTAAGATAATAGATAAGAAAAATTCTGGACATGGGCAAAGTTGCATCATGGGCTATAAGCTGGCACTTGATAATGGAGCCGACTGGATATTACAGATAGATTCCGACGGGCAGTGCGACCCGCAATACCTTCCGGCTGTAATTGCGATGTCTAGTGACAAGAATAAAGCCGTTTATGGTTTCAGGGAAACCCGTGATGACGGCACGCAACGTTACGTAGTATCTCGTTTTGTTACCTTGTTTACTTTTGTTGCAACCGGTCAATGGGTTAAAGATGCCAATGTACCTTATCGCCTTATTCATAAGTCTGTGATGGAAAAAATAGTGGACAAAGTTCCTTCGGACTTCCATCTGGCCAATATTTTTGTGTCTGTACTCTCGAATAAAATGGCAAAGATCAAATGGGTAAATATCCATTTCCGCGACCGCAGCGGAGGTTCTGCCAGTGTAAAAACTTTCTCTTTTGTAAAGCATGGTTTTAAGCTGTATAAGCAATTAAAAGAGGCCAGTAAAGGCGTTGGCACGCTGTAATTTGTAATTGTTCATTTCATAATCGTTTGCTTCCGTTTCAATAATTACCTTCATTACAAGTTTCTAGTCTATTATTCACTCAACCTGAAAAAGGCCCAGATGAAGCTATATCAAAAGTCGTTATTCTTTAGCGTTTTCGTGTCAGCGATCTTGCTGCCCGCTGTTTGCAGTGCAAATAATGGACTGAAAGCGTTGGGTGAGGTGATGGCTGAGATTATAGGAATACTTGCAGTTTCTTTGCTGGTCAGCCTCATATTTACGATTGGTAATTTAGTTTGGAAGAATAAGATTGTTCGCATTATTAGCGTCATCCTTTTGTTACCACAACTCGCCCTCGCACTGTTCATGCTGATCCTTTCGGGTGGCTTTTTTTTTAGCTTTTTCTATCTGGGTTTGGTGGGACTATTGTTCATAGCATTTCAGCTTTTTTTGATCTACAAGAGTATAAAGAAATAAATCGCGCAGAGTGCTATCGGTTCCGAGTCGCAAAGGTGAGTACAAATTTTTGCAGTAGATGCTACGTATCTACCGCATTTATTATTTTTACATTTCGTTCTCGGTTCCCTGTTTTGTCTAAAAGTAAACTGTTATTGATGAAAAATATCTTTCGTATTGCTCTGTTGTTGGTTCCCGCTCTTATGCTTTTTCCCGGTGTTTGCCTTGCGCATAATTCGGTTAGCATGGGCTACGGCATTCTATATTTGCTGGGGTCTATAGCTGCTGCGGTTGTAAATTTCCACCTTACAATAATAAATTATTATATAAAGAAAAGGTGGCTGCGCATTCTTACGATTATTTTGATTTTTCCGCAGTTTTGGTTGCTTTACTTTTTTGGAATGGCTGGTGGGTCTTATAATCTATGGATTATCGGTGGCACTATTTTAGAAGTGTTTTTGATAATTAAAAGCGTTAAAAAGAATGAAGTAGACGAAACCGTGGATAATCAGGGCTAGAATGCTATTTCTGGCAAAAATCAGGTTCGTTTCTCCGCTCACAATAATTGCTGCGTAAATGTGTTAATATTTGAGAAGGCATAGCGATAATTAGAATGTTCCGTCGCTTTACTATGTATATTTGAAATACAATAATGAAAAAGCTTCTCAAGGTCACGTCTATAACTGTAGGGCTGCTTGCCTTGTCTGCCTGCTTTCTGTGTTATGCGTATCTAAAAAAAAATAACCATAAGCAGCATACCGGCCCTCAGAAAACCAAGGACTATTATTTGTCCATGCAATCGTTCGCCGATTTTACCGCCATACAAGGCAACCCCCTGTCTAATAAATTCAACGATGTTCTTTCTGTAAAACTGGTGTATGATATCAGTGATAAGACCCTATATTTTATCCAGTCAACCAAATACCGGTATCATAATGATTTTTGCCGGGAGGTACTTGGCGACGATATGCCGCTGGAGTTGTACAATGTTATGAACTATGGTAGCTCGTCGGCCCGCAAATATTACCTGGCCAACCTTAACTGCTACACCCGCAGCCATATTTACGCTCTCGAATTTTCCAGTGAAGACAGAATAGATGCCGCGCAGATAAAGACGCTCTTCCAGTCTGTACTTGATAACTCTTATCTTGGCGATTCATTACAACTACTCATCAGTTCCGATTACCTGCTTGGGCTCAATAATGCCGGCAAGCTCGATATGAAGAAGGCTTTTCCTACTGACATTTACAATGGCCAGAAGTACCAGTTGCTGAACCCGGGTATAACCTATGGCATATTGCGCCGTGCTGAAGATGTGAGAGGGTCGCTATCTTCAGCTCACGATGTACTATTATTTAAAGGCACCCCGATAGATGTGCCCGTTTGTGCAGGCATACTCACGAATAGCTACCAGACGCCATTGTCACACATTAATATCCTTTGTCACAACCGTAATATTCCATCCGCGGTAGATGTTGATATCTATTCAAAACAAGAGGTAATAGATAATATTGGAAAACCCATAAAGCTGGTTGTGAACAAAGACGGAATTACCATAAGTACGGTCGCGATGCGTGAAGTGGATAATTACTGGAAAAACTTTGCGGAACGGAAGCCCTCAAAACTGAAGTGCGATATTACCTTCAATCAACTTATACCCGTCGCCCGAATGGGGTTGGATATAAAGCATGTTATTGGGAATAAAGCTGCCGGCTTTGGTGAGCTTAATAAGATTGCAAATAAAATGACCAGCAGCTTCAATGTTCCGGAGGGAGGATTTGCTATCCCGTTTTATTTCTATTATCAGCATGTTTCCAAACCAGCGGTTAAGGTTGAATTTGATGCATTGGCTAAGTTGAAGGCTGCAGGCGCTGCCGATACGCTGATTAGTGCGCAGCTGAAACGTATCCGTAAAGCAATTAAAGAACAACCTATGGATGCGGGACTCTTGACTGAAGTTAAAAAGATGATTGCTGTAAACGGCAAGTATACATCATACCGTTTCCGGAGCAGCAGCAATGCAGAAGATATTGAGGGCTTTAGTGGTGCAGGTCTTTACGAAAGTAAAACCGGCAAGCTGGATGATACTGACAAACCAATTGATATGGCCATAAAGAAGGTGTGGGCTAGTGTCTGGAATGATAATGCTTACAACGAACGCGAAGTATGGCATATAGATGAAAGCACGGTAATGATGGGTATACTGGCGCATCGTAATTTTCCTAATGAAAGCGCAAATGGTGTTGCTATTACTAAGAACCTTTACAGGCAGGGTTTTCCAGGCTATACAGTCAATGTTCAAAAAGGCGAGGTGCCGGTGGTATCTCCCCCTGACTCCGTAACATGCGAGCAATTCATCTGTATGAATGCTAATGAGATCAACATAATACAAGATGAAATAACTATCGATTATATTACTTACAGCAATATTACTAACAATAAACTGGTGCTCACTAAAAAGCAAGTAGGCAGGCTCTATAATTCACTTGCCGCTGCGCAAAAATACTTCACGAAAATCTGGGCACACGATGGCAAGCTGGTGGACGATAAAACCCTGGCGCTGGATATAGAATTCAAGTTTGACGATAACGGCAAATTATACCTCAAACAGGCACGTCCATATAAATAGCACGCATAACAATGGAGCAAGGGCATCATGAACTACTGCGCAAGTTTACACCTGTTTCACTAGATGAGATTGGTCGAATCAGTTTGCGCAGGATGGAGACTAAATTCATGATGCCGGTTGATATGTTACAACACTTTCTGCAAGCGATAGCCGGACACTACAGCATATTAGAAACCGCGGGTACACGGCTGCAAGCATATACCACACATTATTTTGATGCCCCAGACATGCGTTTATACCTGGACCATCATAACGGGTATGCAAGGCGTATAAAAGTACGACAACGTAAGTATGAGCAAGCTGGTGACTGCTATTTTGAAATAAAGCAGAAACGGCCAGATAACACTAACGATAAGTACAGGCAAAAGATCGCTAACCTTTCTGATACATTAACGGATGCTCAGCAAGCCGCAATAAAGTGCCCGCATATAGCTGGTAAGTCCTTGCAGCTGAAGCTTATAAATACTTTCCAACGGACAAGCCTGGCCAATATTAATACTGCTGAAAGAATTACTATTGACACGAATATAAAGGTGAATAATACCGTTAAAGAACTATCGTTAGCTGGTACCGCCATAATAGAGGTTAAACTGGCAAAATACAATAGAAATAGTGCGGCAATGCAATATGCGCAAACACACCGTTTGCAGGAACAATCGTTCAGTAAGTATGCGGTTGGGGCCGCGTTATTGTATCCCTCGCTCAAAACCAATAATTTTAAGTACCTGATTCAAAAACACATACATGGAACCTGATGATGCGCTGAACATAGCTGGTAATTTCCTGCCGCTTTCTGAACTGTTGATCCGTTTTCTTATTGATTTTGTGTCGGTAGTCTTACTCGTTCGCTTTATCTATTACCCGGTACACAAACAGAAAGACTATCTTTTTACTTTCTTTTTGTTCAACATACTCATCTTTATTATTTGCGCATTTTTAAGTTCATCGCGAATTAAACTGGGTTTTGCTTTTGGGCTGTTTGCTATATTTTCTATTTTCAGGTATCGCACCGTTACCATCCCGGTAAAGGAGATGGGCTATTTTTTTGTTTGCATTACCAGCGCTGTACTTAATGCACTGGTATGGAATGAGATGAATTATGGCTTGTTGCTGGGTGCTAACGTTATTATCTTGGCGCTGGTGCTGGTATTAGACAGGTACATAACGATTAACCATGAAAATTATAAAGAGATCACCTACGAAAAAATTGACCTGATAAAGCCTTCTATGCGGGCTGAACTGTTGGCTGACCTTGCACAGCGCACCGGTTTGCCAGTGCATCGGGTCGAGATAATTGACATTAATTTTCTGCGCAATACCGCTACAGTACATGCTTTTTATTATTCAAAAGATGTAGAGCAAACTGCAAAAAGGGTGGGCGTCTAGAGCGCTTATTTATGTGTTTCTGCTCTTTTACGTAAAACTTTAATATTCATTGCAATGCGTTTTGGTAAATTAGTTTAAATTTGTTCGCAAAGAACTAAACAAAACTTGGAGCAGTATAGAATCAATGATCTGGAAAGGCTGACCGGAATCAAAGCGCACACGATACGCATTTGGGAAAAAAGGTATTCATTGATAGAGCCATCAAGAACATCTACCAACAGGCGTTTTTATAATGGTGGCCAGCTGCTCAAGCTCATGAACATTTCGACCCTGCTTGCGCATGGGCATAAAATTTCCAATGTTGCTGCGCTTACAGAAGATGAACTTAAAAGCAGTATCGAGAAACTGAAGGAAGCACCGTCATCCGACGCACTGATTGGTAATTTTATTAATGATCTTACCTATGCCATGCTCAATTTCGACGAAATTCAGTTTGAAAGTGTCTTTGGCGCTATCGTAGCCAGGTTCGGATTATACGAAGGTATGTTGCAGGTTTTTTACCCATTCTTGAAGAATACGGGTATTTTATGGAGGGTAAATAAGGCATTACCTATCGAGGAACACTTTGCTACTTCTATCATCAGGAGGAAACTGATTGTGGCAACAGAGGGGCTGCCTTTCCCGGGAAAAGACAGTAAGAAATTCCTTTTATTCCTACCTGCTGAAGAATGGCATGAAATAGGGCTTTTGTTCAGTAATTATATACTCCGGTCCAGAGGTTGTACCACAATATATCTTGGTCAGAATGTGCTTACCGAAGATATTGAGCGAACCTGTAATACCCTTAAGCCTGATTATTTACTCACCTTTTTCATATCACCGAAACCGTTTACAGATGTAGTAGCAGAAATAGAGCTGATCTCGGGCGCTTGTGGTGCAGCTACGCTGCTTGTTGCAGGAAGCAGGGATAATATAGGTGCTGTAAAGATTCAGCCTAAAAAAATTGGTATTTTAAAAGATGTTGGGAGTCTGGCACAATATTTTTGATTTTTATTCACCAAATAAGCTTATGTTTGTTTAATATTTTTCATAAAAAATTAAACATTTGGCCCAAATTTCTGTTATTGGTAGTGGCTTTGCGGGTTTATCGGCAGCGTGCTTTCTTGCAAAAGAAGGGCATAATGTCACTGTGTTCGAGAAGAACGATAGCGTTGGCGGCCGCGCCAGGGTGTATACCGAAAATGGCTTTAGATTCGATATGGGCCCCAGTTGGTATTGGATGCCCGATGTTTTTGAAAAGTTTTTCGGCTATTTCGGTAAAACGCCACAGCAATACTACGATCTTGTAAAGTTGGATCCCGGCTTCCAGATGATTTTCAGCGCTGAAAATACGGTTCCATTGCCAGCCGATATAAAGGATATTTATAACGTTTTTGAAGAAATTGAACCCGGATCGGCAAAGCAACTTGCCAAATTTCTGCTACAGGCTGAATTGAAGTACAAAGTGGGAATGGGCAGCATGGTTTATAAACCTTGCGATACCTGGTTGGAGTTTGCCAATATGGACGTGATTATGAACGCGCCCAGGATGCAATTGCTTACTTCCATGAAAAAACACGTTCGTAGTTTTTTTAAAGACGAACGCCTGGTGGCCCTAATGGAATTTCCGGTTTTGTTTTTGGGAGCTATGGCTGACCGGATACCTGCCCTTTACAGCATGATGAACTATTCTGCTTTAACAATGGGTACATGGTACCCCATGGGGGGAATGTGCGAGATTATCACCGCAATGGAAAAACTGGCGCTAAGTCTGGGTGTAACCATAAAACTCAATGCTGAAGTAACGCAGATAGTTGTGAAGAATAACCGGGCAATTGCCGTAGATACTAAGGTGGGTACCTTCGCAGCACAAGCCGTTGTTGCCACAGGCGATTATAACCACGTAGAGCAGCAATTATTAGAAAAACAATATCGCAACTACACCGCAGCATATTGGGACAAAAAGATATTCGCACCATCGTGCCTCATTTTTTACCTGGGGGTGAATAAAAAAATAAAAAAACTGATTCATCATAACCTGATATTTGATACGTCGCTTGATAAGCATGCGAGTGAAATATACGAGCAGCCACGCTGGCCTTCAGATCCGTTGTTTTATGTGTGCGCGCCATCGAAAACTGATAAGTCAGTAGCTACTAAGGGGCAGGAAAACCTGTTCATCCTGATGCCGGTTGCCCCGGGTCTGGAAGACACTGACGAATTAAGAGAGCGATATTTTGACATAATAATGAACCGGTTGGAACAGCTTTGCGTAGATACTATAAAAGATCATATTGTGTACAAACGCAGCTATTGCATAAACGATTTTAAAGCTGATTATCATGCATACAAAGGAAACGCCTATGGCTTAGCGAATACACTTTCTCAAACAGCGGTATTAAAACCATCGCTGAGAAACAAAGTTGTTGAAAACCTATTTTATGCCGGACAACTTACCGTGCCGGGACCAGGAGTTCCGCCAGCACTAATTTCAGGACAGATAGCTGCAGAGCAATTATTGAAGACTATTAAAACGACTATACTATGAAGCAATTATTCGACGATGTTTCATTAGCCTGTAGCAAAATAACGACGACGAGTTACAGCAGTAGCTTTTCAATTGGCGTAAGGTGCCTTGAGCGGCATTTGCGGGGCCCTATTTATGCAATCTATGGTTTTGTGCGGTTTGCCGATGAGATTGTGGACACTTTTCATGACTATGATAAGCAGGCGCTGTTTATTGAATTTAAAGAAGAAACCTGGAAGGCCATAGACCGTAAGATAAGCCTCAACCCGATATTGAACAGCTTTCAACAGGTGGTGCACACTTTTGGTATTAAGCACGAACTGATAACATGTTTTCTGCAGAGTATGGAAAGCGACCTATCTAAGAAAACGCATAGCGATGCTTCTTACAACACCTATATCTTAGGTTCTGCTGAGGTGGTGGGTTTAATGTGTCTGCATGTATTCACCGAAAACAGCAAGGCGCTTTACGACGAATTGAAGCCGACGGCTATGAAACTGGGTGCAGCGTTTCAGAAGGTCAACTTCTTGCGCGATGTGAAAAATGATTATGAAGAACTCGGTCGCACGTATTTTCCAGGTGTTAATTTCAGTTGTTTTTCCGACGCCGAAAAGGCGCAGATTGAGCGCGATATTGAGTTGGATTTTCACGAGGCATTTGAAGGCATCAAAAAGTTGCCAGTTGCTTCAAAATTTGGGGTTTATGTGGCCTATGTGTATTATAAAACGTTGTTTAATAAAATAAGGTCAATACCTTCGGCACGTATATTAATGGAGCGGGTGCGGATATCTGATACGCACAAGCTTCGTTTATTGTTAACGTCATATTGCAAGCATAGATTAAGTTTAGTATAGTTATGGAAGAACAGGTAAAGGAAGAGTTTGTGGTGCTTGTTGATGAGCAGGATAACGAAGTTGGATTAATGGAAAAACAGCAGGCCCACATTGAGGGTAAATTACATCGGGCTGTTTCTGTATTTATTTTTAATTCAAAAAAGCAATTGTTATTGCAGAGAAGGGCCAGTACTAAGTACCATTCGCCCAATTTGTGGACCAATACCTGTTGCAGTCATCCACGTGAAGGTGAGCCGGCAAAGCGCGCTGCTACACGGAGGCTGGGGGAGGAGATGCAGCTCTCCTGTCCGCTAAAGCACGCCTTTAGCTTTATTTATAATGCAAAGTTGGATAACGACCTTACCGAGCACGAGTTTGACCATGTGTTTACAGGTATTGCAGACGGTGTGCCTAAACCAGACCCTGCTGAAGTGAGCGAATGGCGGTACATTACTATTGATGAGCTGGATAAAGAATTGCGGACAAACCCAAAGCAATTCACAGAATGGTTCAAAATATGCTACGACAAGTACTTTTTTGAATTGTTCAGCTAGGTTAGAGCTAATATGCCAGTTATGACTATAAACAAGCCTGCGGTATGCTATGTATTTATCTTCCTTAATTAAGGCGGAATTTATGAAATGCCGGTTAACTAAAATAAAATGAAAGTTCATCAATTAAAGAGGACGCAATTATTACCCATCTCGCTTGAAAAAGCATGGGATTTTTTTTCGAACCCCAACAATCTGGCTAAAATAACACCAGCAGATATGGGTTTCGTAACCATTACCGATCTAAAAGACGAACCTATAAAGGAGGGCATGCTTATTGAATACAGGGTAAAGCCCTTGTTCTCGATACCCGTGAAATGGATAACGAAGATTGGCAAGGTGGTTAATGGCTACAGTTTTGTAGATAATCAGTTGAAAGGACCGTACAGGGTTTGGGAACACACGCATATATTTGAGAAGGCAGAAGGCGGTGTGCTCATGACCGACATTGTAAATTACGCATTACCTTTAGGTATACTGGGCGATATAGCTCATGCCGTGCTGGTAAAGAAGAAATTATCTGATATTTTTGATTACAGGAAAGAAACGATTTCAAAGTTTTTCGGATAACTGAAACATTATGTGGCTACTGAATATTTTCATAGTTTTTGCAACCTTCCTGGGAATGGAAGGGGTGGCATGGAGTGCACACAAATTTCTGATGCATGGCTGGTTGTGGAACCTGCATGAAGATCATCATAAAAAGAACCCTACTTCATTTTTTGAAAAGAACGATTATTTCTTTGTCATTTTTGCTGCGCCAGGTATCGCGAGCATGGCTGTCGGTACATTTTATGAGCCGTTGCACCAATTGTTATTCGTTGGTATCGGTATAACAATTTATGGCTTTGCCTATTTTATGGTGCATGATATATTTATTCATCAACGCTTTAAATGGCTCCGTAACGCGGATAGTGTTTACTTCAGGGCTATACGCAGGGCGCACAAAATGCATCATAAACATTTAGACAAAGAAGACGGGGAGTGCTTTGGTATGCTTTGGGTGCCTATGCGGTATTTCCGGGAGGCTTCAAAACAACTGAAAGCCAATGCCTGATAAATTTCTTTACCTGGCGGTCGATTTTGGGTGTATTATCTTTCCGCTGATCTTCTCATTTTACCCCAAGTTCAGTTTTTATAAGCAGTGGCGTTATTTTGTGCTGCCATGCTTGCTAGTGGCTGCATTTTTCATTTTATGGGACGCCTTTTTTACGCATATTGGTGTCTGGAGTTTTAATAAACGCTACCTGCTGGGTTACTACTTTTTGGGTCTGCCATTGGAGGAGCATTTGTTTTTCTTTTGCATACCCTATTCCTGCACTTTTACCTACTACTGCCTGCAGCGCTATTTTAATTTCGACAAGTTTGCAGGTACAGCCATCAAAATAACCTGGGTGCTTGTTGTGCTTTTGGCACTTACTGGTTTGTGTTTCCTGTCCCATTTATATACCTCAGTAACGTTTATTTTACTAGCTGTCCTACTGGCTGTACTGGCAAATAAAAAGTTGAAATACTTGCCGGCCTTCTACATTACTTTCATTTTGATTCTGCTGCCGTTTTTCGTCTCTAACGGTATACTAACGGGTACTGGCCCAGCCGAACCTGTGGTTATCTATAACGATGCCCACAACCTGGGTATACGTATGCTTACTATTCCCTTCGAGGACACATTTTATGGTATGTTACTGCTATTGCTGAATGTGGTAGGCTATGAAAAGCTCAAAGAAGCAATATAGCTTGGTGCAAGAGTGCCTCGATAGCTTGGCATGTACCATCCTGCCTCTCAAGGTGCTGCTAATCTTTGAACAAATTGCGCTTCTTAAATCCTGATTCCAGATGATGTCTCAGGAAGTTGCGCTTAGACTTAATGCCAGTTTAGTTGTTTCAATAAAGTTGAAAGGGCTTTCATGCTACTGTCTCCTTTTGAGAGGAACGGACATTTAAATTGAGTGCTCATTGTAGCGCTTCTCTGTCCATCTTCTTGGTGTATAGCTGTTGGATATTTGGGGCGAAAGTCCAGGCGGGGGGACTGGGTACGGTGCCTAAATAAACTCATTTATTTATAGTCTGTAATTATGAATCTCATTGGCGTTTATGCAGCACAAAATCCTCCACTAAAATTCTCCACTCCGAAATCCTTTTTCATCACCTTTACCCTCTTTTTTTGTATCCTCCGTGTTTATATCTACTCCATATCTCAAAGGTGGCCAACGATTGTTTAGTAAAGAATACGTGGTATTGAGTATTATGGTTCTTTTCTTCAGCAATACCTCGCTACTGAACAACCTGTTTAACCTTTTGCTGGTTGTTCTCGGACGTATTTGCTCACTTTGCTTTATAGCCACGATAGGCGTGTTCGCCTTACCGTTGCCTTCATTATAAATTATTTTGCTTATCTACGACCCATCTCTTATAGTTGTTTACTTACATATTCGGTATTTCTCGCGTTGCAGACGTGCATATAGTTTCCATGATATCAATTAGGTGTTGTTCCAATTTTCTGCGGATGAGAACACCTTTGCAATCAATAAAAATAAACATATTATATTAATGAAGTGTTTTTCATAATGCTAAAAGTTCATCTAATGTTTAATATAATTACAATAATATTTATTTAACATTTATTAGTTCATAATGTTGTTTACATGATAATGCTATTATATTTTTGTGGCTAAGAGCTTTGTTATTTTGAGAAATATCTACCCGATTATTGTCATATTTGTTTGTGTTTTGGCATCTAGC
>CANFKC010000012.1 GCA_947447265.1 Chitinophagaceae bacterium
ATTTGACTCAAAAACGCCATTCCGCCCCAGGGCGTAATCTCTTTACTGGTATAGCTTATGTCGAATTCCATCGGCTAATTTCTCTATTGCTACGCATTAGGATTTGAACCTCAATTTACTCATTTTAATCCTAATGCGTAATCTGGGTTAATGAAATTTGTTTTTAGAAATTTTTTATCGATTTCATTCTGCGAACTTTCTTAAATGACTTGCTAATGTCAGTCGGTTTTCTAATTCAAATATTACTTCAAAAGCCTTTATGTTAAAGGTTTTTAAGAGCTTTTTCAGTTTTTATTTTTTCGATCTTTTTGTCAAGTAATCAGTTGTTTTATTCATGACGCTTTATTTTTTTTTAAATTTTTTTAGCAAAAGTTGTTAATCGTTAACAAAAGTTACCTATATTTGTGCTCTAATTAAATGTGTGCTCTTTCATTAACAATTAAACAACAGTAAAAGCAAACCATAAAAATAATTTTATGAAATCGATCCTCTTAGGTTTATTTTCATTTGCAGCACTCTCAACTACTGCACAAACAACAATTCCAACTCAAAAACTTGCAGGCAATCACCAGCTGCCGACAGTAACATTAAAGGCCCAGAAACTGGAATGGGAAGGCTCACTTGCTGCATCAATCCCAACCTCAGCTAACACGCCTTATTACGACACAACTATTAAATACACTGCTGACCTGGACAAAGCGCAACTAGAAGCAAACGCAACTTATTTTTTCGAAAAGGAATTCGGTTCGAAATCAGTTGTAATTGAAAATAAGAAACACAACTATACCGGCCATGGTATGTATCTGTTCGCAACAGATAAAAAATTAGGTTCTACAGGCGTCTACAAAGTTTATTACACTATTAATATACAGGTTAAAGGTAAAAAGTGCTTCGTAAGCATGGGTGACTTTAAACTAGAGAACCAACATTCTCCTGTTAGCTTCCAATACCTCGTAAACAATGCTAAGAACAACGATGCAAAATCTATTACAGTGTTGTCGCTGTTTCACAAGAACAACCAGGATGAGCTGAGCAAGGCGCTTACCAGCATGAACACTAAGGACCATAGCGACTACGCTACCGCAAGTCTCCGCTAATATTTCATCTTATTACAACACTATTTTATTTCCCCTGCACCAAGAGTGCGGGGGATTTTTTTTGTCGTCTACCGCAAATCCATTGCTGTATATTTGCACTCTCATGCATCCTTGTATATCGAAATACTTTCCTATGCGAAATTTCCTCTTTGCCATTTCCGCCATTTTACTGCTCAGTAGTTGCGGTAACCGCCAGCCTGTTGATATTATTGTGCACCATGGCAAGGTTTATACGGTTGACAATGCATTCTCGGTTGCTGAAGCTTTTGCTGTGAAAGATGGCAAAATAATAGCGATAGGCAAAAACGAGGATATTCTCATGAGGTATAAAGCTACCGAGGCTGTAAACGCAAAAGGGTATCCTGTATATCCAGGATTTATTGATGCACATGCACATTTTGTAGGTTATGGCCGTTCTCTTTTCGAGGTTAATTTATATGATTGTAAAAACTGGGAAGAGGTGATTACACGCGTGCAGGTATTCGCTAAGGCGCACCCAACTGAAAAATGGATTCGGGGCAGGGGATGGGACCAGAACAAATTCCCCAATCAGGCTTATCCCGACAATACAAAGTTGAACGAATTATTTCCGGTTAAGCCAGTTTTGCTGGAACGGGTGGATGGCCACGCTGCAATTGCCAATACTACAGCTTTAGCGTTGGGAAACGTTAACGCCGATAGATCGGTTACGGGTGGTTCTATTGAAGTTAAGGAAGGTAAACTTACAGGCTTGTTGATAGACAATGCCGTTGATCTTGTATCTGGTGCTGTGCCGCATCCAAAAAAAGCAGACTACGCACAGTGGCTGGATGCAGCCCAGAAAAATTGTTTTGAGCAGGGGCTAACCACCATTACTGATTGCGGCCTTATGTACTATGATGTGGACATGATTGATACGCTGCAGCGGGAGAAAAAACTGATGATGCGCATGTATGTAATGCTGACAGATTCCGTATCAAATTTTGAACGCTACATAGCAAAAGGCCCGTATAAAACTGACAGGCTATTTGTAAAAGGCGTCAAAGCTTATGCCGATGGTGCGTTGGGCAGCCGCGGCGCCTGCTTGCTACAACCCTACAATGATAAAGCAGGCTGGTTAGGCTTTTTGCTTAACCCGGTTAGCCATTATGACTCACTCGCCAAAATGCTGGCAACTACTGATTTTCAGTTGTGCACTCATGCTATAGGCGATAGCGGTAACAGAATGGTTTTGAATGTTTATAACAAATACCTGAAAGGTAAGAACGATAAACGTTGGCGGATAGAGCATGCACAGGTTGTGAATCAGAATGATTTTAACCTGTTTGGTACTGCATCGGTAATACCGTCCGTGCAGCCAACCCATGCCACAAGCGATATGTATTGGGCAACTGACCGTATTGGCGCAGAGCGACTCAAAGGCGGCTATGCGTATAAGCAACTATTGGATCAAAATGGTTGGCTACCATTAGGTACCGATTTCCCGGTGGAAGATATTTCGCCTTTCAAGACTTTTTATGCGGCTGTGATTCGGAAAGATGCAAAAGGAATGCCGGTTGGCGGTTTCCAGAAAGAGAATGCTTTAACCAGAGAACAAGCGTTGCGCGGCATGACGATTTGGGCTGCAAAAGCTGGTTTTATGGAGCGGGAAACAGGCAGTATAGAAGTTGGCAAAAAAGCTGATTTTGTCATTGTGAACACGGACCTTATACATGCGCCTGAGTCTGATCTCTTAGGCGCAAAAGTATTTACTACATTCATTGGCGGCGACAGGGTATATGGAAAATAAAGTGAATCACTTGCTGCATCAAATAATAAAAGCGCCCAGTCTGTAAATTTTACAGGCTGGGTGCTCAAGCAAATACCAATTTTACTTTTTAGCATCCTTTAGTACTGGCTCTGTATCAGGATAAGATAATGAACCCCAGATCTTTTCCAGTTGCTTTATTTTATCGGTTGCTCCGGAATGAGCCAATATATTATGCACAGCGTTATAGGCGGAGTCCAGTGCTCCAACTATCCACCCATGATGCACGGAACAACACTCGCCGGCAAAATTCAGGCAGCCATCAAATTCAGGAGTGAGCAAACGAGGATAGATATTCTTGAATTGGCCGGGTGAAAATAGCGCAAACGCACCGCCGCCGGCGTTTTGGTCCCAGAACCAGGTTTTTGTAGTTACGCCATCATTGTAGCCGGCAAAGTTATTGAGTACATCGCCATCCGGATAAAGATATGCAATACCTTTAAGGCACTCGTTAACCCGCTCTTCATCTGATAGCGCACCAAGCCTGCGGGCATCTTCAGCCCAGCAGTAAACCTGCAACACGCCCTTTTTAGCATCATACCCATAAGAAGGATAGATGATCTGACGGTTTGGCCGGTCAGTAGCCGCTGCTCCCAGACCTTTATCCTGACGCTCACCGAGTGTTGCCCAGAATTGGGTTTTGAAAGTTAAGAAAGCTTTGAATGACGGCATATAATTGCACTCGCGCAGCGCCTGCGCTTTCCGGAAAGAGATATCATTGAGGATATTAAAGTCTTTATTCCCGTTCAGGTACATACCATTTGGCAGAGTCGTAATTACGTATGGGTACTCTTTATCTTTAATTTTCGATTTTCCTTTTGCAACAGTGGTTTCTGCAACTTTTACCTTCATACCACCATGTCCGTTATACATTTCCTGGTCATACTTCAGTTCCAGTACCTTATGATTTAGAAACACTCTCTGCTTTTTCTTTGAAGGTTCCGGTGTAACTTTTGAATAACTGGCTGGTTCCGGTGCATCGCCAGATTCGGGAGGTAATGGCTGGGCGTCTTTTGTTAAATTGGGCGGAGAATATGATTTTTTGCCGTCGGCACCCGCTATTATGCCTAGTTGCACTTGTGCTGTGATGCCATCGTTTTCCTGTACCCCTTTTTCCAGATTCAAGACGGCTTCGCACGCATCAGGCAGGTGTTGCATGCCGTGGTCAACAGTCAGCATGTATACGTTAGGATCATTTGGACGGTAAGGGTCTTTACTGCCACCCCAGTCATAAGCCGCAAGTACCATTTCTACAAACGAAACCGAATACATTCCCGATCCCACATTTGTCGTTTCAAGGTAACTGGCAACGGAAAACGGTAAAAAGTCTGTTTTTTTACCCATATCAGCATTATAGTATTCTCCCAGGTCTCCCAAAGTGAAATAATTGGTCAGGTAGCTCCACATGGAATATTGATCAAACTGCATGAGCTTAGTAAACCCTTTTTCGAAATTATCGTTGATGGAATTAATAAACGGTGTAAGTATTACGTCGAGAATCATATCAATAGGGTAGTACTGAGTACCATTCGCTTCGGTTACCCTGGTTACCCATACCATAGGTACATCGCCATTTTGTTTTTCTCCAAAACGAAGTGGGTTTACCGGGTTTGCTTTAATGTTACCCAATTCGGTTTTTGTGATAGGTTGCTTCATATCGTTAAAACGTAGCCGTTGCACCGGCGAATCGTAATAGAATTTACGCCAGTATACCATTTTATCGTCCTGCCCATTGCGCTGCAATACTGCATTTAATGACAGTGCGAGTTGTTGCACCGGCAACATATCTGCTGAAAACTGGGGAAGACGCATACCGCCTACTTCACCATACAGGCCCGATTTATCTTTACTGTTTTGATTATAGTCGCTTGAATACCAGGTTTTGATGCGGCCGCCGACACGATCAGAGCCTTCGAATATTTCAAATTCAATACCCAACGACTGTAAAATAAGCCCTGCATACATTCCCGCAAAACCTCCGCCGGCTATACCAACCAATGGGCTATCAGTTAAAGAATTAGCGTTGCTGGCAACAAGGGTATTCTTGAATTCTTTAGCTGTTTTGCGCCTGCGCTGCTTCTTAATTATTTCCTGGTATTCATCTCCATAATTACGAATGATGAATTCTGAGAAAGCCTTGCGCATATTGCCTTGCGGGGCCTTATTGCTGTTTTTAGCGGCAAGTAATTTGTGTACCCTGTTAGTAGCAGAGGGAGCCGGGTCGGTTTTAAAGTTGATAAAACTACTCATGTTTTAATAATTTTGTTTGTGGTGTATAAAATTTTAATTAGTAAATTATTATCCCTAACAAAATACTATGTTTAAATTATTTTCACAAAATTATTATGCATATTTTATTTGTGCATGCCTCTAAAGCGCTGTAATAATTTCGCACTTCTGATAATAGAACAAGGCATTAAAAAGGTCAGTTTACACTTTCCGAAATAAAAACGATTGATTGGTGCTAACTAAGTAGCATTCCCTACCTTTGCAACCAATTCATGCAGCGCAACATTACCATAGCATTGGTAGGCAATCCCAATAGCGGGAAAAGCTCCCTGTTCAATGCGCTTACCGGGCTCAACCAGAAGGTTGGAAACTTTGCAGGCGTAACAGTAGATAAGAAGACCGGAATTTCCACAATCTCCGATTCGTTATCGGCTAATATCATTGATTTGCCCGGCACTTACAGCCTTTACCCCAAAAGCGCAGACGAGCAAGTTACTTACGATGTATTACTGAATCAAAAAAATGCAGACAGACCTGATGTTATCATCGTAATTGCCGATGCTTCAAACCTGAAACGAAACCTTTTGTTTTGCTCGCAGATAATGGATCTGAAGATTCCTGTGGTAATTGCACTTACGATGATGGATATTGCCCAGCAAAAGGGCATAACTATCGATACTGTTGCTGTTGAGTTGATGATGGGTGTTGCTGTTGTTCCCATAAATCCAAGGCGCAACAAAGGTTTAGGGCTGCTCAAAACAGCAATTATTGAACTCACACAAAAGGCCAACAATCCACAACCTGATTTTATAGACCTGGAGGCGATCTCTGGTAACTGGTTAAAAGATATACAGGAGCTTGCTGACCAGAAAAGTAATTATGCTGCATTACACATAGCCTGCAATTATACCGAATTGAAATACCTGAATGCTGCGCAGAGGATAGGTATAGGCGCGGTTTTAGGTGAGAATAAATTCTACAAAAGCAAGGTACAGGCAGACGAAATATTACAACGATACAAGAAAATCGATACTATTATGCAGCGATGCGTGGTTACCGAAAGCCCTATGAAGCGGATGGTAGCCAGCGACAAGCTGGACAAGATATTACTGCACCCGCTGTTGGGAAATGTTATTTTACTGAGCGTGCTGTTTGTATTGTTTCAGAGCATCTTCTGGCTGGCCAGGTATCCTATGGATTGGATACAGCATTTATTTGCTATTGGTGGTAATGCCATCGGCAATGTAATGCAGGATGGTTTGCTGAAAGACTTGCTGGTAAACGGAATACTGGCGGGCATAAGCGGCATTATGGTGTTTGTGCCACAGATAATGATACTGTTTGGCTTTATTACTATTCTTGAAGATAGTGGCTATATGGCCCGCATCAGTTTCCTTACGGACCGTATCATGCGCAGTGCGGGGCTAAACGGCCGTTCTGTAATGCCTTTAATAAGTGGAATGGCTTGTGCCGTGCCTGCTATTATGGCTGCACGTACTATACAGAACAGGAAGGAGCGGCTCATCACTATCATGGTCACGCCGCTTATGAGCTGTTCGGCAAGGTTACCGGTTTACACCATGCTTATTGCGCTGGTTATACCCAATAAGGCAATTGGCGGCATTTTTAATTTACAGGGGTTGGTACTTATGGGGTTGTACTTACTAGGGTTCTTTATGGCATTGGTAGTGGCCAGGGTTATGGACTTCCTGATAAAAACCAAAGAGCGGACCTTCTTCCTGATGGAATTACCTGTTTACCGGGCGCCTCGTTGGAATAATGTAGGCATTACTATGCTCGAAAAGGGCAAAATATTCATTAAAGATGTTGGTAAGGTTATTATAGTGCTTTCATTGATACTTTGGGTGCTGGCGTATTTTGGTCCGCCAAATGCTATGAAAACAGTGAATACGCAATATGACCAGTTGATAGCGACGCACCCTGAGCAAAAAACAGAACTGGAGCACCAACGTGCTACAGCCAAACTGGAACATTCTTTTGCAGGTATGATGGGAAAAGGAATTGAACCTGTCATCCGGCCGCTGGGTTACGATTGGAAGATTGGCATTGCCCTCATAACATCGTTTGCCGCAAGGGAGGTATTTGTGGGTACTATGGCTACCTTATACAGCGTTGGTGATACGGAGAATGGCCTGAAAACGCTGGAAGAAAAAATGCATGATGCAAAGCGCCCTGACGGTACGCCGGTATATACGCTGGCAACGGGACTGTCGCTGTTAATCTTCTATGTATTTGCCATGCAGTGCATGAGTACCCTTGCAATTGTAAAACGCGAAACCCGCAGCTGGAAATATCCCGCAATACAGTTTGCCTATATGTTTGCTCTTGCTTATTTAAGTGCCCTGGCTGTATACATAATCTTCAAGTAAAGCCAGTCAGTCTTTAATTTTTCGGCCTGCAACTTTGCACACTGCTATCAGTGGCTAAATCGCCTACGTGCTCGAGCGCATCATTTTCATTAGGGTATTTTTGCATTATTTTTTCAAGAACACAATCGCAATAGGTTTTTGCCTGCTGCTCATTTCCTGCCCAGTGCATTGCATTTTCAGTACATGCCTGGCGCCATGCATCTTTATCGTCCTCGTTCCAGGTGTTTTTGCACGAAGCAAGCATTAAAAGCAACAAAGCCGGCACAAATTTTCTCATTAGCCAAATATAGGTTTAAAAGGGCAAAGCAAAATGTAAGTACATTTACTTAAACGGTAACCACACTTAAATTGATTCGCGATGCTAAAAATTACTATACTTTACGGCGCTATCCGCACTGGTCGCCTAAGCATAAGGGCTGCAAGAGCTATTGAAACTGCACTAAAAGCTACAGGCAAGGCAGAGGTAACCTTTATTGACATTAAAGACTATAACCTTCCGGTGATGCAATTGCGCCTGAAAGAAGACCCGGCACCATTGAAAGAGGTCGTACTTATAGGTGAGATGCTGGAAAATGCGGATGGAATTGTGTTTGTGACGCCCGAATACAATAACAGCTACAGCGGCGCATTGAAAAACACTATAGACTATTATACTAAGGAGTGGTATCATAAACCAATGGGGGTAGTTTGCGGGTCAAGCGGCAAGCAAGGTGGCATCAATGCATCAAACCTTTTGCAACTGCTTATACTGGCCATAAATGGCTATGCAATGCCAACGAAGCTACTTGTGCCGGAGCTAGATAAAAGCCTGGATGAAAACGGGGTGCCTTTGAATGAATTCATGGCAAAAAACCTTACCAAATTTGCCGATGAATTTATCTGGTTTACAGAAGCTATAGCTAATCAAAAGAAGGCCACTTCAAAGAGATAAAAAGACGTGCTTGAAATTCTTCTGAAGCATGCAAAACAACTCAAGTTTGCATCACATTCTGTAGCTAAGCCGAATGTAGAGGCCGCCCAAGAAGCCACAAGTGAAGTGCCTACTATAGTAGCAGAGCAAGCGAGCCACCAGAGTCGTTTATAGACCATACGGTTGACAAATTGGATATAGATTTTCCACTTCCCGGCGCAGGTAAGCGACTATAATATTGCTTTTATGGAATATCAACGATGATTTCAATCAGTATTTTTATGGCGGAAGTCATCTGTGTACAACAGTGCCGCAAGTAATTTTGTGTCGTAAAATAACACATATGAAAGCAACAATTGGAATATACGATACCCATGAAAAGGCACTGGATGCCGTCGTTGAATTAAAAAATGCTGAATACCCGCTGAAACATATTTCTATTATGGGCTTAACCCAGACCGAAATAGTTGATGAAGAGATGCACGTTACCACGAAGAGCCCATTGAACCTTAAAGGCTTAGCTGCCGGTACTGTATTGGGTACAACTGCAGGTATACTTACCGGGGTAGGACTTGTAGCGATACCGGGCGTAGGAGTACTGTTCGGTGCAGGGGCTGTAGTTGGGGCTGTAGCCGGATTTGATATCGGGTTAATTGGCGGTGGTCTTGCAAGCGTGGTTGCCACACTAGGTCTGCATGAGGATACTTCTAAAAAATATCATGATGAACTTACGGCAGGTAAGTTTTTACTTATAGCGCAGGGTACGAAGGCTGAAGTTGATGATGCTATCAATATTCTTACGAACCATGCTACGCATACATCACTCGATACGCACCATTCTTTACTTAAAACCTTGATACAGGATCACAACGGTGCATTCCCATTGTCAGGGTCATAAAATAGATAAACTTACGATGTTATCAACTTAACCAGGGGCTTTTGTTCCTGGTTATTTGTTTGAGTGATATTGATTATTCCTGGCTTTTTTCCGGGAACTATGCTACCCACAATATGTTGCATCTGCAATGCGGCAGCGCCATTATAGGTTGCCCATCTTAGAAGGGTTTCCCAGCCTATGCGTGGGTGATATTGATTTATTGTCTGCAATTCTGAAAGGATACAAAGTTGGTGGTTAGATGCAAGGCTATCCGTTCCGATACAGATATTTACCCCTTCTTCCATCAGCATGGTAATGGCAGGCAGTGTATTTTCTATGTAGATATTGGCATTCGGGCATAGGCACCAGGATGCATTTGCAATCCGTTCTTTTACAAACCGCACATCTTCCCTCTCGGAATAAGTATTGTGCACGAAAATATAAGGGCGGTTGTAAGTGAGCCATTCCAGGTAGGTCTGTAACGAGTTTTTACCGCTCGGTACGAATAAACTATCATCGATACCCAATGCTGTCAGCAAGTCGCGCACACCGCCCGTCTTGTTTAAATAAAAATCTCGTTCAGCAGTGCCTTCCTGGTTGTGTATACTCAGTAAGCTGCCCACATTATGTCCATCAATTAACTTAAACAGCGACGAGGAAACAGAGTAGGGCGCGTGTGGAGTGATGGATTGTGTATGGATTGTACTGTGGGCTTTCTGGGCCGCAAACGCAGCATAAGTGCTTAGCGCATAGTTAAACGAGCGTTCCGCATTAGCTTCTGTAAAACCCAGAGCTTCAATAAAAGTATGAAAATGCATTTTGCCCCGTGCCCGTACATCTAACGTATCGGTGGTGTTGGCAATATCACCTATAGCTACAACGCCATTGTTTATTAACTGCTGGCAGGCCTGGTTTCTTGCAGCTAGTTTTTCTTCCGCGGTAAAATTATTGCGACTAAGGGAAATGTTTTTAAGAAATGATATGAGACCGGTATGCTCAGGAATTAAGCCTTTGGTATGTGACAGTTCAAGGTGGCAATGTGCATTTACAAAACCAGGTGCAAGTATGCCTTCGTAATACACCGTATCATCAGTAGGCTGGGTTAGTATTGCTTGTATTGTACCATCATTTTCAATTAATAGCGTAGTACCGGCAGGCATAAATTCCTTTCCGTTATGTATTTGCTCAGCAGTAATGTTCATGTAATGTGCTGTAAGGTGTTAAGCCGTTTCCAATTCGTCGAAACCAATCATTCTATTCTTTTCCGGATCCCATACTTTTAGCTTCAGGCAGGCCTTAATATCGGAAGGCTTTAGCGTAGTTACTTTTGCTACCTGTAGCTCTGGGATAGCAGCCATAGCTTCTGGCAAACGGTAGAATGGTATTTTTGAATTAAGATGATGAATATGATGGTAACCAATATTAGCCGTAACCCACTCCATAAACGGATTCATAACCATGTAGCTCGATGACTCCAGGGCAGCGTTTGCATAATTCCATTCCACATTGCTTCTAAATGTGGCACCTGGAAAATTATGCTGTGCATAGAATAAATATGACCCGAGCATATGCGAAATGAAAAATGGCAGGAAGAAGGTAAGAAACCATGTAAGCCAACCGAAATGTACAAAAAGGAAAATAGCAGTCGAAAAATGGAAAATCAGCACAATCAGCGAATCCCAGTGCTTGCGTGGATTGCTCACAAATGACTGAATGCACATACCGTACAAAAAGGTTGTAAAATAGGCAAAGAACATATTTAACGGATGCCTTATAGCGAGGTATTCGAACTTGTCTGATTTGCTGGCTTCCATAAATTTTTGCCTGGTCATTATTGGGAAAGACCCGATGCTGGCGCTGTATAGCTTAGCATTGTTATTATGGTGATGATCGTGCGAACGTTTCCAGATGCTTGGGGGAGTTATCATATACGCACCAAACAAAGTGAAAATAACTTCTGCACCAAACGATTTACGTAAAATAGTATGGTGCTGAAAGTCGTGGAAAATGATAAAAAAGCGAGACAACAGCAATGCAGTTGCTACGCTACAACCTATACCGGCTAATATTTCATAGCCCTTGCCGTAGGTTGAAAAGTAGAAGGAACCATATATGGACGCAACCAGTAAAATAAGTGTTGTTATCGTATGGAACCAACTCTTCCATCTAATCTCTTTAGCAAACGATTTAGTTGCTAAAATCAGTTCTTTGCCAGTTAGCATATTACAAATTTAGCGACCTTTAATAATTGAGTATGCAATAAAATAATGATTTTATAATGTTATTCGGGTACAAAGATAAACCTTCCCTTGTATCGTTCAACTATTAGCAGATATAATATTTAATTGTCACTGTAATAGCATAGGTCAGCAAAATTGGTCCCATTCAATGTGCTAAATTTGGCTATTTCTTACGGGTAAATTGAATGGAGCAATCTGCTATGTATAGCTGATTGCGAGCGCGCATAACAAATTTGAATTTCTCAACCTTTATAAAAAGCAAAAAGCTGCTCATACAAGCAGCTTTTATATTTTCAATTGCACAAAATTATACTAACTGAGCTGTAACAGTTTTTTCGCAGTTATACAACTTCGAAACCAGACACTCATCTTTTGCTTTTAAGGCAACTTCAACAAATTTTTCAGATGATATACCCGGAACGGTTCCTTTTACATTAAGTTCGCTCAGTGTTATAACGCCATTGTCGAGCGTAATATCGCACCTTGTCTCAATTTCTGTTGGTGTGAAACCTTCAGCACCCAACATAAACGTCAGCTTCATAGTATAGCAACCAGCGTGGGCTGCTGCAATCAATTCTTCAGGGTTGGTACCAACTCCATCAGCGAAGCGGCTATTATACGAATATTGTGTTTTATCGAGTACTGTACTTTGTGTAGTAAGATTGCCATTGCCTTCTTTACCAGTACCCATCCATACTGCGGTTGCATTACGTTTCATAGTCTATGTTTTTATTTTTGCGACAAAGATAATGTCTGCGATTAACAACAGTTATTAATTCTCTAATAGCAGTATTTGATTTTGCTATTGATTAGCCGCTTGTGAAAATCTACCGTTTACCCACATCTTTTATCGTCATAATTTGAAATACACCATACGGGTTACCGCTCTGTAGAACCGCCATTTTTTGGATTACGCACCGTAGGTGTTATCCGATGCAGGCAAAAATAGGGTATCCCGCTATGCGGGAATAGCACATTGGGGTGGTGTTTTAGCTACAAAGCGGTAGCGCCTAAGGCGCATATCATGTAACGCACGATAATAGAAAAGATGTGGGTATACGGTAGCTTGAGAGAACCTGGCTATTATAACACTGAGATTACAGATTTCGGTACAAGAATGCAAACGCCAAGGACGCTGGGTACACAACCTAGGCGCGAAGCGAACCAATGTTTCCAGCACATTTCCCTACCAGAAATAGGGTATTCCCACGGGGACATGATCCCATTAATGTTACATTTTACTACAGCGGTAGCTCCTGGCGGGACATTTCCAACAACAATAACGGTTTTCGAACACTAGTGGACCTACTCTTTGACAACCCCAAAATAAAAATCCCGCTACAAGAGCGGGATTTTTGTAGATTTAGTTGAGAGGTATTTTATTATTCTAAGTTACCCAATTTAGCCAATTTCTTGTCCATTTCGCGGGCATACAGGCTACGTGGATATTCGTCACGAATCCTTGCATAAGTTTTCTTAGCCTCGTCAGTATTATTGTTAGCTTCTAAAGCCATGCCAAGGTGATACAGGTATAAAGGAGTAACCAATGCATCATCTTTGTTTTCGGTTGCTTTCTTGAAGTATTCTATAGCTTTTGCTTTGTTACCATCTTCCATGTAAGCCTGACCTAAAGCGCCCCATGCAGAGTAGGCGAGCAAAGTACCCTTGCCATCAAATGCAGAAAGAGAAGTGATTGCTTTTTTAAAGTCACCGGTTTTCATGTAAGCGACGCCTGCATAATAGTGAGCCAGATTGCCCGCAGCGGTACCGTCAAATTTCTTTTCAATTTTAGCAAAACCAGGGTTTTTACCGTCCCCGTTAAGCGCCATATTCATAGAATCAGCCTGGAAATATAGCTGTGGCATTGCCATTGCAGCATTAGCCTTTTCTTCGTTAGGGCCTTTGTACCATTTAGTATAACCAAAGTAACCTACAACAGCAACAACAATAACCGTTAATACAGTAGAGAGCGGTTTTTGATATTTCTGATAGAGGTCGGTGACGGTTTCCAGTGGATCTGTTTCAATTTCCTGCGCTGCTATTACTGGTTTTTCTTCACCTGGTTGGGTTCTTGCTGAATTTGCCATATTAGTATTTAAAATCCTTGTTTAAAATGTTAGTTGTGAATGGTTGTTGTATGCTTTGAAAGTGTGCAAAGATAATTCTATTTATCATTTACCCAAAATATCTGTCAAGTAATTCAGATTCATTGATTTGTAACCACAAAACCAACAAAAACGACCTTAGTCAACAATAAAAGGGTAGTTCTCTTCCGCGTAGATATCTTTGTACAATTCGCTGTCATCCGGGTACGGGCTTTCTTCGGCGAACTTAACAGATGCTTCAACCACAGCCTTTACTTTGTCGTTAATTGCTTCAATTTCTTCCTGCGTAGCCCAATTATTAGCCAGAATTGTATTCATTGTCTGGGTAATAGGGTCTCTTTCTTTGTATTCCTCCAGCTCTTCTTTTGTTCTGTATTTAGCCGGGTCGCTCATAGAGTGGCCCTTATAACGATAGGTTTTTATTTCGAGGAAGGTTGGTCCACCGCCTTCACGTGCGCGGCGCACAGCACGTTCTATTGCTTTGTGCACTTCTTCGCAGCTCATGCCGTCAACACTATCCGCAGGCATATTATATGCATCAGCCAAAGGGTAGATATCCTGTGCTTTTGAAGTACGCTCAATAGAGGTACCCATAGCGTAATAGTTATTTTCGCAAATAAAAACTACCGGTAATTGCCAGAGTACTGCCATGTTAAATGTTTCATGCAACATACCCTGCCTTGCAGCACCGTCTCCGAACATACAAATTGTAGCACGGTCGCTACCCTGGTATTGTTCTGCGAATGCGATACCAGCACCCAGACCTATCTGTGCACCAACAATGCCGTGACCACCAAAGAAACGGTGCTCTTTAGAAAAGAAGTGCATACTGCCCCCTTTACCCTTAGTGCAACCAGTTGCTTTACCAAAAAGTTCCGCCATACAAGCATCCGGGCTGATACCTTTTGCAATTGCGAGTGCGTGGTCGCGATAGGCTGTGATCATGTTATCGTCAGGCCTGGTCGCTGACATAATGCCCGCGGCTACAGCTTCCTGACCGTTATATAGATGGCAAAAGCCACGTATTTTCTGCATACCATACAACTGTCCTGTTTTTTCTTCAAAGCGGCGAAGCAGTTGCATCAATTCATACCAATAGAGGTATGTTTCCTTACCAAAAGTTGTTTGCACTAGTTTTGAGTTTGTGCGAAAATATAAAAACTTTCGTTTCTAATCGTTGTACAGCAAACATATATTAGCCGCTGTCGGGTTTTATAGGTGTAAAGAGCGTTGCTCCATGCCATGGAAGAGTGGCTACACCTGTTTGGTGCATTCCTTACTCCATAAAATATTTCGCAAATGCACTAACGTTTTGATGGAGCATTACGTCAATAATATTGAACCTGCAGCACAAACTAAAGGCCTCATCTTAGGGACATCAAAATCCCTTAAATACTATAGCGTCGCCTAAAACCCCGAAATGAATTAAATAAAAATGCTTAAGGCGCTATTGTATGTTTGGTTTGTGTGTTTCAATATAAAATGGTAACAGCGGGTGTGTGGCTGTTACCGTTTACTTTTTTTAGATTGGCAGTATTCCACCAATTCATTCTTTACCGGCTTACAATAACCTTCCTAGTTAAAACACGCTCGCTGGTTTGCATTCTCAAGATGTACAAACCATTTGGAAGTCCTGCTAATGAACAAGAAGTTGTGCCATACCCCTTGTTCACCTGCTCCCTTTCTTTTAAACGTTTTACAATTTTACCCTGCATATCAACTAAATCAACGGTTGCAACATCATTATTTTCGAAGAAGCATTTTATGACTATATCGCCTGTCGCCGGGTTAGGATATACGTCCAGTAATTGCTGGCCGTGATAATAATGCGAAAGCTCATTGGGTGTGCCCAACGCAACAGCGCTGTCAATAATAATGTTCTCGTCACCAGCCTGATATGCTGTATACAGGAAGTAGGTCAACATCATTTCATCAGTCGTATTCGGGCCTTCCGTTACATTCACAGGCGGTGAATGTGGGTTGTCGGGATTGGCTGTGGTATTATCATACAGCGCATCGGAATGGAATGTAGTTCCGGTTGGTACTTTTATAAACCTCGGAAACGTATAAAAGCCCTGCCAGTGAAAATTCCAATCAGGGATACTAATATATCTATCCGTATCGCCAGTAGAGCGCACGCCATAGGCATTAATGCTTTTACCAATCAGGTGCATGTGAGGGAAAACGGCCAATATAGAATAGTTGCCAACTATTGGGTACGTTTCATGAAAAGTTTTAGTGGTGTTTGCGGGTATGAAAAGGCTGCTATCAATATGCGAAGTGTTGAGCACCTGTGCAACAAATAGTTCTCTTGGAGTAGCAGTTGGTGCAAAGAAAAAGTGTACTTCTGTACTATCCACCATGCCGGCCGTTCCTGCAGGGTAATGTACTTCCAAGACGATATCTGTATGGTGGTACATCTTCATACTAAAGCCAGAAGGGTAAACCATTGGTGCCGAGCCCGGAACCCAAACCCCAAGCAGGGTAGTGCCGCTGCTGCTTGCGCCCAGACCAGGGAAACCAGGGCCGGCGCTTAATGAGTCAAGGTTCGCGCAAGCTCCTGTAGTGTCAGCGAAAATTTGAACATGGTGCACTATTTGCGGATTGCCGGGAAGGGCTTCCATTGCAATGATATGCTTATCCACAAGAAGCCCGCTAGGAATAGCGAAGCACTGGTACACGTCTCCAGTTGAGGCTGTTGATGTATAGGTAGGTATCTTAATAATAAGGTCAGGAGTGCCGGGCAAGACACCGGTAGTGCTGTAAACTGGAACAGGTGGTGCCAGGGTTGTATCGCCGGATGGAGCCCCACCGTTTACCCAATTCGTGATGGTCGTTATTTCTCCAGGCGACAGCACCCGTTCATGGGCAAAATGAGAATAAGCCGGGCTGGGTGGCCATGGCGGCATTTTACCAGAATTTACGTCACTTTTAATAGATGCTGCCTGGCTCAGTGCCTGGTTATAGGTGACCAATGAAAAAGGAGCTATGCCGCTGCTGTGGTGGCATGATGTGCAACGATTGTACAAAATTGGTGCTACGTCTGTGCTCCAAACTGGTGTTTGCGCAAACGATACGATCGAAGCCAAAATGGTAACCTGCAGTAAAAAGAACTTCTTCATGGCAATATTATTTATATAAATGTAGCTGAAATTTTGATGGAAAAATGTTTAGCAAGCTTAATGTTACAACCGCACAACCCATAGCATGTGCCCTTAATGGATTTACTTGAGATGGTCTCTCAACGCTTGGACAATTAGTGTTGAATCTAGCTTATCG
Source organism: Chitinophagaceae bacterium (assembly GCA_947447265.1). Classification (GTDB taxonomy): domain Bacteria; phylum Bacteroidota; class Bacteroidia; order Chitinophagales; family Chitinophagaceae; genus Flavipsychrobacter. The sequence goes on from CANFKC010000012.1 coordinate 16,914, forward strand.
GTTATCTTCAAATATTTCCTGGCGCTATCTTTTTGAATAAAATAACTATAAGCAACAGTAAGTTCCTCATAGCCGTTAGCATAATTTGGCTCTAACTGTATCGCGGTTCTGGAGTAGGCAATAGCCTTATCAAGGTATTTTTCATCCTTGGTGACGAAAAAAAGCTGATTGTAACTTACAGCGGTTGCAACCCAGATTTTTGCTTCCGTTTGTTTTAACTGTAGCGCTCGCTCCAGCATAACAATTGATTCTTCATATTTTTCTTGTTTGCCCAGTATATCTCCAAACCCCCAATACACATCGGCAGAAGTACTATCCAGCATCCATGCCTGATTGAAGCGTTTCATAGCAGTGCTCAAATCATCTTTCCAAAAGTAATCCCATCCTTTATTCGTATAATATTTTGCTGCAGCATCCCGGGAGTGGAAATCGCGCAGGCAACCTGAAACAAACTCTTTATCCAGTTCCAGTAAGGTTCGGCACTTCTTAATGTGACCATACATCGGGATAAGGTTAGTGCCTTCCGGGCAGTCCTCCGCAGGTGCACAGGACGCAAGACAAATTATAAGAAGTGCAAAAGAAGTAAGGAATTTCATAAGGCGTGTTTTTGGTTAAAGATACATAAGTGCATAAATAAATAGGTCATTCTCGTACCTTCATCTAACTAACTTGATGCTATTTTGGAAGAAATAAGTGATCTTACCTATAAGATAATTGGATTTGCTGAAATCAAGAATTTCAGCATGGATGACTGCGTCGACTGGGCCGTTGAAATGGTTGAGTTAGGATATGAACAACCAGCAATATTAATATTGGCAGGAATAACAAAACCAACTGACTATTTTGAGGTCAAGCCGTATTTACTTGAAGCCTTTACGGAATTGAAATTAGAGCAAAAGAACGGAGCGGAAGCGGTACTTTATTGTGCTTACTACTATATTAGAAGAATTGCTGAAGGTGCGAGTGCACTTTTGCATCTAGGATATTTGTATAAGCTGTACCTGAACTGCGACCGCCTGCAAGAGTTGGGTGATTTCAACTTGTTATATTGGGCATGGGGTGATTTGGACTATGGCAATGCAGAACAGCATTATTGGCCAGGAGCTGATAAAACGAATATTGAGGAAATAATAGTGGGAGTTGCCAAAAAGTGGCTAATGGATAATGAGAAGGATTTTTTGCCCGGGCGCCTTTTTATATCCCAGGTTCGGTAAGGAATGCTAGCCGTCATTTATCGGGCATGGCATTAACCGCTTCAATTATTGCATCTATATCATTCCCAAAATCTTCGCGGTAATTGAAAAGCAAAGCCAGCTCAATTGTCTTGAGTGCATCCTCTTTATTACCTTCATGTATCCATAGCAGGGCAAGGTTACGATAGGCATAGCTGTTGCCTTTGTACAACGACAGCGAATGATTGATGAGCGATATTGCTTCATCAATTTTCCCCAGCCTGAACAGTGAATAGCCTTTATTGTTGTATGGATAAAAGGAAACCGGCTCCAGTTCAATAGCTTTGTCATAAAGCGGAATCGCCTCTTCGTGTTTTTCCATGTTGCCTAAACAAAATCCCCAATTGTTGTAAACCAGTGAAGTTCTTTTACCCACAGCTTCAAGAATGGCAATTGCCTCGTTGTATTTTTGCGTGTTGATATACGCAACAGCCAGATTCATTCGCTGATAATAGCCAGCGGCGCAATCTTTATAAAGCGCGATTACTTGATCATAATTTTTGGAATCGTATATAGACATAAACAGGTATCGCGCTGCTGCTTCTGATTTGGGGTCAAGGTCCAGAATAATATTACATAGCAATATGCACCCTTCATAGTTTTCGAAAGCGTGCAGAAAAAAAAGTTCTTTTGTTAGTTGTTTTGATATTCTGACTTTTTGATATGGAAATAATTGTGCCCACCAGGCCGGAGGGGTTTTTCTGGAAGGAGCGATCGGGTTCGAAAACCGTCGAGTATTTACTGCCAGGCCCAATTTGTTATTGAACTCTTTCAGGAAGGTGGCGTAATTCCATCCTCGTTTCAATAATTCAACGGCATAAACACTTTTGTAACTCAGTACTGCCAGTATGAAATGATAGGATTCCATTTGTGGTGAAGCAGTGTTATGAACATACCGGAATGAATGTCTGACAACATATTCTGCTTCCCGTGTAAGCGGTATGTTACCAGTTACATAAGGAACGCTTTTATTCGATAAAGCTAATTTAAGCATGCTTTCCAAAAGCGGGGGAGTGCTTTCTGTAAAAATCCGACGGATGTCCTCGTCCGTTTCCAGAATACCAATCAATATCATTGCAACATCAATAAAATTGATATTGTGCTCCATGGAAAATTTCCGGGCGTATTCTAGTGATGCGGTAAATTGGTCGGAGTAATCCATATCGCTGTTATATTATCGGTATGCTAATGTATGAATATGGGTGCGAATAGTTGAGATGTGTATCATTAAATTGTTCGTCAAACTATTAATGCAGCCGTGCCGGGCGTTCATGGCCTTTGTACAGTACAAGGTATTTGGACGAAGCCAAAATTAATTAACACCAGCATTATGATTTGGCTAAAGCCGGTCTTTATTATTCTTTTCCACGGCTTAAAAGCCGTGGCTATTGTTAGCAAAAATCGCTCTTGATTTGCACCAATGGTAACTGATTAACATGGGACAAAAAAACGCTGGAAAACCTAAGTCTATGCCATTGAGTTAAAGGGTACAATCTAGTAGTGCTGATGAGTTGTTAATTGGTTGTTAGGAGTGGTCACGCCGAATGAAAAAAAGTTGGCGGTCTTTGTTTTCGGATGTTGTTTCCCCTTGCCTTTTCTCGTGTACCACAATACGTTCTGCATGTTTTTTATTTTTTGCCGCCATCCTTAAGCATCCTTGTTGCCTGTTCCCCAACCGGTGGCAACGAAACAAAGGTGCCACATTTTCTGTTGGTAGAAAAACGTTGTGCACATAGCTTTCACAGTGTGAAAAGTGTTGGGAAAACTGCGGTGTATAAGCGGGTTTGTGAGGTTACCGCTTTGCAGCGTAGCACTCGTGTAAAATGAGCTTTGACAACTTTCTAAAACGATGTCAGAGTTGTAGATACTTCAGGCATTATCCATACGACGGCAGGTATCGGAAGTTATGGTTTCAGTGGTGATGGAGGAAGAGCGGATACCGCTCAACTTGGTTATGCGCCGATAGGAGTCTCTGTCGACCCGTGTGGGAATATTTTCATAAACGACAATGGAAACGGTAGGATAAGAAGAGTAACAATCAATCCACCGTCCGCAACCGACACACCAACCCTTTCGATTACCTCCAGCCCCGGAGATACAATATGCGCAGGTACACCAGTTACTTACACTGCAAGCTATACTCACGGTGGCAGCTACGCAACTTACCAATGGTATGTAAATGCTACTGCAATAAGCGGAGGTACAACCAGTACCTATAGTTATATTCCGGCTAACGGTGATAGCATAAATTGCGTTATTACTACGTGGAGCAGATGCAGCAGTAATTCGTATGCTACCAGCAATACCATACATATGGTTGTTAATGCGGTGGTCACTCCGGCTATCAGTATTTATGCCAGCCCCGGTGATACGGTTTGTACCGTTCACGTAGTTAATTACAACAGCAGTAGTACCGGTGCTGGTTCCGCACCTGCTTACCAATGGTATGTTAATGGTGCCGTAGCTGGCACGGGTAGCACTTACGCTTATTCCGCTTTAAATGCTGATTCTATCCGCTGCGAGCTGACCAGCAGCGCCGCGTGTGCTGTGCCGCCTACCGTAAGCAGTAATTCCATAAATATGGTTGTTGCCACGCTTACGCATCCTACTATTGCGCTTACAGGTCCGGCAGTTAGCGCCATTGGCAGTACCGTAACCATTACGGCCAGTGTTGCAGCCGCTGGCGGCAGTTACTCTATACAATGGTTCAACCATGGTATACTATTTACCACCACAACAGTACCATCAGTTACCTACACGAAAACCGTGGCTATAGATTCCGTTACCGCAAAAGTAGTATCTGATGATTTTTGCTATGATAGTACGGTAAGCGCGGCGCATATGGTTTGGGACCAAGATGTTTTAGTTGGCAGTTTGCAGTCGGCAATTGGCAGTCTCCGCATTTATCCGAACCCGTCAAGGAGTGTGATAACTATAGATTTTGTAAGGGGATCTGCGGTAACTGTATTTAATATGGTAGGGGTGCAGGTTTGGAATAGCGGTGCAGCATCGGGTAATTGTGTGTATCGCGATAGCGCCGAAATTGATATTTCCGGCTGGCCTGATGGCGTATATTTTGTGCAGGCATTGGAGCCGTTGAGCGGGGAACGGCATGTTATCAGGCTGCAGCATATTTCGCGTTAAATCCGCTATTTCTGCGCACGCTGATGCTTTTGCTTTTAAGGGGGGTTGTTATATCCGCTATTTTCTGTGTAAACATAAATGTACGAAAAATGTATCGTTCAACCTTATCAGGGTTGGAAGTTAATTATGCGTTTACCGCGGGTTTCACCCGGCGGTTATTGTTGGTTAAGTCCTTCGGACTAGGGTTTCGATAGTGAGTTTTGAGATAAAGGTTTCACGCTAAGGGCGCAGAGGGTTCGCAAAGTGGGCGCAAAGGCAACGAGATGTAAGCAGAAAATTTCGGTTTGAGGAGTTTAAACGTAATGGGCGCAGAGGGTTCGCAGAGAAGGCGCAATGGCAACGAGATGTATGTCGGGTTTAGATTTTGATTTGTTATGCGTTCTTTGCGAAAATTTTTGTTGCATCCTTACGAAAAATGTATCGTTCAACCCTTTCAGGGTTGGTGTGAAATTATACGTGGACCGCGGGTTTCACCCTGCGGTTATTATTGGTTAAGTCCTTCGGACTAGGGTTTTGATAGTGAATTTCGGGATAATGGATTCACGCGGAAGTCGCAGAGGGATCTAGACAGTAAATTTAGAAAAAGGTTTTAAACGCAAAGGGCGCTGAGGGTAAGCAGAGAAGGCGCAAAGGCAACGAGAGATAAGGCGCAAATTTTAGCATGGCGATTTCGACGCGAAGTTCGCGGAGGCGTTTGTAAAGAAAGCGCAAAGCTAATTGCTATTCCATATCCATTTCCACTAATTGGGGGGCACGCTTTATGATCTCTTTTATGCCGCCTTCGATGGTAGCGACGAATTTGAAGCCATGGGCTTTCATAAGCGATGCGGCTATCATACCCCGGTAACCGCCGGTGCAGTATACCAACCATTTTTTGTCTTTTTCCAGGGAATTCAATTTATTCTTCAATGCATTGAGCGGAATATTTACCGAGCCTGCCATGCGATGCCAGGCAACTTCGAGCCTGTTGCGCACGTCGAGCAGCGTGTAATTTTCGGTATGGAGTAATTCAACACATTCGCTGCTGTCAAACGTCATTACCTGATCAATTGGCAGGCGCTCTGTAAGCCAGGTGTACATGCCGCCCTGCAGGTAACCCACTACATTATTATAACCGATACGGGATAGTTGTTCTACGGCTTCATTTTCCCTGCCGGGGTCTACTACCAGCAATATGGGGGTATCTACATCAATAAGGGTACCTACCCATACCGCGAAATCGCCGGTAAGTCCGATGTTTAATGCGCCTGCAATATAGCCGGCTGCGAAGTGGGCTGAAGCCCTGGTGTCAAGGATGAGTGCGCCTTGCTGATGTGCTGATGTGAAGGCTGCGGTGCCCAATGCCTGTAGTTTCTTGTTCATAACTTCTTCTAACGGATTATAACGTTTAGTAACGGAAACACCTTTGAAAAAGAAAGCAGTGACAACTGGCAAAATTAATTGTAACTGCTGTTGTAAAAGGGTAAAACAGAATACCCCTCACACTCCATTTGTCGTGAACGACGCTAACACATACTATTACCGCAGACCTCAACTGCGCCACAATCGCATCTTTGTAACCTATTAATCTTTGATATTATTGTGCCGCTTTTGCATAACGATCCAGTGATTAATCCTTACTCTATCGGCAGGCGAAATATCTACAGTAAATATAGTATATTTTTAATCATTTTCATCACTTAACTATGAAAATGCAATAATATGGTTATCAAGAGGTAGCAGTACTCTGCATGCATTTGTCTTACCGGTTTTTAGTAATCGATGTCGCTGACCAAAATCACCGACCACAATGAGGGGGCTGACGATAATAACTGCCGGATGTATGCAAATTTTCGTTACTTTTGCGCCCTGATTGAGATACAGAGTAGAATAACCCTAATATTTTCTTACAAAATAACGACCGTTTTTCTTCGCTAATTCCCGGTTTTTAAAAATCAATTTTAAATGAAAAAGTATTGTATTGTTCTGGGGTTGCTAATGGTAGCAGCCTTTAAGGTATCTGCAGCCATCACTTATGAATCAGTAGGGCAGTGGAAGGTATTTTCAGGTAACTATTCGTTCTTCGATAACAAGGCTTATCCTAAAATGAACTTTGATGGCGGCCAGGAAGTAGTTGGTACGGTTGAGCTGAGCAATGGTAACGTTGCCTATGCGGTTCAGGGGCAGGGCGTGTTTATATTTGACGGCAAGGCTATGCAGCATTTAAAATTGCCGGCAGACTGCTATGCTGCAAACAGCGAGATAACTGCCTTTGCAGGCGATAGTAAGGATGTGTTGTGGATAGGCACTTCAACGGGTCTGGTTAAGGTGGAAGGAAGTACTTACAGCAACATTCCGATGGATGCTACTAAATTGCTGGTGATCACTGATATAGCTATAACAGCAAGTGACAAGGTTTATGTTAGCGGCATGGTACCCGGCGATAAAGAAATGGCCGGCGGCGGCGTTTCATTCTACAACGGTGTAGGTTGGAACAATTACACCAAAGCGACATCTGACATTCCGGATAACTTAATGAGCAACCTGATGCTGGACAATAACGGGCATCTGTGGGCTATACCTGGTAAGCATGATGTAGGTGTGGCTAAGTTTGACGGCAAAACCTGGAAACAGTTTACTAATGGAAATGGTTTGCCAACCAATATGATTGAGGCGATAACTACCAATGCCAGCGGAAAGGTTTGGCTGGGATCACCAAAAGGAATTGTTGATTTTGACGGCAGCGCTTTCACACTGAAGCCTTTCAGTAATGGATTTTCTACTACCTTTTCTGATTTCGTTTCTAAACAGCCTAATGCTTCGATTGATATTTCTGCACTGGCAGTTGAAAGTAATGGTACTATTTGGGTAGGCACCCGCAATGCAGGTATTTTATCGTTTGCTACAGGTGGTTTTAAACAACTGATGCCTCAGAATTCGCCATTGTTCACTCAGCAGATCCTTAGCATCAGGATAGATAAGAATGGCTACAAATGGTTCAATTGTGGTTACAGCAATACAGAATTCAGTAAAGAGTTTGCCTACAACCGCAATAATAAAAACCCGAGTCGCTACAAGTATAGCGAGAGCGGTGTTGTTGCTTATAAAGAGCACAAAAAAATCACAGACCCCAATTGGTTGGTTTATGACAGTACTACAACACCTTTCTATTTTGGTCAGGCATACGGACTTACCGAAGATAAAGAAGGCGCTATGTGGATGGGTACCAGCATTGGTTTGGTAAAGCTGAAAGATGGAGTATTTTCGGTTTACAAGGCTGAAAAGGCAATGCATAGTGCATTCAGCAATATATACCTTGCACCAGATGGCAAGCTATTTGCTTCTTCCACAATGGGTGGCATTAAAGTGTTTGAAGGCGGTTCTATAAAAGACTACGCAAAAAGCCCGGGTATGGGTGGCGCTACCGATATGGTTTATGACAAGAACAATGTGCTTTGGGCAACAAGCCAGTGGGGTGTAGGTAAATTCGTAAATGGCGAATGGGAAACATTTAAGAAGAGCGATGGCTTACCGGGTAACATACTGTTCTGTATAATTAAAGATAAGAAAGGTGACTTGTGGGCCGGTACTTCAAAAGGGCTTGCAAAGTATGATACCGCATGGCATGAAGTGGGTGCGGATAATGATTTCCCTTCTAACAACTTCAATGCAATTGCAGAAGATAATAAGGGCCGTATCTGGCTGGGTACGAACAAGGGTATCTCCATTTTTGACGGCACCAAGTATACCAATATTGCTGAAGTGGAATCACCTAAGTTAAGCAAATTCAGGGTTAACTGTACTTATATTGACAAGAACGATGTAGCATGGTTAGGTACTGAAGCTCATGGTTTGCTGCGTTTTGACGGCACAACATGGACACAATACAGCAAAGAAACAACAGGTGGCATGTATAACAGGATTTTGGCTGTTAGGATGTCGGCCGACAACAAATTGTATGTTACTTCTGAGACGAACAGCATGCAGGAATTTGCGCCGGCTATCCCGACTCAAAGCCAGGAAGAAAATATCTGGCATGAAGTGATGGGTAGAATTAAGCTTTGCGAACAAAAGAGAGTGTTGACGATTATTAAAATGTAATTTGACCGGGGCTTTTTGCTCATTTAATTTTGAAATTGATGAAGAAAATATTGTTTTTCGTTGCTATGTTCCTTTGCGTGCAGGCAGTTACTTTTGCGCAGGATATAGATATTAATAAAGAGACCGGCATGATACAGGTGGATAGCAAAGATGCCTTCTACCTGATGCCTAAGAATAAGCAGCTGATGGAAAGCGACTATTCTTTACAAAACCTGCAGCACCAGGAACTGGCTTATTGTAAACTGGTAAAGTATGGTTCGGGCTTGGGCTACTATGTTGTTTTTACCAAGTCTGGCAACCAGTGTAACCTGAGCGGCTTCGGCACTTTTGGTGTGCTGAAACGCCTCGCTAAGATAATTGCAGGGGCTAACCTTGTACAGAACAATATTGTCAGCGAGACTGAAGAGCGCAAATTTCTAACGCTTTATGGTGGTACGTTTGTGCAGGCAACTCCGCCACCGGCCCCGGAAAAAGTTGTTGTTGTTAATAACGACAACCGTCAGGCGGCAAAACAACCTGCCGACATCAGCATAAAAGAGAATAAGGTGTATAACAACAGTGAGATGGTTGGTATTTTTAAGCGCACCTCTGAAGCCGGTATGACAGTAATTTCGGTTTACAATATGAATGATGCGCTTGTTTGTAAAGCAACTCACCAGGATAATAATGATAATGCAGACTGGAATATGACGTTAGATGGTAAGGGTATAACCTTGCTGTACAACCCAATGAATCCACTTGAAAAGCTATTTAAATTCCTTGCTGAAAAAGGATATTTGTAATACCTGTTCAGCGCATTTTAATATTTTTGGAGACAGCCATCGCGGGATACGCGATGGCTGTTTTTTTTGTTTAGGTGTCAGAGCCTGCAGAAGTGTCCGCATATACCATTTGGCAGCATTTCCCGATTTCAAATCAATGTTTCTCATTTTTCTGCTTTTTTAAAACTCTTTAATTCTACCGCATCTTAAAGTACTTTGTTAGCGTATAACTATTTCTATACTAATTAGAAAGCTGTTTAGCGCTTTTGCACAGTCTGCGAGAAACCGCTTTTGTTATCCTAGGGTTAAGTAATATATATTAGGTAAATTTCTGGTTCAGGATAGATAACTTGCAGCAAATTAATGTACATACACACATGAAAAAGTATCACCTTTCCTAATTGCCCTCACCCTGGGCTTCGCTGGTTTGACTTCTGTATCGAAGGCGCAAAACATCAATACAATTGTCGGCACTGGTACTGGTGGTAATAGTGGGAACGGATCAGTTGCTACGGCTGCCCAAATAAGTAATGCATTTGGTGTTGCAGTTGATAACAGTGGTAATCTATACATAGCAGATGCCGCTAGTAATGTGGTTCGGAAAGTAAATACGTCTACCGGAATTATTACCCTTTTTGCCGGCGGCGGCAGCTCTAGCGGAGTACTTACCGGTCCCGCTACCTCGGTCGCTTTATCTGTCCCAACAGGCGTGGCTGTAGATGCAAGTGGTAATGTTTATATTGTCACCCGTGGCGATGGCAAGTTATCAAAAGTGAATACTTCAGGTATTATTTCTACAATAGATAGCGCCGGCGTGAGTGCCGGTGGCGGGCTAGACCCTATAGGTGTTGCTGTTGATAAATATGGTAATGTCTATTATGCCGAATTCAACAGGAATAAAGTATGGAAAAAAAATGTAACTACTGGTGTCATTAGTTCTATTGCGGGCCTCACTACTGCAGGATACGATGGAGATGGCGGGCAGGCTACTGCAGCCCATCTGAATAACCCGACAAGTGTTGCGGTTGACACCTTAGGCAATGTATACATTGCAGATTTTGGTAACAATGTTATACGAAAGATTGACGCATCAGGGGTTATTAAAACCATGGTAGGCACCGGTGGAACCGTTTACTGGAACTATACCACTAATTCCTCTACTACCAGCCTTAACCGTCCATATGGCGTTGCAGTTGACCGCAGCGGCAACCTATATTTTTCAGAAACCAGCAATAACTTACTCCGCAAGGTTAGTTCTGCTTACGTTGTAAGTACAGTTGCAGGCAATGGTACCGGCGGATATGCCGGCGACGGTGGGGTTGCTACTTCTTCTCAGTTGCGTGGACCGCTCGGTATATGCGTATCAACCGCAGGGGGCATATATATTGCCGATAATGCCAACTACCGTATCCGCCTTGTAGGCACACCACCTTCATGGGCTGTAGGTTCCGGCACGGCTACTAACCGCAAGCCAAGGTTTGTAAACGGAACTACCCAAGCTGCGACAACATGCGCAAGTACTGCTCTATCACTAAATGCGCTCCTTGCTGTGAATGATAGCGATGCCAGCCAGACCGAAATATGGTCGCTTCGCACAGCACCGCTGAATGGCACTGCAACAGTGGCGTATACAGCAACTAGCACAGGTGGCACAATTACCCCTGCAAGTCTTAGCTACACACCCACTACAGGTTATACAGGCACCGATAGCTTCAAAGTAAAAGTAACCGATGGTACAGACAGCTCGTTTACGACCATCCGGGTAACCATTACCGCTACGGTAAGCGCAGGCACAATAGCAGGTGCCGCAGCGGTATGTACGGGAAGCTCCACAACATTGACTGATGCCGCACCAGGCGGCGTATGGAGCAGCAGTAATACCGGAATCGCTACTATAAATGCGTCAGGTGTTGTAACAGGTATTAGCGCAGGATCGGCCACCATTTATTATACTGTGACTGGAGCATGTAACTTAGCAGCTACAGCGAAAGTAATGACTATAAACCCAAGCTCAACTGCCGGTACAATATCCGGACCAACTTCCGTTGTCATTGGTGCAAACATTTCATTAACGGCAACCGTAAGTGGCGGCACCTGGAGCAGCAGTAGCAGCGCTACCGCAACAGTAGGCACAACAGGCATTGTCACTGGTGTTGCGACGGGTACAGCTACTATTTCTTATAGCGTCTCGAATAGCTGTGGTACGGCATATGCAACAACAAGTGTTACCGTTAGCGGTAGCACAGGTGGAGGCTCGTCATTATTAATTAATACCATAGCAGGTAATCATAGTGCCGGCTACAGCGGGGATGGCGGTGCAGCCACAGCAGCTGCGCTTTTAAGCCCGACTGGCATTGCAGTAAACACTGCCGGAACCATTTATTTCGTTGACCAGGGTAATAACAGGGTAAGGAAAATTACCACATCGGGCATCATCAGTACGGTTGCAGGCAATGGCATAGTCGGCAATACCGGCGACGGTGGGGCAGCAACGGCAGCCAAACTCAACAACCCAATGGGTGTAGCAGTTGACCTTGCAGGTAATTTATATATTGCTGACTATAGCAACGCTAAGATCAGGAAAGTAAACACCTCGGGTATCATTACTACGTTTGCCGGCACCGGTACCATTGGCTACAGCGCTGACGGCACTTCCGCAACAGCTGCACAGATAGCGACACCTACGGGAGTTACTGTTGATAGCGTTGGCAATGTATACTTTGTAGAACAAAACAACCATATAGTAAGGAAAATAAACACCTCAGGTATTATCAGCACGGTTGCTGGTAACAGGGGTGCTGGCTTTAGTGGCGATGGCGGCGCGGCAACAGGTGCTGCACTTTCGTACCCATTTAATGTGCTCAAAGACCGTTCTGGCAACATATACATATCTGATGCAGGTAACCATCGCATACGCAAAGTAACTGCTGCGGGTGTTATCTCTACTTTTGCAGGAAGCGGCACAGCAGCTGGATATACTGGCGACGGAGGCGCAGCTACGGCTGCTCTGCTGAATAACCCGGCTGGCATTGCATTTGACGGAACCGGCGCGTTACTGATAGCTGACCTGAATACCAACTGCATACGTAAAGTAACTACTGCGGGTATTATCTCTACCATTGCAGGCTCATCCACCAGTGGTTATTCCGGAGACGGGGGTGCCGCAACAGCTGCAAAGTTGTATAGACCAAGTGGTCTTGCTGTATACGGTGGCATTACTTACGTTACTGACGTGAGCAACAATGTTATAAGGAAAATAGCTGTGCTCGGCGCAAAGGAAAATGAGGAACCAGCTCAACCAGCAGCTGCGTTTGAACAGCCTTTCGCTGTTACCATGTTCCCTAACCCTTCTACGGGCGTTCTGAAAATAAAAGCTGATGGCAATAGTCTGGATGATATTTCGGTAATTGTGATCAGCACCAGTGGACAAATCGTTTAACAATCAAGTGGAAATCCTGCTAACGAATCTTTGACCGTTTCGACCGAAAATTGGAGCAGTGGGGTATATGTAGTCAGGGTAAGTAGCGGCAACAGGTTTGCGACCAGCCAATTGGTTGTAGCGCACTAGAACGTGTAAAATCAGGCTGTCTCTCTATACGGATACCGTTACAGGCTTTATGCTGAATTGATATGAATTTTACTGATATTAAACGACAGAACCCTTGCAACGCAAGGGTTTTGTCGTTTGTGAAGGCAGTGGTAAAATATTAGAGGCGGGATTACCTCCATGTTTAAGAAAAGTTGATTATCGCACATCTACTTGCAGAAATCGGGTAGTGCTGATGCGACATGAGCCCAATATTGTCAATTTTGCTACAAACCGGTAGTCCCTAATGGGACACTTTCAATTGCCATGACAGGATTAGAACACTAATAGTTTCAACCGCAGCTATTTGTATTTAAGTCGTCGGGCGTATACCAATTTTTAAAAGTCAAAGGATTTTAAACGACAAAGCCCTTGCATTGCAAGGGCTTTATCGTCTGTGGTCGCACCAGGAATCGAACCTGGATCTAAAGTTTAGGAAACTTCTATTCTATCCATTGAACTATGTGACCTGCTCAATTTTTGAGAGCGCAAAAGTATGTTTTTATTTTGAAAAGAACAGCATAATGGCAAGGCATTTTTCTATTCTTACTGAAAGTATTAGCAGAAACGAAAAATATGTGGTTTTTACTATAAAAAATGACTGCAAAGTGGCAACTATTTAAGTATTAAAAGCATAATTTTGCAATCCTGAATATGGTATTTTTTAATACCAAACAAGATTAGCTCAAAAAATAACACTACTACTAACAAAATGAAGGATTTTTCTTACGTTACAGGGCCCACTTCTGCATTTATTGAATCACTTTACAACGATTTTTTAAACGATTCCACGACGGTTGATCCTGAATGGAGAAAATTTTTCGAAGGCTTCGATTTTGCCTATTCTCAAACCGGCGGTAACGTTGCTAGCCCAGCCACTCCTGGCGGGGGCGTATCGGCCGACCACCTGACAAAGGAAATGGGCGTATTCGAGTTGATAAGGGCCTATCGCAAGCGCGGGCACCTTTCCGCAACTACTAACCCCATCCGCAGCCGCAAGGACAGGCATGCACAGCTTGAGCTGGACAAGTTCAATCTTTCAGATGCCGATTTAAACACTACTTTTTTCGCTGGTAAATTCATCGGTTTAAAAGATGCGCCACTGAAGGAAATAGTGGAGCGTCTGAAAAAACTGTATACCGGTAATGTAGGTGTTGAGTTCACCTATATAAATGATACGGTGAAGTGCCATTGGGTGCAAATGAATTTCGAAGAAATGATGAAGAAAAGCTTCAGCATTGACGAAAGGAAGCGCATACTGGAGCGTTTGAATGATGGCGTTATTTTTGAAAAATTCCTAAACACCAAATTCATTGGTCAAAAACGTTTTGGCCTGGAAGGTGGTGAAAGCACGATTGCCGCGCTAGATACTATTATTAACGATGCTGCTGATGCCGGCGTTGCCGAAGTGGTAATAGGTATGGCACACAGAGGCAGGTTAAACATACTGGCCAACATATTAAAGAAGACCTACGAACAGATATTTTCGGAATTCGAAGGCAATATGCCGGAGGATATGACCATGGGTAGTGGAGATGTGAAGTATCACCTCGGCTTCCAGAGTGATATTGTTACGCATAGCGGTAAGTCCATTAATGTTCAGTTGGCACCAAATCCATCGCACCTCGAAGCTGTAAACCCTGTTGTGGTTGGTTTTGCGCGTGCGAAGGCTGATACATTGCATAATCGTGACAACGATAAAATACTACCGATACTTATTCATGGCGATGCTGCAATAGCAGGTCAGGGTATTACTTATGAGTTACTCCAGATGAGTAAACTGGAAGGATACGAAACAGGTGGTACCATCCATTTTGTTATCAATAATCAGATTGGTTTTACTACCGATTTTGACGATGCACGTTCTGCCGATTATTGTACGAGCGTAGCTTCGATGTTACAGGCACCGGTATTGCATGTAAATGGTGATGATGCGGAAGCTGTTGTGAAATGCGCAAATCTAGCAGTTGCTTACAGGCAGGAATTCAATGAAGACATCTTTATTGATATGGTTTGTTACCGCAAGCACGGGCATAACGAAGGTGATGAACCTAAGTTTACCCAACCACAATTGTATTCGCTGATTGAAAAGCATCCTAACCCGCGCGAAGTATATACACAGTTCCTGCTTCAACATGGAGAGCCTGATGCGCAAGACCTTGCTAAGGAAATGGAGACCCGCTTCTGGGCCGAACTGCAGTTGCGCCTCGATGAGGTAAAGCAGAAACCATTACCTTATGCTTACCAGAAGCCTGAGCTGTGGTGGAAGGAACTCAGGAGAGCAACCCCCGAAGATTTTGTAAAATCTCCTGCCACTGCAATTAAGGAAGGGTTATTCAAGCACCTGTTTGAATCGCTGATGAAGTGGCCGGAAGGATTCAGCCCGTTAAAGAAAGTTGAAAAACTATTACAAGATAAGGTAAGCCTTTACGAGAAGGAAGGTAAAGTAGACTGGGCGACCGGCGAATTACTCGCTTATGCAAGTTTACTTGCGGATGGTAACGAAGTGAGGCTTAGTGGAGAGGATGTGAAAAGGGGAACGTTTTCGCACAGACATGCTGTACTTTATGACCACAATACCAATGCAGAATACAGCCGTCTGGACCGGATATCAGAGAGTCAGGGCAATATGTACATCTACAATTCCCTGCTGAGTGAATATGCGGTGCTGGGGTTTGAATATGGCTATGCAATGGCCAACCCTAACAATCTTGTTTTATGGGAAGCTCAGTATGGCGACTTTTCTAATGGAGCGCAAATAATAATTGACCAATACATTAGCAGCGGTGAACAGAAATGGGCCGCAATGAATGGTTTGGTAATGCTGTTGCCACATGGCTATGAGGGTGGGGGACCAGAGCACTCCAGTGCACGTATGGAACGCTTCCTGCTGATGTGTGCAGAATACAATATGGTCATAACCAATATTACTACTTCGGCTAACTTCTTCCATGCGCTGCGCAGGCAATTGGCGTGGGATTTCCGTAAGCCATTGGTGAATTTTGCACCTAAAGCCAATCTGCGACATGCAAGGACCTGCTCACCTATAGCTGACTTTACTACCGGTGGTTTTAAAGAAGTAATTGATGACGCTTCCATTACTGATGTTGCGGCAGTAAAGCGGGTTGTGCTTTGTACCGGTAAAGTCTATTTTGATATCAGCGAAAAGCAGATTACCGATAAGAGAACAGATGTTGCAGTTGTTCGCCTGGAACAAATTTATCCGCTGCCGCAAAAGCAACTTGATGCGTTAAAGAAAAAGTATAAGAAGGCGGAATGGATCTGGATACAGGAAGAGCCGCGTAATATGGGCGCATTGTCTTTCCTGCAAATGAATCTTGAGAACTTCCCGATGAAGTACAGGAGCAGAAATGCAAGTGCATCACCTGCTACCGGCTTCGCAAAACTTCATGCAATTGAACAGCAGAAATTGGTAGCTGATGCTTTTGATCTGTAGATTGCTACTACCATTTTACATAAAATATTGAATTTGTCATTTTTTGCCGGTCACTATCTGTTATTTCGATAGTGGCCGGTATAGTTTTATTCCGTTCCCAAGCAATTATTTGTATACTTGCTACTGTTTCTACATTTTCTTATATTATGAGTAAATCACCGAAGCGCAATGATGCTATTCGCACAAAGCAAGAGGTTAGTGCTACTGGTATGGCATCCGATTCATCGGCGCCGCCTCCTTCATCAAAGAAGATTAGCATATCAGAGCCAGTCTTGAAAAAGATATTTCTGGGCTCTATACTTCTTATGCTGCTCATAACGTGGTTTTCGGGCGGAAATGTTGGCTACCACCAGGATGAAATTGACATGAACCTATATGGTAAAGCTAATGTGGCCTATTATGCAAGTATGGGAAAGGATACCACCTACCTCGGCGTTCCTTCCGGCTTTTACCAGTTTGACTCGTTGTTGCGTTATTATGGATGCGGTTTTGAGTATCTGGCCCGTGCAGCGAACAAAGTTGCAGGCACTGCTGATAGCAAGCAGGAATTTAATGTGAGGCATTTTGTAAACCAGTTTTTAGGCATATTGGCTATTTTGTTTACAGGCTTGATAGCTCGAAGGCTGCTAGGTTGGAAGGCCGCAATAATTGCAGCATGGCTGGCTTTTTTATCACCATCATTTAGTGGGCAAATATTATTTAATACTAAAGACATTCCTTTCTGCCTTGGCTATGTAGCATCCCTGTATTATATCATTGTCTTTCTTGAAGAGCTTCCGTCGGTATCATGGCGCACTACATTTAAATTGATGGCAGCGTTGTTTTTTGTAATGGACGTCCGGATAGGGGGGGTATTCCTCTACCTTCTGCTGTTTTCCGGTATATATATTGTTTCAAATGCTGAGTTACGTACGCGTGTTATTGCCAACTTTAAACCCCTGATTGTGAAGTATGTTGCAGTCGTAGTTGGCTCACTTACCATCCTGGTCATTTCCTGGCCTTATTTGTTAAGGAGCCCGATTCACAATCTGATAAAGACTATTGGTATTGTTCAGCGATACCCCATGAAAATTTCGGTAAATTTTGCGGGTGATACGATAGACTCACTGACCCTTCCGCAATCTTATATTCCGACGCTGCTATTACTTACCATACCTGTTTTTGTGTTAGTGTTCGTAGGTGTAGGCCTGGTATTGGCTGTTGTAAAATATAAGACCACTAATTTTAAATTAACCGGGCTCATTTTATTTGCTGCAGTATTTCCTGTAGCATTCTCAATGGCCAGGAATTCAACAATTTATACCGGGTGGAGGCATTTCTTATTCATTTACCCGGAATTGTGCGTTTTTGCAGCTCTAGGCATTTCGTTGGTTTCCGGTTATCTGAAGAAAGTGCCACTTAAAATTGCTTTTGGTGTTGTTTGTGCACTGGGTATGGCCAAGCCATTGGTCTGGTCGGTTAAGAATCATCCTTACGAATATTGCTATTTTAATGAGTTGGCCGGGGGATTTAAAGAAGCTTATTATAATTACGATAATGACTACTGGCAAATCTCTATGAGAAAGTCAATGGACTGGTTAATGAAGACCGAGCCAATCGGCAAGACAAACGACACGGTTACTATCGCAACTAATATCCCGCGCATACTGGAGTACTATATTACCGTTCAATATCCGGAGGAGGCAAAAAAAATAAAATTTGTTAAAGTGGGATGCACCAGCCGCAACTTAATGAATTGGAAATACGCCGTATTCAAGAATTTTATGCTCAAACCAATGTACCTGGAAACTTGCTATCCGCCCGGCACAACTGTTTATGCCGAAAAAATTGATGGATTGCCAATAACAGTTGTTTTAAAAGATACAGTCCGCCTAGATATGAAAGCTATGCAAGCGCTATCCGCCGGAAATTTCGCACAGGCTGATTCGCTGGGGCAGGCATATGCAACAACTACAAAAGATTACAATCCCGCAATGGATGCTTATATGGCATTGGCCAAGGCTTATCTGAATAAAAATGACGATGCAATTGCTGCAGCCAACCGCGCGCTCCGGTACCAGTTTTCTGACGAACTTAATTACAATGCACTTTGCGCCATGAGTATAGCCTATGCAAATAAGCATGAGTATGAATTAGCATTGCAGAACCTGGCCAATGCCGACGCCATTATGCCGCAGAATGGTATGGCAAAGGAAATTATGCAACATGTACAGGGCATGATAGCTTCCGAAAACGCTAGAAAAACTAATTAATGTGCCGTCTTTAGAAGTGGTATTATTGGTAGTATGCAGTTTTATTTTAACTGTTGGCAATAAACCGATACCTTGAACGTGTTGTTTTTCTATTATGTTTATATCGGTATCCGTCTTAGTTGCAATAAGGCTATTAATTTAGTATAATTGTGTTGTCTTTCAACAAACCCTCCTCAACTCAAATGAAAAAAGCTACCACCAATAATAATGAGCCGAAGCAAAATAATGCACCGATAGCGGCAAGTAACGTTATGCCCATTGAAAGTGCGAATACTCACCCGTTTTTTACCGATGCTAATTTGAAGAAGATATTTTATTTCTCTTTAATTGGCATTTTGCTCATCACACTTTTTACTGGTTTCGGTATCGGGTTCCATGGAGATGAGATGGATATGAATAATTATGGCAAGGCCAACTTCGCTTTCTATGCAAGCGGAGGAAAGGATACCTGTTGTGCAAAAGGCTCTATACCCAAACCTGCGGTAGATACCTCCAGTATGGATTATCTGTTGCGGTATTATGGTTGCGCATTTGAATATATTGCCGTCGGTACCAACAAAATACTGGGTACGGACAAAGGTCCGCATGAGTTTGATGTGCGGCATTTCTGGAGCGAAATATTTGGCGTGCTTACACTCTTATTTGCCGGCCTAATTGCCAAAAAACTCGCTAACTGGAGGACGGCCCTGCTAACAGTATGGCTTATTTATCTTTCACCTTCTTATTTTGGTCACGCTTATATTAACACCAAGGATATTCCATTCTGTGCCGGTTATCTGGCCACGCTTTACTTTATCATGAAGTTTCTTGAGGAGCTACCTGCACCTACCTGGAAAACAGCTACATGGATGATGCTTTCATTCGCATTTACTGCCAATAGCAGGATAGGTGGACTAATGCTGATTGCATTTCTCTATTTGTTCACGGCCATCTATGCTATGGCAAATAAAGAGTTGTTAGCTGCAATAAAGCAAAATGCCAAAGATGTTATTATAAAACTTCTTTACATTCCGGTAGTGGGAATGATTCTTGTGATACTTACCTGGCCGTATGTATTAATGAGCCCTGTTCAGCACATACAGGACGCGCTTGCAACAATAAGCAGGTTCCCGCTAAAAGTGAACATCAATTTTGAAGGAGCCAGCACCAATTCATTTGATGTGCCTGCCCACTACCTTCCAAAATTTATGCTGATAACTACGCCTTTAGTGGTTATTGCCTTGTTGCTTGTCGGGCTATTTTTCGTCATCCGCACTAGGCGGAAGGTGAATGTAGTTCTTTATGCATTACTATTATTTTCTATCTTCTTTCCGCCAATCTACGCCGTAGCTAAGAGCGTTGCGTTGTATTCCGGCTGGCGCCACTTTCTTTTCATTTATCCCGGTCTTTGCATTGTTGCTGCTATAGGGTTAAATGAATTGCTCTTTGCAGTAAGAAAACCAGCATTGCAAATCGCAGTTATGGCCGTTTGTCTGGTTGGTTTCATAAAGCCTATTATGTTTATTATTCAGAACCATCCTTATGAGTATTGTTATTTTAACGAGATAGGAGGTGGGTTTAAGACGGCATATTATAACTACGATAACGATTACTGGATGATAAGCATGAGAAAATCAGTGGATTGGCTGATAGATCATGAACCATCGCTTGCAAATTCGAAGGACACCATCACCATTGCTTGTAACCAGCGGATTTTCGTAAAATATTATTTAAAGACCCGTTTGCCGAATGCTAAGATAAAAGTAATCAGCTCTGGTGTAACCGGACGAAATGCCCTGGCCTGGACGTATGGTATTTACAGTAACTTCTTTGTAAAGCCAGACTACCTTGAAAATTACTTTCCGCCAGCACAGACTGTTTATTCAGAGAGCATTGACGGGCTACCTATTTGTGCTGTTCTAAAAGACACAGTGAGACTGGACTATAAGGCTCTCGAGGCATTGAAGCTAGCGAATCATCCACTTTCTGATTCATTGTATACAGAATACATAAGAACTACGAAGGATGATAACCCGGCTCTTTTTGCCTATATTTCTGTTGCAAAAGCTTCTATAAATCAAAATGATGCAGCAATAGCGGCAGCGAACAAGGCTTTACAATATCACTTTTCGAATGTGCTTGATTATAACGCCCAATGTGGTTTGGGTATAGCCTATGCCAATAAGAGGAAGTTTGATTTAAGTGTTAACGCCCTTAGAATTGCCGAAAGGCTGATGCCGCAGGAACACTATTCCAAAGATATATTGCAGCAGGTATTCAGGGTGATGCAAATGGAAAAGGCTGCGGGTGCTCAGCCTACGCAACCGGGTCAAAAATAATTGATGGTTTCACTATAGACAAAACCCTGCCTGCATGGCGGGGTTTTGTTTTATACGGTTTTGCCATTCAAATCGGTACTAACCGGCTTGTAAAATTAACCACCTCCCCCGAATGAGCGCCGCTGAAGGAGCCGCGCTCATTCGTGTACTCCTCCTTCAAAAGGAGGAGACTGTGTAATTAGCGCAAGGTGTTAACCAAATTTCTAAATGGTATTAATGCACCGGAGGTAGTTTAGTAGTATCAGGTTCAGCTTCTGTGCCTATGTCTTCATAGTCAAAGCTTAGCTCGTCGGCATCGTTAAATAGAAAACCTGTATTATTTCCGGGTGTCAAGGGTAAAAAATAATAGTACGATATGTTGTAGAAACGGCCACAAGCCTTTTCAGCATGGGCTGCTACTCTAAGGTATTTTTCCTGCTTATAGGTGTATATGTATGCTTCAACTTCATTGCCGCTGACAATGTTCATGCAGCCATCTTGCCTGCTTGCTTTTGAGCTGTCTTCTATGTCGAATATCCGTATCATTTTACCATTCACGAAAAATGTTGTTTCATCCGGAATGGTGTTGCTTTCGGTGATCACTGATTTTATGGTGCAGCCACCGGCATTGAAAGTAATTACCTTAAAAGTATCGTGATCAGTATAGTGTTTGTGAATTGTAAGCCTTTTCCTAACACTATAATTTTCACGGTGATCTTTGAACCATTGGGCTTTCTTTGCGAGCGTAATCTTACTCTTAACTTGTGCGGACACAAGGCTTGTGTGGCAAGCTAACAGCAATAAGATTATAGCGGCATGGAAGTTTCTCATAATGGGTTAGTTCTATCAAAAATAGCTAATTCTGCACGATTGCCCCATGGATCAAATTGCCCTGAGCATCCAGGTCGCCTGTATTTTTGGTGGTGGCTGCTTGCTGGCACGCATTTCTTCCGGCAGGGTGCTTATCAGGTGCGGCAGTGTGCTCATTGTGCTGTAATTGGGTGCAGCCTCACTTACCATTTCAAAACCCTGTTCCTTAAAAAAGGCTGCTGCTGCCTCGTAACTTTCAAATTTATTCTCTTCTATCCGGTGTTGGGCTAAAAAATCGGCTTCACTTTGGCTGGTTGGTAAGCTGGCAGTAACTTCTGCTGAGCGTCTTACATAAACATCAGCCGTTATCCAATAGCCGCCACGCCGCTGTAATGCACCGTCAATGGTTTTGCACAGTTGCTTCTTTTCCTCGAGGTTGAGGTACATTAATAGCCCTTCATTCACAATAGCAACAGGCCCGTTGCCAAACGAATTCATTACAGCGCTGAATGCTGTATTGTCCATTGCATTCAGCGGTAGCAGGTCATACTTTCCTATAGCGTCCTGACCTAAATGTAATTCCGCTATCAGGTTTTGTTTTGATGCCACTACCTCTGGCAAATCAGTATCGAGATAATGAATGTCCTTATCCTTTGCGCAAAGGTCAAGGCCGCGTAACGAGAAACCAGATGATATCTCCAATATGTTTTTGCAGTCAGTTTGTTCTAATAACTGACTTACGCTCCAATACCGGCTTTCAAAATGCATTACGCGGATCCAAAACCAAAAGTCTTTATCGTCAAAATTGAGGCCGAAAACTTCCGGCCCCTGCATCAGTGCCGCCATTTGTTTAGCGTACGGAATATTGGTGTAGCCCTTCATTAATAAAAGGGACTTTGCTGATGGGCTAACACTGCTGAAGTCTTTTAACTGATCTGACATGGTACTCTTTTGAGGGCGATGAACTACTAAAACTACGCCTATTTTTCTATTATTCGTTTACTACGGTATTCACTTTCACTTTGTGTATAGGCAATCTGTTACTTTATCTTTTGCGTCAACGTAGCCAGTTTATCCTTAATTTCACAGTGGTCAATTACAGGCATGTTTGGACCGGATTTTTGTGGGCTGTGTTTTTCAAATCTTAAATGTGTTGTTGTATTGCATTACGCGATATCGCAGTTTCACGCTATCAATCTTACATTCTAATTTCACTACCCAACAAAGTTTATAACTCAATGAAATTCAAACATATTTTACTTGGTATATCGGCTTTCGTGTTGATTGTTGTATTCTATTTTATACTCAGTATCCGGTCTGCATTGCACTATAGTCAAAAGGATTTTGATCTAGATAGTTTTCAGGTTGCGTTAATAAACGCTTATGCAACAAACGATAGTGTATATTTTGTTAATGGAAAGCAGGAGGTTGAAGGGTTTGTTGTAAAGGCCATCAGGCGAGAAGGAAAGAAGGAAAGTGGAATATTTCTAGCAGCGCCGGCATATAATTCAGTTCAAATTGAAATAAATTATTTCCCTCACGATACCTGGATGGGGGAAATCTTTACAGACACTGGCCGACGGATCGACTATCCATCTCTCCTTGCAATTAGCAACAGTCCACAATCTAGGCAACGGGCTTATTCCATACAATTCAAGAATTTTTCATCGAGGTATGACACTGTTTTAGGTACCTTCCATAGGGATACGCTATTTATCAATGGAAGGTTACTTACTGATTACTACGAACCAGAAAATAATTATCCCGAACGGGTGAAGGAAAAAGACGATGTTGCATCGGTTTACTGGACAGTAAAAGATGGATTAATCGCCTATAAAACCAAGTGTGGTGATTATTGGATTAAAAGATAGCACACCAGTCCTCGATTTTTTCTTTTACAGATTATCTAATATAAAATTGGTCATTCTTCTGTACAGGTGTAAGCGTGTGTTACCACCTGATATGCCATGGGCCTTGTCAGGATAGTATTCGCTATCATAATCTTTATTGGCATTAATGAGTGCGGTGGTCATCATAGCTGAGTTCTGGAAGTGCACATTATCGTCGGCTGTGCCGTGGATGTAGAGGAATTTACCTTTCAGTTTATCCACCATTTTCTCCGGTGAATTGTCGTCATAGCCTGCGGCATTTACCTGCGGTGTACGCATGTAGCGCTCGGTATAGATGTTGTCGTAAAAACGCCAGTTGGTAACCGGTGCAACGGCAATAGCAGCCTTAAAGACATCATTACCCTTCATAATACAGGTGCTGCTCATAAAGCCACCATAGCTCCAACCCCAAATGCCAATACGCTTTTTATCAACATAAGGCAGGTCGGCAAGGTATTTGGCTACAGCAATCTGGTCTTCGCTTTCATACTTGCCCAGTTGAAGGTAGGTTTTCTTGCAGAAGGCTTCGCCCCTGAAGCCGGTTCCTGTACCATCGGCACAAACTACTATATAGCCCTTCTGCGCCAGCATCTGGTGCCACCAAAAGTTACCTACCGGGAACCTGTCAGCCACTTCCTGAGAACCGGGTCCGCTATACTGGTACATGAGCACCGGGTACTTTTTGTTCTTATCGAAATCGGGTGGGGTAATGATCCACGCATTGAGTTTAGTGTGTGCGCCATCCACCTTCATAAAACGGATATCGCCCAGGGCATACTCGCTCATAGTCTTTTCAAGTGCCTTGTTATCTTCCAGTGTACGGATGATATGGCCCTTTGCGTCGCGCAGGTAATAAACGGGTACCTTATTTAATTTGGAAAATTTATCCAGGAAATAGTTAAAGCCTTCGCATGGGGTTATGTTGTGCATGCCTTTTTCCGGAGTGAGGTTTTTACGACCATAGCCATCCCAGCCTACCACGTATAAATTACGCTGCATAGGGGAGTTTTCAGCAGCGGTATAATAAACCAGCTTATTTACTTTATCAACGCCCACTAATGCGTCAACATCATACGCACCACTGGTAATGTCGGTCATCATACTGTTATCCCAATTGTACTTATAGAGGTGGTTATAACCATCTCTGTCGCTACGCAAAACCATAGAATGGCCATCCGGCAAAAACGTGATCTGGTCGTTTATTTCAATGTAGCATTTGTTATGCTCTTTATAGATGATCTGCACCTTGCCGGTATTGGCGTTGGTGAGCAATAATTCCAGGTTGTTCTGCAACCTGTTCATGCGGTAGACACATAGTTTCTGCCGATCATCCAGCCATTTAATGCGTGGCACATAGATGTCGGTTTCCTTGCCAAGGTCGGCATAAGTAGTCTGTTTGCTCTGCAGATTGTATATTTTAATCTGCACGATTGAGTTGCGCTCACCAGCCTTCGGGTACTTGTAGGTATACTGTTCCGGGTAGAGGCCGGTATATTTTGCCATTGTATATTCAGGTACCAGGCTTTCATCAAAGCGATAATAGGCTAAATATTTCCCATCACTGCTCCATTCAAAGGCGCGGCTGAAGCCGAATTCTTCTTCATAAACCCAATCGCAATTGCCATTTATAATTTTGTTCTTTTCACCATCCGTTGAAATCTGTACCACTTCGTTTGAGGTAAGATCTTTATAAAACAGGTTGTTGCCTTTTACAAAAGCTACTTTTTGGCCGTCAGGTGAAAATGTTGCGTGCAGCACTTTGCCGGTATCCAGCAGACGGGTACTATGTCCGGCAATGTCTGCTACATATACTCTGTTCAAAACAGAGCGGCGATAGATATTCTGGCTTTCGGTAAGGAGTAACATCTTGCGTTCGTCTTTACTGAATTCATAGCTTTCTATTGACGACTTGCCATCGCCGAGCTTTTGGTCATTAGCGTCAAGAATGGTCTTTTCTTTATTGCCTGTTTCCAGTGCGTATACATTTATAGATTGAACGGTGCCATCTTTGTCTAATTGCGTATAATGCTTACCATCTTTCATGGCATTAAAACCCGGAACTCCTTTTACATTAAAAACCGGTTTTTTGTAAAGGTCTTCCAGGGTTATTTGTTTTTTGCCCTGTTGTGCAATAGAAGGTGCCGCAATGGTTGCGGCCAGCAGCAAGCAAAGTGTGTTACGCATAGCATTTATAATTAACGAACTCAAAAGTAATATCTAAACCTCATTTCGTGTCAAATTGTTTATCCCCCGCTGTGCGGTATATTTTTGGCAGGGCAAGGCTGCATATTTCGGGATAAGAAGTTTCACGCTAAGAGGGCTGAGGTAATTTGATTTTTGTGGGGTTTTGAGGTTATCGATAATTCTTGTTTCATTGCTATCTACAATGAACTATTCAACCCTTATCAGGGTTGGAAGGTAGTCATGCGGGGACCGCGGGTTTCACCCGGCGGTTATTGTTGGTTAAGTCCTTCGGAGTAGGGTTTTGAATGTTGAATTTCGGATAAGGAGTTTCACGCAGAGGGCGCAGAGGAATCGCAAAGGAGGCGCAAAGGGCAGGGGATTTTTGTGGGGTTGTACAACTAACGGGCTTTGTAATAATATCAGACAAAGTGTATTCCTAAAAAAGCGTTGGGATAATACCACGATTTATGTTGCATACAAGATTGCGGCGGCGCAATTCATTCCAGGGTAGCAATTGATTTTTATGGCGAAAAGCCAGACAATTGCCACGGCTTTCAAGCAGTGGTGGCGCCGTGAGGACGGCTTTAGCCGAAATTATATAATAACCCGCATTATGCTTTGGCTAAAGCCAGTCTTTATTATTCTTTTCCACGGCTTGAAAGCCGTGGCTACTGTTAACATAAATGCTCCTAATTTGCTCTAATGGTAACTGCTTAAAATGGGACAAAAATACTGGAGAAACTAAATCAATGCCATTGGGTTAAAGGGTACAATCTAGTAGTGCTGATGAGTTGTTAATTGGTTGTTAGGAGTGGTCACGCCGAATGAAAAAAAGTTGGCGGGTGGGGGTGTGATAATGGGGATATTGGTGGTTTGTATTAGCTGGTTGATGGTTCATTTGGAGTGTTTTTGGGGTAAAGTTGGGCTTTGGTGGGCTTTTAAAAAAACTAAAGAAAAATGGTTTGCAGTTAAGTGCAAATGATTTGCAGTTTTCTACGCATGATTTGATTGCATAAGCGGGTAAGAGTGCGGAGCAGAGCGGGTTTGCGAAGCAAAGCGAGAGCGAGAAGCGCTTTTGGCGAAGATTGCACGAGTTACCGGAATTGGATAGAAAAAGAGTAATGCTACCTTACCTTCATATACTATCTTTCTGTAAATTTACCACATGAGAAAGCCCCTTTTGTTGTTGATGGTTTGCTGGTGCGTGTTACTGCCAATTGTGGGGAGGGGGCAGATTATTACTACTGTAGCGGGTAATGGCACTTTGGCTTATTGTGGCGATGGGTCTCCTGCTACTGATGCATGTCTCAATCAGCCACGGCACGTAATTGTTGATAGAAAAGGAAACGTTTATTTTACCGACACCTACAATGGTTCGGTCAGAAAAATTGATACCTCAGGTATTATTAGTACGGTTGCAGGTACAGGCGTGCAGGGCTTTGCCGGTGATGGTGCAAGTGCTTTGGGTGCACAGTTGTTTTCTCCTTATGGATTGGCAATAGACAAGATAGGCAATTTATATATTGCAGATGAGGTAAATGTAAGATTCAGAAAGGTTGATACTTTTGGCATAATAACAACTATAGCGGGTACTGGTGTAGTTGGGTACAATGGAGATGGGATTGCTGCTACCGCAGCACAATTATATGCCATTAACAATGTCGCAGTAGATACTATGGGTAACGCATATATTGCAGATGTTGGGAATTCGAGGATACGGAAAATTACTACTTCTGGTATAATTTCAACAATAGCAGGTAATGGTACTTTGGGGTACAGCCCAGATGGAACTATCGCTACAAGCGCAATGATTTGTCCAGTTTCATTGGCTATTGATATGTTTCAGACCATATATTTTACAGATTCCGGTTGTCAGGTTAGAAAAATAAATTCTAGTGGATACATTAGCACTATTGCTGGCTTACGCGGAGCATGGTCTTTTGGCGGCGACTTTGGTCCCGCAACTGCGGCACATTTTAGTGGTATTGATGGTATCGCTATTGATGATACTGGCAATATTTATTTAGCTGATGTTTCTAATTATAGAATTCGTAAAATTAACACCTTGGGTTTTGTGTATACAATTGTCGGAATTGGGACAGCAGGTTTTTCTGGAGATTTTGGTGATCCCTTATTGGCTAAACTTTTTACTCCATTTGGGGTTGGTGTAAATAATTCTGGCAGAGTTTACATCGCCGATCAACTTAACACAAGAATTAGGTGTATTGGCTGTCATACGAGATTAGATGTTGAAGGCGTTAATGAGAATATGGCTAATAGCTTTTTTATTAACCCCAACCCTATAAATAAAGATAGAGCGGCTCTTTATTTTAGTTCTCCAGAAACTGAAATTGTAACTGTTTCTTTAACAAATGTATTAGGCGTGAGGTTATTGCAACTGTCTCTAAAAACTAATACTGTAACAGATGTGGAATTGAATTTTCCGGCAGGGATGTATTTTGTTACTTGTACCTCCCAAAATGCAAACATAGCGCAAAAAATAGTTATACAATAATGCGTCCTTAGTTTTTCATCCTTTTAAAATTACCGTTATGCGAAAAATGAAACTATTTTTTGCAGTGGTTGCTATTGCTTGTATGGCGATGCTTCCCATCACTATTTATGCCCAGCAAGATACTTTGAAAGTTAGGTTGGAGGGGCCCATTTAAGGATATTATTATCCTATATGATAATTTCTCCGGACGTACACGCTGGTTCGTTTAATGGGTTGATTATGGTTACGTTGAGTTTATCTTCTACAGGAATTAATATGAACTAAAAATGTACCGTTCAACCCTTATCAGGGTTGGAATCTAATTATGCGTGGACCGCGGGTTTCACCCGGCGGTTATTGTTGGTTAAGTCCTTCGGACTAGGGTTTCGATGCCGAATTTTGGTTTGAAGAGTTTCACGCAGAGGTCGCGGAGGGGTCGCAGAGTAGGCGCAAAGGCAATGAGATGTAGAAAGGAAATTTTGGTTTGAAGAGTTTCACGCAGAGGGCGCGGAGGGGTCGCTAAGTGGGCGCAAAGGCAATGAGATGTAAGCAGGGAATTTTGGTTTGACGGTTTTAACGCAAAGAGCGCCGAGAGTTCGCAGAGAAGGGGCAAAGGCAATAATTAAAGCGGGATTTTACAGTTTAATGGTAGGAGTGTGAGGAGGTATTGAGTATGAAAAATCCGGAAGCATTGGCTCCCGGATTTATGCATAGCATATTTGTATGGCTTATTTTATAGCGCCATATTCTTTGAGCACATCGTGCAAAAGTGCTATGCGTTCTTTAAACCAATCTTTTGATGTATCGTTGATTGGCATTTCAAAATTCTGGGCGAAAAAGTAAGGGTAGTTACGCACATCGCTTTTGTTCATAGAACCCTTTGGTTCTTTAACATGCTCAATACGCTCTGCAAAACCGACCACCCAGTAAATATATTTTTCGCCGACTTTACCAGTACCTGTTTTGTAGTAGAGGTTGTAGCCAGGAGTTTCTTCCTGCAACATCATTGTCTTTACAATGCGCTGTGAGCGTTCTGAGATAGGCAATTCCGCGAAATACATTTTCTTGATAAAGCCCAGTTGCTCGTCGGCTGATATTTGCAGCGAGCCATTCAGCCAGAATGAATCAACTCCATGGGCTATGGTCATATTACCATACTTGCAGGTATCTAAGAAATGCTGCATTTTAGGCTGTCCAATACGTCTGGCAATTTCCTGATAGTAGGCAACATTGCTCAGCTTAAACGCCTCGCGCATGCTCATATCTTTGTTTATCTCAGCGCGGTCGCGTACTACGCCATCCCACTTAATAACCATTTCGTCATCGGGTGCAACCGCAGTTTCCAACGCAGCCAGGGAATTGAATATCTTGAAAGTTGAGGCTGGTGTAAACCGCTGAATGCAACGTGCCTTGTTGTAATAATGCACTGATTCGTGGTTGTTGTCTTTCAGGATGATGCATCCGTCTTTAACGCCGTGTTTCTGGAATATTGCCCCCCAATCGTCATGATCTTTTATGCGGGTTTCGTTGCAAGAAGAAATAAAAACGGCAAGGATAACAAAAAGTAAAGCTCGTGAGCCCATGTAATGAAATGATTGAGGCACAAAGGTATGTAATGCAAGTCTGTAAAAGTATAGTTGTGTTTACAGGAAAGCAAAAAACGAAAACAGATTGATAAGCGGGCAGGGTAGAGAAGTGCTGAAGTAACGAGAAGGAAGAAGAAAAGAGCATTCTTAGCGCAACGCACAAAAATAAAGGGCAAGAATTACCTTGCCCTTGAACACAATAAATATGTTAATTGGAAATTGTTGAAGTTATTAGTACAAATAGCAGGTTTCTACTGTTTGTATGCTGTTGTTATTGTACGTGCCTGATTCCGCAGCGCACTTGGTTTTAGCTTTCTCTTTAGTGTCGGTTATGTCAAACTCCTTGGTAGTGCTATCGGGCAGGCCGGCAACACCGCTATATTTCAAATCGCAATGACAAATGTACTTTTTATTACAAGAGCTAGATGTTATAATGCCCGCAGTCGCGAGTGCCAAAAAGAGGAATCGGCTAATTTTCATGAACACGAATGTATTTGTTAGTGCAAGATAGTGATTCAATACTAAAATTCAAAAGTAAAAGAAAAAAACGAGGGTAATCAATTATATTCAAATGGTATTTACAATCATTGATGCCCGCCAAAAAAAAGACTTGGACAATTCAAGACACAATATTGGTAATGCTTCTGGCGCAACTCACTTTAGGTAGGATTCTGTATAGGTTGATGTAATCGCGTCTCCATTACTTTCTTTTTTCGTGGCGAAAAAGAAAGTAACAAAGAAAAACGCCACTTTTAGCTATCGCTCCGCGGCTAAAAGAAGCCCTGCAGCGTGTTTTGTTGAAGCTTGTTACTCTAATGACCGCTATCGCGGCGACTTTCATTAGTTTTTTACAAGAATCCGCTCAAAAAAGAATTCTTGATTATTTTTTAGGACAATAGTGACTTACTACCATGCGATTATTTTCGGTTTTCAATTGAAACCAGATAGTAACCCCACTTATGCTGGTGGTATGCCTTCTTCTGGGCCAAACCGGTTTTGTAATGTATTTTGGAAAAATAACTTGCGTTGTAAACCATGTTATAGGCCTTAGTTCCGATGGCACCAATGATGCTGGCGAAATACATGCGGTTTACGGATTTCAAGACATTACTGGTTACATCCTCAATCTTCAATACTTTGAAAGCTGCTTTTTCTGCAGTGCTGTGCAGTTCATCCAGCGAAAGAATATCGGACATTGCCCAGCCGTTGAGCATGGTTTGCATATCTTTTTCTTTGCTCATGTCATAGCCAACCGGCTTAAAAATGTCGGCAATAAGAATTTTTCCACCGGGCTTAATTATGCGGCGCATTTCTTTAAAGTAGGCATCTTTATTATCGGCAGTTTGCATGCTTTCTATGCACCAGGCAAAGTCAAATGTATTATCTGGGAAATTAGTTGCGGTATAGTCCTGGCGAGAAAATTCAACATGATCACTTACTCCCTTTTTAGCAGCAAGGTCTGTGGCTGTTTTTACCTGTTTTTCGCTAAGGGTTATGCCGCGCACGTTACAACCTAAATTTTTAGCGAGATACACGCTGGAGCCACCAATGCCGCAACCGGCATCCAGAACGAGGTCTGTTGGCTTTATGCCGCCAAGGGTCATCAGGCGGTAATTAGAATTAAGTACGGCTTCAGCAAGGTTTTTGGTATTTGCGTCCCAAATGCCATAGTGCAGCCCCATGCCTTCTTCCAGCTTCCAGTGCATACGATAATGCACTTCAGTCTGGTCGTAATAATTTTCAATGTCTTTATTCGTAAATCGCTTCATCAAAACCCTTTGAGGTGCAAAAGTAACAATTTATACTACGCAAGGGGTAAATTAGCGAGTTGAACTTTCCCGCAAAATCGCAGTCCGTGATGTTCTTAAAAAAAATAGCTTAATCATAATCAAGTTAGCAATGGCGCATTTTGAGCCATCCACTTTTTTATGCCTTGTAAAGTGTGTTGCGGAACGACGGCAAACTCAAAAGCCGACAGCTGAAAGAAAAGTTTCTGTATCTAATAGGAAAAAGGATGGCGATCTTAAAATTTCATTTTGTATAAAAGCTTTGAAATACGTTCATGAATTATTTGCCAGATTGCTCCAACCTTACTTTACGACTATGCATGGCAGCCTCAGCCATTGTAACAATACCTACAAATTCGAAAAATGACATTACCAGATCTTTACCCGCAACCTTCCAGGTAAGGGTAAAACCGTCGAATAAAAAATCAAACAACAGTATACCGGCAAATATGATTAAGAACGCGTAGAATTTATGGCGGAGGATAAAAGTAACGAGTTTCATAACAGTGCAATTTGATAGTAAAGTTAATAGATAGTTTTTGAACTTGCTTCTTTTAATGCGACTTTTCACATTTGGTACATAGGTGTTCTAATAGCATTTTAGGAACAGGTAAATGTCGGCGCGTTAAGGCAATTGCATCTTGTGTCATTATAGATTTATCGCTGCTATAAGCGCTCTTAATTCTCCAGGGTCCGAGATGAAATCGGTGTTTCCGGCTACTAGAGCGGAGCTGTGGATTTCTTTTGCACCAGTTTGGGTTATAATTGCAGCCGCATTTGTGCTTCTTACACCGCCACCGGGCATAATTATAATTCTGTCATCAGCATGGTTTATTAATTGCAGCAGGGTCGCGCGTCCGAGCAAGGCGTCTTCTCTTAAGCCGGAAGTAAGAATGCGTTCGCAACCGGTCTGTATTACATCTTCTAAAGCCTGGCGTGCATCGGTCGTTCTGTCAAACGCCTTATGAAAAGTGACGCCCATAGGGTAGGCATATTCCACAAGCCTTCTGGTCTCTTCAATATTGATCTTATTGTCAGGTGTCAGTATCCCGAGTACGACACCTTTATACCCCAATATTTTGCACATCTTTATGTCTTTATACATAATGTCGAGCTCATGTTCGTCATATACAAAGTTGCCGCCCCTTGGGCGAATCATTACATAAACGGGTAACGCACCATTTTCGATCACGTATTCCAGTGTGCCGAAACCAGGTGTTACTCCACCTTCTTTCGGATTGCCGCACAGTTCAATTCTTGAGGCACCCAAGCCCTCCGCAATCATACACGTATGCACATTGTAAGCGCATACTTCAAGTATTGGTTTAGTCATAACACTAGTTTAATAAAGGCTTTTTGATTGGTATATTTTTTCTTCTTTACCGCTTTTTACAGCATAGGTAAAGCCCCACTGTAATGCAAATGCACCATGTTCCCCAGCTTTGTTGAGGGCTAAGAAGCCGACCTGCATAGCTTTTGCGGCTTCGGGATTTTTTCTGGCAATGCGTTCTACTGCTGCCTTACAAGCGTCTCCGGGAGACATGCCCTGTCGCATGAGTTCCACAACAAGGTGAGAACCAACTATGCGAATTACTTCTTCTCCAACACCGGTACTTGTTGCCCCGCCCACTTCATTATCAACATACAAGCCGGCGCCAATAATTGGTGAATCGCCGACACGGCCACGCATTTTAAAAGCCATGCCGCTGGTTGTGCAGGCACCGCTTAAGTTACTGTTATTGTCCATTGCTATCATGCCGATAGTGTCATGGTTACGCTTATCGCCGGGTTTGCCGCCAGCCCTGTGGAAAGCTTTATTTTCAATATTATTGATAGGTTCGTATTTCGATTCCTTCAGCCATTCTTTCCATTCTTTTTCACTTTTGGGTGTAAGCAGGTTTTCCTTCTTCATGCCATGCGCCAATGCCAATTGTAACGCGCCTTCGCCGGCAATCATAACATGCGGCGTTTTTTCCATAACCAGGCGGGCTACCGAAATAGCATGTACAATATGCTCCAGGCAGACTACTGAGCCTATTTTGGCATTTTCATCCATTATACAGGCATCCAGAGTAACATGACCATCGCGGTCGGGTCTGCCACCCAGTCCTACACTCTGATTTTCCGGGTCTGCTTCGGGCACTTTCACGCCATTTTCGACGGCATCGAGCGACCTGCCACCTTTCTCTAAAATTTCCCACGCAGCTGCATTAGCTGCTTTGCCAAAATCCCATGTAGAGATGACAATGGGGCTATCTTTAACCGGCGTTGCGGCTGCACTAATGGGTAGTGCTTTTGCGAATAAACGTGTACTTCCCGCGGCAAGTGTAGAAGCTAATAGGGAGAATTTTAAAAACGATCTTCTGTCGGACATTGCGTGATTTTCTGATGCCAATTTAGTTGTTTTATTCTGGTTTTGTAAAGACAGGAGCAAAAAGTTTGAAATCATAAGTTATTGAGAGTCGTAAGTTGTAAGTCGTAAGCAGTAAGTCGTGTGCTGGAAGTGGTAGAGAGTCGTAAGTTGTAAGTCGTAAGTCGTTTGCTGTAAGTGATTGAGAGCCTTACGTTTCGTATTGTAAGGGATATAGAGTCCTATGTTTTAGATGAAGTCGGGGAATCTGCATTACAACTGAACTCGTTTAATATTAGCAATTTGTTCTGCTGACACACAGACCGAATCAATTATCTTTACAGGGTATGAAGGGGTGGTTTATTGATAACGTTTACAGTATTGTCCGGAGCATTTTAATCGTATTCATGCTTGGTGCCAGTGCAGTGTACGCCCAACAATACGATACCTCGCACCACCTGGATGTGCCCATACAGTTGGATAGTTTTGTGGTGAAGGCAGGGTTTAACCCGCGGGCGTTTATAAGAAGGGTGCAAACGGATACCACATTTTATAAAGCATTCCGCAGCCTGCACCTGGTGCCATTTGTGGCGGTAAGTAGCTTTTCCGCTTACGATAAAAAAGGTAGGGTAACTGCAACTAACAAGAACAAAATCAGGCAGTTGATTGATGCAAAAGGCTGCCGTATTGCTCAGGTTGTGTCGCAGCAAACAACAGGTGATTTCTATAAAAGAAACGGAAAACACAACTATTTTACCGCGGAACTTTTTGATAATCTTTTCTTTTCTAAGACACCGGTATGTAATCAGGATGACATTGTAGCAGGTGCGATGAAGCCAGTGGACAATAGCCGCATGGAAAAGAGCAAGTACGAACTGAAGCAATTAACGTTCAATCCCGGCTCAAAAGTTGGTGGAGTACCTTTTATGGGCGACAAGGCCGCAATTTTTGACGAAGATGAAGTGAAGAAATACGATTTTAAAATAAAACAGGAAGACTATGAAGGCGAAGAGAGTTTTGTCTTCAGTATAACCCCAAAGAGCGAGTATAAAAATAAGGTTGTTTACGATGAACTCATTACCTGGTTCAGGAAAAGCGATTACAGTATAATGGCGCGCGATTACACCCTTTCTTTCAGTACCCTTTTTTACAGTTTTGACGTAAAAATGATGGTACGCACGCGCCAGATAAGTGGTAAATTATATCCTGTGCATATTGACTATAATGGCATCTGGCACATTATTACCCAAACTCCGGAGCACATGCATGTTGTTATGGATGTGGACTATTTTTAGCATAGCAATAGCTACAAAATATTGCAGGAAATAAGGAGGTAGTCTATTTTCTATCTATCCACTCTTTCATATACTTCGGGTCGAGCTGGTAGTAGGCATATTTGCTTTTGTATTCAGCCATGCCATTATTCACCCAATAGATAGCAGGCACGCCATCATGGCCCGCCATTTCCACAAAATCATCGGTATGCTGATAGATGAGGTGCGGCACAGCTTCCGCATGGGTTTCTTCAAAGAATGATTTCTTAAAAGTATCACTACCGTCAATTACCATATAAATAGGGTAGTCGGGATGCTCCCGATGAATGATCTGCAAAAGGTAGGCGGCCTTTTTACAATGCGGGCAAGTAAGGCTCATGAATGCAATAATGTGTTTTCCTTTTCGCAGGTCGGCATCGGGTGCCGGTGTGTGCTTATAAAGCCTGCTTAATTCAATTGTTTTATTAAAGGGAACAGGCGCGCTACTGGTATTAATAGGATTCAGTACGAAAGTTAACGTAAATGCGAGACCTGCGATAGGTATACTAATGATCTCCTGGTTCTTTTTGAAAAGCCGTACATCATATATTTTCATCAGCACAATAGTAATGGCTATCATAGCCACGTTCTTAATTATTGCAGCTAAAGGCTTCATAGCCAGCTTGTCGCCGAAGCAGCCGCAGTTACCGGTATTGCCTTGTTTCATTAATACAAGCAGTAAGTAAATGCAGAAAACTACCAGTACGGCAATAATAGCTTTGTAAGTGAATTCCTTTAGAAAAATATGGAAGAGCAGAAACAACGCAAGTGCAAATTCCAGCCCGATCATTACCCTCGCAATAATACCTGCAACCAGCATACTGCTGATGCCCATATCGAGAAACGTCCATTGAAAATTGTCAAATGCATTGTCATTGTGCATTTTGCTCCAGCCAGAAAAAATAAAGACAACTGCCATTGCTACCAATAGCACTGCGCCAATAATTCTTTTCATTAAAAATAATGGAGATTGCCTATTTAACTGCGGGTTGAGCTCAATGGTCATGTATGGGTGAAATATGCACCAAAAATAACTGATTACTAATAAATACAGTACCACCATGCAAATCTTAACTTTTGCATAGCTATAAATAATAAAGGACACCGGAGGCGTCCTTTATTATTTATGATAGATTTAAAATTGATGTAGTCAGTAACAAAACAATTATTCGGCAGCAACCAGCCTGAAGCCATTACCGTGAATGTTAACTATTTCTACGCCGCTATCTTCTTTAAGGTATTTACGAAGTTTAGCTATGTAAACGTCCATACTACGACCGTTAAAGTAAGTATCACTACCCCAAATGCGCTTCAACGCTAATTCGCGTGGTAACAAGTCATTTTTATATTCGCAAAGCATCAACAACAACTCGTTCTCTTTTGGAGAAAGGGTGTGTGTATCGGTACCATGCTTTAGTGTACGTAGCTTACTGTTGAAGTGGTAAGAGCCGATGTTGAATTCTACAACAGCGTGCTGCTTTTCCTGAATTTCCTGATTGCGCTTCAATACCGCCTTGATCTTGTGCAATAATACATCACTATCGAAAGGCTTAGTGATATAATCATCAGCACCCAGTTTGTAACCGGAAAGGATATCTTCTTTCATGCTTTTTGCTGAAAGGAAGAACAAAGGCACATCCGGGTCGTTATTTCTAATTTCTTCAGCAAGTGTAAATCCGTCCATGTTTGGCATCATCACATCGAGCAGGCAAATATCATATTTTTCGCGACGGAAAGCAGCGAGGCCAAGAATGCCATCACGAGCGAGTTCCACAACAAAGTCATGAAGTTCCAGGAAGTTTTTCAAAACCTGTCCGAAGTTCGTATCGTCTTCAACTAAGAGAATTTTATTCTTTTCCATACTGTTAATTAGTTGTTCAAATTTAATGCCACTATTATCTTCTGCTATAAAATATTTTGTTAAGACGCAAGTTGCATTGTAGTGTAAATATACTCAAATAACATCAGGTGGGTAATGTTTATTGTGGTGGGATAGTTAAGAATAGTTTAAAGAATAATGGTGAATGGTGAATGGTTAATGGTGAATTGGTTGTTGCGGACAGATTTGTCACCTTTTTAGAAAGTTAACAAATCGGCTGTGGTTGCGTTCAGTAGGGTAGGTGTCGCAAACTTTTAAAGTGTCGGACACCTATTTGTGCGATGCAACTTCCGTATTCGTGGTGTATATTCGTAAACCGGGAATATGATTTTTGCTGTTGATGATTCTCCGGCAGGGAGGCCAGTAGCCACTGTGACGTAGTCAGGGAGACTACGCCAGGCTAGTAAACGCAAAGCAGCTGGACTTACTAAAATGAAATAGAGAATATGAAATATTTGGCAGCGTTAATTTGTTGTATAGTACTAGTAGTTTCTGTCTATATATTTTACGACAGGCACCTTAGTAGTGATGCTAATGTGGGTAGCTATCATAGAATGAAAGCAAAGGGGTTATCAATAGGCATGAGCAAAAGAGAAATGTTGGGTATTATGGGGAGTCCTGATACACTATATTTTAGCGATGGTAAAGAGGTCATATTCTATACGACTCATGATAGAAGCAATATGTATATAATAGTGGTGTTTGACAGCACTAAGCGAATTCTCGAACTTCATGGAATCGAAAGAGAATAACCTCTAATTTCTTCCCTATATTAATTGAACAAATTGCTGGTGTGTTGTTTACTCGAAGAGACGCTTACGTTCGTTTATTTTGTTGAGCTGGGGAAATAGTGCAACGCTGGGTAAAATAATGGGCGCCATAGGCACTACCACATTGTAGCTAAAACGGAACCCCAATAGCTCTTTCTGCATAGCGGTCCACCCTATATTAGCTTGTATAGGGTAGCACCTACGGCGCATAATCTTAAAAAGATGGCGGTACTACAGAGCGGTAACCCCTAAGGGGCATTACAAATTATAACGAGGGCAAATGAGGGTACGCTGTAGCTTTTGCACGATGGGAGTTTCCATTTACTTATAGCAGGTGTATTTTTTGTGTAAGGTAGGTCGATTTGGGGCCTTTTTATAAAGTTGACAAATCGGCTGTGGTTGCGTTCAATAGCGTAGGTGTCGCAAACTTTTAAAGTGTGGGACACCTATTTGTGTGATGCAACTTTCGTATTGGTTGTGTATATTCGTAAACTGGGAATATGATTTTTGCTGTTGATGATTCTCCGGCAGGGAGGCCAGTAGCCGCGATGGCGTAGTGAGGGTGACTGCGCAAAGCTTGGTATAAAACCAAACCTGAACAAAAAATACTTGCTGAAACCAATCAGGTTTAGTGTCTGCAAATGTCAGTGTTTCAATAGTAACACTGATTTAACTATCTGTTTTCTAAAAAACGAGAAAGGCCCTAACCATTTTCCATTTTTTACTTACTATTGCTGTTTACCTGAGTGTCTATTGTTTCCTAAACTAAATTCACAATTGTGGGCAGAGTATTTCTGATTGTTTTAATTTTCGTAAGTTTCCCTGTTTTCGGGCAAGATGCGCCTAAGAATGAGATCACAATACCATCGGCTGAGTCGGATATTGCTGCTAACGGAGAACTTATCTCTAATGTTATCTTCAACAACATCATTACCGGGAAACTGAAAATGTATGCCAACCAGGAGTGTACCATGCCTCTCGCAATAAAGGCAATTAAAAAGGCCTGTACTGATACCGTGAGAATTACAGTGATCGATAAGAAAAACGGCGACGTAACCGGCTGGAAAAAGGTACCAAGAATGCATGAACCCGGGTTGCTTACACACCTTCGTATCTATAACCCGACGAAAGCTCCGGCCGGTGCTTCAGATAAACTCACATTTGGCTACATGATCCCAACCTTCACGCAATCTGATATTATTACCGGATACAAAACCATCGGCTATCTTAAATACGAGGATCTGAACAGCATTATTGTTCCCTTCGAAAAGAAAAACTACAGCACCTATTTTGACAGGCAGCTAAAGGAGCAGATGTAAGGAACGATAACGTCACTGAGGAAGCCCGCTTCTGCTCAGCGTATTCAGTTTGTTCCAAAAAGAAAAACAGCAGATTGGCTTGGCCGACCGACTATGTCCCGGCGGTGGCCAATCTCATGATTGGGGTAATTATACTCACTTAGATTTACAGGAGGTTTCTGTTGCTGTAACAGGTTAGCTTGTAGGGAGAAACGCGGCCGCTGTGAAGTAATCTTTACAAGTAGAAAACAGGAGTGAAATGAAAGAACTAAAAATAATGGCCGAATATGAGTGTTTTCCAACCTGGCTAAAAGACACAGGTGATGCCATATTTGAAAATATCGCTATCGACAACCTGCCAATTTCCGAACAACTAAAAGTGAAAATGAAGGAATGGGATGCAACTTATCAAAGCACCTATAATGCAGAAACTCCGCAGGATTCCGGATTTACATCGAATTCGGAAGAGGAGATATTTGAAAAGGATGGTTTAGCATTAGCAAAGGAGATAAATAGCGAGTTAGGGTCTGATTTTGTGGTTAGTTATCGCAATAGGATGAAAGGGATAACTTTGTATCCTCTTTATTATTAACTTTTATAGGGAGATAAAAATGAGGAACGTTACGCCAAGCCAGGGCTTAAATTTGTCAGTATATGTATTCGTTTATATTTTACAGGTTCTATCGTCTATGCTATAGAGGCAAGAATGCAAGTATAGCTGACTTCGCAGCCTTGTTTCTAATGTCGTATGTATTGTATGTTAACTTATATGCTTTGCAAGTTTACGTTGAGGCGCATTCTTATCTTCCCGTTGATATTTTGTGGAACAGACCAGTCATAGAGTATTTTGTTTGTGGAGTGCTTTTTCTTAATTTGTTGTATTTTTCAAAAAAAAGAGTAGCAAAGATAATCTCCAGATATAGCGATGAACGTGAAGTGAAGAGCAGAATTTGGGCAGTTGGTATTATTTGCTATACTATTGCTAGTCACTTTCTTTTTTTCTTCTTGTTGAAATTTAATTGAGATGGCGATGACCGTTGTTTAGTCCAGACTGTGTAAAATTGTGTTATGACTGGCGTTACAAACGCCATTTCGTAGCATCCGCATTACAAATGCGGACGAGCGAGGGACTGGTAGCCGACGTGACTTAGTAAGAAGACGATGCTAAGCTTGGATAAAGTTTTTTTAGGACTGGCGTTACAAACGCCCTCCCTGGCATCCGCCATTACGTAGTCAAGGAGACTACGCCAAACTTTGGTTTAAATTTTTAAGTATAGATCCTGATCTACTTCTTTCCCATTTAGAATATCTACGAGAAGACATAACATTTTTTCAACCACAATCTTTTCGACTTTCCTACCACTCCATATTTTTGCCCCATTGTCATCTATGTATTCATTTAATCTATCTAAAGCAATTATACTATCTTCATGCTGGATCTGATTTTTGACTTGTTCGACTGCTCGCAGAATTATTGCCAGTCGATCATCATCAACAATAAATGCATCCAATCTCAAGCTGGTGAATCCTACGAAGTATCCGTAGCTATTGTCCCTTAAATCGCTACCATATTCTTCAAGCCACCGTGGCATAGACTCAATTTTCATAATCTCCAGATACAGATAAGCAGCAATTACGCATATAGGATTATCGTAAGTCCAGAATCCATTCCCTTTATATTGTATATAACTACTCGCCATTGGTACCAATTAAAATTATTTTACTCATTTGTCTTTAAAATTTGTTTTCTAATAATCCATTATTTATTTTTCATACTATCGCTGAAATAACGCAAGTCTACCCGCTGTGATGTAGTCGAGGACACAATGCTAAGTTGGGGTAAAATTGTTTTATGACTGGCGTTACAAACGCCATTCCGTAGCATCAGCATTACAAATGCGGACGAGTGAGGGACTGGCAGCCCACGTGACCTATTCAGTAGACAATGCTAAGCGGGGTAAAATGTTTTACGACTGGCGTTGCAAACGTGCTCTCGTGGCATTCGCATTACAAATACGGACGAGTGAGGAATGGTTTTGAAAAGGCTATGCAACAATGGGTTAGAAACGCGGACAAGCATACATTTTTCGTGCACCGCCATTTTTATAGTAGTTGCCACCCCAGATAAGTGAGAATTCGAGCGCACCATAAGAACCATTGTATGGCGAAAGCGTAGAAAGGGTAAAGTCATAGCTGCCTGTAAACTGCAGTCCGCCAAATTGATAACCCAGAACACCTATCAGCGCATCTTTCCACCTTTCATAAACGCCAATGAGCAGTTGAGAAGCTTTGCCATCTTTTTCGCTATTCAGATTAATGCGCGATGAACTACCAAAAATAAGTTCAGAGGCGCTGTTTTGGGTAGTGTAATAAATGGATGGTGTAAGTATTACATCTGGTCCGGCTTTTATTACAAAGTCGAGGTTACCCGTTGGTCGTAAGTTAACGGTGTTCACTTTGCCATAAAAACTCTCATTCGGTTTATTAATGTTTGTGAAGCCGCCACCTAATTTAATATACAAACCTTCGTTCGGGAAAATAGAAAGATTGAACCCGGCCGCTACAGTAGTGAAATTTGTTTTGAGCACACCCACTTTCTCGCCGTTAGGTAAGTGCTGATTGAAGGTAAATCCATCCCACTGTGCATCAAACGATAGATTGTCGTAGTTCACGCTGCGCTGCACATAAGCTGCCGAGCCGCCAAAAGAGAGTAAAGATGTCGCGCTCAAGTGTAAATGATAAGCTATTGACCCTTGCACCTGCATTAACGACAAGTCGCCATTACCAGCCTTATCGTTGAATATTGCGCCGCCAATACCTACCCAGTTGGGATGGTCGCCTTCGCGGTTACCGCCTAGTTTAAAATCTCCGAATGCTGAGGTTGTATTGAAGGGCACGGGTAATGTCGCCCATTGATTGCGGTAGTTGGCTCCTAAACGGAAATCATACTCCGGCATAAGCCCGGTATTAGCCGGGTTAAGCAACAATGGCGCATTATAATACTGGCTGAAGTGCATACTTTGCGCATGAACACCCCATGCCGCGCAAAGGCAAGCCAAAATAACCATTAGGGAAATATTCCTTGTCCGCCTCATCGTAGTAATGTTATATTTCCTTTTAACAATTTGCTGGTACTGTCAATAAACGTTACGCTCAGCACATAACCATAGGCATCAACAGGTTGTGGCTGTCCTTTGTAAGAGCCATCCCAACCAATTTCTTTACTTGTGGTTTCAAATATCAATTCGCCCCAACGGTTGTATATCTTCAGATCGAGCGATTTAATTGCAGCGCCCCTTACATAAAGTATATCGTTTTCTCCATCGCCATTCGGGCTAAAGCCGGTTGGCAGCCCAATAATTGGTACTACCTCTGCGGGTACTTCTCTACACGCCACTGACGGGCAGTTGCTGTTGTTGTATGCTGTAAGACAAACTCTGTAAGTGCCGGTTTTACTAAACTGGTGCACCGGATTTGTTTCAAGGCTTGATGTTGCATCTCCAAAATCCCATGAATAGCGGTTGGCATTTATTGATAGGTTGGTAAATTTCGTTGGCACGTTGGCCTCCGGCGTCACAGGAATAAACGAGAAATTAGCGGTAGGCCCTGCAATAACTCTAATTATTCTGGTAAAAGTGTCCGAGCCGTTACATGCGGCAGGGTTGGCTACGATTACGGTAACTGTGTAAGTACCCACCGCGGCAAACGTATGGGTAGGGGTGCTTCCCGTAGAAGTAAAGCCATCACTGTAAGTCCAGGTTATCGTTGTAGCATTTTGAAAATCGACTGTCGGCGTAAACGGCGTCCCCAGGCAAAGGGAATCCGGAATAATAAAGGAACCGGAAACATTAAACCCATGTATTCGGACCGTCAATTTGAATGAATCAGGTGAATTACAAGCAGATGTATCTGTCATTACAAGTGTTACTACATAATAACCGGAATCAGAATAGTTATGAATTGGTGGATTGGGTCCCGAGTAGGTTGTTCCATCACCAAAATTCCAATCGAAGGTTGTATACGCTGTAATGCCAGTTGATGCGTTGGTAAATGTAACATTGTATGGTCCGCAACTATCATTCACAACGTAGGTAAAGCCAGGGTGAATAGCGCCAGTATCGACAACTATCACTAACTGCATGGTATCGTTAGTAACGAAGCACGCATTGCTGTTGGCCGCAGTAAGGGTAACCGTATAAACACCTGAGGCTGTAAAAATATGGGTAGGGGAGAAGGTGGTATCGATAACACTGCCATCGCCGTAATCCCAACGGAAACTCAGGCCGTTAAGCGTGTGGTTGGCAAAGTTAACAGTAAGCGGTGCGCAGCCACTGGTGCTTGGCCCTGCCACTATATGAATTTCAACCGGGCCAAGGTCGAAGGCTATTTTCAGGGCACCTTCGTTGCAATTGGTACTGGAGTCAACTTCGCTCCATGCGCCGGTTGTAGTAGGGTACGGACCTGTGCAAGGCGTAGAACCTGCAACAAACGGGCCACCGCAGCTTGCGCAAATACCCTGGTAAATAATACCATGTTTATCAAAGCGGCTTGTACCACCATCCACGTGCTCGCCATAGCCGGTAAATGTGCAGCTTCTGCCATAGTAAGTGGCATACCTGAGCGTTGCAAGGTTGGCACCGAACACAATAAAGTAGAAGTCGCTACCGTCTGTTGTAGAATCCACGCAACCACTTGTATAAGGCATACCGGTGCAATCGCCGCTCGGTACACCGCTGATACCCAGGTTGCCGCCCCAGCCCGAAACATATACATTCGAGCAGGTATCAACCAGGAAGGCAACAGGTGAAATGTTAGAATGCGATGGCGCACCGGAACCAAAAACCGTCGAAACCAGGTTTGTAGTGAGGTTCCTGTCCATCTTCATGATGAACTGCGTAGAATTCGGATTGGAGTATACACCGCTGGTAACAGGGAAAGTACCTCCAATCGATTGCCCCATTACGTATACATCGTTAGTAGGGTATATCTGTATGCCATATACCTGATCAAGACCAGATGTGCCGACATAAGTGCTTTTTTGAATCGCATAGGTTCCACTATTCAGGAACTTGGTGACGAATCCATCAGCGCCACCGCCCTGATAGGTCGTGTGTAACGCTCCGGCCGTGGTAGGGAAATTGGTACTCATAGTACCCCCTGCGGCATAAATATATTGCTGCAAACTATCGAATGCCAAAACATATGCGGCATCAGCCTGGTTACCACCCAGGTAAGTACTCCAGATCAGGCTACTGCAATTTGGGTTCAATTTGAATACCACACCATCCTGACTACCTGAAAGGGTAGTAGAGGTAGCAGTAGAAGTTGTTGGGAAATTCGTTGACA
This sequence comes from Chitinophagaceae bacterium, assembly GCA_947447265.1. GTDB lineage: Bacteria > Bacteroidota > Bacteroidia > Chitinophagales > Chitinophagaceae > Flavipsychrobacter. The sequence goes on from CANFKC010000012.1 coordinate 61,429, forward strand.
TTGTGCAACCGGCAACATAGATGTTTCTTGAATTATCTACCTGCACCTCGCTACGGGCGTCATCGCCATAATTGTATTTTAATTCACCATAATAATATTCTGTAGAGTCGTAGTTCACGCAATCGTTACCAGTGCCACCCAAATAGGTAGAGCCCATTAGGGCAGTGCCGGTTGGATTTAAAGAAGTAACCACAACATCCCAACCACCATGGTTGGTGCTTTGATAAGCGGTACTGGAAACAGGATAATTAGTGGAAAGCGTTCTGCCCGCTATAACAAGGTTACCAGCTCCATCAACAATCATACTATGCGGATGTTCATTTTGTGCACCGCCGATGTAGGTAGCATATATTCTGGATGTACCAAGCGGATTGTATTTAATAATGGATATATCAGCAGCGTAGGCCAATACCAGACCTCCTGCTATGGTAGTAGTTCCACCACCCCAATACGTTTGAAATGCGCCCGTTGAGACAGGGAAATGCTCGGAAAACGAATTTACATTCACCAGGCCACCGGCATAAAAATTACCCGCATTATCGTAAGTGGCAGTGTAGCCCCAGTTATCAGCAGTGGAACCGGTAAGTGTGCTGAATACTACTGTAGGGTCAATGATAAGCATTTTACTGTGGTCATAATCATTGGGGAATTCAAAAGTGAGGTGATTGTCCTTTAGCCTGTATTCACACGCTACTTCTTTCTTTTCGTCGTTAATGTATTGATAAACATAGGGTTTAGATTCCCTCACTTCGCCTACTGATGTGTTTATCAACAGTTCTCCTTTCTTAATCCTGATACCGTCTTGTCCTTCAAATTTCAGCTTTAACTGGTTAACGTCAGCACCCGGTTTTACCATGAACTCATAGACCATGCTTCCTTTTTCTGAAGAAACATGCATGTCGATATCTTTATAAACATTGCTATAATCCAGACCATAGTAAGGATGGATACCTGATTTCCATTTGGTGCTGTCATTTCCCAGAAAGTAGTTGTAATAAACTGTTTGTGGTTTTTGTCCGGTAATTACGGCATCATTAGCTCCTTCAAAACTCACCTTGTATATGTGAAATTTTAGCAGCGGGCTTTCTTTCGTCTGACCATGATGGAAAGAATCCAACCTCACGTAATTTTTCTTGTCTTGCAGAATGAAACGGAAGCCATCTTTTTCCAGCAATATATCGCCACCCTTTGTCTCAGCTCTGTAAAGAAACCAATCGCCCCACTGACCTTGATTCTCTACAAATTCAATAGGGGACTGAGCAAGTACTTTTTGCGTTAAAAGCAAAAAAGTACAATAGAGAAGTATATATCTTATTTTCATCGTCAGTAAGTGCTAATATTCTGAAAGTAAATGTAAGAAATTTCTTATCAATAGACAGAAATAATTTGGAAAGTGTGTGGCCGCCTTCCCTATTATTTACAGTTGATTAATAAAAAATACCCTGATATTTATCCCTGTGATAAATGAGCCCAACGATCGTATTTAAAATTCTCGGTTGACTAGCTAATTTACCATTTTATCAGCGCAGCAGCTACTCGCGAATGCATCGGGTTTTGCTTTGAAAGCATAACCCATCCCTAATATGTAACCCATGGCCTCGCGGAGCGCTTCATTACTTTTGAATTGGGGGTTTGTATTGATATCGGCGTGAACTTCCATATCAACATTGTATTCGTTGAACAGGTCGCAAAGTTCATATGCAATCTCAATGCTATGCGAAACTTCTACAAGCATCCGTTCCTTTATGGAATTTGGCTGAATTGTAGTTTCAGTGCTGATAAACATAAACCCACCCCGTTTTTCCCGAAGAAAAACAATTACAGTGGCAAATTCAGTTTCTCCGTGCTTTACCTGCGAATCGGTCCCGATGCATACCTTTAATTTGTAACCAGCGGTAGTTTCCCTTACAATGGTTTCTTCAACAGCGTTTTTAATAGAGGTTTTAAGTGGCTCTCCGCTAAATTTTCTCCAAAGCATTTGAATTACAGTTTAGTTATATTAAAGTTAGGGATAAATCAGGTTGATTAAATTACCCTCGATATTAATAAAATGTAAAATGCACAGGTTATCAACAAATGATGACATTTGTATGTACATCGATGTTCTGTGAAATGTTTTTTAACCCTTAGGGATATTTCAAAATAATACTTGTGTTTTAAATTTTATGTATGTTCAATTTCTGATGTTGAGGAGCACATTTTTTCCGTTATATCGATTTTTTCAAATACTATTCTATATCTTTAATGCCAGATTTACAATCCCTATTCCAGTAACCAATTCACTCGAAACGATTAACCAGTTTTATATGAGAAAATCACTTTTACTATTACCTGTCATACTGATGGGGCTCTATTACACACTTTCCAGTAACAGCGGCGGCGCATCGGCAGGCAGCAGTATTAATGGTACAGGTGCTGTTGGCGGCGGCGGCTGCGGTGGTTGCCATGGCTCCTCTGCCACATCAAGTACTTCTATTACTATTACGCTTGACTCAGCGGGAGTCCCTGTTACCCACTATGTTGCAGGTCAAACCTATAACATTACGGTAACGGGCACGCAGACTTCGGGTTCCTTTACCCTGCCAAATTTCGGTTTCCAACTTTGTGCGGTAGCATCTAGTGGCTCGGGCTCTAGTTCGGCTACTAATATTGGCACACTTGCAAGCAGCGGTTTACCTACAGGTTGTGTTAACCGTGCTATCGGTTCGCTAAGGATAATTGAACAAAATACGAGGTTGAGTCCGGTGAGTGGCACCGGTGGCTCTGGTACCGTGTATCGGGAGTCAATCGCATGGACTGCGCCTTCCACAGGTTCGGGAGCAGCGAAATTTTATAGCGTTATCAATGCCATTAATAATAACGGATCTTCTGATGCTGGTGACAAGTGGAACCTGACCAATGTAACCGTTACGGAAGAAAATGCACCTGTTACGGGTACACTCACTGTTTGTACCGGCGCTACAACTACGCTATCATGCGCTACTACTGGTGGCACCTGGTCGAGCGGTGCTACTGGTACTGCAACAGTTACATCTTCAGGTGTTGTTACCGGTGTAGCAGCAGGTACGGTGCCTATATCCTATAGTACTTCACTTGGCGTAAGTATTGTTACTGTTACCGTAATTGCTACGCCAACCGCAGGCACTATAAGTGGTCCTCTGTCGGTTTGTGAAGGCGCAACAGCAACGTTAACTTCATCAGGTACCGGTGGCGGATCGTGGAGTTCGGGCGCAACAACCATTGCCACGGTAAATCCTACTTCTGGTGTGGTAACAGGACTCAGCGCGGGTGCAGCACGTATTACATATACAGTTACCAATGCCTGCGGCACTGCAAGTACCAGCAGAAATATTACTGTAAACCCACTGCCACATCCGGGGCATATGACCGGAGGAACATCGGTTTGCCTGGGTTCAACACTTGCCTTATCAGATACCCCTTCAGGTGGCACATGGAATAGTTCGGTAACTTCTGTGGCGTCAATAACATCAGGCGGTGTCGTTACCGGTGCGGCAGTTGGTACTACTTTGATCAGCTATACACTTACAAATTCATGCGGCTCTGCTACCGATACACAAAGAGTTACTGTTTTGCCGCTACCTAGTGCAGGTGCCATTGTAGGTACCAGTACCGTTTGTACGGGGGCAACAACCACCCTTACCGATGGTGGCGCATCTGGCGCAGGAACCTGGAGCAGTTCTTCTACTTCGATCGCAACCATTAATTCAACAGGAACGGTTACCGGAGTTAGTGGCGGTACAGCAACTATTAGTTATTCCGTTACCTCTGCATCGTGCGGCACAGCGGTTGCTACCTATACTTTAACAGTTAATACCACACCGAGCGTTGGGCCTATCGTTGGGCCGTCTACTTTGTGTACAGGCACAAGTTATTCTTTTACCGATACATCGGCAGGCGGTACGTGGAGTTCAAGCTTCGGCTCGGTTGCATCGGTTACATCAGGTGGCAGCGTTACCGGGGTTACAGCCGGCATCGCAACAATATCTTACATAATAACATCTGCTACCTGCGGCAATGATACTGCGATCCTTGGGGTTACAGTTACCTCTTCGCCAAGTGCAGGTACCATTCTTGGTCCGGGTTCAGTTTGTGTTGGTTCATCTATACATTTATCAGATGCCACAACAGGTGGGACCTGGAGTAGTAGTGCAACTGGAGTTGCAACAGTAAATGCTTCGGGCGATGTAGTCGGTATATCAACCGGCACTGCAGTAATCAGCTATAATGTAACCTCGTCATGCGGTACTGCTGTAACTACCCAAAACGTCACGGTTATTAACGTACCATCTCCTGGCACTATTTCAGGTCCATCTACAGTTTGCGAAGGTGCAACTATCAGCCTTACCGATACAGCGAGCGGCGGCAGCTGGACCACCAGTTCCTCTACAAACGCTTCAGTAAGCGCATCGGGTATTGTTACAGGCGTTGCAGCAGGTAGTGCTACGATATCTTATACGGTAGCTAACGTTTGCGGTATCGCCAGCGCTTCGCATGCGGTTACCGTAAATCCGGCACCGGTGGCTGGCACTATTTCAGGACCAACATCTTTGTGCTCAGGCGCAACTATAACCTTGAGCTCGTCAGTATCCGGCGGTGCATGGACCAGCAGCAGCACGAGCATTGCTTCTGTAAATGGCACAACCGGCGATGTTTTCGGCGTAGGCACAGGCATAGCTACAATTTCATATACAGTAAGCAACAGTTGCGGAGCTGCAAGAGCTACTTATACTGATACAGTAAATACCTTACCATCAAGCGGCACAATTTCAGGTCCCGGAACGGTATGTGAGGGTGCAACAATTTCTCTTTCTCCATCAGTAACTGGAGGTACATGGGGTACTACAACACCATCTATCTGTACTGTTGATGGATCGGGTAATGTTACCGGTATTGCTGGTGGCGCTGGTGTAATAAAATATACCGTTACTAATGGCTGCGGTTCAACAAATGCGGTACATAATGTTACGGTGAGTCCGCTACCGGTTGCGGGTACAATTTCCGGTGCTTCAGGCACCTGTGTTGGGTCGTCCATCAGCTTGTCTGTTTCTGGAACTGGTGGCACGTGGTCGAGTGGTACTGCCTCTGTAGCTACCGTTGATGCGTCAGGTACCGTTACAGGATTATCAGTTGGTTCCAGCGTTATTTCCTACACCGTAACAAATGGTTGCGGCTCTGTTTCTGCAACACATACAGTTAGTGTTGGTGCGGTCGCTGTTTCAGGTACTATTACCGGTGCATCCACCGTTTGTGAAGCTGCAACGACAGTGTACACGGAAAGCGTATCGGGTGGTGTTTGGTCAACAGATGCTGCTTCGGTAGCTTCAATTGATGCATCAGGCACAGTTTACGGTGTTAGCGCAGGTACTGCACATATCACTTATACTGTAACAACCGGTTGTAATACCGCATCTACATTCCAAACTATTACAGTTGACCCTTTACCTACAACAGGAACACTTTCTGGTAGCACAACATTTTGTGAAGCTTCTACAATTACCATTACGCCAACGCTTGCAGGCGGCACTTGGAGCAGTAGTGCAACAGGTGTAGCGACAGTAAATACATCGGGAGTTGTTACCGGCGTTAGCGGCGGAACTGCTACAATATCTTATTCGTTTACCAATTCCTGCGGAACAGCTGCTGCTACCCATGCAGTAACAGTAACGCCACTACCAGATGCGGGAACTTTATCTGGTCCATCGTCTATCTGCACAGGCTCAAGCGTTGCGATGGGTTATACCGTAATGTTCGGTACCTGGAGTTCAAGTGCAGTTTCCGTTGCAAGTGTTGATGCGACAGGTAACGTTTACGGTGTTTCTGTTGGTTCGGCAGTAATTTCTTATACACTTACCAATGCTTGCGGCACCGCAACTTCAACATTCAACATTTCTGTAAGCCTTACCGCTTCAGCAGGTACTATTACCGGACCAACCACAGTTTGCGCAGGTTCTACGATTGCGTTGAGCGATGCGACTACCGGTGGTACCTGGAGCAGTTCAGCATCTGGAGTTGCTACTGTTGATGCGTCTGGTAATGTTGGCGGCGTTAGCGGCGGCAGTGCTACCATCAGCTACACCGTTACTACAGTGTGTGGTACTGCGGTAGCTACTTACTCTATGACAGTTATACCAACGCCATCTGCGGGAACGATAACTGGTTCATCTACAGTATGTACAGGCTCAACAACTACATTAACTGATGCAGCTGGCGGTGGTGCATGGAGCACTTCTTCAGCCTCTGTTGCCTCTATTAATGCAACCGGTGTGGTGACCGGTGTAACCAGCGGCTCAGCTACCATAACCTATACTGTTTCTAATGCATGTGGTTCCGTTTCGGCTACTTTCCCGATTACTGTTATCACTACGCCGACTACACCATCTGCTATTACAGGTTCTTCAACAGTTTGTGCTGGTGCAACCACTACGCTCAGTTCTTCTACAACGGGTGGTTCATGGACCACTGCTAACGCAGCTATCGCTTCAGTTGATGCGTCGGGTAATGTTACGGGTGTTGCGGGTGGTACCACTACCATTACTTATACTATTGCCAATTCATGCGGTTCGGCATTTACTACTGCGTCTATGACGGTGAATACTTCACCAACTTTGGCTGCTATTACCGGACCAACTTCAGTATGCGTTGGTTCAACAATTTCTTTAAGTGATGCAACTGCCGGTGGTTCATGGAGCAGCAGCTCAAGCGCTACTGCAACAATAGATGCTGCTGGTAACGTAACCGGTGTTTCGGGTGGTACCGTAAATATTACGTATTCGCTTTCAACAGCATGCGGAACTGCTGCAAGGTTGTATGCAGTTACCGTTAATACAATTCCTTCAGCTGGTACAATTTCTGGCCCTGCAAGCGTTTGCCCTGGTGCGACTATAACGTTAACTGATGGCGTTTCAGGTGGTTCATGGAGCAGCAGTGCGAGCTCTTTGGCTACAATAAGTACATCGGGTGTTGTTACAGGTGTCGCTACCGGAACTGCAACTGTCAGCTATGCTGTAAGTGGCGTTTGCGGAACCGGCTATGCTACCTATACTTTAACTATTAACTCATTACCTGTTGTTGGTCCTATAGTTGGCGCTTCAACGCTTTGCGAAGGTGCAACAACTACATTAACTGATACTACATCAGGTGGCGTATGGAGCAGCAGTGCGTCAGCGGTGGCTACTGTGAATTCAGCTGGTGTTGTTACGGGTCTTACAGGTGCAACAGTAAATATTATATACTCGGTTACCAATGTTTGTGGTACTGCATCTGCCGCTCATCTTATGACTATCAATCCGTTGCCGACAACCGGCATAATTACGGGTGCAAGCGCAATATGTGTCGGAACCAGCACAACTCTTACTGCTTCTGTTACTGGCGGCACCTGGAGTGTAAGTAATACGAATGCAAGTATTGTATTTACTTCGACCAATGCGGTGGTTCACGGCTTGGTTGCAGGTCTGGACACTGTTTATCATACACTCACCAATAGTTGCGGCTCACGATCTGCCAGCCTGGTTATGTCAATTGACGGACGTTTATCAGCAACAGGTATTACAGGTCCTTCTTCACTTTGCGAAACCGATAGTGTACAGTTGACTGTTACTGTACCAGGCGGCACATGGAGCAGTACTAATGCACATGCTACTGTTTCCGCTACTGGCTTTGTAAACCCTGTTACCCCTGGTATGGATACAATAGTTTATACCGTTACTAACGCATGCGGAACAGCTTCTGCAAAATTGCCTATCAATATTCTTGCATCGGGCAACTGTAATGTTGGCGTTGTTACTGTTGCAAAAGAAGCGACAAATGTTTCAGTTTATCCAAATCCATCAAATGGTACCTTTACTGTAGTTATTCCTGCCACTGGTAGTGATGCAACGGTTACGATTGTTGATGTATTGGGTAAAGTGGTTGAAACAAGAGTTGTCACAAATGCTAACGGTTCTTCTTCCGTGTTCAACCTGACTGGTGTTGCAGCCGGAAGCTACCTTATCAGGATCAATTCAGGATCTGAAACGTTTAAGGAAACGGTTGTTGTTTATTAATTGAAATAGTCTTTAAAATATAACGGGTGATTTTGCTAACGCAGAGTCACCCATTTTTATTTATGCATTTTCTGTAACTTAGGTTTTACAAAAAACAACGTTTGTGTTCAAGCTAAAACAGTACTGCCATATTGCGTTTATTCTATTGGTCTTGTTTGTACAATTAGGTGCTTCGATAGAATGTAACGCGCAGGCACCGCCGACCGTCGAAAATTCATTCATTACAAGCCTGCAGGCAACTTATGATAAAATTATTTTTGAGGATAGCTTTCAACCAGATACCCTTAATAAAATGCCTTTAAACTGGAAAGGGTACAATAGGTATCCCGGAAGAATCAATGAAAATATTTTAGCAGTGCATTTGTATAAGGAAGATCATGTGCTGAGTGCGTATTGGCCATGGATAGATATTCTGAAAGTATACCGAAATGGAAAGGAATTAGATTTGCCAGACAGCTTTATTGTTGAATTTGATTACCTGATGGAGAAATATAGTGTTGCTTACGATACAGCTAAGATCAATTCATTTATCCGGCGTGTTGATACTTTTAAAACAGATTGGCCTAAAACAGATAGGAGTTCAGGGTACGGGGCATTTGCAAAATACGTGGCTCCGATATACGATACAACAGCGATATATTTCCAGAGAACTTACACGAATGCGAGATTTATTGCTGATTACAACAAATGGGTGTGGCACCATGCCATAATAGAAGTGAAGCAAAATTTTGTGAACTGTTATGTGGTGGGTGCAACTTCGTTCAGAGCCTTCACCGATACCGCATTTAAATTTAAACACCTGGCACTCGGAAAGCAAGAGCGCATGCTGTACCGGAATATTGCAATTAAGTCATCGGGTAATCTTAAGGCCAAAGGCGGTAGATTTTCAGGGTTGATGAAAAATAGAAAAATGGTTACCCGGGCCATTAATTTTGAAGTGAACAAAGCAATAATAAATACCAGCAATACAGAGTTTCTAAATGAGCTTGCCAGTTGGCTCCACGATTATCCTGAAGTAAAACTTGAGATAGATGGGCACACCGATGCTGATGGAAACGCAAATGCCAATTTACTGCTTTCAAGGCAGCGCGCGGAAGCGATAAAAAAATGGCTGGTACTAACGGGCATTAGTGCCGACCGACTCACTACGAACGGCTATGGTTCCGGCAAACCACTGACCACAAACAGTACTGCCGAAGGTAAGGCCTTCAACAGAAGGGTAGAGCTGGTACTAAAATAGATCGTTTATTGTTGCTCTTCGTATAAGCCCCATTTACCAGCAAGCTGATTCCATTCCTGCGGGGCAAGGCGTGATTTGCCATCATAATAACCTGCCACCTGCCTTTGCCTGAAGGCTTCGTATAATGTAACAGCGCAGGCTACAGAAATATTCAGTGATTGCACCATGCCAACCTGTGGAATAATGAAATTTCCATCGCAATAGCTGAGGCATTCTTCTGTAACACCCGCATGTTCGTTACCGAAAACAAGTGCTATGCTTTCTGCCATATTCAGGTCGTATAAAGAATGGGATTCTACCCCAAGATGCGTTGCAAAAACTTTACCGTATTTTTTCTTTACTGCGGTCATGCATTCTTCGGTATTCTCAAATTCATGTATCGTAAGCCAGCCTGCAGCGCTGGCACTGCTCTTTTTTCCGAATTTTTTATGCCTGCTTATTACGTTATTGAGAACATAAATTTCCTGGAGACCAACAGCATCGCAGGTACGCATCACCGCTGAAATATTATGTGGGTCAGCAACATTTTCCATTACTAAGGCGAGGTCAGGCTGGCGGTAATTTAATACACGCTGTATTTTGGCTTCTCTTTCAGCAGTCATGTTGCAAAGTAAAATAGAAAATGCTTTTGTTGGTTATAAAAAGAGTAGAAATTTAGTTTTCGTCTTCTGCGCTGGCGCCCAGGTATTTTTCCTGCACTTCTTTTTTATATTGTTTAATCGTGGCTTGTAATTGACTTTGCAACTCCTCAACATCAATAGCGGATTCTGCATTGGCAATTGCCTCCCGTAACTTTATTTTTGCCTTTTCCCAAAACACCTCATTAAATTGCTGCAATTTTTGTTTTGTTCGGTGTGCGACATGACTCGTGTCATTCAAGATATAAGAATGCTCGTCCGCTATATTTTTTAAATGCCCGCGAAATTCAGTAATGATTTTAACCATTTATTGCCACCAGAAACAAATAGATAAGAAATCCAGGCTATTTGCCTGTCTTTTTCCAGAAATGCCGTGAAAATTTACGCTCATGCACTCCCTCAAATGTATCGGGGAATAGTCCATATAACGTCTTATTGTGCGGGCCGTCGCCGAGGTCATACATTTTTCTAACAGCTTTCCAAAGGTCGCTGTAATGTATCATTTCACCGTCTTTGAAATAGCATTTCTGGCCGTCTTCGAATAGGCCAAACGGAATACGTTGGGTAAGTTTTTCTATAACATGGTCAAGTGTCGCAATGTCTGCCATAATAGAATTGTGTACTAATTTTTTGTTCTGCGAAAATAGACTATTATTTTCAGGTTTATGCCTACTAATGTTAGCTATTTAATAACATATTTTTATCAAAATGTATACGGGCCTATTGATGTGCTGATTTAGTTATCATTTTGCAATACAAATTAGTGACCTAATATTTTTACTAAAGTAAAAATATAACAAACTGTAATTATATTTATTGATTTGCGAGTATTAACAGATTTCGAGTTCAAGTAAATACCTGATTGTTTGGTATTTTTTTGCTTCTTGCGCCATTCTTTTATCGGCTTGTATGCGACAAGCAGGTTTCAACGATAATCCAGCACTGCTCTAACTTAGTCAAGAGTAATGTATTTAGTTCTCGTTTGCATAGGGCTTTTATAACGATACTTTCGAAGGCTGACTTACTTATCTCAAGTAAAAGTCAGAACCTGGTGTGATAGATTATTAAATGGTCAGTTAAATCCTGAATACGATGGAACGGAAATTAAATAAAACCATTTTACCCATTTTACATGATACGTATGAAGTTTAATTTATCAATTTTAGCAAGCCACATTGATAATGCCCTGCTTGAAAGCAAAGAGATTGTTTTCACAACCCAAAACATATATTTTAACGAGCTTCCTCTTCTATAACTGTAAGTTAATGAAACAAATTGTTTATGTAACAATGTCGTTAAGCAACTGTTATTGCTGGACCTATAATTTTAAAATATAATTTATATTCGTAACTTCGAGTTGGTTGGAAATTTTAGTGTTCCAACTAATTAACGATGTGTTTCTTAATCGCCTTATTGTATTAAAATCTCTCTTTCATGACGAAAAAAAGTACCTTCTCTAAATTTCTGCAGGCCATCCTTTTGGCTGCTGCTGCATTTGGTCAGACAAACGCTCAAACTGTATTTACAGACGCATATAATCGTGCATCATTCGGTACAACCGGAGGAACACCTACAGCAACGTACGCGCTAACGTCAGGTTCTGTTACTATGACAGGTGGTAGCGGGGCATTTGCCGCCGGATATAATAGTACTGCCGCAGCTGACGCGCTATATTGCAGCGCAGCAGTGTCTGTTTTCTCTTCGCCTTTTACTGCTACGTTGGGTAATAACAACAGTATTCTTACCTGGACTGTTAATATGCGCACTAATACTGCTGTAACGTCACTCCCTTCAGCAACTGCGGTAAGTGGGGCAGTTGACCTTATGGGTAATGCTGCAAACAATATCTTCAGCGGCTCTCCGAGTGGATATGCAGTTATGTTTAACCCGGGTTCGAACGGCGGCATTGAACTTGTAAAATTCACAAGTGGCATGGCTGCAGGTGGTTGTACCGTGTTGATCGCACCATCGTCAAGCATGTCTAAGACGAATTACTATAGCGTAAGGGTTACTTATGAACCGGCAACAAACCTCTGGTCGCTCTACCTGAGAGATGACGGCTCGAGTGGATTTTCAGATCCGGCAAGTGGTGTTACAACTCTGATTGGAACGGCGACTGACAATACTTATACAGGTTCTGCGCTTACCCGTTTCGGATACATGTATGGTTTTAATGCAGGTACAGGCAAATCAATGCTTTTTGATAACTATACGCTGTCGGTTGGTCCGGCAATAAATTATACAACATTGACAAGTCCGGTCTGTAGCACAGGAGATCGTACTTTTAGTGCAACCGTAACTTATTCCGCTACATCTGGTGGAAACCTTCCGAGGGTGTATTACAGAAAGAATTCAGGCTCATGGGTTTCTAGTGCAGGAACTTTTTCATCAGGCACAACCTACAATTTTACAATCAGTGCATCGGCCATGGGAGGGTTGACCAATGGAGATATTGTATCTTACTATGTTGCAGCCCAGGACTTGTCGTCGTATGCTGTAGTTTATGCCAAGCCGTATGTGGGCTTAGTAGCATCGTCAGTAACTTCAATATCCACTCCACCAACAACCCCCAATACTTATGCGGTTGGCTCTCCATCGGTGAGCCCGACGGTTACACCTAACCCGGCTTGCCTCGGTGTTACTATGACATTGAACAGCGGTTCATCAGGTGGTAACACTTATTCGTGGAATGGTCCGTCAGGTTACACTTCAACACTACAAAATCCTTCTTTTACTGCGGCAGCCGGCTCGAGTGGAGTTTATACTGTTTCTGCGACTAACTCCTGCGGTACTGCCACAGCCACAACAGCATCAGTTTCTGCGGTTGCAGCACCGACAATAACTGTTACGCCAACTACGGCAACAGTTTGCCCCGGTTCATTTCGCAGACTTACAGCATCCGGCGGTTCCACCTATACCTGGGCACCAACTAGCGGCTTGAGTGCTACATCGGGCGCTAGCGTAACCGCAAATCCTACTGTAACGACAACCTATACGGTTACCGGATCAAACGGCACCTGTATTAATGTTGCAACAGCAGCACTGACTCTGGGCACCACTCCTTTCGTGGTAACAGCAGTTGCGACACCTAGCATTACCTGTAACGGCGGATCCGCGACACTTACTGCGACCCCGCAAACCAGTATGTATAATACGGTGACCAGCATACCATACGCATTGGTAACTCAAACAAGTCCAACGTCAATACCCAATGCCGCCTGGACCGGCAGCAATGACGATGGCTATCTCACTGTTTCGCTTCCATTTACCTTTAATTTTTATGGGGTAAATTATACAAGTGTAAACATCGGCACTAATGGATTTGTCAACTTTGGTACGGCTACAACCGATCTTACCAGTTGGTCGCTGCCCAATACTTCAGCACCAAGGGCAATGATTGCACTCTTTGAAACAGATATGGTATGCCCTTCTAACGCCGTAAAATACTCTACCGAAGGAACAGCACCCAACAGGAAGTTTGTAATTTATTACAACGGTATACACGAATTTACCGGGGGAGGTAATAACAATTTCGGTCAGATAGTACTGTACGAAACTTCAGGAATGGTTGATGTCATTGTTACCGGCACTTATTCCGGCACGAAAACCTGTGGTGTGCAGAACGCTGCCGGCACTGCCGCAGTTACAGTTCCCGGAGAAAATAGTGCAGCATATACTGTTGCAACAGGTGAAGCCTGGAGGTTTACAGGTGTGCCTACTACAACTTACAGCTGGTCGCCGGCCACTGCTCTCAGTGCTACAACAGCAATGAGCCCATTTGCCAGCCCTGTTACTTCAACAACTACCTATTCCGTCGTTGCTACCGATTCTGCAACCGGATGCACTGCAACTGCCAATACAACCGTTACAGTAGGTACATTGCCCGGTACAATTAGCGGAACTACAGCAATATGCAGTGGTGCATCAACAAACATAACTTTTTCAGGTCCGGTATCTGATACGGCCGTTTATACAGTAAATGGAGGGGCACCACAAACAGCAGTAATTGGTGTTGGCGGTACAGTTATCATTTCTACTGGTGCGTTAACGACAGCAACGACATATGAACTAATTGCGATCAGATCATCCCCATGTAATCAGGCTATTACCGGGCAAACTGCCGTAGTTTCTATCAATCCTTCTGCCGGACCTATCACAGCTACTTCACCACTCTGTACTGCATCGTCAGCTACATTTACCGATGCGGTAGGGGGTGGAACCTGGTCAAGTTCTGCAACAGGCATTGCGACAGTTTCCAGCAGTGGCGTGGTTACAGGAGTAGCGGCAGGAACCGCTACAATTTCTTACGTTGTCGGCAGTTGCCCGGCAGCAACTACTACTGTTGTAATTAATACTGCTCCTGTTGCAATTACACCGGCAACCGCTGTTAGTGTTTGCGAAACAGCGACAACAACATTAGCTGACGCATCTTCAGGTGGTGTATGGAGCAGCAGTGATACTACACTGGCAACAGTAAACGCTGCTACAGGAGTTGTTACAGGTGTTCTGGCAGGCTCGGTTACTATAACATATGCTAATGGTTGCGGTTCACCGGTTTCAAAGTCAGTTACAGTGAATACAATGCCTGCCCCAATCACGGGTATCAGTTATGGTTTTGCTCCGGCTGCGGTATGTACCCTTGCCGTATATAATTCCTTTACAAATAGCGTTAGTGGTGGCACATGGAGTAACACACCAACTACTGTTGGCACTGTGAACAGTTCGACGGGTATTTTTACAGCGACGACTACTACAGGTACTACCGTATTAACCTATGCAATCGGCACTTGTTCTGTAACAGCATCGTTGAATGTGGGCAGTACATCGCCTGCAGCAATTACAGGCACAACGACGGTTTGCGCTACTGCAACAACAACACTTGCTGACGCTACGCCAAGTGGTGTATGGACCAGCAGTAATATTAGTGTGGCGACAGTGGCACCTTCAACGGGTGTGGTACGTGGCGTTAATTCCGGTTCGGTAACCATCACTTACGATAATGGATGCGGTACTCCTGCTACCACAACGGTAACAGTTAATGGATCGACACCGGTACTTACAACAGATACCATGTGCAGCGGCGGCACATTACACCTGAATGCGGCTTTGGCTGCTGCGGGCGCCTATTCATGGACGGGGCCTAATGCGTTTTCATCAACGCTTCAGAACCCGACTATATCAAGTGTTACTGCGGATGCAGCAGGCACTTATTCATTTTCCACAACAAGTACGGTAGGTAGCTGTACTTCAGTTAGCCAGGTATTTGCTATTGTAGATCAACTTCCATCAGTGACTGTAACTGCAAGTCCCGGAACTATTTGTGCGGGTGAAACAAGCGCATTAAATGCCAATTTGTTAAGTCCTACTTCTTACACAGTATATGCTATCCCTTACAGCCCACTTACGGTTACTACCGGTACAAACGGACCGAATGGCGATGATGCACAGACGAATGTTACGCTACCATTTACCTTTAACTATTTGGGTACGAACTTCAGTAATGTGCATATTTGCACTAATGGCTTTATAAATTTTGGTGGAGCAAATACTGACTACACACCAGTTGCATTACCGTCTACCGGAACAGCTCAGGGTATGATCGCCCTTTTCTGGCATGATCTTACAGCAACCGCCGGGCAGATAAAATATACCACCTTCGGTTCCGCCCCTAACAGAAAATTCGTTGTTAACTATAACGCTGTGGCGGATCTTTCAGGAGCTGGAACAAATACAGGACAGGTTATTTTGTATGAGACATCAAATGTGATAGATGTTTTTGTCGCAAAAAGTAATGTGGGAGCAGCCACCAACGTTTGCGGTATTCAAAATAATGCAAGAAATTTCGCATTGAATCCACCGGGAGAAAATGCAACCTCATTTACGGTAACCGGCCCTGGCGAGGGTTGGAGGTTCGTTACGCCATCTTATATCTACAATTGGGGGCCGTCAACAGGTTTAAGCAGTACAACAATTGCTAACCCAACTTCGGCTGCGACAACAACACAGGTATATACCGTTACTACAACCGACATTTACAGTAGCTGTGCGGGAAATGTAACTACACAAACTGTGAATGTAAACCCAATGCCGGTTTTGTATAATGTAACCGGTGGTGGCAGCTATTGTGGAATTACACCGCTGAGCATTGGTTTGTCTAATTCTAACCCTTCTGTTTCTTATCAGCTTAAGAGAGGCACAACTTCCGTTGGTAGCCCTGTGACTGGTTCAACGGGGGCATTCAGTTTTGGTACATTTACAACTCCAGGTACTTATTTTGTTCAGGCGACTGGCAGCGGTGGCTGCATAGATACCATGACTGGCACAGCTGTTATTACCAATTATACTGTTGACATTACTGTGGGAGCTAATCCAAGTGTTTGCCAGCCAACTTCCAGCGCAACACTTTCGTACTCTTCGCCAACCGGATCGCCTACAACGTATGACATTACCTGGGATGCAGCTGCTCTAACGGCAGGATTCAGTAATGTTAGCACCGCATCATTGGGAGCAACGATATCATTGGTTATTCCGAGTGGGTCGGCCGGCACATTCACCGGTTCACTTACTGTCTCAAATGGCAGTTGTACCAGTGTACCGCATACAATCAGCGTAACAGTTTATGCGCATCCTAACGGATCTATCACCTCTGCAGTTGCACCTTGCTCAGGCTATTCTACCAATATTGTTTTTTCAGGCACTACTGGACAGACGTTGGCATATAAAATAGACGGAGGCTCTATTTTAACTGCTACTTTAACTGGTGGCACTTATACCTTAAGCACAGGTGCATTGACCTCAACGCATACCTACACTTTGTATGATGTGCACAATCCTGTATGCAGCACAGTAATTGACAGCACCATTAGTATCAATCCTATAGCTATGCAATGGGCTGGTGGCACTACTGGTTTAGAAACCGACTGGAATACGGCAGCTAACTGGGCTTGTGGTTTTGTACCGGGTAGCAGCGACGACGTTATAGTTCCCTCAGGAACAACCTATGCTCCGGCAATTGCAGCTTCCTCAGCGGGTACAAGCCGTAACTTGAATATTGCCTCAGGTGCTACCGTAGCCATTGGTACGGGAGCGACACTTAATATCAAAGGCAACCTCACTACATCTGGTTTATTTATCGGAACTGGCCTTGTAACCATGAACGGAACATCTCCACAAACAATATCAGGTATCACCAGTGTCAACAATTTCGATGTAAATAATTCGACCGGAATTACCGTAGTACCTTCCTCTAAACTGACCATTAAGTCAGTACTTACTGTTGCGTCTGGTACTTTTAATACGGGAGATAGCGTTGTGCTTTATTCTGATTCTGTTGCGACAGCGAGGGTAGGGCAGTTGCCAACGAGTGGTTCGGTTATTTCCGGAAACATTAAAGTTATGCAGTATATTCAGGGTGGTATGAGAAGATATCGCTTCTGGAGCCATCCTTTCAGTAACTACATTGGTCTTAACCAGATCGGTAGAAATATTGATGTTACAGGACCTGGCGGTGTTTCAAATGGCTTTACCAATACCTCATCAAATGCGCCATCTGTTTTTAGATACAATCCGCTTGCAAGTAATTCAGGGCTGGCATCTGACCCGGGTTGGAAACCAATTACCAATGCCGGCGTATCAGCAGACAGCAACAGATTGCACAGGTATCAGGGTGTAAGGGTATTCTTCAGGGGTAGTAAAGGGCAGGGTCTTGGCTATGAAACGTACGTTCCGGCCCCGGTAACTGTTATGCAGGAAGGATTGGTGAACCAGGGTAACCAGACAGTAGTACTTTCGAAAGGAAGTAGTGCTAACCAGGACTATAATATGGTAGGTAATCCTTATCCATCTCCGGTGGATATTGGAACAGTAATATACAATGCCAAGGTAGCCGGTAATATTGCCGGTAGCGCTTACTATATCTGGAACCCAACCTTAGGCGCTGCAGGTCAGTTCCAGGCAATGAGTATCAGCACGGTCTCAGCTGCACCATATTATATACAGGCGAATTGCGCTTTCCAGGTTCGTGCAGCGCATAATAATGATAGCTTGAATTTTGCTGAAAGCAATAAATCAAGTACCGCAACAACTGTGCTATTTAAAAATCAACCTGGTTATACATCTTTGATGGTATATGATGAGAACTATCATCCATGGGATATGTTGCAGTTGCAATTTAATGATGCATCAGTGGCTGAAGATGATAATGTAAACGACGCAGCAAAGTTATCTGCAAGTGATTTTGGGTTTTATAGCCTATCGACTGATAATAAAAAATTAGCAATTGACGTTCGTCCTTACCAGACAGAGCAGGTAATTCCATTGGGTATTCATAGCGACTACAGCCGTAATTTTATTATAAAAGCAGGTAGTGTAGTGGTGCCGAACGACGGAGCACTTTACTTACACGATAAGTTGCTGAAACAATACATTCAGCTGCATGAAGGAACCGAATACCGTTTTGCAATAAATGGTGATAAAGCTACCCAGGGCGAAAACAGATTTGAACTAAGTATGCAACCAAAGAATGGAGCACTTAGTAAAGTGTCAAAAGGGCTGGAAATGTCGATGGCTCCTAACCCAACTACTGGTGATGTAAATATTTCATTTGTAAATGGTAAGAATGAAGCTGTAAGCATGCGGATAGTAGATATATCTGGTGTTACCGTTTATGAACAAAACCTTGGTACCAGGGAAGAGGGTTCTGTAAACGTATCGCTAAGCCGTATGGCAGCAGGTGTATACATGGTAGAGTTAACTGCTGGTGACCAGAAGACAATTCAGCGACTGGTTAAAGAATAATTGACGTACTTATATGCATTGCGGATGGGGTAGCGGTAAACCGCGCCCCATCTTTTTTTATGTGTACATGAATCTAAGCTTTGCCGTCAGTTTACTTTAGATGTGCTCGAGTGTATTGCGGAATACATGCAGCTGGATCTCGATGAATTTTCTGCACAACATCCGCGTGGGTTTAAAATCATCATTCTCGATAATGGAGCTTTTTATAAAGTAGCGCAAGTGGAAATACCCAAAAACATTGGGGTTCTACCACTACAGAATACCGAGTTTTACCACGCAGAATAAACCTGGAGTAAGGTCATTAACGTCATTGCAAATGAGCCGATTAAAACAACTGATGACATGCCTGGCGGGCTCTTTAAAGAAGTTTAAAATTTGACTGAACAATTTAGAAAACCAATCGCCGGTTGTCAAATTTGCTTCATTATATGAATCTTTACTTGAATGACTATTATATCCTAAAAGCGCTGATGATAAACTAAAAACGAGACTATAAAGCCAATGCTCCGCACCAAGCTATTAAATAGCATTAATGCAAAGGACTGTAAGTGTTGCCCTATGACTAGGATGCCGAAAACAATTTTGCAAAAAATCTATGATGTATTACCGGACCGAAGAGGATTAAGCGCCCCTGCTGTACCAATACTTACCTTCGCCACGGTAGTGGGCATTAAAACGGTGTCTGCGCCAAGGTGTGCGACGTGAAGCACAACTTGCAAGGAAAGATAGAATAAGCAATAAGGCTATGACTTTAAAGATGCCGTTTTTCATAGAGTTCAAAATTAATAAAAGATTTCATTTTTCCTATACGGGTTCCGAAAATTGTAGTGGTACTGTAACGCAATAACTTACGACTGGAGTAGCCTTATTTCGCTATGCGCGCCTCAGTTTTTTCAACGGAATGGGAATAGCATGTTCGATCATACCATGTAATCGGTTCATATTTTCGCTATCTTCACCTTAACTAACAAGCATAGCAATGAAAATTGAAATTGGAATGGTGGTTTGGCTGAAGACAGGTAGCCACGGTATGACCGTTATTGAGAAAATGGGGGAAAATGTGTGGAAGTGTGCCTGGTTCGAATTAGATGCTTTTCATGAGAAAATTTATAATGCTGACGAACTCGTAGATAAGGAAACTTTGTCGCAGCAATAGGCGCAAGACTTCTTCATTTTTGTTCTTCTACGAAATACACAATATTCCTTTCTGTAGAATTGGCCTCAATAACCTGATTGATTACTGTGTAATGTTTACCGTCAAGTTCTAAACCAAGCCCTATAAGAATCTGTTTTTCAAGCTCATCATCCTCATCTATAATATCCAGATCCAATTCTGGTAAGGGTACTTGCCGCTGATTTTCTTCTACTACAATAAACTTTATCCTTGAGGTCATTTCCATATTGTATTTCGGTGTTACAAAGATATTTACATTCCTGACAAATTATAGTAAATGGTCACTATTTTTAAATAGTACTATTTTAGCTTGCTTTAGATAATTTGTTTAAAACATAAACGGGCGCAAATCAAAGTTAAATAAAATTTGCTCATTTAAAGTGCTATAAAGTAAAAGATTAGTAAATAATTCATGTAGCTTATTCATCCAGGCCTGTCTGGACCTCGAAACATATCGTCTGAATTCCAGCTTGCAAAACCATTGATTATCTCCCCTATTCTGAATGAGACTTTTCACTTAATTTCGCCACATGAAATTTCTGCTTGCTGGCCTGGGTAATATAGGGATGGAGTATGATGCTACCCGTCATAATATAGGTTTTGATGTGGTTGATACTTTTGTAATAAAACACGGTGGTAGTTTTAAACTGGATAGGCATGCCAATGTAGCCGAGGTAAAATGGAAGGGCCGGATATTTGTGGTAATTAAACCAACAACTTACATGAACCTGAGCGGTAAGGCTGTGAAATATTGGCTGGACAAAGAAAAAATACCCATGGAAAACCTGTTGGTAATTGCCGATGACCTTGCATTGCCGTTGGGAACATTGCGCATGCGTGCTCAGGGTAGTGCCGGCGGCCAAAATGGACTTAAGAATATTGAATTACTGCTAACATCAAATAACTATCCACGTCTGCGTTTTGGCGTGGGCAACAATTACCCAAAAGGTAAGCAGGTTGATTATGTTTTAGGCAAATGGACTCCTGACGAAATTCCTTACGTTAAAGATGCCATCCTGAAAAGCGTTGATGCAGTAGAATGTTGGGCTTTTCAGGGCATTGGTAAGGCGATGACGGAATTTAATAAGTAGAACTGTCCTAGATTGGCAGTATATACCCAATCTAACAGCAATCCCAACTATAAGCTACTTTTGAAAAGTCTTTTTTGGCGAGATCATCAGGGTGGATAAAGAAGTTGCCAACACCTGAATCTCCCCACATTATATGATTGTCAGTATCTATTTGAAGCAGAAGAATAAAATCCTTTATTTTTTCGTCATAGATGCGAGGATCTTCCTGTGTGAAAAAGGCATAGCCACCGATTTTGTGGCCGTTAGGGGCGAAGTTTTCGTAAATAAATTCTTCAATTTCTCTTGATGCAATAGGGTACTTGTCCAACAAATCGGTCAAGTCGAAATTTCCGGATGTTTCGCGCCGAACATCGCCTAAGCCAACATATTCTGTTTTCGTCGAAAACTCCAGATAAAAAGGCTCCGCTAAAGGTAGGTTGCCGTTCTCATACATCTCATTGAGAAACGGAAAACCAGTTTGATGCCTTGTGATTGCACCTTCTTCGAAATACAGCACGCGGAAATTCTCTTGCGATTGAAAATTATCATAATTGATGCCCATGGAGCCATCACTAGCAGAGATATAAAATTGCAGATAACCAGAAGTTGGATAGCCATGTAGGTGAGGCGCTTCCGAGAAATTGATTTGAGCTAAGGGAAACATGGGTTTGCCTTCCTTATCGGTTGGGTAGGGGAAATCTGCGGGCAAAAATGGTTTGTGTCCAAAACTACTGTTTTGAAAAGTAAGGTCTCGGGATGGGGTCGCTTTTATGGCGATGCTTTCGAGACGTGTTTCCCTAATCTGGTCCCAGTATTGAGCAACGACAAAAGGAAAAAACAAATCCGGTACAACTTCTACAGGTTGCATTAGGCGATCTTTCTCATTGATGATTTCTTCTTTCTTCGTACCGCTTTTAAAAAAGTCGAATAGGCCCATGTGGTATATTTTGCAGCAATATAGCGGTATTTGTATAAAAAAACATGGCTTTTTGTTTAACAGGATCGATGGAGAGAGAGCGATGTAACCTGGTTAGTTGCTGCTATTGATGCTCGGTGAAAGAGCCTTCAAGAAACTATGATAATGCGATAAATTTACGTCCTGCATGGATTTTGCAAATGCTTCATAAAATAACAGCTTACATACAAAAGGTTTTATAAATTTGCCGCTCAAACCAGAAACTAGATACTGATGATAACGGAAAAAATTAAGTTTGGAACCGATGGATGGCGTGCCATAATAGCACAGGATTTTACAGTTTACAATGTAGCCAGGGTAAGCAAAGGTTTGGCTGATTGGTTATTGAAAGACCATAAAAACCCAACGGTTGTAGTAGGGCATGATTGCCGTTTTGGTGGCGAGCTTTTCGCGGAAACAGCAGCCAGGGTGCTTTGCGCCAATGGTGTTAAAGTGTTGCTCGCAAAAGGTTTTATAAGCACACCAATGATATCAATGGGTGTACTTAAATTAAATGCGCAGCAGGGTGTTGTAATTACCGCTTCTCACAACCCTCCTTCTTATAATGGTTATAAATTAAAGGGCGCACATGGCGGACCTTCAAGCCCGAAAGATATCGCAGCTGTTGAAGAATTGATTCCTGCAGAAGTAGACATGCCAGCTACCACAATTGCTGAGTACGAGGCAAGCGGTATGGTGAAGTTCATTAATCTGGAAGATATGTATGTTGACTATCTGAAAGAAAAATTTGATTTCGACGCACTTTCAAAATCTCCGTTCAAACTGGCTTATGATGCCATGTATGGTGCTGGACAGAATGTTATCCGTCGGCTACTGCCGGGTGCCGTTTTAGTACATTGTGAAAACAATCCGGGCTTTAACGGTCAGGCGCCGGAGCCACTTGACAAGAACTTACAAGAACTTGCAAAAACGATTGCTACTACCCCCGAATTGAAAATTGGCTTAGCTACAGATGGCGATGCTGACCGTATAGGCCTGTACGATGAGGATGGTAATTTTGTTGATGCGCATAATATTATATTGCTGCTTATTCACTACCTGTTCAAGTACAAAAAAATGACTGGCAAAGTAGTGATTGCATTTTCTGTTACTGATCGCGTGAAGAAATTGTGTGAACATTATGGCATACCTGTTGAGGTAACCGCTATTGGTTTCAAATACATCAGCGAAATAATGGTTACCGACGATGTACTGGTGGGTGGAGAAGAAAGTGGCGGTATTGCGGTTAAGGGTCATATACCAGAACGCGATGGCATTTATGATGGCCTTGTGTTGTATGAATTCATGACAGAATCGGGCAAAACGTTAAAAGAACTTTGCGAAGAAGTCTATGCGATAACTGGCCCGTTTTTTTATGAGCGCAATGATCTCACTATACCTAACGATAAAAAGAACGCTATCATTACTAAAGCCCAGGAAGGCGGTTATACCGGCTTTGGCAAATATGGTTTTAACAGGGTTGAAACGATTGATGGAGTTAAGTACCACCTCGATAACGGAGGCTGGGTAATGCTGCGTGCATCTGGCACAGAACCTTTGTTGCGTGTATATGCAGAAGGCAATAGCAAAGCCGAAACATTAGATATACTGGAAGATGTGAAGAAGGTGATACTGAATTAGTCGTAAGTTGTAAGTCGTAAGTTGTAAGTCCGGCTTATAGGTTCGTTAATATTATAGATGCGCTTTGTGGTGGTTACTGCAAAGCGCATAGTTTTGACTTATAGGCGAAGAATAATTTTAGGTACATTTGGGTAATCGATTAACACAATGAGCAAAATAAGGATAAAGAACTTTGGACCTATAAAAGAAGGCTATCAGGAAAATGATGGATGGATTGATATTAAGAAGGTTACTGTGTTTATTGGCAACCAAGGTAGTGGAAAGAGTACTGTGGCGAAGTTGATATCTATGTTTACATGGTTGGAGAAGGCGTTGAATAGAAAAGATTTCAGAGAAAAAGTGATTACAACACAGAACTTAGTTGATAGATGGTGCACACAAGCTCTGATAAATAATTTCTTTACTAAAGAAACTGAAATTGAATATTTAGGTAGCGCATCTCGTTTCCTCTATTCCCAAAATGAACTCTTGCATGAATTTACGACTGGTGATAAAGACTATACGGTTCCAAAAATAATATATGTTCCGTCAGAAAGAAATTTTTTAACGACAATTGGGGCCGCTTACGATGTTACTGGACTTCCGTTTTTGATTACAGGTTTTGCAGAAGAACTAAGACGGGCCCAAAATTCGCTCGGCGAAGATATTGCCAAACTACCATTTGAAACTTTTTCCTACCAGTTTGATGAGTTTAGAAATATATCCTATGTAATAGGCAATTCATATAGGATTAATTTACTTGAGGCTGCGAGCGGGTTACAATCTTCAATACCGCTATTTATCGTCTCAAGCAATTTAGCAAATGCTATCTCAAAAGGCAACGACGATGAAGTGAATATTAGTGTTAATCAGAGAATTAGGCGGAATGATGAAATTACAAATATATACCTTGATAAGGAGTTATCCGATGATGACAAATCGGATAAAATAAACAAGGTTAAGTCACGATTTCATAATAGATGCTTGATTAGTATCGTAGAAGAGCCTGAACAAAACCTGTTCCCCTTATCTCAAAAGCAAATCTTAAATAGCCTCTTGGAGTTCAATAATATGAATGAAGGCAATAGGCTGATCATGACCACCCATAGCCCTTATATCATTAATTATCTCAGTATTGCTATACAAGGGGGATATTTAAAAAGTAAGATTCAAGAATCAAAGAAGGCAGAAGAACTAATAGAGCGACTGAACAAAATTGTTCCTGAAACCTCCACAGTTCAAGCTTCAGAAGTTGTCATATACCAATTGGATGAAAATACAGGCACTATACGTAAGTTGGAGGATTACGAAGGAATACCTTCAGATAAAAACTACCTAAATCAATCGCTACGGGAAGGTAATGTTATGTTTGATGCTTTACTTGAAATTGAGGAAGAGCTATGATTATCAATTTTTTAGAACCTGCTTGTCAGGAGCCAGCGATAGTTCATGACCTTTTCGGATTGTGTGATGACAACAACGGCAATAAGGCTTATTCCAATTTTGACAACCCTCAAAAGTGGATTGCAACTGTCAAAAATCCCAACAAAGCGTCCTTAATTTTTACTGCTGTCGATAAGTGTGTTATTAAAGACACTGAACAAAAAGACAGGGGTAGGTGTGATGGCTTACTTACGTCTGCAGAACATATTTATTTTATTGAATTAAAAGATGAAAGGTCATCGTGGATAAAAGGGGCAATTGAACAACTGGAATCAACTATTCAATTTTACATCGATAATCATAACTTGAGTGTATACAAACACAAAAAGGCATTTGCGTGCAACAAACAGCACAGCAAATTTCAAGAAACAGATAATGAACTAAATCTTCATTTCTTTAGAAAATATAAGGTGCGAATAGATGTGCAAGCTGAGATTATTGTCATCTAGTCCTTACTTCCATAAATTAACAATACGACGTCAATATTCTTCCTCCCATGTTCATAACTTACATTTTAATTGCCATAACTGCGCTGGTATCGATAGCTGCTTTTAATAACCGCGGTCTACTTAATAAACTCATGATGTATCCGTATGGCATGAGTCAGCCCAAGGAATACTACCGGCTACTTACCTCTGGTTTTATACATGCTGACTGGATGCATCTTATTTTCAACATGATGACCTTCTATTTCTTCGGGTTTGTGGTGGAAATTAAGTGTATTGAAGTTTGCCATAGTATAATTGGCGGGCAAATTTTGTATGCACTTTTTTACTTGTCTTCCATTATAGTTGCGTCCCTGCCCGCATTAATAAAGCACAAGAACCACAGTTATTATATGTCGCTTGGTGCGTCGGGTGGGGTTTCGGCTATACTATTCTTTGCTATTTACTATGCGCCCTGGAACCATATAGGCTTCATATTTCTTCCCAAAGGTATTCCAGCAATTATTTTTGCCATCCTGTATTCATGGTACTCAGCTTATATGTCAAAGAAGGGAACTGACAATATTGGGCATGATGCGCATTTAGGCGGTGGTGTATTCGGTTTTACCATTGCTTTTTTTGTTGACCCGAGCCACGGATTGGATTTCCTGAACAGCATTATTCACCCACCGGCACTCAGCACCTGGATCGGGTAGCATTAAAAACAGCTTTGCTAGCTAGACTAAACTCATTTTTATTCTCAGTACCTGTGTTGTGCTATTCTTTATTTTAAAACGCTCATCCAGGCGCATACCTGTGAGCCAGACAATGCGTTTATCGCACTCTATTACCCAGATATTCTCTTTTTCATGTAGTGGTACTTTTTCATTAATAAGCACCCTGCTTACCTTCTTCTTCTTCATTTGCATGCCGATAGGGTAGAAGTAATCACCCGTTTTCCATTTACGCAATATCAGCGGAAAAGTAACCTGTTTCATATCAATCAGAGCAACGTTGGGGTCTGCATCAATTTCGGCAGGCTTGTCAATTATAGCGCAATTAAAGTTGTGTATGCCATTGTTTACCGTGCAAGGTGCGCCCTCAATAAGAATCAGGTCGGCTGTTTCGTTGGGTAACGTTGTTATCACCAGGAAATCGCGGTTTTTTATTACCCTGTGGGTGGCAGATTGCACATAATGACCTGTTTCTGAATTAAGTAAATTCAGTACCTGCTCGGTTTGGGCCGATGAAAAGTTATAGGGCTGCAGCATTTCATAGCAAATAGTAGCCAGGGGAGTGCATTTCAATAATTTCAATACAGGTATGTAGGTGTCTTTACCGCGTTGTTCCAATAGCTTTTTCAGCTCTGTTGCAACTGCCTTCTTGTATAATACTTCGGCTTCGCCAAAGCGACCAATACTCTCGTTTATGCTGTGCACTGCTGTCGGAAAAAGTTCTTCAATAACCGGAACAAGTTTATGCCTCACCGCATTGCGGAGATAGTCATCACTGGAATTTGAAGCGTCCTCCCGATGGGCAATATTGTTTTCTGCTGCGTATGCCAGAATCTCTTCCTTTTGGGCAAATAGCAAGGGCCTTATAATATTATTTTGTTCTGGCAATATGCCATGCATACCGGCCATGCCTGTTCCTTTAAAAAGGTTAATCAGCATGGTCTCCACATTATCATTCGCATGGTGTGCTGTAACTATCTTAGCATATTGATGGTCTTTTCTCACTTGTTCAAACCACTCATAGCGCAATATACGGGCTGTTTCCTGAGTGCCCTTTTTCCATTCAGTTGCGCATTTCTTTGTTTCAAATTTTACTTTATGTAGCGTAATCTTATTTACAGTGCACCAATTAGTTACGAAGTTCTCATCTTTTTCCGAGTCATCCCCCCTAAGCTGAAAATTGCAATGCGCTATGCTGAACTTTATATTACTATGCAAAAACAGTTCCGCCATCACCATAGAATCGATACCTCCGCTAACAGCCAGAAGTGTTGCCCGGTCAGCCGGGCAGAAATTTTTAGCTTTCCAATTGTGCTGAAATTGCTTTAGTAAGGTCATTTTATTTTAAATGGCGGATCTTGTAAAGTTAGAGAATCGACACGACGCTGGCGAAAACCTGACCTGTATAGTTATGCGATATGAAGGTGCAGCGTCAATACACCAGATCTTCATGTGCGTTTTGCAACTCACTGTAAGAATGGTTGTCACCTGCAGCGCGGGCGCGTTCCATGCCTTTTGCATAAATTGCCACAGCGCTATCCGGGTCGTTTATACGCTCATATAGCTTGCCGAGGTGATAATAGGTAGCCACATAATTGGGGTCAAATTCCAGATTTTTTTCGAAATAAACAAGTGCATCTTCATCATCTTCCTGCTTCACATATTCTAACGCCAAAGCATGGTTTAAGAAGCAATCGTTAGGTGTTTCGCTTAAAAAAGCCAGTAGTTTCTCTATTCTTCCACTCATTTTTGTAAAATCGTAATTATGCAAATGTAGTCGTATTCCCTTTTGCAGGTTCAATGTACAGTAATTTTAGCATTTTGCAGTAGCAGGTGGGTACTTTGGGGCCAAAAAAGAAAAACAGGCAGCGCATTGCTACCTGTTTCAATTATATTAACCTTGTATTCTATTTATTTCGCAATAACAATACGGGTTTGCAATTTGTTGCCGTTTGCCTCATCGAGGTAAATTACTGTATAAACCCCATTGGTAAGGCTGGTTGTATTAATTTGAGGGTGCGCATTTGTGCATGGTTGTTCTATTATAACCCGACCGAGTGCATCTATAATTTTGATGGTTCCGTTTACCGAAGGAATACCTTCAATGTCTATATTAACGAGATTCTGAGCTGGATTAGGGAATACATCTATGTTAACCGGGTCGGCAGTAATATCATTAACACCCAATGGCCAATTGGTGTAGAAGTAATAAGTGAAGTTACAACCAAAGTCGCTGGCGTAAGTTCCGCCGGTAGTATAGCCATGCATAGTAATGATAGTGCCATTTAATTTTCTCATCGAAAAAGAACCGCCTGTAATGCTCGATGGATTTGCCCACCAGTACAAACCATTGCAACTGCTATCTGCTATTACAAGTTTGTAACAACCAGGGCTAAGTGATACAGTGTCGTTGTAATAAGTTGAAATGGCTGCATTGGTGCGTGCAGCAACAACCACATCGCTCATATTATACAGTGTCCAGCTGGTTTCAGATAATGAAGCACTTGAAGCAAGGGATTCGTTATTTGTCCTTAACTGCAATCTTACCACCGAAGGGATAAGCGGTGAAGGAACAAACTGACTGGTTAAAGTATTATTTGTGCTATCCGCATCGTAGGTGCCATTTACCAATGCAATATTTGCTTTGAAAGTAAGCGCCGCAGTGCCACCGGCAACGGTATTTAAATCTGCAATTTCAGGTAGAACTATATCGATTTCAGCAAGGCTCGGCAAAGAACCGTTCCAGGTATACATGCCACCCATAACGCCCACAACACCGTAGTTAATGTCCATTGTAGTTATAGTAGTTGCGCCGGTATTTTTTACATGGATTGTTGGTTTACCACAAGCCGGGTTTTCACGAAAGTGGTTTTCATCGTTTGTTGGTGCAATAATGTCTTCTATTGTCGCATCAAGTGTTTTGTTCATCGGACCATAGTAAGTAAGCGTTCCCTCAGTTGTATAGATGGCTCCGCCTGAACTTACGTAACTATCAAATTGCAAAGATGTATTAAATGAAGTGCCACCTGTAACACCAGTCAGGGTTGTGTGGTGCGGGTACACCATTGCACCAGGGCACCAGTTGGCACGGTCATATAACCATGTTCCACTCTGTGGCCATAGCTGGTTTTTGCCACAATTGTCGCGCCATATGCGGCGGGTAGCAACTGCAGTGCCGTTTACTTTTACCTGGTAGTTTGTTGAGCAAAACTCACTGCAATAGTTGGCATCAGAACCATGACCGGTTGCTGTAAATTTCAGATCAGCCACCTGTGTACCGGCGGGTGCAGTAAGCGAAACCGGCGTAAAGTGTGTGTTGATGTTAAAAGAATCGCTGTGAGAGGTATCACCATAAGAAAAGCTACCACCCCAAAGGCGAACAATATCTAATACATTGCGGTCAGGCGTACCTTCAATAAGCGCAAACTTGATATCAGACGTGAAACCGCCGGAGTAGCCGGAATATGCGATACGTATTTTACACGAATCCTGAAGCTTTGCGGCATATTCTGTAACGTCATAAACATAACGTTGTGTCCAGGTCCAGGGAGTGCGGGGTGCACCAGCGTTGGCATACGGCGTTATCAAGCGTCCTAATTCATATGTTTCTCCGCTTGGTTTTATAAGGTAGTTTTGGACGGTATAGTCCCAATCGCCGCACCAGGTTGAACCAGTCGGGCAGGTATATTTACCGAGGGTAAATATCATATAAATCCTGCGATAGGTTGTGGTGTGCGGGAAATTTACGGTAGAATCATAACTACCATAACCGCCTAATTGAAAGTTATTAGCGTGCACCCATGTAGTATCGCCAGGGGCAGCCTTTGCCGCTGTGCAGAATGACAACAGGGCAATGAGCATTAATAGATTTTTTTTCATTTGGAGCAAAAATAATGAATAAATAACATGATTGAAGTTTACAACCAACGAAATAGCCATTAAAGTGTAAATATTTTGCCCGATAAATAAGTTGCATTATTATATTTGCGAAAAAACCTGTTATGGAAAATCCCGAGTTGTCAATATTTCCCGAACGGAAAGTAGTTTATGGTGGTTTCAGACGTAGGTGGCTTGCCGCAATACTAGATGTGCTGATACTTATGATTCCGGGCCAGTTAGTATTAATGGTTATCCGAATACCCTGGGTAAGCGAATTAGATGCTGGCACCTCCCCTCTTCTTGCATCGCTTTTAGCGTTAATCAACTCGGTTATTTCGCTTTGCTTTAACTGGATCTATTTTGCACTTATGGAGTCCAGCCATAGACAGGCAACTGTGGGCAAAATGGCGCTGGGGCTTATTGTGACCAATGAGACCGGTGGGAGGGTTACCTTTGGGCAGGCAACCGGTCGGTATTTTGGCCGAATCCTGTCTGCCATTATCTTACTTATGGGCTATTTTATGAACCTATGGGATCCGAGAAGGCAAACTTTGCATGATAAGTTGTCTCACTGTTTGGTGGTAAGGGAGCAGTGATGGAGCTGTTGCGTGAGCCGGGCGCGAAGGTAATCATTGCCTTGCCCGTTTGCGGTTTGTTTGTTAATTTGCACTCGATAGCTAAAGGCTTATTTCTAATATTTATGCGGATAATTACATACAATGTAAACGGCATCAGGAGCGCCGTTAAGAAGGGTTTTATTGACTGGTTGAATACTGACCCTGCAGACGTTATTTGCCTGCAGGAAATAAAGGCGCATAAAGAAGATGTGCCAGTTCTAGATATTGAAGGAGCCGGCTACAGGGTATATTCGTTTTCTGCACAGAAAAAAGGTTATAGCGGCGTTGCCATTCTTACTAAAATTGAGCCTGATTTTGTGCAATACGGAAGTAAAATTGAACAAAGTGATTTCGAGGGTAGGGTAATAAGGGCAGATTTTGGCGAACTAACAGTAGTTAATGCCTATTTCCCGAGCGGTACAAGTGGAGATGACAGGCAGACTTACAAATACCAATGGCTCAGCGAGTTTTTTGATTATATACAGGAGTTGAGGAAGACTCGTCCGCACCTGGTAGTTTGCGGAGACTATAATATCTGCCATAAAGCAATAGATATACATGACCCGGTTAGGAATAAAAATTATACCGGATTCTTGCCAGAAGAAAGGGCATGGATGGACAAGTTGTTCGAGAATGGATTTGTTGACACCTTCCGGCATTTTAACCAGGAGCCACATCAATATACGTGGTGGAGTGCTTTTGCAGGTGCAAGAGCCAACAATAAGGGCTGGCGTATCGATTATTTAAACGTAACAGCGCCACTTGCCGGAAAGTTAAAACATGCAGAAATACGCCCGGATGTGAGACATTCTGACCACTGCCCGGTATATCTTGAAATAAACAATTAGAGCTTTATATTATTGAAAATGGTTGCACCTTTTAATGGGGGCAACCATTTTTTATTTTACACGAGCTCCTGTAGGGCTGTTATTCAAAATTGCATATTCGTTATATTGTTTTTTCTGTTCTTTTTCTACAATTTATTAATCCCGATTTTTGTGGGTTATTTGCGACCTTTGGCGCTTACTGGAAAAGTTTACACTATGAGTGACAACGGTTTTCTTGCTTTTGTTGTGTCAGTCTTGCAGCTGGCATTGTACCCATTTACGCTGATTTATGGCGCATTGGTTTGGGTGCGTAACCGTATGTACGATATTGACTTCTACCATTCCATAAGCTTTAGTGTGCCTGTAATTTCTGTAGGCAACTTATCTACCGGCGGTACTGGCAAAACCCCGCATATTGAATACCTAATTGAGTTATTGCAATACCAGTTCCAGGTGGCGACCATGAGCCGCGGGTACAAACGTTTTACGAAGGGGTTCATTATTGCAGATGAAAAAGCGAATGCATTGCGCATTGGCGATGAGCCTATGCAATTTTTCATGAAATACCCTGAAGCCATTGTTTGTGTAGCAGAGGAGCGGTTAACAGGCATTCCTAATCTTTTGCAACGCAGGCCCGGCATTGACATTATTTTACTTGACGATGCCTATCAGCACCGCTCAGTGAAGGCCGGACTCAATATTCTGGTAACTGACTTTTCGCACCCTTTTTATAGCGACCATATATTGCCTTTCGGCAATTTACGCGAAAGCCGTAGCGCTTACAAGCGCGCTGACGTGATCATAGTATCAAAATGCCCTCCGAGTTTAAGCAGGGAAGCTGCCAATGAAATATCCAGGCAAATTAACCCCTTGCCACATCAGCAGGTGTTTTTTACTGCAATCTCTTACGGTATGCCCTATAGTTTAATTACTGGTGAAGCGGTTGATATGAAAGGCACCCATGCTGTTTTAGTGTGTGGCATTGCCCGCCCCGAGCCATTGATTGCTTTTTTAAAGCAGCATGTTTCCGACGTACATACTTTAACTTATGCCGACCATCATTACTTTGTGACCACTGATCTCGACGAGATGAAAACAGCGTACGATAACTGGCAGGAACGCAACAAAATAATTGTTACTACCGAAAAAGATGCGGCAAGGCTGCATTTGCATAAAGAACAACTGGTAGGCTGGGGTATAGACATTGTGGTAATGCCGATAAAAATATCGGTTCTTTTCAATGCCGGCAATGAATTTAATGCGAAAGTGATGGATTATGTATACAAAGAAATGGGCATTGTGGCCAATCCAGAGCCCGACATATTACCATCAGCACCTCATGAAAACGAAGCAGGGCAATAACAATAGGTTTGCTTGCTTTTGAATACTGGTTGCAAGATGCGGGTTGTAATTTTTCTTTAATTCCATGTTTTTAAACCACCTTCGAGTGAATAAAGTTCTGCTTCAAAACGCTTCTTTATCATTTTAACCGCTTCGGCGCTCCGCTGGCCTGTTGCGCAATAAAAAACGATTGGTTTTGCCGAGGAGAGGTAGGAAAGGTTATCCGCCAGTTCACTGAGCGGAATATTTTTTCCTCCTATATTAAAGAATTTGTGTTCGTCGCTTGTTCTTACGTCTATCAGTTCATATTCGGAAATATGCCTTTGCAGTTGATCTGAAGTGATGGTTGTACTGGGTAATTTTACCGGCAATGCCGTTATGTTAGTTTTAGTGTGCCGTGGCGTATTAATAACCTGCGAACGCAAAGTCAGCGTGTCGAAAATAAGCATCTTCGCAACTAGGGGTGTCCCGGTTTCTGTAATGTACTTAATGGCTTCATTAGCCTGCATGCAACCTATTATACCGGCAAGTGTGGGCAACACGCCCCCTTCGGCGCAATTCGGAATTTGTGATGCATTTGTTTCCGGGTATATATCACGGTAATTTGCACTCGTGGTGCCATCTTCATTCTTACCATTCCAAATAGCTACCTGACCCTCATACTGGTATATTGCGCCGTAAACAAGCGGTTTGCCGCTCAATACGCAAGCATCGTTAAGCAGGTATTTCGAATCGAAATTGTCGGTACAATCCAATATTATATCGTAGTCCGCAATCAACTCCATAACATTATCTGCATGCACCAATTCCGCGTGTGCTTCAATTTTAATACCTGGGTTTTGACGTCTAAGTTTTTCAGCCGCTAATACGGCTTTTTTCATGCCTTCTTCCGCCGGGGTAAATAATATCTGCCGATGCAGATTACTTAATGTTACGGTATCTCCATCGGCCAAACCAAGGGATCCTGCGCCTGATGCAGCTAAATATTGCGCTGCCGCGCAACCCAGGCCGCCAATCCCTACTATCAGCACTTTGGCGTGTTTTAACAAGTTTTGGCCGCGTTCGCCAAACCCCGGCAATGCCAGTTGGCAATTGTATCTGGTAAATTCTGTCTGCATTAGCTGCCAGGTTCCGATTTTAATAATTTATTGATGAGGGCTGCGTCTTCCGGTGTATTCGCATTTAAGAGCGCATTGGGTACAGGTGGCTGCAAAATAGTAATATTATTGTTTATAAGCACCCTGCGTGGGCAACTAAAACCTTCATTTGCTTTTTGCTGCAGGATAGGGTGGCTGGACGGCTCCCAAATAGTGATAAGTGGCTCCGGCAGTCCATCATGCGGACTTTCGAAAGTAGTAGCCATCGATTGCAGGTTACGATTTTCTACCAGGAAGGCAAGGGTAGCAGCGTCCAGCAAAGGTAGATCGCATGCGGTAACCAGCCATGCACTACCGGGATGTTTGCCGAAGGCAGTGAGTAAACCTCCCATGGGGCCCATGCCGGGAACCGCATCAACTAAAGGATTATAAATGCTGTCAATCTCGCTTAACTGCTCTTCCCGGCACGATATATAGACTTTTGTACAAAAGGCAGCCAACAGTTCGGCCAGATAGTAGCGGTGTGGTTTGCCATACCACTGCGATAAACCTTTATCTCGCCCCATACGCACACTTTTACCTCCGGCGAGCACTAAGCCATATATCTCCGGTTTACGATCTCCTGAAGTCATTTTTGCCTCCTGTTTTTTCAATCAGTTTTGTTTCTTTAATAACAATATCGTGGCTCATGGCTTTGCACATATCATAAATTGTCAGGGCCGCGATACTTGCACCGACCAGCGCTTCCATTTCAATACCGGTTTTGGCAGTAATTGTTGCTGTGCAGTCTATAACCAATTCCTTACTGTCGTTAATACTGATATCAATTTTACAATTGTCCATACCCAGCGGATGGCAGAGGGGAATCAATTCACCGGTTTTCTTTGCGCCCATAATGCCGGCAATAATTGCAGCCTGGAAAACCGCTCCCTTGGCGCTGTCTATATCCCCATCAGCCAGTTTAGCTAAAACTGCGTCGGGCAACTGTACTATGCTTCGTGCAGTTGCACTGCGTCGGGTTGGTGTTTTTTCGCTAACATCAACCATATTGGCTTTACCAGCGGCATCAATATGTGTAAGTCCGGTCATGGCTCAAAATATATTTTTAAACACCCACAAAGGGAAAACTTCACCTTTTATAAAGTGGTCGCGTTCCGAAGGTAGTTCAAGGAAAGCATTTGTATCAATAAGGTTTGCCAGGTCACCCGATCCATTGCCATGGTTGGGCATGGCTATCAATTTTCCCTGTTCGTTAATTGCAGCTTTAACCTGCATAAAGTACTGGAGCGCGGGCGTAAAAGTAACATCTTCGCCTAAAACAGCATGTAATAAAGGTTTCTTACGCATTTGCAGACTAGCTTCTAACCAGGGAATAAAGTACCTATACATGCACAGAAATGCAGAAACAGGATTGCCAGGGAACGCAAAAACAAGTGAACCAGAATGATGCTTGCCAAACCAAAGTGGCTTTCCCGGTCGTTGGCCAACTTTATGAAATAGTTGCTGCACCAGCAGTTTTTCTAAAGCGGCGGGTACATAGTCATACTTGCCCATCGACACTCCTCCACTCAGTAGTACAACATCATATTGTTTAAGGTAAGTGTCTAGCTGCTGTTCTATAATTGAAGGATTATCAGGTAAATGTGTAACTGAAACATCTACGCCATACCGGTTTAAAATCTCCCTTATGGTATAGCTATTTGAGCGCCGAACCTGGAAAGGGTTGGGAGTTGCATTAATATCAACCAATTCATCGCCTGTAGAAATAATGCAAACTTTCGGTAACTTTTTTACAAGCAGGTTGGTTTTTCCAATCGTCGCAGCAACACTTATAACGGCTGCATCAACTACAATTCCTGCGGGAGCAGCCAAATCGCCTTCTCTCTTATCTTGTGCACGGTAGTGTATCGCCTGCCCCTTTTTCAATTGGTTTACCAGCAAAGTCGCCTTTCCTGTTTCAATGATAATATCTTCATACCTTATTATGGTATCGGCAGAGTCGGGTAAGGAAGCTCCGGTCATTATCTCAATGCATTCATCGTCACCTTCTAATTCTATAGGTGTATCGCCAGCAGCCTGTGTACCTTTTATGGTAAACGAGCGCAACCCGGCTTCAAAGCCACTGAAACGAATAGCTATACCATCCATTGAGACGCGGTTAAAGGCCGGAAAATCCCTGTCACAATAGATATTTTCAGCAAGAATGCGTCCCGAAGCTTCGTTGAAAGCAACACTTTCATTCCCGTAATCTTTTACGGTGGATATAATAATTTCTTCTGCCTGCAGAACGGAGATCATAAGTAATAGTGTAAAGGCTGACTGAGACTGTAAAGATACGAAGGAGGAACTAAGAACGGTGAAAAGAAGGGTGCTGTGACGCCGCCGCATACTTATATTTTCCACCTTGCAGACGCTTATCTTTGTATAAACAAAGTGAAAATGGCAGATAGCAATATGCCGCTTGCAGAGCGGGTAAGGCCTCAGGGACTAGAAGATTTTATAGGTCAGGAACATCTGGTGGGTAAGGGTAAAGTGCTGGAGCAGATGATTCATGGAGGCAAGGGGCATTCTATCATTTTTTGGGGACCGCCAGGAGTTGGCAAAACAACACTTGCCCAAATCATTGCGCGTTCACTGAACATGCCTTTTTTTACCCTCAGCGCAATTGATAGCGGAGTGAAAGATGTACGTGCAGTGATAGAAACATCGCGCAGAGCTGGACATGCTTTACTGTTTATAGATGAGATACACCGGTTCAATAAAGCCCAACAGGACAGCCTGTTAGGGGCAGTCGAAAAAGGTATTATAACACTGATTGGTGCCACAACCGAAAACCCTTCGTTCGAGGTGATTGGCGCATTGCTGAGCCGCTGTCAGGTGTATATATTAAAGGCATTAAATGAAGAGCACCTCATGAATCTGGTTAACCAGTCGAAAATCAAAGATAAATGGCTAAGCGAACAACAACTTGACATACAGGAATGGGACGCACTTATTCAACTGAGTGGTGGCGATGCCCGGAAATTACTCAACCTCACAGAATTAATAGCGGCTTCACTACCCGGTAATGATAAACGTGTTACGAATGCCATTGTGCAGGATATTGTACAAAAGAAGATGGCGGTTTACGATAAGAGCGGCGAGATGCATTACGACATCATTTCTGCCTTTATTAAATCGCTGCGTGGAAGCGACCCGAATGCCGCAGTTTATTACCTGGCCCGAATGATAGAGGGTGGGGAAGACCCCAAATTTATTGCCCGCAGAATGGTGATTTTGGCAAGTGAGGATATTGGTAACGCTAACCCTAATGCTTTACTACTCGCCACCAGTTGTTTTCAGGCAGTGGAGATGATTGGTTATCCCGAATGTAGAATTATATTATCGCAAACGGCAACCTACCTTGCTTCTTCGCCCAAGAGCAATGCTGCCTATATGGCCATTAATCATGCACAAGCACTCGTAAGCCGGACGGGTGACCTTTCCGTTCCCTTACACATACGCAATGCGCCAACCGGGCTCATGAAGAAATTGGATTATGGTAAAGGTTATGAGTACGCACATGATTTTGCCGGCAATTTCATAAACCAGGAATTTCTACCCGACGCTATAGCGGGCACGAAGTTGTATGACCCGGGCAATAATGCCGCTGAAGCACGACACAGGGAGTACCTGCGCAATTGCTGGAAAGAAAAATATGGCTACTGAATCTAAAATACGACCACAAATTCGCTACCTTCCATGGGTTTGCTTTTTACTGAAATGCTACCACCCATCGACTCTATTTGTGATTTAGTAAGAAAGAGACCTACACCCTTGCTATCGTAACCTTTATGGAATACCTTATTAAGTTTAAATACCTTGTCTCGATGTTGTTCAAGGTCAATACCCAGGCCATTGTCTTTTACAGACAGCGTTGTTTTACCCTCTACGTTTTTGGTGCTGATATTAATAACGGGGGCTACTGCCGGGTTACTGTATTTTAATGCATTGCTAATCAGGTTATATAATATGCTCTCCAGGTAAACTTTAGGGTAAGAAAGTACTTCCACATCAAGGTCAATAAGCACCTGCGCATGTTTCTCATAGATAATACCCTGCAGTTGGTTAATAATGTCCATGATGAAATTTTTGAAATAACATTCGTCATAAGCGATATTGTTATTCAACTTTATCTGAGCCAGTTCCATGAGCGTATCTAGACTGTTTGACAGCTTTATGCTACTTTCAAAAATAATTTCACCGGCTTCATCTTTGGTAAAAACTTCATCTTGTACTGCCGGGTCATTATCATCCAACATCAAACGTTCAGAGAACATCTTGATGTTGCCAGCAGGCCCTCTGAGGTTATGTGCTATCATATAACTGAGTTCTTCCAGCTGGCTTATCTTATTAATCAGGTTGGTTTTTGTGGCCTGCAGTTCGGCATTTTGCCGGTAAAGCTCATCGTTGAGTAATTTCCGGGACGTAATATCTATAATGTCGCAGATAAAATACTTGGGTGTATTATCCGCATTCCATAAAAGCAACACAGTCAATGAGGCAGTAATAATCTGCCTGCATTTGGAAATAAATCTCTTCTCAACCGTATAGGTGTCAATTTCCCGCTGCATCAGTTTCCCTACCAGATTTGTATCCAGTCCAATATCTTCGGGATGGGTAATATCAACATGACCCATAGCCAATAGCTCATCTCTCGAGTAGCCAATCAACTCACAAAGCCTGTCGTTTACCTGCAACCATTTGCCGTCTGGCGAAAGTAGTGCTTTACTAATGCCAGAGTTGCTGAATGAATTGGCGAATGCATCCATAGTGGTTTTGAGGGCTTCTTCGGCAAGCTTCCTGTCGGTAATATCCACACCCGATGCAATCATGATATCAAGTTCGCCGGTTGGTTTAAATATAGGAAAGAAGCACCTCAATTCATATCTTATACTTCCTGAACGGGTCAAAATTCCCTCATCCCATTCTACCTTACGCTTTTCACTTACTGCAGTCTTAAAATAGCCGATTCTTTCCTTAGTAACTTCTGGCGGAGTATGTGTTTCTACGCAATAGTCTTCCAGCGTTTTTCCTATCAGTGCTGCTCGCTTCTCTTCATTTTTAATAAAGTGGGGGTTGGTAAATAATATGCACATTTGCGCATCAAGCGCACCTACACTTGTTGGCAAACTATTGAGAATGTGCTCATAGAAAGCACGTTGCTCCTCGAAACGTCTATCAGAATTCTTCTGGTCCGTTATATCTGTAAACTTCCATATTTCGCCCCTATGGTTGTCGTCGATTGCTAAAGGTATATAGTCACGGCTAATGATCCTTCCATCCACCATTTCCAGTTCATCTTTCAGGACTACCGTTTTCTCCTGTAGTATTTTATTAATGCGTGTTACCAGTGCTTCGGGCTCCTTATAAAGCAGCTTGTCGTCATTCAAACTCGCTTCGGTATCTATTCCGGCCAGTTCGCGGGGGTGCTTTTTTATACCATACAGTTCGCAAAAGGCTTTGTTTACGAAAACAAGCTTCTTATTTTCATTTGTTACAAGAATACCTGACGGCAGATTGTTGATGAGGCGGAACAACAAACTTGTATTTGCCCTGCCGGCATCCTCCATCTGCTTCCTGGCAGAAATGTCGGTATGAGTACCTATGAACCGTTCAGGCTTACCATCGTTGGTTTTTGAAATAAGAATACCGCGACTTAATATCCATTTATAACTCCCGTCTTTACACGCATAACGCAACTCGCAGGAGTAGTTTTGAGTCTGACCGCTAAAATGCTCAATGATCTTTTTTTCTGCTAACAGCAGATCCTCCGGAAATATTTTTGACGTCCAATCATTAATGGTAAGCAGGTCGTCTGGTTTGTAACCAAAAATATCATACCATTTTTCCGAAAAAAACATTTTTCCGGCAGTTATGTGCATATCCCACACACCATCTCCTGTGGCATCCATTGCCAGCTTCCACATGTTTTCTGTGGATTCGAGAGTAAAGGGAAGCTGATTGATGAGGACAAAAAAGCCAGTCTGTTCAGGGCTACTGCCTATTACTGTAACACCAACTTTTATGGTAAAGTCCGCCAGATAGTATTCTTTATAGCTGCGCTTAAATCCTTCCCGGACTTCAACTAATTGATCGATTAATTGTTGGTCGAATTGATTGCCGGAAGCGACAGGAAATGGTTTTCCCTTGTAATGAACAAAAACATCAACAAGCATTGAAGGGCTGCTGAAGCTAATGTTTTTTACCACGAAGTCACTGGTTATCTCCATGACTCCATCGTTGAAATTCTCTAATGTCCGCAATACTACCTCAAATTCATTCATAAACTCACATTCAACTATTTTTGGGCGTTAAGTGCGCGTAGGGCCCCGCAACGACAGATGTACAAACATTGAAAATGTGCATTAAGAATAAAACGCTTAATCAAAATTATTCAGTTGCCATTAGACATTGACATTGAATGCATTACATCTATCGTTTCCCAAAGATAATTCAAATTTTATTTGTACAAAATTATATCGTGGTCGATGAATGTATATACTCTTGTTATCTTCACCTTATAGTGATAACTGGCTAGAGATAACCATCATTTGCCATGCTCAAAAATTTATTGCCTGCTATAATAATATGATCGAGCAGACGGATGTCCATCAATTCGGCAGATTCCTTTAGTCTTTTGGTAATTCGAAGATCTTGTTCGCTGGGTTTAATTGTCCCGGCAGGGTGGTTATGCGCAATTATAATTTGAGGGCTGTTGAATAAGATTGCGTTTTTCAATATCATCCTGATATCTACTACAGTACTGGAGAGCCCTCCACTGCTCAATAGCTCTGTTTTAATCACTTTTGTTGCCTTCGTAAGATACATTACGTAAAAGCATTCATGATTAAGGTCCTGGAGTAGCGGCATAAATACCT
Organism: Chitinophagaceae bacterium; assembly: GCA_947447265.1. GTDB lineage: Bacteria > Bacteroidota > Bacteroidia > Chitinophagales > Chitinophagaceae > Flavipsychrobacter. The sequence continues at coordinate 102,268 of CANFKC010000012.1, forward strand.
CTACTGCATCATCCGTATTTCTTATTTGAGTTCTTTCAAGGCTATCAGCCATCTGCCTGCGCCTGCCCAGCTCCATTGCGGCGGCTATGGTTATTGCCTTAGCCGGACCAATACCGTTGATTTTTTGCAGTTCTTTCAGGTCAAGCCTGCCAAGCTCGCGTAAATTATTATTGGCCAGGTTAAGCGTATCTTTTGCAAGGTCAAGTGCAGAACGGTCTTTTGTACCTACTGAAATAAGTATGGTCAACAATTCGGCATCAGTGAGGGCGGCGGATCCCTTCTGTACCATTTTTTCGCGGGGCTTATCGTCCTCGAGCCAGTTCTTTATGCTTACAAAATCACTCATTCCTACTGGCAATTTAGGAAATATATTTTTAAGTGACGTCGCGGGCTTGATTTGTTCTTATTCCATAATGTTAAACAGGGTGTGGATAAGTAAAAAGCCATGGCGGCGTTTTTTATTATTTTTGCAGGCTAATTCGATTGCAACATGATATTCCATATAGTAACAGGTGATTTAGCCGCAGCGCCGCTAAATGAAGCGATAGCCCTTGAACCCTCAATGGATGGCAAGGTTGTGGTTATGAGGGATGTGTTGAATGTTGGACCCTTGCAAAAAGAGGAAGGCCAGAAATTTTCTGAACTAAGGTCTGCTTTCTGGCAAAAAGTTGCACCGAATGAAAAGAACCCGATGCAGGTAGATGACATGGAGCGCCTGCTGGAAATAGTACTGGAACTTTCAAAAAATGAAGATGCAAAGGTCTGGGTATGGATAGCGCCAATACCTGCTGATATTTGCACCTACCATTGGACCATTAAATACCTGGGAAAATACAAAGGCCGTTTCCTGACCGTAAATATTGCAGGTCTGCCATTTTTAGATGAAAACGGCAAGGTGTTCTTCCCAAAGAGCATCAGCGAAATATCAGCAAAGGAATTAGTTAAAGCGCGCAAACTTGCCCGTCCCGTTACTGCAGGAGAACTTGAAGTGGATGGTTTTGAATGGGGTAAACTCACTGACGAAAATGCCGGCGTGCGTACTGCCGAGGGTGGAAAAAGATTGGTTTCCAGAAGTGACGAACAGTACGACAGCATTCTGCTTGGGTTTTGTTCCGATCAATTCCAGAAGGCATCACGTATTATAAGTCAGGCTATGTCGAAAAACAACCTTCCAACGGGTGACCTTTACCTCGGCTGGCGCCTACGTGCAATGGCAGATATGGGCAAGCTCCATATACAGGGCGACATCAATAAAGGCCTCAAAGATTTTGAAGTCAAGATTAGTGACGGCACATTGTTTTCGTAGTATCTAAGAAAGTAGCGGCATTTTATGACCTATCTGCCCAGGCTTAATTAGCCTGGTAAATTTCTTTTGCCATCTGTGTGCTCCTGACTACGTAGTGTATTTTCTCGTCTAGCTTTTTTACAGCTTCTTCCATAAGAACAAGGAATTCTTTTGCATCTTCGTAATCGTTGTCGCGAATGATGTTTATGAAGCCAAGTACGGTTGATAAAGGGCCACGGAATTCGTGCGACTGGGTGAATGCAATTTCAACCAACGCATTGTTCTGTTTTTCGATCTGCGCTGCTTTTTCCTGCAATAAGTTCAGACACAACTCCAGCTCCATCAAATGGATAGCTTGCTTGGCTAATATACTCAGCATTTGCTTTTTGTTTTCAGGCAACTGCTTGGCGTGGTCATCGAATACGCATAATGTACCTATATTTTGTCCGTCGGTGGATAGGGGAGCCCCGGCATAAAAGCGAATATGTGGTTGGTTGGCTACAAGTGGAATATTCGCAAACCGTTCATCCTGGGTTGGGTCGGGAACCACCAGTACTTCATCATTTATAATAGTGTACTGGCAAAACGATGCTTCTCGCGGCATTTGAAATACTTCCAGGCCGCGTGCCACTTTAAACCATTGTGTATCTGCATCGATAAGGGTAATGAACGCCACAGGTGTTTCGCAAATCTCAGCCGTAAGGGTAAGTATTTCCTGCAACCCCTTATTCAGATCGAAATTATAGTTGTCAAATTTCTTTACCGATTTTAATCTCTCAATTTCGTTGGTGATCATGATTTTGACTTTAATGTGAAAATTTGGTGGCTATCGACTCAATCCGCTAATAAGTTGATTAAATATACGACACAAAAAGTAATGCGGTTTTTTGCACTCACAATTTTTTTAACATTTACCGAATCGTGAGATACCCCGGGATGTGCTCCAAAAATGAAAGGTGTAGCGGTATGTTTACCTATAAAGCAGATATGCAGGCAATTTAAAGAGATTTCTTTCGTTGTTGTTCCAATTGCAGGTTTTGCAGTGCCGCTTATTTATAAAACCGTTATTTTAGCGCAATGAAGTCATTTACTTTTGCCCTTTTGCTTTTCACAACCCTCCCGGCTGGTGCCCAAACCTATTGGCAACAGCTGGTTGATACCAAAATTGATGTCCGATTAGATGATAAAAAACATAGAATTGATGCTTACGAAGAAATAACCTATACCAATAATTCCCCAGATACCTTAAAAAGCATATACCTGCACTTATGGCCTAATGCGTACAAGCATGACCATACCCCATTCGCAAAGCAATATGAGGCCAATGGCAATACCACCTTTTATTATTCTAAGCAAGAAGAACGCGGCTTTATTGATAGTCTCGATTTTTCGGTTGACGGACAATTAGTGGAGCAAAATATTGCAGAAAATTCACCTGACATTACCAGGATAGACCTTAAAGAACCTTTATTGCCAGGCCATAAGGTGAAAATTACAACACCATTTATGGTGAAACTACCAAAGGTTTTTTCGCGCCTTGGCCATACTGACCAGGCTTATTATATCTCGCAATGGTTCCCGAAGCCTGCTGTTTATGACCGTACTGGCTGGCATCCGATCTCTTTTCTTGACCAGGGTGAATTTTACAGTGAATATGGTTCTTATGACGTAAAAATAACCGTTCCGGAAAACTACATAGTAATGGCTACGGGTAATTTACTGGATGAAAGAGAAAATGCATGGCTGGATAGCCTTTCAAAATTACCATTGCCTGCCGATTCTTTCCGCAACAATACGACTATACCAAGTGCTACAACATGGAAAACGCTTCATTATCATGAAGACAATATACATGACTTTGCCTGGTTTGCTGATAAGAGCTGGCTGGTCCGGAAAGACACCGTAACGGTTCCCGCAACAGGGTTAGTGGTAACCACATGGGCGGCCTTCTGGCCATCTTATAAAAAAGTATGGGAGAAAGCGACAGATCACCTGCGCGAAACTGTTTTGCATTACGGCAAGTGGGTGGGGCCATACCAATACAAGACAATTAAGGCTGTTTTAGGCGATATGCGTGCGGGTGGGGGAATGGAGTACCCAACGATTACTGTCATTGATAAATCGGCAAGGGTAGGTTTTCGTACTGTGATGGTGCATGAGGCAGGGCACAACTGGTTTTATGGCATGCTGGGCAGCAATGAGCGCGACCATGCCTGGATGGATGAAGGTCTGAACAGCTTTTATGAAGATAAGACCAGCAAATCGCTGGAAGCGGAAAAAGGTATGCTCACTAAACTGGGCAAACTGAATGAAGACCTTTTCTATTTTGAACTGGCTGCTACACATAACGACCAGAAGATAGAGCAGACTTCGGGCGATTTTACCCACCTTAATTATGGGTTAGATGTGTATTATAAATCGGCCATGTTTTTCAGGATGCTGGAACAATATATGGGTGCGGCCGATTTTGAAAAGGGGATGAGAGCGTATTTTGACGCATGGCATTTTAAACACCCATATCCTGAAGATTTCAGGGTGGCTATGCAAAAGGCGAGTACAAAGCAGCTGGATTGGTTTTTTGATGGCATGCTGAATACCGATAAGAAAATTGATTTCGCCATTAAAGATGCCCGTGTAATAGGCAGCCAGACCGAAGTAACCATTAAGAATAAGAGTAAGATAGCGGTGCCTGTTAAGGTAGATGCTTATAAAGGTGATTCACTGGTAGGATCGGTATGGTCAGAGCCGTTCTTGCATAAGGCTACGATATCAATGCCCGTTACCGATTGGAACCGGATAAAAATAGATAGCGTAATACCAGATGCCAAAGAGGCGAACGACCTTTATAAAAAGGATGGTCTTTTCCGCACCTTTAGTTTAAAAATAAAACCCGTTTTGGGCCTTAACCGTTCAGAACAGTACAAGCTGTTCGTTGCCCCTGCGCTGGCATACAATCAATATGACGGTATTATGGCCGGCCTGCTGCTCCATGACCTATCACTTCCGGAAAACAGGTTACGCTTCCTGCTGGCACCTATGTATTCATTTGGCTCCAATAGTTTTGTAGGGGCAGGATCGGTAGGGTATATCTGGTATCCGTCAAAAACATTTAAGGAGATATTATTACAGGGCGATGCCAAAACCTTTCACAGCAATGAAACGATGATTGGGCGCAATAGCCCGTTGTATTCGGGCTATACAAAGGCGGCAGCGGTGCTTACGTTTACCCTGCAGGAAGAAAATTTACAAAGCACAGTTAACCGCCATTTCTTTATTAAGGGGTACAATATTAAAGAAGACTATTTTTCTTTTGGCACCGAAACAAAGCTTGTATCAGAACAAAAAATGTATGGTATGGCACGCTATGTGCATTCCAACGATAGAACCTACAACCCTTTCAGCTACAATTTTGAAGGGCAGGCGGGTGCCAATTTCGCAAAAATTGCCGCTGAAGGAACTGCAAGAATTGACTATCATGCTAAAAACAAGTCGCTTTACGTAAGGGCATATGCCGGCAAGTTCTTTGCTATAAAAAATGACCTGGCGGTAATTGACCGGTATAAATTAAATGCCAGTTATTCTGCCGCAGACGATTATTTGTATGATGGCACCTACATTGGCAGAAATGCCCGTAATAATAGGGCCGCGCAACAAATTTCAGTGCAGGAAGGCGGCTTTAAAATACCTGTTTTCAACAATGTTTACCGCAGCGATAACTGGATGGCGACAATCAACATTTCCTCAGACCTGCCTAAAGTTTCGCTACCGATAAAGTTATTTTTTGATGCCGGATTGATACCTAATTTCAGCCCGACCATATCAAAAAACAGCGCTACTACGCTAATGTATGATGGTGGTATTGAGTTGCGCAGCATTAAAGATGTTGTGAGCATTTACATACCGCTGATAATGAGTGGCGATTTCCGTGACTTCTTAAAAAACAGCTATGGCAATAAGCATGTGTTTGAACGCAGCATTTCGTTTACACTGCACCTGCACAATATCAACTGGCTCAGGTCGCCAACCAAAGTGTTGAAAACGCTTACCAATTAATTTACGTTAACAGCACAACTCAATAACTACAACATTCTGAAATACCGTATTTATGACAGCGAAAGAAGTACTGGCAGAATTACAACAACTGGGACAGGATTCGATTAAGAAAGTGCTGCTGAAGCATGGAATTGCAGAGCCATTATATGGGGTAAAGGTGGAAGAGCTGAAGAAGATACAGAAGAAAGTAAAGAAGGACTATGCCCTTTCGCTGGAGTTGTTTGATTCGGGTATTTATGATGCCATGTACCTTGCGGGGCTGATTGCCGATGAAACAAAAATGACCAAAAAGGACCTGCAGCATTGGGCAGAGCATGCAAAATCTCAGGCGATAAGTGAATATACAGTGCCCTGGATAGCCGCAGAAAGCAAGTACGGAATGGAGCTTGCTCTGGAATGGATAGATGCAATAGAGGAGAGGGTAGCGAGTTCCGGTTGGTCAACCATAAGCAGTGTAGTGGCTATTACTGATGATGGCGCCCTTAATATAAACCTGCTCAAGACACTGCTGGAAAGGATAGAACAGCAGGTAACCAAAGTGCCGAACCGGGTGAAACAAACCATGAATATGTGTGTGATATCGGTTGGCATATATGTTGCCGAACTGAACACGCTTGCAAAAGAAACCGCTAAAAGGATAGGAAAAGTACACGTAGATGTGGGAGATACCGATTGTAAAATACCATTTGCAACAGACTATATAGCTAAGGCAGAAGCGAAGGGGAGTATCGGCAAAAAGAAGAAAATGGCAAGGTGCTAAATTATAGCTCGTAATAGTAGAGCGCAACACGGCCAATATGTAATACTGCACCTGCTGGCAGGGCAGGGTTCGGGTGAAGTGTAAGCGTAAATTCAGTAGCGGACCCACCTGCGTCTTTATTCATTTTGGCAAAAACAGGGGTCACTTCAAATACCCGTTCCTGACCAGCGCCATTGTTTTCAGCTAAGGAAGCAGAACTTTCGCCAAGGCCATATAAACCCATGGAACCCACATAGTTTTCTTCTGCTTGTTCGTGTTGGTTGCCATGATTTAGATGTACATCAATATTCGGGACCAGGTCGTTACCCGTCATGTGTTCAAGGTGCAGGGAGAGCCCGCTTCCGCTATGGTCTACCAACTTTTGCAAAACAGTATTCATATCGAAATCACCAGCGAAACGAACAACAATTTCCCGGGCATCATTTGTCAATGAAAAGCCAGCATCAGATGATGCAATCAATTTAAAAACCCGGTATGTTGACATAGCTATTCCTTTTTTACTTTTTCAAATTTACGTAATAGCTGCCGTACAATATTTTATGCCAATTAGATATTGAAACCAAACCAGTGTCGAAACTCTGTTCGTCAGATCACCCGCGCTGCCGCCCCGGCGCGGACATTAGAGTAAAAAGCTTCAGCAGCCCACGCCGGGGGGCTTCTTTGGGCAGCGGAGCAATTGCCCAAAGTGCCCTTTTCTTTTGTTACTTTTCTTTTTGGCACAAAAAAGAAAAGTAAGTAAGAGGGTAGGCGCTAAGCATATATTACTCGGTGGGGTTATAATTTCAAAACGGCATTAAAAGCTCATCCCCACATTTCAATACTGTACAAAGCGAAGGCAATTATACCCCAGGCATAGCCGGGCAGCCGGCTGGTATGTGGTAATATATAGCGCTCACAAAGTAAAACCAGCGTTACCTCCCACATCAGGAAGAAATTATGATGCGCCAGCATTAGTGCCACCATCGGCGCCCAACACATATTAAAACATGCGGCACCCATTTTGAGGCCATACATTATGGTATCGGTATACAATTGCGGCGCATTAATGCGTATGGGCATTGTCTGGGCGCATTTGGTCATTTTTACCAACCGTGCTGGTTGCCAGGTAAGCGCCGCCGCCAATAGAAAACCAGATGCTTTTATTAAAGCGGTTATCAATTGGTTTTGCTTGCCCACCAACATATCAATAAACAGCGGCAGCAACATAAACAACAATCCAACTGCCATCCAAACGGTAACATAGCCCAATAGAAAACCAAGTATGCCCCGGGTCCTGTCCTTTCGCCGTACGGAAAAAGTGACATGCCGTATCGGTTCATTAAGCAGAGGGAACATCATGGCAATTACCATGATGTTCCATTGCTTCAGTCCATCAAAAACCGTTTTTAGTATACCCGCAAAAGTGCCTTCGGCTGCTGCACCATTTGCCCCATGAGCCTGCAGGCTGGCGCCACCACCGGGCAAGCAGTATATACTGCGGCCGGCATGGCTTGCTTCGCCAGGCATGTTGAACAAACCGTATAGTAAAAAGGCCCAGGCAAGCAGGCTCAGGCCCCACGTCCTCCATTCAGGATATTTCGTGAAGAGGTTGCGCAATTTTGCCGTAACTATTGAAAACGGGTTAACGTCTGCTGTTAAACTCATTACTGATCTATTCGCTGTATAAACTAATACGCCCGATGGTTACTGACGTGTTGGCGTCCATTGGTTTACTTGGTTCTATGCTGATATCCAACCTTTGTGCATTCCAGTTCGGTAGCGATTTAAGGCTATCCATCAGTGCGGTTACATCTAATGCATAGTGCTGGCCGCTGCCTGATTGGTGCACATTGGCAACAGATGATTCTTCAACACCAAAGAAACTGAGCGAACCCGCATAATGCGCTTCTTTGTTGCCATCGTTTTCTACAGTATTGATGTAAACATCGTGAATAGGCGGAACGCCCTTGCCGGTAATATGTTCAAAGTGCAGGATAGACATTGCGGGCTTGGAAGGCACCAATGCTTCTTTCGTAAACGCGGCAAAATTCATCAGCCTTGTTCGTGGTGCGCCAGGCAGATCGAGGTGCGCCAGCGTCTTTGCTGAGCTCAGGACGTTAGGTTTATTGGTAGCCGCTACTACATCCAGCGTTGTTGAGGCATCAACGCGCTCATTAAGCTGAATGCCCTCTGCTACATTCGCAACTTTTGCGGCAGCCATAGCATGTGCCACTACTGGTGCGCCAGCAGGCACTCCCTGATAAGTATACCCTGTTAATACCGTCCTGGTGTCCAATACATCTTTGCTGGTCATCACTACAGGGGGGCGGTTTTTATCGTGGAATTCGAATTTAAAGTCGAGCCATGCCTTTTTAACCGGGTTTACGCGATGCGCGCCCATATTCAGCCAAACCTGCCATAAGCGGTCAATATTGGCATGATGCAGCCAGAAGATCGGGTCAAGGCCCGCAGTTCTTGGGTCGCCCATGGCACCGCCAATGGCTACGTGCACCATATCGTGCGGCAAACTTTCCAACTGACCATGTGGTGAACCGCCGTGTGAGAATACGGATTCAGGTCCGCCGAAACCGAGTGGGGAAGTACGGCCGTCTCCGGTATAAGGTATGGTATTCAGTGCGCCCAGCGTTACATATCTTGCCGGTATACTGTTGCTGGCACGGCCGGCCATCCATAAACCGTTGGTAGGCGCGGCCGGACTAACGAATGCCGGCGGCATATCGCGGGCATGTGGTGTGGTCTCGCTGTAATTCCAGTAAGGGAGTGCCCAGTCAGCAGGGCCACCCAGTGCAACTATGGTAGCGCCAACAATCTGTTCAAAATACGCCAGGTACATTCTGTGCCATGGCAGGAAGTACCATGACCCGTGCTGACACTGGTTCCAGAACCGTGCCTGATCTGCAGCGCTGGGCAGGGGGGCGGAGCCTTGCCAGAACGGAGATGGTGCATAAAACCCGTGCATTGCTGCCTGGTAATTCCAGCTGGTTGGGTCGGTGGTTGGTCGCTTTTTCATTTCGAGCACCGCTTTAGCATACCACTCCAGTGTTTTGTCACCTGCAGGCAGCTGGTAAACGTTCTTACGTTCCTTCATGATTTTGATAATTTTAATTGTTAGAGAATGAGATATAACAAATAGTGATTTGCAAAGTAGTAACTATTAAGTTATTCACAAAATAAAATTATTTACATACTAAATTTAGTTTCTAGTAAATATGTGTATAATTATTTTAAGCCTAGGTATATACTGTTAACTATAATTACTTATTTTAGCTAACTAAAAAATAACACACCGATGGAAGAAATTGCGCTTTTTGAATTGTTTTGTAAAGTTGAAGCTATAGAGTATGTATTGAAAAACGGCCCCTTTCAACGCGAATATGAAGCTAAATACAAGGAACTTCTGGATGCCGAAGTAGATAAAATTGCAGCAGAACTGCGATTTAGAATGGCTTTAGGAGAGTTAGGATTATCCGCAAATTCGGACCAGGATGGGAAGAATGCTTAGGGGTGCACACGTGAAGTGAGCCAAACCCAACGGGCAATTAAAATTTAAGCGATGTGATTTCAAGTTATGTTACCATGGCTTGAATAGCGAGGGAGTATTTTTAGCGTAGCGATACGACCGAAGATATTTAACAATAACGTGTTTATAGAACAACTTCCTTAACCCCGTAGGGTGGCAGCTTAGCCTTATCGGATGGTGACGTGTGCATTGTTTTAGTATATTGTGGAATGTCACACTTAAACGATCCGTTAATAGAATTTAATTTTATGAAGGGTACAATAGTACCTTCTTATTCATTTACCCTAGATGACCATTTAAGGAAACTTGTTTTGAATGTAATCGTTGATACCGATGGGAATAAGAAGAATTACGACCCGTTTTTTTTCTTGAATATTGTTCTGATGTCTTACTATCGAAGAATCGATAAAGTGAAAGAACTAGACAAAAGAGTGTCTATGATATTTGACTGCAAAGTCATGATTACTAATTACATTGAGGTATTTAAAGACGAAATCGATAGAGTTAATACCGTCAATTTTCCTGTTAAAGATTACGATTTTTCAAGAACGATGAAGCAAGTGGATGCTGTTATCGACAAAATGAAATTAGAATTAGATGTAAATAAATACAACCTAGAAGTTAGGAAACTGAGACAGGAAACTATTTTATTTCTGAGAGCTTTACCTTATATGATATCATCTTTGGCTCTATTGATCTCATGGTTAAGTTATGATAAAGCACATAGCACGACACAAAAAGTGCAAATAGAGCTAATAAAAGAGAAGTAAAATAATTTCTACTCAAATCTGCTACATAACCAACATTACAGGATTTAAAATAACATTTCTTCATCTTACAATCATGAGCCTAAAAACTAGCTGAGAATTGATTATTCCAGATAGTAAAAGTTATTGTTAACGTGCAAGGTTGATAAACGGTAGATTGGTTTCAATCCTGCTTAACCATAAGTTTTATTATCTGCTTCGATCTGTCAATGCCCAGATAGTTGAGGGCTATGTAGCCTATCCCTGTCAAAGCGCCTATTTTGTTCTATAATTTCACGTTATGTTACCGAAGGCTTGAATAGCAAGGGCGTATTTTTAGCGTAGCGATACGCCCGAAGATATTTAACAATAACGTGTTTATAGAACAACTTCCTTAACCCCGTAGGGTGGCAGTTTAGCCTTATCGGACGGTGACGGCACAAAGAAAAACCCGCAACGGATTGCAGGTTATTCATTACATTTGGAGTGCTAACTAAAATGTAAATATTATGGATAATGATTCTAATAAAATTTCACCAGAAATTGCATACTTAACAATGCATATAAGGATTTGTCAAATAAAATTAAAGGCAATGGAGTCGTCATTATTGAAACTATCGCCTTCAGTATATAATGAATATGCAATTAGTGTTAGAAATGAAATGGTTTTAGATAAAACCATTAACGAGGATTATTATAATTCTTGAGGGATTTGAGAATCTATATTGCCTAATATTCTTTTGATATAAAAAAGATTATGATTATTCATTTTGCCCCTTCCAAGTAAGTATGAAATTATTTTCTTGAACATCTGTAATGCTTTAGCGTTGTTAAAAATTCATTTCTTCATCTTACAATCCTGAGCCTGAGGATAAAAGTTGTTTTGATTATTGGTGGTAGGTTTTATTATGTTAATGCAAGGATTGATTGTGGTAGATTGGTTCAATCCTGCTTAATATAATAAAATTTAACACCTACCTAACTGCTAAAACTACTTTTATTGAGGGCTTCAAGCATAGCCAAAACAAAGTGCTTGTTTGTTCTATAATTTATATTATGTTAAATAGAACCTCAGGCAAACAAGGCCATAATGCCGAGAACACTAAGTAACATAATAGGTCTTATAGAAGCAATTTAATATGTGTGTCGTTTGTCTTGGCTACGCCTCCCTCGCCTTTTCGGCGTTGGATTTTTCAATGAAGTAATGAAGTAATTTTTACCAGGAAATTTATCGGCCGGGGGCCGCCCCTTAGCGCAAAACAAAAAAGTCCGCCAACCAGCGGACTTAATTATATTTGCAATAACGACAAAGCAAATATTATGGGAAAGCAATTATTCGATGACGAAGGAGATAAAATAAGAATTTACAGCCTTGCGTCAGCCAAGCAAATATTCGATATTGACATACCGCACTTGAATTGGGATTTAGATGGTATAATATTCCATGCAAATACAATCGAATTAGCGCAAAAAGAATTGGATGAAAGGATGCAAAATCATGGAATAATTTATGAAAATAGGACGATTGAGAATATAGAAAAGGGATTTAAGTGCATTGCGGTATTAGATGAGGTAAATACAGGAGATAATCTATACGGTTTAAATATACCGGAATATCACGAATGGATATTTTACAAACCAAAAATGTTTCGATTCGTGAAACACGAAAATGGGAAATACGAGGTCAATTTAAGTTGGGGATATTCCCTTTTCTGATTTCTAGTACTACCTGTATAACAGGTAAACTCAATGTCCATATTGAAACACCAGCATAATAAACTAAACAGACTATAAAATAAACTACGCTTCCCATGATTGCGCTTGCTGCCATACACTTTAAACTCGTGTATGCCATAACTAGGTTTATTAAATAAGGCTTTTAGTTTTTCGTCAGTCACTGCCCTTACTAAAGGGACTTTGCTATGTGGATACACTTCCTACATAAGAAGCGGTAGTTTTGATACATAATAAACATTATAGTTAAATATCTAATATGCTACGCTATCATCTATATTAACATAATGTTGAATTATAAAAGTTTATCTTATCTTTGCCCTTCGTTTTTTTTCTTAATATATAATCGCGCGGGGCGCTCCGACATGGAAAATCAAATCTTAAATGCCATAAACCCAACGCAGGATGAGTGGCAGGCAGCAGAGATGGATTCTGCAATCCTTGAACAAAAAATATCTGCACTAGTCGAAGAATTTGAGAATAAGCACGCCCCTATTCAGGCAAATGTCATGACACGGCATAGGCCATTCGGAGATTTATATGACATGAAGATAGGCGGTGCCGCACAAATTAAACTACACAACACAGGTTCTCCCGACAGAAAACCAATGACAACTCATTCAGCATACCTTTCAGACCCGAGAATAATTGTCACCTACACTACCGACCCCGAATAAAATTCACTCTCTTTAACCCCTGTCTTTAGAAGGAATTCATCATAAGTGGCAAGTATGCCATTAACCTCTCCTTCATTTTTGCAGAACAAAATCATGATAGTACACGTCTTTGTATCTACGCTAATCGTATGAATTGCCCTATTGCCAAATTCTTCCCATTTTTTATCAAATACGTAATTCGCAAAGGCATTTCTTTTTCCCTGAGCAATTCCAAATTCGGTCATAGTCTTTACATTTTAGTTTCGCAGCATAAATGTAATACAAAACCTTTCTTAATAGGAAGGTTTTTTTTATTTTCGTGCGGGGCACCACCAATGAAGCCAGCGCCCCGCCGCTTAATTTTTGTGCGGGGCACCATCAATGCAAAACCCACATACCCGCTTAAGGCTCACGCCCGAAAAGGAACATATTAAATCGTTCTATAAGATAATTTTATGTTAAATAGAACCTCAGCCAAACAAGGCCATAATGCCGAGAACACTAAGTAACATAATAGGTCTTATAGAAGCAATTTAATATGTGTGTCGTTTGTCTTGGCTACGCTTCCCTCGCCTTTCGGCGTAGGATTTTTCAATGAAAAAGTATTTAAGCGCAGGGGGCTCACTGTAATTTCCGGAGCATGTTGACCCATCATTCCGTTTTATGTTGACCCACCATTCCGGTGATGTTGACCCACCCCAGGTTTGAAGATTCCGTCATGTTGACCCACTTGAATGGCGTTAAGGTGTACCTCTATTCCGGGATGTTGACCCA